>JAGNDO010000143.1 GCA_018003515.1 Caldilineaceae bacterium
TCTTCCTGGGCCACGGCGATCTCTAGCCCCCGTTTCAAATAGGGCAGGGCCTTGCGCATCTGCTCTTGCTGCAAAAGGAAGGCGACCAGCAAGTTGATGTTGGCGATCTCCGTAGGGTCGTCCCCGATCTCTCGGGCAATCGCCACGGCCCGATCTCCGTAGACCAGGGCCAAAGTGGTCCGTTCCACGGCAATCTGGGTGCGCAGCAGGCCGTTGAACGCCCGCAACTGGGCCCGGGGATCATGCTGCTCGTCGGCCAGTTCCAGGGCCATTTCATACTGCTCGGCGGCCTGGGCATGGTCCCCTTCGGCCAGCAATACGTCCCCAATGCCCACTTGGAACGCGGACGCCGCCCGATGGTTGCCCATGGCCTCGGCCTGACTCATGGCCGTGGCGTAATATTCCACGGCTTTGTCCATGGATCCCATGCTCAGGAAGAGATCCCCCAGTTGCCCGGCGGCCAGCATCTGCCGGGTCTGCTCCCTGGCCTGCATGGCCAGCCCATAGGCCTGTTCAAACCGAGAGATGGCTTTGGCCTGCTGCCCGGACATGATGTGAAGTTCACCAATGTGGATCTGGGTATCAATGATCAACGCGGTCTGTTCGGTCTCTTTGGCCAGGTTGAGACAGCGGAAGAAGGCCCGTTGGGCAAAGCTGGCATTGCCCAATTTGAGCAGAGCCAAAGCCTTCAGTCCCCACATGCGCGCCGCGGCCACATTGTCCCCGGTGGCTTCGGCCAACTCCACCCCCTCCTCAAACTGGGTGAGGGCCTTGGGTGCGTTGCCCGTCTCCTGATAGAGCTGGCCCAGTGCTATCAGCGCGCCCAAATGGGCCTGGGGATCTTGGGCGGCCTGGGCCCGGGTGGCGTCCGCCTGGGCTTCCAGGGCATCCAGGCGGGCGGTCCATTGCTCGATTTGCGAATTTTGTCCAACGGTCATGGCGAACTCCCGATCTATCGGTTTAACTTCTTGTGGTTTTGGGGAAGCCCGACGTGGCATGGTGTTGCAACGTCTTTGTGACAAAGAGGGCCTCTATGTTTGGCAACCTGGCGGCCAGAGCTTCGCCTTGGGCAACCCCAAGCACCATGAAGGTGGTACTCAGGGCATCCGCCTCGGTGGCCGTGGGGGCCATCACCGTCACCGAAGCCAGTTCGGATGGGGAATGGCCCGTGCGCGGATCCACGATGTGATGGGCGCTGAAATCCTGCACAAAATAGTTCATGTAATCCCCGGAGGTGGCCAGGGCGCCATCGGCTAAATTAAGGGTGGCAAGCAATTCACCCGACTTGGACCGGGGATTGGCCACACCTACTCGCCACGGCGTGCTGTCGGCCCGCTGGCCCACGCCCATCATGTCTCCGCCGGCTTCCACCAACACCCGGTCGAAGCCAAGCTTTTGCAAAGTGGTCACGGCCTCGTCGATCACCCGGCCCTTGGCCAAGCCATCCAGGGTGATGGCCATACCAGGCTGCCCCAGGCTGATCTTGGCCGCGTCTACGCTTAAACGGCGGTAGTCCACCAGCTTTGCGTAGGGCGTGGGGTCGCTCTCGCCCCGGCCATAGGCGTCGAGCAGGGGCTGCACGGTCACGTCAAAGGCACCATCGCTCAGGGCGCTGATGGCCTGGGCCTGGGCGAGCAGGGCGGTGAACTCGGCCGGCGGGTTGGCCAGTTCACCGGTTCGGTTGAGGATCCCCAAGGCGCTGTCGGCCCGACGGTAGTCGAAGTAGCCGATCAGCCGCTGCATGGCCGAGAAGGTGGCCGCAATGGCCCCTTGGCCCTGGACGGCATCCGGTGCCACCACGGCCAGATGGATCACCGTGCCCATGAGCAAGCGCTCATCCCGCACGGTGACGGGCTGGCTGCTGCTGGCGTCGCTTCGGCCCAAGCGGGCCACACCGCCGGCGGCCAGCAGCCCCCCGGTCATGGCTGTAATAGTCAAGAAAGATCGTCGGGTCATGCCCGTGGATGGGTGCATCATATTACTGATCCTCGGTCACATCAAACGTGTCTGGCGTGGATGGCGGGGCAGTTGGCGTCGCCGGGGCGGGGATCGGCGTCGCTATATCGGCAGGTGTCACAGTGGCTGTTTCTGTGCCCGCAGAATGTTTTTCCTCGTTCTTGTGCTCTTCCGTATAGTAGCTGGGCGGAAGGGAGACCTCGGATGTTGGCCCCGCGGCTGTCGGCACACCCCGGGAGGAGGCGGGCGTCTTCTCTTGCGGCTCGATCAGCCCCTCCACCCAGGTCAGCCCGACCAGGGCCACACAGACGACCACGAAGAGCAGCAGCAGATTCTGTTTTAGGGGTTCGCCGGTTTTGCGCGCCATGATGACCACGTCTCCTTGATCCAGCGTCGGGTGGCCGCGATGATGTCGATCACCGGGTCCATGGGGCAGAGATAGTTACAGAAGGGGCGATACATGACCAAGCTGGCCAGCACCACGATGATCAACAAGGCCCATTGGACCATGCTGCCCCGCAGATCAAAAAGGGTGGCGAAGGGTTCGTAGCCTGCCACACCTGGGCGGCGCAAGGCCAGACCCAGCAAAATGGCCGTCAACGAGAGCCCCCGTTGCACCCATTTCAACCCATCGCTCAGGGTGCGGGGCCGGTAGACCTTGGCCCCGGAGACCGCGGCCATACATTCCTGGAAGGCTCCGAAAGGACAAAACCAGGAACAATAGGGGTTCTTGGCCTCCACCGTGGTGACAAAGAGGATGCCGCCGATGAGCAGATACCAATAGAGATTGGAATGCCAGTCGGGCCAATAACCGCTCAACAACGAGGCGATCATGGTGATGGTCAGGGGCGCGGTGTAGATGAAGCCGAGGAAGATCAGCCCGCCCAACAGGGTGGCCCAGCGGATGCGCTTCTTGAGTACGGGTTTGTGGATGCGGTGGCCCACATAGCCAGCGACAAAGAGCAGGATCAGCACGATTTCCGGCGCACCAAACTCGATGGGTGTGGCCTCTGGGGGCAACGCGGTCGCCAGGGCTTCGGCGGCCACCGTGCGCACCGCCGCCCGCACGCCATTCGCCACCCCTTCCGAACTGACCGTAGCCCCGGTCACGGCATCCAGGTCATCGCCCAGGCGCAGGGGATCTGTCATCGCCCGCCCGGTGTATTCAGCGACCAGATCGCTGCTCGTCACCAAGCGGAAAAAGCCGGGCGACTCCCGTTCGGCCACGATTTCGACCCCCAACACCACGCCGGTTGGATCAACCCCGACCAGCACATCAATGGGGCCGCCATAGCCCGGCGCGGTGGCGGTGGCCGCATAGCCGATGATCTGGCCAGCGTCGTCGCTGCCCACAAACAGATCCCCTTGGATGGTCACAGAGACCGCGCCGGGGAGTACCTTTGGCACCAGGGGCGCAACGTCCGCGCCGCTGGTGAAATATCCATAGAACCAGGCCAGCACAACGGCCCCGGCAGCCAAAAGTAAAAGCAGCCGCTCCCGCCGGTTCTGGCGTTGACGAACGACTGCTTTGGTCTCTCTTCGGCTGTCTATCGGTTCGTCAAGTGAAATAGGTGAACGAGAAGAAGATGACATGCGACATTCTTATCACTGAGTTAGAGGGTCGATAGTTTGCTTGAAATAGGGCGCAAACATGAAGACGGGAGAGGAGTGTATCCTCTCCCGTCTCGGTTGACAAATTAGCGGTCTCTGCGCACGAACCAGACCACCAGTCCGGCCAGGAGCCAGACTGCCAGGCTGACCCAGAGGATCAGGGCGGAGCGTGGCTCCAGTTCTTGTGCACTGCCGATGGCATTCTGGATAATCAAGAGGGCCCCAATCAGCCAGACGGCCCAGCTGGTCCACTCGATCCATGAGCGCTTACGGATGACGATAGTCATTTTTTCAGACATGATTAACCCTCCCTAACAGTCATTGTGGTGTCGATACCGAATTCAGGCAGATCCAGGCCCCACCACTCTTCGGCGTTGGCCTGCACACCGTAGCCGAAGGCGTCATCCATGGTGCGGAAGAAGCTGTCCGCCACTGGCAACACAGATCCAGTTGCCTTGACCCACTCGTGGATCCAGGCTTTCTCCTTCTTGGCGAAGGGGCAGACCGCAAAGCAGATGCCGCAGTTGGTGCCCGCCACTTCTCGCCAATAGGCCAGACAGGTGGTGGCATCCTCGAAGTAGGCTTTGTGGCCAGGATTGTTCCAACCGCCCCGGGTCTCCCAGGTCGGTTCGGTGTCAAAGCTCAAGGACTCGGAGGGGCAAGCCTCGGCGCACTTCTTGCATCGCTTGCAGAACTCCATGATGCCGGCGTTGATGGGCTTGTCAAGGGCCACGGGCAGATCGGTCAGAAGGGTGAAGACACGCACCATTGGCCCAAATTCCGGGGTGATCAAGCGGTTGAGCCGGGACAGCTCGCCCAGACCGGCCATGACGGCCATGGCTGGGGCAATGGCCAACGCGTTCGTGCTGGATTCGCCCAAGCATTGATAGCCAAGCCCACGAATGAATTCCTGGGTCGATGCCTGGATGTCCTGGCCGCGCTTGTAGGCCAACTGAGTGGTCTGGGAGGCCAGGGGCGTGGGACAACGGCGCATGGTTTCTTGGGACATCTGCACTGTGTAGGCTATCGCATACTTGCACGAATTGGGGATGTAGCGAGCATCTTCGGTCTCGGAAGCTACCATATCTTCGGTAAAGATCATGTCTTTACCATCGGGATCAACACCATAGACTAGCTTGCGTGTGTTGTCGTCCAACTCAATGAAGCCCACCGTGGCCGCACCCACATGGCGCATGGCGGCCCGAATGATCTTGGCCGCTTCTTCCGGGCTTCCTGTCCATTTGGGCACGCCCCGATCTTCCGGCGTGGGTGCCTTTTGCGGTCCCAGGAAACTCCAGCCCAAGGACGCATGGGCATCGGACAACGCCTGGTCTTTGAGGGTGTAGCCATCCACATTGTCCAGCATACGCTGGAGTTCGTTCTTGGCGGCTACCGCGGTCAAGCGATCCACCTCGTCTGCGCCCACATAGCCGGCCATGCCAGGGCCGCGCACGGTGCCCGTGCGTTCGTTATAGCGTTGCATCACATTCCAGTCGATCTCAATCGTCGGCTGGTCTACGGTGCGCACCCACCACGGACGGTTGATGCGTCCGGCCGGGTCGGAGAACTTGCCGCCTGACGACGCGGCTTTGACTGTCGTTGGCTTGGCTACCGTGGCGACCGCTGCCGCACCGGCCCCCAAACCAGCCACCCGCAGAAAATCGCGGCGTCCTAGTTTAAGATTACCTTTGTCTGCCATTATGACTCCTTGGGTTGATCTTGTGATTGATCGTGGAAAGAGATGAAAAATGGACATAAAAATACCCATGAAAAACGATCGAACCTGACGACCATTTTAGCACGGGCAGGTTGGGCAGTGTAGCGGGAAAATCCTGTTTTTTTGTGGGAATTTTCCTGACGGGGATTGGGGATTGGGGATTGGGGGCTGGGGATTGGGGATTGGGGGCTGGGGATTAGGGATCGGGCGAGGATCCGTGGCAGTGAGTCTGACCCGATCCCAATCCCCAATCCCAAATCCCCAACCTTGCCTAGCCAGAACCAAAAAGATTTACCACAAAGATCACAGAGAACACAAAGATTTCAAAAGAATAAATCCCTCTTTGTGTTCTTTGTGTCCTTTGTGGTAAAAATTCTTGCACAAAAAACAAGGATTTCGCTGGTTAGGTACTAGCAATTTTCGGGGAGCGTGCCCCGAAAATGAGGCCCCTATCAGCAATTCTCAATATGGGGCAGAGGCAACAGAAGAAGGCACGAAAGGAGGGGGTTTGTGCCGGTGGTCAAAGGGAAATCAAGACAATGGACTTATGTGGCGGCCTCCAGATGAAAAGAGAGAATA
>JAGNDO010000085.1 GCA_018003515.1 Caldilineaceae bacterium
TTTTTTTTTTGTTTACAAAAAAAAGAGGCAACACGGGCTCGGGCCTAGTTGGGGGGGCGGGGGGTTGTGTAAAGGAGGGGGGGGGGGGGGATTGGGGATGGGGGGGTGGGGTTTGGGGATTGGGGATTGGGCGCGGGCGAAATTGTAGAAGGCGTCGGGGATGGTTTTGGTTGGGGTGTTTTTGGCCAGGAGCAGGAAGCCGTCGGTGGCGTCGATGAGGCCCCAGTCGGCGGCGAGGAGGGCGTCCACGGTGGATTTGACATCGCCGGGGGGGAGGTCTGTGTTGGTGGTGACGTCGATCAGGGCCCAGGTGGCCGGGTTGGTGGGGACGTCCAAGCCGCGGGGGAATTGGTAAATGTGTTGGCGGTGGCTGACGTGGGGGTGGACGGCGGCGGTGGCGGTGACCGCGGCGTCCGCGGGGATCTGGGCGGTGAAGCGGTCCAGGAGGCGGTGGTGGGCGGTGACGGGGGTGGGGTCAAAGATGCCGCCCCAGGGACCCCGGCCGGATTGGGCATAGACGCCGCTGGCCCAGGCCAGGCTCCACCCGATCAGCCCCAGGGCCAAGAGGGGGCGCACGGACGCGCCGGCGTTGCGGGTGAAGGCCATCAGCGCCATCTTGGCCGGGCTGGCCGCGGGGAGGTGCTGGAAGCTGGCCGAGGAGCCGGTGATGCGCCGGGCGGCAAAACGCCACAGCCGGGCCGCGCCATAGAGGGCGCTGACCGCCACGAAGGGCACAAGGGGGGCGTCGTAGTGAAATTGGCTGTAGTATTGGGCCGGGAAGGCGCTGAGGCTGTTGGCCAGGAGCACGGGCAGGCAGAGCAACAAAATCTCCGGGGCCAGGAGGCTGAAGAAGCCGAAGGCGGCCAGCAAGCCCAGCACATAGTCCCGCCGGGCCGGTTCCAGGCTGATCTCCAAGACCAGGCCGGGCTGGGTGAGAAAGCTCTTGAAGATGTCCACGGGCGAGTTGCCCAAGGCCCCATAGCGTTGAAAATAGGTACTCTCGGCCACGTCATACCAATCCGCGGCGTAGTGGGGGACGATCACGAAGGTGGCGAGGTAGAACCAGGTTAGGGCGGCGAGGGTGACGAGGAGGCCGGGGAGGAGGGATTGGGGATTGGGGATTGGGGATTGGGAGATTGGGAGATTGGGAGATTGATCGGTGGTGCCCGATCCCCAAATCCCCAATCCCAAATCCCCAATCCCCACCCCCCGCCACATGGCCCAGACGCCCAGGCCGGCGGCGAGGAGGGCCATCTCTTCTTTGACGGCGGCGGTGAGGAGGGCGGCCAGGATGAATTGGACCCAGCGGCGGCGTTCGACGGCCCAGAAGGCCCACAGGATCAGGGGGACGCCAAAGGCCACGGCGTGGACTTCGGTGAGGAGGACGGATTGGAGTTGGGGGGTCAGGAGATAGGCGGCGGCCAGGGCCAGGGCAAGGGGCCGGGTGAGTTGGCGCAGGGGTTCCCGGTGCCAGATCAGGGCGCGCTTGGACTCGGTCACCAGTTGATCCAGCTTTTCCAGGGCCAGGGCATAGACAAAGAAGGCCCCGGCGGCCACGGCCATCACCTGGAGCAGGAGCAGGGCGCGCACGTCGTTCCACAGCCAATAGATGGGGCTGATCAGAACGAAGATCGGCTCCACATGGTCCGTGAGGCGGACGGAGGTGGTCTCCCGTTCGGTGAATTGCAGGAAGCGGCCCTGGCTGCTGTTCCACACGGCCTGGTCGATCTGGCCCAGATCCGCCTTGTGGGTGCGCATGCCAGCGTGAAAGTCCCAGGCCAGGCCGGTGAAGATCACCACGAAGGCCAGGACGAGGAGGAGCAGGGCGGTGCGGTAGGGGTCGGAGAAGTGAGAGTTGAGAATTGAGAATTGAGAATTTTGGTTGGGCGTGGGTTTGGGTTTCACGGAATGACCTTTGGTTGTTGGGGGGGAGTTAAGGCAAAAGGCAAAAGGCAAAGTGCAAAAGGCAAAAATGGTGTTGAAGTCCCTGGGTTTTCATAACGACACACTTTTGCCTTTTGCCTCTTGCCCTTTGCCTTTTGCCTTTTCCTTTTCTTTCCGCCCCCACAACGCGCCCAGCCCGGCCAATACCAGTTCCCCGGCGGTGGTGAGGAGACGCATGGCCAGGGCGGCCAGGGTAGCCACGCCGCCGCCGATCACCGGTTCCAGCCAGAAGAAGAGGGCCCCTTCCCGCACGCCCAGACCGCTGGGGGTGATGAAGCTGAGATAGCCCATTGCGTAGGCCATAGGATAGGTGCCCACCAAATGGAAGAGGTCTGTCCCCATCTGGGCCGGGGGGAGGTCCACCACGGCAAAGGTGACCGCGGCAAAGGTCAGTCCCCACAGGATCCAGATGCCCATTCCGATGAGTAGCAGGCCCAGGAGCCATGCGCTGGAAAAGGTGATGGGCAGGGCCGGGCGGCCCACCTTCACCAACAGCCAGTTGAGCAGGCCAAAGAGCCAGCCGGGGCGCAACAAAAAGAGCAGCACGCATCCCAGGGCCAGCCCGGCCAACCAAGGGATGGCCCCGGTCATGCCGGCACTGAGCATCCCCAAATTGCCAGTGAACAGCAGATAGACTGCGGCCAGGGGCAGCACGCCCAGCAGGGTGATGACCTGGATCAGCACCACGCTGATCAGGGTGGCTTCGGCCCGGATGCCCCGCTCTCGGCAGAGGACGGTCATGCTCAGAGGTTGCCAGACGTTGCCGGGGATATAGCGCACGATGGCGCTGGCAAACCAGATGCGGGCGGCGGCCCCAAAGTCCAGCCGCCCATCCAAGGGGCCGTCGATCAAGCGCAAAAGCAGCCGCCATAGACCGATCTCCGCCGCCCAGGTGACGAGCAGCCCCAGGATGGCCGCGGTCAGCCATCCGCCGTGCAGCCGCCAGATCTGGTTGCGCAGATCATTCCACTGGTTGGCCAACAGCAACCCCACAAAGACCAGGGCCAAAATCAAAAAGACCGGCTTCAGCAGCCTCACCCCCCGGGCGACCAAACTACCGGATGGCTGATTCTCCACTTTGCTCTCAACCATCATCGCCCCTTGCCATTCGCCATTCGCCATTTGCCATTCGCCATTCGCCATTCGCCATTCGCCATTCGCCATTCGCATGAGCATAAGCGAATCCGTGCAAGTTTGACAAATCTCCCGTGGCTGTTTAGGATGAAGCTTAGTGTTCGTTCAACGTCAAGAGGCATTCCTGTGACCCAACTGACCAACCAACAAAGCCAGTCCAATCAAAGCCAGGGACAATCTGCCCCGTCTTCGGTTGTTCAACCCGGCACTTATATCTATGACTATCCTCGCCCCGCGGTGACCGTGGACATCATCCTCTTCACCTTTCGGGAAAGCACCTTGCAGGTGCTGCTGATCCAGCGCAAGAATCCGCCTTTTGCCGGAAAGTGGGCCTTGCCCGGCGGTTTTGTGCAGATGGACGAAGGGTTGGACGCCGCGGCCCTGCGGGAATTGGGCGAAGAGACCGGGGTGCGGGATGTCTATTTGGAGCAGCTTTTCACCTTTGGCGACCCCAAGCGAGACCCCAGGGGGCGGGTAGTGACCGTGAGCTACTTTGCCCTGCTCAGTGCGGATCAGGTGATCAACATGGAGCAACGGGGGCAGATCCAGGGCAACGACGATGCCAGCGCCGCCAAGTGGTGGGATATCTACGAGCTGCCGGACCTGGCCTTTGACCACCGTCCCATTCTGGATTATGCCCTGCAACGCCTGCGCTGGAAGCTGGAATGGACCGCTCTGGGCTTTCTGCTTCTGCCCGAAACCTTTACCCTCTCGGAACTGCAACATGCCTACGAGACCATCCTGCATGAGCCGCTGGACAAACGCAACTTCCGGCGCAAGATCCTCTCATCCGGTCTGCTGGAACCCACGGGTGCCTTCCGAGAAGGAGACCATCGCCCGGCCAAGCTCTACCAATTCACCGCTCAATCCATCGAACTGGAACAGGCCCGGCGGCGATTCCCCTAGCATGGCCACCACTCACCCCACGAACCGTTTCCGAATCAATCGATCTATCCCCTTGCGCATATCGGTGGCCTTGCTGCTCTTGGCCGCGGTGATTCTGGCCGGGTGTATGCCGACAACCGGGGATGTGGTGACCTCAACGGCTTTGCCGGCAGCCACAGGCATTGTCCCCATACAGGGGGTGGGGATTGCCCTCACCCCCGGCGTTGTGGAGAATAGCCGCCAGGAATGGGAATATCGGGTGGTGCCCTTGGCCACCCTGGTTGCCCCCGCCGAGGTAGCCCAGGCTGATCCCCAGGCTGAGGGCGACGGAGCGGGGGATCTCGTCCCGGAGAACCGGCCACAGGTCACGCCTACGCCCTTGCCTGGGCCAGGGGAACTATTGGCCCAACGGCTGGCCGGCCTGGGTACCGAGGGCTGGGAGTGGGTGGAACGCTTGCCGGGGAGCGACGATGTGGGGGATCAAGTGATCTTCAAGCGGCCCAAGGTGGTGGAGACGCCGGTCACCTCCCTGCAAACCGGGGTCACCGGGGCCATGTTCCGGGGCAATCCCCAGCGTACGGGGGTCTTCTCTACCCTGGGCGTGCGAATTTTACGGGCACCCAAGTGGAAGTTCAACACCGGGGACGCGGTGCGATCCTCCCCCACCCTGGCCGGGCAGGTGCTGTTGGTGGGCAGCAACGACGGCAATCTTTATGCCATTGACACGGAAACGGGCCTGACGTTGTGGCGCTTTGGCGTGGCTGGCGGGGTACTCTCCTCCCCCGGCGTCTTTGAGGATCAGGTCACCTTTGGGGGGATGGATGGCAGCGTCTATGCCCTGGATCTGGCCACGGGCCAGGAGCGGTGGCGCTTCAAGACCGAGGGGCCGGTGATCTCCTCGCCCTTGGTGACGGCCAAGGCCCTCTACGTGGGCAGCAACGACGGCAACGTCTATGCCCTGGACATGGCCACGGGTCAGGAGATCTGGCGTTTTGCCACCCAGGGCGAGGTCAGTTCGTCCCCCATGTTGATGAACGACACCATCTATGTGGGCAGCAGTGACCAGACCCTCTATGCCCTGGAGGCTCCCACTGGGCTCTTGCGCTGGCAATTTGCCACCAAGGGGGCGATGGGGTTTGCCGCTGCGGGGATGGGCGGCACGGTCTATGTGGGCAGCTTTGACAACAACCTCTATGCCGTGGATGGGGAGAGCGGCCAGCTTCTGTGGCAATTTGAGACTCAGGGCGGCGTCCTCTCTGGCCCGGCCGTGGCGGGGGAGTTGGTCTTCTTCGGCAGCCTGGACGGCAACGTCTATGCGGTCAACCGGCGCACAGGCCAGGGGCTGTGGGAGTTCGCCACCGGGGATCAGGTGGGATCCTCCCCGGCCTATGTCAACGGCATTCTCTATATCGGCAGCAACAGTGGCCGCCTCTACGCCCTGGACGCCTCCACCGGGCTGGAAAAGTGGTCCTACGCCACAGGCGAAAGCATCATCTCCTCGCCCATGATTTCAAACCAAGTCGTCTATTTCGGCAGCTCCGACGGCAGCATCTACGCCTTGCGGTAGTGGGAAGCCGGTAGCAGTTAGCCATTCGCCATTCAAACCCTATGCCTACATCCAACTTAACCGATTTCTTGCAACAGCGACCCAATCCACTTGACTCTCTCTTTGTCAACAAGTTCCTGCTCACCCTGGGGGTGTTGGTGGGGATTTGGTTGTTGCGCCGACTGGTGCGCATGGTGGTCTATCACCGCTTCGCAGAAGAGACCCGGGTGTACCAACTGGAAAAGTTTGTCAGCTATGCGGCCGCGGTCTTGATGGTACTCTCCGTGGGGCGGATCTGGTGGTCCGAGGGCTTTCAATCCATGGCCACGGTCTTTGGGCTGCTCTCCGCCGGTCTGGCCATCGCCCTGCAAGATCTGATCAAGGACATGGCCGGATGGGTCTTCATCCTCACCCGCACCCCTTTCAAAGTGGGCGATCGCATCCAGGTGGGCAACCATGCCGGGGATGTGGTGGACATCCGTCTCTTTCAGTTTACCCTCAACGAGATCGGCAATTGGGTGCAGGCGGACCAGAGTACGGGCCGGGTGATCCACATCAACAACAGCGTGGTCTTCACCCAATCCCTGGCCAACTACACCCGGGGCTTTGAATACATCTGGCACGAGATTCCGGTGATGATCACCTTCGAGAGCAACTGGAAACAGGCCAAACAGATCTTGCTACAGTTGGTCATGGAGCAGCAAGGGGACTTATCCTCTACGGCCAGCCAAAAGCTACGCCAGGCCGCCCGCCACTATATGATCTACTATAAAACCCTTACCCCCACGGTCTATACCAGCGTGGCGGACAGAGGCGTGGTACTCACCATCCGCTACCTGACCGATCCCCGGAAACGACGAGGCACGACCCAAGCCTTGTGGGAGGCCATCCTGGACGAATTCGCCAAACACCCGGACATCGACCTGGCCTATCCGACCCAGCGTTTCTACAATAACGTCACCGAAGGTAAACCCGGCATGGCGGGCGCGGTCAAGATGGGTCCGCCGCCCCAGATGCCTCTATGAATCACCCTTGTGGAATCCTACTATGAACGGACTCACCCTCTCCCCAACCCTGCCCGTGGCTACCCCCAATCTGGGCTACTTTTTGACATCGTCTGAGCCGGTGCAATCCGCGTCTCCCCTGGCCCCGGCCCAACTCCACGTGATCCTGCGAGATCAAGAGACCGATGCCCACTACGACCCCGCCTTCATCCACCTCCCGCTGGCGGATCAGAGCGAAGGGGTTCGGTTTGTCACCCTGGGGCTGACCCCGACCACGGATCAGGCCCGGCGGGTGTGCATGGGGCGCATTGTGTTGGACGACCTTGCCCACAAACAGGTCTATCTCTTCAGCTTTGGCGGAGAAATGACGGTCACGGTCAGCCATCAAACTGACAATGCCCTGCCCTGCAAAACCGAGTACATCCTGGCCTCCCCCGCCCCCATCCTGATCCTCAGCGCGGATCAGCGAAACACCGCCAACCAACTGGCCGACGAGATGGACGCCACCCTGGCCCGTATCCGGGCGGGATGGGGCATAGCAGACACAGCATTTTGGCATCGATTGGCCCACATGGATCCCGCCCTGGCCTTTGTGGGCGGGTTGAAGGAGATCCGAGACCGTTACGCCCGTGTTCCGGCCTTGGGCCAGGAGTTCCCCAACTTCGCCCGCTTCCTGGCTCAAGAAGAGACGCGTCTACAGGATGCAGGCGTGTGGAACACCCAAACAGCCATGCTTTCGGATCTACTCGCACCGGATGGGACAATTTGATGGTATTTGAGTCTCTGCAACAGCTGGTGAACCAAATGATGTCGATCTTCCAGTCCAGCCAACTCCAGGCTTTGGGACCGCAGATCTATCTGATCTTTTTTGTGTTGGTACTCTTTGAAGGCTCCGCCATCACCTTTCTGGCCGGCATGGCCGCGGCCTCCGGGCTGTTGAACCCGGTGCCGATCTATGTGCTGGCCGTGTTGGGGAACACGACCACGGACTGGTTTTGGTATGGGCTGGGCTATTTGGGCAAGGTGGAGTGGCTGGCGGGGAATGGACCGGCGCGCAAAGTGTGGCGGCGGCTGGGCGGCGACCTGACCTTGGGCCAGATCGAGCGCATCCAAGATCGCATGAGAGAACACGCGCCCCGGGTGCTGCTGATCGCCAAGCTGACCGCCGGCTTCGCCATCGCCTCGCTGATCGCCACGGGGCTGGTCAAGGTCTCCCCCCGGCGCTGGGTGCCCCCGGTCCTCTTCGCCGAAGCCATCCGCAGCGGCGTCCTGGTCTTCCTGGGCTACCACATGACCCGCTCCCTGGCCCAGATCGAGGCCGGCCTGGGCTGGCTGCTCCTCGTCGGCTTCCTCATCATGCTGGGCTACATTTCGTGGTACGTCCGCCACGCGGCCATGAAATGGCTGAATGGGTGAATGGGTGAGGGGGTGAAAGGGTGAAAGGGTGAAAGGGTGAAAGGGTGAAAGGGTGAATCGCTTTCCAGAAAAGATTGCCCCTTCACCCCTTCACCCGTTCACCCCTTCACCTCCTCACCTCTCCCAAAAAGACCGTCACGGCACGAATGCCTTTGTAAAAATTAGGCAGGTGCAGCTTTTCGTTGGGGGCGTGGAGATTGTCGTCGGGCAGACCGAAGCCCATGAGGATCACCGGCGCGCCCAGCACCTCTTGGAAGAGGCCGACGATAGGAATGCTGCCCCCCTCCCGTGTGAAGATGGGGGCGGCCCCGAAGGCTTCTTCATAGGCCCGCACCGCGGCTTTCATCTGGGGCACCCCCAGATCCACCAGGGAGGCCGGCGCCCCCTGATAGTCGCTCACCTCTACGCTGATGGTGGCCGGGGCCAGGCTTTGCAGATAGTCCCGCACCTGGGCATAGATCTGGGCCGGATCCTGGTTGGGGACCAGGCGGCAGCTAATTTTGGCCCTTGCCTCCGCCGGAATCACGGTTTTGAACCCCTCGCCGGTAAAGCCACCCCACATGCCGTTGATCTCCAAAGTCGGCCGCGCCCCCGTGCGCTCCACGGGGATAAATTCCCGTTCGCCATAGATGGCGGGCACGCCGGTCTCGGCCAAGATCTCGGCCTCGCCGTGGGGCACACGGGCCAACTCGGATCGTTCCAGATCGCTCAGGGGCAGGACATCGTCATAGAAACCGGGCACGGTCACCGTGCCGTTGGTGTCGTGGAGGGCGGCCAGCAGTTCGGCCAGGGCCTGGTTGGGGTTGTGGACCACCCCGCCATACATGCCGCTGTGCAGATCCCCCGCCGGTCCCCGCACAATCACCTCCCCGGCCCACATGCCCCGCAGCCCGTAGATGATGCTGGGCTGTTCGGGTGAAAGAATGTGGGTGTCGGAGATCAGGCAGACATCCGCGGCCAAAAGCGCCTTGTGGGTCTTGATGAAAGGGGGCAAGTGCCTACTCCCGATCTCCTCTTCCCCTTCCACCATAAACTTCACATTGACCGGCAATTTGCCCGTACTTTGCAGCAAAGCTTCCACCGCCTTCACGTGGATAAAGGTCTGGCCCTTGTCATCCGCCGCGCCCCGGGCGAAGATGTCATCCCCCTGGGGGCCGGGCTTGACCGTGGGGGTGAAGGGGGGCGTGTGCCACTTGCTCACCGGGTCCACGGGCTGCACATCATAGTGACCATAGATCAGCACCGTGGGCCGGTCCGCCCCGGCGTGGAGCCAGTCGGCATAGACCACGGGATGGCCAGCCCCGTCCCCCGTGGGCATAATTTCCACATTTTCCAGCCCGGCGGCGGTGAGGTTGGCGGCCAGCCACTGGGCCGCGGCCAACACATCGTCTCGGTTCTCGCTCAACGTGCTGATGCTGGGGATGGCCAGCCACGCCGTCAGTTCATCTAATTGGCGGGGCATGGCTTGGGTCAAATAGGTTGAAAGTTTTGCATCGATCATTGAGATTTCTCCAGATGAGTCGTGGGTGGGGTTGGAGATTGGGAGATTAGGCGATTGTGCCGTGGGGACCACCCAATCTCCTAATCTCTCAATCTCTCAATCGCCAACCCAACGCGACGAGTTTTTAGGACACACCAATAGCCTGTGATTAAATAAGCACGGCAAACTTAATCGGTTCAGGAACCGAACAACCATACGATTCTGCCACTTTCCATCCTGTTTGGCAACCCGAAAGGACGCTCATCCCATGCAAACCGACTCACCCATCACCCACGCCGACCTGTTGGACCGGGCCAAGGCCATCCACGAGCAGATTCGGGGCTGGCGGCGAGAGATCCACCGCTTCCCGGAACTGGGCTTCACCGAGACCCGCACGGCCGGTCTGGTCAACGCCACCCTGATCGACCTGGGCATCGACACCGAGACCGAAGTGGCCAAAACCGGGGTCATCGGCCACATCCGCGGCGGGGCCGGTCCTCTGGTGGCCCTGCGCGCCGACATGGACGCCCTGCCCATCACCGAACTCAACGGCACGGACTTCGACAGCAGCCGCCCCGGCATCATGCACGCCTGCGGGCACGATTCCCACACGGCCATGCTCTTGGGCGCAGCCACCCTGCTCAAGGGGCTGGCCGACGAGGGCCGCTTGCCCGGCAGCGTGCGCCTGCTCTTCCAGCCCAGCGAAGAGGGCCAGGACGATGAGGGCAAGTCCGGCGGCATGCGCATGGTGGAGGAGGACAGCCTGGCCGGGGTGGATGCGGTCTTCGGCCTGCATGTGGACCCGCAGACGCCAGTCGGCATGGTGGGCAGCCGCCCTGGTCCCATGATGGCCGCGGCGGATATGTTTGAACTGGTGCTTCGGGGCAAGGCAGGGCACGCCGCTCGCCCCCAGTCCGCCATCGACACGGTGGTGCTGGCCGCCCACGCCATCCAGTCCATCCACCAAGTGGTCAGCCGCCGCCTCAACCCCACGGAGCCGGGGGTGATCACCATCGGCACCATCAACGGCGGCACCAAGGATAACATCATCGCCGACACGGTGACCATGACCGGCACCATCCGCAGCTTCTCCGTGGAGGCCCGCCAGCTTCTGCACGATGAACTGCGCCGGGCCTGCGGGGTGGTGGAACCCTTGGGCGGCACCTTCGAGCTGACCATCTACCCCGGCTATCCGCCCACGGTCAACGACCCAGAGGCCACGGCCATCATGCGGGAAGCCACCGCCGGGCTGCTGGGCGACGAAAACTACTTCGATGCGCCCATGATTATGGGCGCGGAGGATTTTAGCTTCATGGCCCAGGAAGTTCCCGGCTGCTTCCTGCGTCTGGGCACCCACAACCCGACCTGGCCCCAACAATACCCAGTCCACACCCCCACCTTCCGCATGGACGAGGACGCCCTGCCCATCGGCAGCGCTTCCCTGGCCGCCGCGGCATTGGGGTGGATGGTCCGGGGGTAGGGGGTTTGGGATTGGGGATTCGGGATTGGGGATTGGGGATTAGGAACTGCTCGTAGCCGGTCCGTGACCGGCGGGTTGACGAATGGATCGGCTACGAGCAATGCAATTCGTTGATGCAAAAACTGAAGGCAAGAGCGACCATGAAACGACACCTTTCTTCTGCGCCAACCCAATCCATAACCCGGCGATCCATTCGTCAACCCGCCGGGTCATGGACCCGGCTAGAGCGATTTTGTGCGCGGGGCCACGGCCACCGGGTGGGTTTGGCCCTTGCGATCGGGCTGCTCGTATCCCTACTTTTGGCCTCTTGCGGCGGCAGTGATCCTCAACCCTTCGAGCCGGGCGCGGCCCCTTGGCAAGCCGGGGAGATCCAGCGCTATCAGGTCACGGATCTCAACGGTCAACTGGCCGGCAGTGCCGAAATGACCATCACCCCCAGCGTGCGCTCGGACAACCCAGACGGCTGGCTCCTGGCCCGCACAGTCTCGGCGCTGAACGAGTCCGAAACCAACGCCGTCGAACTGAGCGCCCCGGGCTATCGGCCCAAACTGACCGAGATGGTGCGCCGCTTCGGCCCATCCGAACAACGCACGGAAGCCGCGTACGCGGGGAGCAAGGTCAACATCACCCTGACCACGGCCCAAGAGATCACCACCTATCAGCAGGTCAGCATCACCAGCGACGTGCGGGACGAGCGCAGCCTGCTCCACATCCTGCGCACCCTGCCCCTGGCCGAGGGGTATGTCACCCGCATCAACAGCTTTCTGCCCGTGGTGGGCAAGCAGGAACGGGTCACCGTCAGCGTCACCGGCCAGGCGGAAGTCACCGTGCCCGCCGGCACCTTCCCCGCCTGGGAAGTGCGCCTGGAAAGCCCGGACAAGCGCATCACCACCGCCTGGGTCGGCCAAGAAGCCCCCTACCCCGTGGTCAAATTCATCGACGGCCGCTCCAAGGCCACGTATGAGTTGGTT
Organism: Caldilineaceae bacterium; assembly: GCA_018003515.1. Lineage (GTDB taxonomy): Bacteria > Chloroflexota > Anaerolineae > Caldilineales > Caldilineaceae > JAGNDO01. Next base: position 11,861 of record JAGNDO010000085.1, read on the forward strand.
GAGTTCGTGCCGGGATCGTGAAAGGGTGAGCGGGTGAAGGGGTGAAAGGGTGATGTTGATCGCATCACCCTTTCACCCCTTCACCCGCTCACCTCCTCTCCCAAAAATCCACGGAACAAAAGACCCTCGATCCATGTTATAATTGTGATGCACAAGTCCCCTTTTTCCTCTTGATGCCCTTTCTTCCCACAGCGTTTCTTCAAGGAGCGATGGTATGTCTCTAAAACTGGACAAATTTACATGGAGTGTGGTCGCCATTGTGGCGCTGTTGTTGATCGGCGCAGTGATCACGGTCAACATGACCGGGGGGGATGGCTACGGCGAGGTGGCATATTTGGCCGAAAACAGCCCCCAGGCCGCGGTCTACAATGCCTTTGTGGCCAACGAAAAGCAGGACAATCAAGCACTGGATCAGTATTACACCCAGTCCGTGCTGGAAAGCTATACCAAAAATAACAGCAACGGACGCCCGTACAGCGGACCCAACAACTACGTAGATCCAACCCCCCGCCGTCTGCGCATCCTGGAGACCAAGATGCAGGGCACAGACAAGGCGGATGTCACCTTCTCCGTGGATCGCTATAGCAGCGGCGGCCCCTTCGGCAGCGGCAACACCTGGTCCAACACCCAAACCGTCCCCGTTGTGATGGAAGAGGGTGTGTGGAAGATCGATACGGAACTCTTCTGGTTCTAATTTTGGCATTGTTGCACCCTGGGGGAGAAGACAACCATGACGATACAAACCAACACGGCGGGAACAGAGGCCGATCCCTCTCGGCTCTCCACCATTCGCCGTCTCTACTTTTACACCATCACCTGGGTCAGCCTGATCGCCGGAGTCAACGCTGTGGCCGGGCTGATCCGCACCCTGACCGATGTATGGCTGACCCCAGCGTCGGCCTACCAAGTCCAGGTCGGCAACCTGATGCGGGACACCATTGCCAGCAGCGGCGGCTTGCTGCTGGTCGCCACCCCCATTTTTTTGCTGCATTGGCGCTATATCCGCCGCAACTTGACCGACGCCGGGGAGATCTGGGCCACCCTGCGTAAACTCTATCTCTACCTTTCCGTGGGGACAGGGATCTTCCTGCTCCTCACCAACGGCATCCCCCTGGTGCGGGGCATTGCCCAGATCGCGTCCGGGGACGCGTTGAGCGGCAGCCCCATCTGGCCCAGCCGCTGGCTTTTCTTGGTCCTGATGATGGCGTTGGGCACGGCCCTGGCCCAATACTTCGACAGAATCGCCCAGTCCGACGGCGATCATGGGGGGGAAGTGGGCTGGGGTGGCACCATGCGCCGACTCTACCAGACCATCCTGGGGCTGATCGGTCTGGGGCTGCTGATCTTTGGCGCGGCGGGGCTGTTGGAGACCTTCTGGCGGCTGGTGTTGCCCTTGGAGAGGTTGGGGACCGGGGATAATTGGTGGAGCGAGCCCTTCAGCAATTCGGTGGCCATGCTCGTCTTCGGCATCCTGGTCTGGCGCATGAACTGGCAGCGCTGGAGCCAATTGGCCGCGGCCAATCCCGACGAAGCCCAGACCGCCCTGCGCCGCTTCTATCTCTACGCCGGGGTGGTGGGCAGCGCCCTGGCCGCCCTGATCCCCGCGGCCCTGCTTCTGCGGGAAATTTTGCTGATCCTCTTTGGCAGCGGCACGGGGACCACGGCGGAGTTGCTGGCCAAGTTGACCATGCCCCTGGCCTATGTGCCCGTGGGCATCCTGGCCTGGCGTTGGCATTGGCGCACGGTCAGCGCCGAGGCCGCCCGGCATGACGACGAATTGGGCGAAACCCCGGCCAGCGCCACCATCCGCCGACTGTATTACTATTTGGTGGCCGCGGCCGGGTTAGGCATGGTCTGGTTTGGGCTGGTGGAGTTGGTGCAGATGGTGCTGGATGTGGTGGGGATCAGCGGATTGACCACCAGCGAGGGCAAGGTGTGGGTGGACCCCCTGGCCAACGGGCTGAGTCTGCTGGCCGTGGGCGCGCCCATCTGGGCCGCGCACTGGCGCACGGTGCAACAAGTCGCCCGGCGGGATGATGCCGGTGGGCTGGCCGAACGGGCTTCATTGCCTCGGCGGGTCTATCTCTACGGCGTGCTGCTGGTGGGCGCGCTGATGATCCTCTTCTTCTTGGCCAGCGTGGTCTATCGCCTGCTGCTCCTGGTCATGGGCGACCCCAACGCCAACCTCTTCTCCACCCAGACCGCCGGAGACATCGCCCGCAGCGCCATCTCCGCCATCCTGTGGGCCGTCCATCTCCTGGCCCTGCGCCGGGACCTGCGCCTGGGGGCCGAGCAGCCGGTTGAGCAGGCGATTGTGGCTAGCGCCGAGGATCACCGGGCCGCCCTCACTGCGCGCATCAACAGCCTTGAAACAGAATTGGCTGCACTGCGGAACGAACTCGCAGATCTGGAATAAAGATCAGCCACAGAGAACACAAAGAGCACAAAGATCTTTTCATCGATCTTTGTGCTCTTTGTGTTCTCTGTGGTCGTTTGAAAGCTTATCCCCAGGGTTCTTACCCCCGTTGCGGCGGGAACTTGAGGGAATGAAAAGGGTGAGGTTATTTGCCGAAGAGATCTGCGTGGCTGCCCGTGCGGGCAAGTTGCAACTCATCATCCACGACCCGATATAGCAGTAGCCAATCTGGTTGGATATGACAATCTCGATAGCCGCGCCAATTCCCGGTCAAGGCATGATCCCGCAACCGTTCGTCCAATGGGGACTGGGCAACTAAAGTGCGGATCACTGACTCCAACTTGGACAACTCCGCCCCCTGTTTGCCCAAGCGCTTGACGTCGCGCCGAAAACGCGTAGATTGATGAATCGTTAGCAACATGGGCTACGTTCGCCAATCCGCAAAGAGCGCCTCGACGGAATCAAACATTTGTCCGCCGCCGTTTTCAAGCTCCAACATGGCTTCTAAGGTTTCCGTATTGGGTCGCTTGGCCGTGGGTTGAAAGGGCAGTCCGCCGGAATTGACGATCTGCTGCAAGAAAACCCGGATGGCCTCCGCGGTTGTGAGACCAATTGCGCCCAAAATGGCATCGGCCTCGTTCTTCAGTTCAGGGGTAATTCTTGCTTGAACGGTTACATTCGGCATGGCATGGTTTATCCTTTCTGTCGAAAAGTGGGTTTCTGAATGCTTTCGACTCAATATACCATCAAATGGCTGCAAATTGCAAGCGTGTTGTTTTTTAGCATATTCAAGAAGTACACAAGAGGAGTGAGCACCCCCTGGTGCGAACGGGTCAGCGCCGACCCGTTCGCACCAGGGGGTACTCACTCCTCTTGTGTGGGTTGAACACGCGGCTCCTGGGCCAGCACGGAATTGATCACCGACAACAGCGGCCCCCGTTGCTCGAAGCCGCTTTCCCCAAAATCACTCAACGCCAAAATAATGCGGGTGCGGGTGCGGCGGATCAGCCCCAGCAGGAGGCGGCGCACGGTCTCTTGCCGGGTGGTGTATTCGTGGAGATCCGTCCACGGTTGACCCTTGGGCCAGCGGTGGGAGAGTACATAGGGATGCGTCAGGGGCTGATACAGCCGCTCCCACCAGCCCGGTGACCCCACGTCCAGCCAGAACTGCACATCCACCGTGCGGTTGCGCATGAGGAAGGTATAGGCCGGGGCCAGAAAAACGGCGGTTTCATCCTCATCCCACCCCGGCAAATACAACGCCCCCAACGCCCCACTCTCCACCAACCGCAAATACTCCCGCCCCACCATATTCGCCCCAATCTCCCCTGTTCCTTGCCTCCCCTGCTCCCCCGCCCCCCCGCTCATGGCCCACCGAAAATTGCGCGCCGAGACCACCAACTGGTTGGCGATGCGGGCGGCGTCCACGTCTTGGGAACCGTGGGCCGTGGCCCCCTCCTGCACACTGCGGTGGAAGCCAAAGCCGGGCTGGCTGAGCACTTCGCCAAAGAGCCGGGCGAAGAACTGGTCCAGGGGCGTCACCTCGGTCTCGGCCCGATAGTCGGCCAGCCAGCCGTGGAGCCGGGTGTACGCCTCCCCGGCGCTGAAGGTGATGCGCTGCTGGACCGCGGGCCGCAAGTCCACAAAGGGCAGCAGGTCGATGGTGGGCTGGCGCAGAGGATAGACCACCTGGGCCAAGAGATGCGCCCGCACTGGGTCCAGGGCGTCGATGGCCAAGTCTAGGGCCAGGGTGACATCGGACTGCAATGGGCGAATGCCCCAATGGGGATGACCCAAGGCGGCAAAGGTGAGCAGGGTGCGGGCCGCGGGTTCGCTCTGCAAGGGGCGGCTGGGCCGGTGGCTGCGGGAGGCGATGCCCTGGGCGGTCAGGCCGGTTTGCAGGCTAAAACGCAGGGCATCGCTCATATAGGGGGCCAGGACCGCGATGCGCCCCGGCTCGATCCCTTCGTCTTTGACCAAGCGGGTGATCTGGGCCACCACTTCGTTGATCATTTGCGGATAGTATCGGGTCTGAATGGGCGTGGGCAAGACCGGGATCACACTTTCCGGCAAACCAACCTCCACTGCCCCCAATGGCCGCTCCCCCGTGGCCCGGCGGACGCGCCGCTCCAACAGATGAAAGGCCGGGGGCACGTCGGTCGGGGGTGGCAAAGTCAACCGCTCATCGCACGCTTCGGCCAGGGCAGTCACCCCCACAGGGTCCGCGCCCAGGAAGAGGCGATAACCGGCGTCGGCGTCGGAGAGGATCAGGGCGCTGTCCAAATGAGGCAGCCAGGCCCGCACCAGATCCATTGTGGTGCGGGTCTCCTCCTCCACGTTGTCCACGATCAGGTGGCGGCAGGTGCGGAAGAGGTGGGTGCGGCTCCACGGGTTGGTGAGGACATGCTGGTTAAAGAGGTGGATGAGCAGGCTGTAATCCACCAGGGTTTGGTCCAGGCAGAGCTGGCGGAACTGCTCGCTGATGCGCCGGGCCGCGGCCAGGGCGTTGAGCCGTCCCGTGCGCTGGTCGCCAGGGGGGACGGCCAGGGCCAGTCGGGCGTAGGAGTCGTCCATGCCCATGCCGAAGAGGGCGGCCTTGTTCATGTTGTCCAAGACCTGGCTCACCACCCTGGCCCGGTCGATGAGGACGCTGTCGAACTCGGCGTTGTCAAAGGCCTGGGCCACAAAGCGGGCCATGTGATATTGGCTGGTCTCCAAATTGAGAAAGGTCGGCTCTTGGCTCGGATCTTTGAAGCCGCCAGCCTCGGCCAAGAGGGGCCAATACAGCTCCACCCCGGCCTTGGCCAGACTGGCCAAGGTCGTCACCCGCACAGGCGGGCCCGGCGGCACCTTGGGCCGGCGCAGATTACGATAATACGGACGCCCCACCGTGCGCTGGGGCACCAGCACGGTGATGTCATCCCCGCGGATGCGCTCCTGGCTCAACAGCCAGCGCACCCGGTCCAGCCCAAGGGTAGTCTTCCCCGCGCCAAACGGCCCGGAAATGAACAGCTTGTTTTGGGCGTGAAGGTGGTCTACAATGGAGTCAGTCATAGGGTAGTTGATTGGTTGGTTAGTTGATTGGTTGATTTGTGGGTGGCACGATGTGATTGGTATTGTCGGCCCTCACGGGATCGGTGTCAAGATGACCGATCTGTCTTCGGCGAATTAAAAACAACGATCCACGAATCTGCACAAATCTTCACGAATCAAAAAGAGAAGATTCGTGGCGATTCGTGCAGATTCGTGGATCAAGATCAGTAAAGGAAAAAACCATGCAGACTTACCCCATTCCTCTCATCCCCGGCCCAGTCTCCATCCCAGAGGCCGTGCGGGCAGCATACCAGATCGACTTTGGCAGCCCGGACTCGGAGGACGAGTTCTTTGACCTGTACGCGGCGGTCGAGCGGGATTTGCAGACCATCCTCAACACCCGCAACCCCATCGCTATCCTCAGCGGCGAGGGCATGGTGGCCTTGTGGGCCGGGCTGAAGAGCGTCCTGCGGCCCGGCGATCGAGTGGTGGCCGTGGCCAACGGTCTCTTCGGCTACGGCATCGGCGATATGGCCCGGCAGATCGGCGCGGACGTGACCGTGGTGGGCGGCGAATACGACACGATTCCCGATATGGATCAAGTCATCGCCACCATCAAAGACGTGCGCCCGCGCTTGGTCACCGCGGTGCATTGCGAGACGCCCAGCGGCACCCTCACCCCCCTGGCGGAGATCGGGGCGGCGTGCCATGAAGCGGGGGCCCTCTTCTATGTGGATTTTGTGGCCAGCGGCGGCGGGGCCGAGGTGCGGGTGGACGATTGGCACATCGACCTGGGGCTGTTGGGCAGCCAGAAGGTACTCAGTCTGATGCCCGACCTCAGCATGGTCACGGTCAGCGAGCGGGCGTGGCAGGCCATCGACGAGACCAACTATGTGGGCTACGATGCCCTTGCCCCCTGGCGCACCGCGGTGGCGGATCGCTATCTGCCCTACACCCACAACTGGCAGGCCATGCAAGGACTCCACGTCGCCACATCCCAACTCTTGGCCGAAGGCATGGAGGCTGTATTGAGCCGTCACGACCAAGTCGCCGCCTATTGCCGCGCCCGCCTGACCGACATGGGCATCCGCCTCTTCCCGGCCAGCGCAGCCATCTGCTCCCCCACCGTCACCGCCGCCTACCTCCCGGACGGGTGGACCTGGCCCCAGCTTGACGCCTCCCTGCGTCAACAGGGCATGGCTGTGGGCGGCAACTACGGTCCCCTGGCCGGCAAAGTCTTCCGCATCGGCCACATGGGCAGTCAGGCGGAGATGGGGTTGGTGTCCCGGGGGATGGATGTGTTGGCGGGGGTGTTGGGGGGTGGGGATTAGGGATTGGGGGTTGGGGATTGGGGATTGGGTGAAGTCCAAACCCCAATCCCCAACCCCCAATCCCTAATCCCCAAATCCCTAATCCCCACTCAAAAAAAGAGGCACCAGATGGAAAACCCATCCAGTGCCTCTTTTTTGATCGGTCGAAATTGTCCAGAATTTGTTCCCGGCGGGAACGGGTCAGCCTACAGGACGACCAGGCAGTCCTCTTCACCGGCGTCGCCCACGGCGTAGGCGTCGGCGGCATCGTCGTTGAACCAGACGCCATCCGCGGAGACGTAGCGGAAGCGGTAGCTCTGGCCAGCGGCCAGGGTGACGTTGGCGGTGGACGCGCCGTTGCTGCGCTTCTTCAGGGGCAGGGCTTCCGGGTTCCAATCGTTGAACTCACCCACCACGGAGGCGGGCAGGTTGGCGTTGTCGCCGTCCACGGAAAAGGTCACTTTCACATCATTGCTGTTCTTGACATCAGTTTTCTTCAACATAGGTGTTTCTCCAATTTGTTAGTGATCCAGGCTAATTCGCCGGATCATCGCCCTGGCCGACTCTGGCAAAGGACACGCTGTCGTGGTCAATCTACAATTATCAGGTTTCAACAAACCGGGAGGCGGCTGGTATGCCGATCTTTCCCTGCCTGTTGTTCGCTATAGATTCTACAAGATTCCGCTATCTTCACATTGTCGGGATCGCTCGACCGATTCCAACCGAGGATTTTACCCAAGAGTATCCCAAACGGCAAAAATGAGAGGGGCTGTGGTACGATCACAAACAAATAGGCCACGGATTGAACGGATTTGACGGATAAAAACGGATTTTTCTTTGAGGAGAAAAAGATCCGCTTTAATCCGTTCGATCCGTTCAATCCGTGGCCTATTTGTTATTTCTTCCCCACCAGCCTCTCCAGATCGAAGACCGGCCCATGCACACAGGATCGGGTGAATCCGCCGCTGGGCAGGGGGACGGCGCAGGCCAGGCACGCGCCCATCCCGCAGACAAGGGGCGCGTCCGCCCGCATCTGGGCAAAGCCCGGCTCCAGTTGAAAACGCTCTTGGCGGATCATCTGGGCAAGCGGACCCTGTCGTCGGGCCGACTGTACGCTGTACAACTGGTCCGCCCAACGCAACATGGCCGCTACCCGCCCCGCCCACTCCTCATCCCCATGGACCACTTGCACCTCCACAGAGATGGGCAGCAACTCCAAGGGCAGGGGAGCGTGCGCCGCCGGGTCCGCGCCCAGATCCAAGAGCAGGACGACCTTGCCGCCCCGGTCCAGGGCCGCGTCCAGGGCGGGCAGGGCCAGGGCCAGGTTGGGACCATCCGCCAGCACCAGCAGATTGCGAGTCGTCGCGGCCAAGCTCAACCCCTTGCCCAGAGGACCGAGCAGGTTGATGGGCGCGCCCACGGGTAGTTCGGCCAGCCAGCGATAGCCCGGATCATCGGTCTGGGGCAATGCCACCTGCCATCGCTCTTCGGACTCGTCCCGACCCAAGCGCCGATCAACCACAAAAAGGGGACGCCGCCAATAGATGTCCCAGCGCTCGGCCCGTTCCCACTCGCTCTGCGCGCCGCAGCGGGCCAGGAAATAGCGCCCGGCCAGGGAGCCATCCCGCAGATCCCCGGCCAGACCGCTGGGCAGGCGTACGGGCAACAGCCCAAACGCCCCCGCAGGATGGACGGGACCATCGATCACCCCGATCAAGGTGCCGTCGGGGAGGTGGGATGGGCTTTGAATCATCGGGCTTGGGTGCTGGGTAGACATAGGCAAGGTCAACAGGTAGAATGTGGAGAAATAAAAATTGAAAATTGAAAAAGCACAATGGCTGGCGGCTAACCACTATCGGCTGTGGTGATTATGTGGGGGATTACGTTGCGACGCAAATTCAGCGGGCAGAGGGTGGCCCAAGTATGGGATGAGATCTGGAACCGCGGCCTGCCCGACGGTATCCACATCGCGCCCCGTGTGAGTTGGCCCCTGGCCCTGCTGCCCCTGCTATTCATTTTGCAACTCCTCACCCCCAGCCTGACCTGGATCACCCTCTTTCTGGCCCTGGGCGGATTGGCCGGGCTGGCCTATGCCTGGGTACGCGCCCAGGCCCAAGCCTTGGACGTGGTGCGCACCCGCCAGGGCAGTGTGATGGTGGCCGGGGATACCTTTGGCGAAGAGTTCCGGCTGATCAACCGCAGCGGTTTGCCCGTGCTGTGGGCCGAGGTGGAGGACAGCTCCCAGCTTCCCGGCTATCAACCTAGCCGGGTGGTGGGCTGTGCGGCCCAGGGCAGCTTCCGCTGGCGCAGCCAGGCGGTGTGCGAACAGCGGGGCGTCTTTCGCCTGGGGCCCCAACGCCTGATCCTGGGAGATCCCCTTGGCCTCTTCCGCCTCACCGTGGCCTTCCCTAAAACCGAGATGCTCCTGGTCTATCCTCGCGTGGTTCATCTGCCGTCCATCACCCTGCCCCGGGGCAACACCAGCGGACGGGACCGCCGCCGCCGCCCTCTCATGGGTTCCCTGCGCTCGCCCAGCGTGCGGGACTATTTCCCCGGCGACAGCTTGCGCCATGTCCATTGGCCCAGCACCGCCCGTCGGGGCCATTTGATGGTCACCGAAATGGAGATCGAACCCAGCGGCGATCTCTGGATCGTGCTGGACTTGGACCGCCGGGTGCATCGGGGCCAAGGCGAACAGGGAACCCTGGAATACAGCATCATCCTGGCCGCCAGCCTGGCCGCGGAACTGCTGGCCGGGGGCGAACATCGTTCCGTGGGCCTCCTGGCCGCCGGGGCCGACGAGACCCCGATCCTGCTCCCTCCCCAACCCGGCCAAGCCCAGTTGTGGCAGATCCTGGCCGCCCTGGCCCCCACCCAGCCCGGCACAGTCAGCCTGGGCAACCTGCTCCACAACAGCCGCCCCATCTTCGGCCGCGGCCGCACGGTGGTGGTGATCACGCCGGATGCGGGAGATGGGGAGACAAGGAGAGAGGGAGACAAGGAGATTGGGAGTTGGGTGACGGAGTTGGTCTATTTACAGGGGGTTGGGTTGGCAAGTAGTGTATTATTGGTGGAGACCACCCCGTCCACCCCGTCCACCCAGCCCACACCCCCCCAAAAAAATGGAAACCAAGCCGCCGAAGCCATCCAATCCCTCTTGGCCCGAATCGATGTCCCTGTCCAAATCCTCCAAGCCGGGCAGCCCCTGCGCGCCGCCCTCACCTTCCGGCGCACCCGGCGGGTGGTGCGGACCACGCCCAGCGGCGGCGTGGTGGTCTATGAAGTGGAAGAGGAGGTGGGCTGATGGCCGCCTTCGACTGGACACAGCACGAAAAAACCCTCCCCGCGGAGCCGCAACCCCGCACCCATTGGGCCTTGGCCCTGGCCGCCTGGCTCGTCCGCACCCTGCGCCCCCGCCTGGGCTGGGTCGTCTTCATCGTCACCGTGTCCCTGGTTCTGTGCGCCCTTCTGGGGCTGGAAGCCACCCGTTGGGTCAGCGTCCGCCAGGCCCGCTTCTCCTTCACCTGGCTCGCCCTCCTCGTCCCCACGTCCGCCTGGCTAATCCACCTGGCCACCCGCTTCCCCGTCGCCCGCATCCTGGCCCATCTCTTCCTCGCCCCCCTGATCCTCGCCCAAATTTTGGTGGGCTGGCTGCCCTCTTTTTCAGAGCTGTGGACCACGTTGGGTTCAGACCCTCTTGCCCCGACCTGGACCGATCTGGGCTGGCAAATGGTGGCGGCCTTGCAACGCCTTGGGCTTCGCATCACCCTCTGGGTTGATGGCGTGCGCGGCGGCGGGGCCACCCAGGATGACCTGGTCTTCCTGTCCCTGGCCCTGCTCGTGATCTGGATGGCCACCGCCTTGACCGTGGAACTGCTCCACGCCACCCAGCGCGGGCTGATCTCCGCCCTGCCCCTGCTCTGGCTGATCGGGGCTATCATCTACTACAGCAACGACAATCGGTACTATCTGGTCGCCGCCATCGCCCTGGCCCTGGTGCTGCATCTGCGCCTGGACCAGCAAGCCCTCTTCGCCGATTGGGGCCGCCGGGCCGTGGCCTTCAGCCCAGACCTGACTCTGGACCGCATGTTCGCCGCCGCGCCCCTGTTGGCGGTGGTGCTGATCCTGGCCGCCTTCACCCCCAACCTCTTCATCCGCCCCCTGGCCCGCTCGGTCTA
>JAGNDO010000144.1 GCA_018003515.1 Caldilineaceae bacterium
TTGCGCTTCTTCTTTTTGTTGAGGTAGAGGGCGTCCTGCTCTTGGATGTGGCCGCTGTCCATGAGCATATAGGTACACAGGTTGCGGGTGGCCGCCGTACACCAGATGCTGCCCGCAAAGCCCTGCTTGACCAGATTGGGCAGATTGCCCGAATGGTCGATGTGGGCATGGCTGAGGACCACGGCGTCGATCTCGGCGGGGTTGAAGGGGAAGTTGAGGTTGCGGGTATAGGTGTCGGCCCGATGGCCCTGATAAAAACCACATTCCAGCAACACCTTCTGGTTGTTGACCTCGATCAAGTGCATGGACCCGGTGACTTCTCGGGCGGCTCCGTGGAAAGTGAGTTTCATGGGCGGTGTCCTGGGGTGGGCGGGTTGATGGGTTGATTGGTTGCTTCTATTATGGGCCAGATTGAAGAATTCTTCAAGTAGGAGTTTTCGAAGGGCCATCGGTTGCCCACATGAGGAGGGAGTTCCGCTGCGCAGGTCCATGTTCGGCAAAATTCTGAGGAAGTCGTTCACCCCTCTTGTCCCCCCGGCCCCCAATTCTGGGGGAGATTGTGGACAGTTCCCCCCAAAGTTGGGGGGCTAGGGGGCGGGGGCTGAACGATTACATTCTGAGGAAGGATCTGCGGAAATAGAACGAACAAAAAAAACGGGCCTTCTTTTTTGATCAGAAAAAAAATCCGTTTTAATCCGTTCGATCCGTCCAATTCGTGTTCTATTTTTCGCCTTCCCGTTCCAGCACGACAAAAGTCAGTTGCGGGCGGTCCGGCGGGTGGAAGGTTTGGGTTTGGCGGAAGCCGGCCTTTTCAAAAAGGCGGCGGGAGCGGGGGTTGAAATCTACGACCGTGGCCCGGAAATGGACGGGGTGGAGCAACTCTCGGCCTAGATCCAAAATGGCGGCCAGGAAGTTGTTGCCCAGCCCCTGGCCGATCAAGGATGGTCTCAAACTAAGACCGATGTCCAGGGCCGGGCGGCTGTAGTCGCCGCCGGGGACTTGGGCGTCTTCGCCAAAACAGCAAAAGCCCATCATGTGGCCGGTGGCGTCCAGGGCAGCGTGGTAGTGGAAGGCTGGGGAGAGCAGATAGGCCACGTCCGCGTCCAGGCTTGCGGGCGTGGGAGTATCGGCGTTGATGTTGTAGAGATCCAGGGGCGGGGGATAGCGCCAACTGAGCATGGTGCGGGCGTCGTCAGCGGTGAAGGGGCGGAAGGTGAAGATCATCTTGCTACTCTTCCAACGCCAGATCCGGCTCGAAGCCCACGCTCTCCGCGGCGCTGAGTTCGCCGGGGGTGAGGCCGATCAGGTGAATGTTGCGCCAGCGCACGCTTTCGGCCACCACGGCGGAGATGAGATCGGTGCCGCTTTCGGGCTGGGCCAGGGCGTCCAGGGTGGGCTGACTACAGCGTACCTCCACGCCGAACTGCTCCGGGGCCCGGCCGGCCTGCTCGATGCGTCGGCGCAGATCCCGCAAGCCCTCGAAGATCCCGGTCAACTCGGCCACCACTGCCTGATCCGTCTCCCCATCGTCTATCTCCAGACGGCCCGTCTTGCCATCCCCTCGACCATCCTGCAAACGCACCAACTCCCAACGCCATTGAGGCTGCTCGCCCTCGCTGGTGCTGACATTGAGGGCAAAGTCGGCCTGACTGTCCAGGGCGGCGCGGAAGAAGCGATGGATCTCGCCGATCTCCCGGCTAAAACGGGCCGGGGGCAGATCCGTGCGGGCTCGGCGGCCATAGCCCTTGCTGCTCAGGCGCTCGTCCAAAATCGCCACCACGCCCCGGTCCGTGGTGCGCCGAATCAGTCGTCCGAACCCCTGTTTCAGGGCCAGGGTCATCAAGGGGACCATATATTCGGCAAAGCTGGCCCGCTCTTCGCCGGCGTCAATGCTCTCCATGCGGGCGGCGTGCAGGGGATCGCTGGGCGTGGGGAAGGGCATTTTGTCCAAAATCACCAGGCTGAGGTCGTCGCCGGGGATGTCCACGCCCTCCCAAAAGGATTTGGTGGCCAGGAGGACGCTGTGGGGGGTCTCCCGGAACCAGCGCAGAAGGGCGTCTCGGGGCGCGTCCCCCTGGGCGCGCAGGGGCCAGACGATGCCCGTGTCCGGGTCGGACAGGTGCTGGTTGACCGCTTGCAGACCGCCCCAACTGGTGAAGAGGCAGAGGGCGCGGCCCCGGCTCACCTCCAACAGGCGGCGGATCTCGGCGGATGCGGCAATGTAAAAGGCGTCCTTGTTTTTCCAATCGTAGGCGGGCAGGGCGGGTTGATAGAGCAGAGCCTGGTGAGGATAGTCGAAGACCGAGGGCACGATCAACTCGATGGGCGGCTTGGGCGGCGTTTTGGCCTCCGTTGGGCTTTCGGCGACCACCCCGCAGCGGTTTTTGAAATGTTCAAAGCGGCCGTTGGTGGAGAGGGTGGCGCTGGTGCAGATCACCGTGCGCAGACCGTCTTCGGGCAGGGTGGTGGGGTCGGGGTCAAAGAGATAGTCCCGCAGGAGGGCCGAAGGTGCAATGGGGGCGGCGTGGACCTCAAGCGTGATCTTGCGGCGGTTGAAGACGCGGGTGGCGAAGCGCACATAGCTGTCGTCCCGCTTGTCCGAGGCCACGACCAGCAGCTTGTTGGCAACGGAGGCCAGGGATTCCAGCCCCTTTTCAAATTGGCCCCGCTTGGCCGCCATCTCCTCGGAGATGCCCTTGTCTTTGCCTCCCCCGGTACCTGAGCCGCCAAGGGTCTCCTTTTCGAACTGTTTGAAGGGGTCCAACTGCTTCAACTTGGCCTTCAAGGCTTCCAGATCGTGGCCCAGCCGCTTCATCTCTTCCAGGGTGCCCTTGATGCGGTAGGAATTTTCCCGGCTCTGGTAGGCCACTTCTTGAAAAGCCACGGTGTTTTGGAAGCGCAGTTCGTCCAGTTCCGACTCATCCGCATATTCCTTGATGATGGCCCGGGCCAAGAGTTGCTCCACGGTGAAGTCCGTGACCGTGGTCTCGAAGACGGCCGTGGCGGTCTCCTCAAGCTGATGGGCCTCGTCCACCACGTAGATGGCCGCCGGGGGCAGGATGCGGGTGCCGCCCCAGCCCAATTCCAGGGCATTGAGCAGCAGATGGTGGTTGGTGATCAGCACCTGGGCCTCGGCGGCCCGGTCCCGCATCTGCTCGATCCAGCAGTGGTCATCCAAATAGACGCAATCCTTGTGCAAACAGTCGTCGGGGAAGCTGACCACCCGGGAGCGCAGGTCCGGGGCCAGGACGAAGGGCAGGTCGTCCACATCGCCGGTTTCGGTCTCTTCCAGCCACTTTTTGACAAAGCTGATCTGCTGGTGGTTTTGGTCCATAAAGCCCAGAAGCTGTTGCTCGTTGGCTTCCTGGGTCCATTTGTGGGTGCAGAGATAGTTGCTGCGCCCCTTGATCAGCACAGCCTGAATATCCCGATTGAGTACCTTGCGCAAAAAGGGGATGTCTTTGGTATAAAGTTGGCTTTGCAGGGATTTGTTGGCCGTGGCCACCACCACCGTGCGTCCGCTGAGGATGGCCGGCAGCAGATAGGCAATGGATTTGCCCGTGCCCGTGGGGGCCTCGATCAGGGCCGTGGTGTTGTCCAGCAGGGCCTGTTTGACCGCCTCGGCCATTTGAAGCTGGCTGGCGCGCAACTCATAGCCGGGCAGGGTGGCGGCCAGGGGACCGTCCGGCCCGAAGAAGTGGGCCAGATCCACGGCTTCCAGAGGGTCCGGCCCGTCCTTGGGACGGGGCTGGGATGGGGGTGGGGGGTCAAGAAAAATAGGCTCGTCCATGCAAAACAGTTTAGCACGGATGTGCGGAAGAATCAAACGGGAATAGAACGCGGATGACGCGGATTTGGCAGATTTTCGCGGATTTCAAAAGAAGGAAATCCGTTTTTATCCGTCAAATCCGCGTCATCCGCGTTCTATTTTTCCCCATCTCCTCCCCCAAGCTGGGGAGGGTGGGAGAGGGTGTCCTACTTGGCGGTCAGGACGTCCAGGGCAGGCAGGTTGATCACGTCGCCGATTTCAATCACATCGCAGTTGGCGATGGTGTTAAAGGTACACAGGTCGGTGTAGAGGTTCAGGTCGCCATAGGCGGCCAGGGCGATGGTGGCCAGGGTGTCCCCGGAAACCACGGTGTAGGTGACGCCTTCGCCGGGGGTCAGGGTGGTGGCAGCAGGGGTGGCAACGACAGCAACCGTCTCGGCGACCACGGTCTCGGTGGTCGTGGCGGTGGCGGTCACGGCAGGGGTGGCGGCGGCAGTGGTGGTGGTGGTGGTGGTGACACCGGCCAAGGCATCCAACACGGCAACCTCAGGCAGGAGCAGCTCCTGGCCGACTTCCAAGAGGTTGCAGTTGGTCAGCTCGTTGAAGGAGCAGATACCCTTGTAGTAGGTGACATTGCCATAGGTGGCGGTGGCGATGCTGCCCAGGGTGTCGCCGGAGACCACGGTGTAGGTGGTGGCGGCGGCCTTGGCGGCATCCATGTCAACGTCGGTGACGGTGGCCACGGTGGTTATGGTGGCGGCGACTGTGCCGGTGACCGTCTCGGTGGCGGCAGCGGTGTCAGCCATCATGGACATGCCCTTGCCCGAGGCATCCTTGACCTGGCCGGCGTCATCCACGATCATGCCGTTTTCCAGGGTCAGGGTGTATTCCACCGGGGTGGTGCTGTTGTTGTAGACCACGACGGTATAGTTGGCCAGACCACTGGCGGTGACCTGGGCGCTTAGTTGGCCCAGGGGATCCCGGCTGGTGCGCTCACCGGCGGCGACGTTGTTAGCTCGGAAAGGGCCGCCTCTCACCACTGAACTGACATCGTTTTCATCCAACACCCAGAAGCCGAAGTTGTTCACCACTTCGCTGTTGTCCGTGGGGTAGAAGGTCAGGGTGAAGCGCAGGTTGACGCTGGGTTGGTCCGGGGTAATCCCCAGCCAGTTCTGGCTGTACTGCTCCGCCAGTTCGCCGGTGACGCTGGTGGAACGCAACACGGTGGTCTGGGCGCTGACAAAGACCGAAGCCGAGATCAGCAGGACGACCAGGATCAGGGCCATCGTGGCCGTGCGGGTCATTTTGATTTTATTCATTTTTTTCTCCTAAAGATAGACAAACTGATTTCCACATAGACTGGCGGAGACGGCCTGAACACAGGGATTTTCTCTAACCCTGTCCATTTTCCGTTTCCGCATGGTGAACTCATCCTGTTCAGCATGACCCAGACCTAACCGTCCGGCAGGCAAAACGGGGCGATCCACCGACACATAAGTATACCGCCTCTCACTGCGGTTCCCAAACCAAGGACGACGAGGAAGTCTACGATCTCTGTACAGAAGTCAGACCGAAGGCAGACGGTTTGGCGGTGAAGAAGGCAAAAGGCAAAGTGCAAAAGGCAAAAGGGTGTGGTGCTGGGCCTGTTTTGTGTTGACACTTCGCCCCTCGCCATTCGCCCCTCGCTATATCGCGCCGCGCCCCCGCACAAACAGGCTGCGCACGAAGGTGTCGGTGTAGTTGCCGTCTTGGCGGACGACACGCAGACGCAGGTCGTAGTCACCGGGGGGGATGCCGCGCAGGTCCAGTTGGGCCAGCAGGCTCTCCACCCGCTGGCGGTCGCCTTGGGCCAGGAGAGTCCAGCGGTTTGCGCCGTTGGGGCCCCAATAGAGTTCCCAGCGCAGAAAGTTGGGGTCTGTGGCGGTTCCCCACACATTCACCACCCCGGCGATGACGGTTTCGGAGCGGGGGG
>JAGNDO010000086.1 GCA_018003515.1 Caldilineaceae bacterium
ATTCTCTCTTTTCATCTGGAGGCCGCCACATAAGTCCATTGTCTTGATTTCCCTTTGACCACCGGCACAAACCCCCTCCTTTCGTGCCTTCTTCTGTTGCCTCTGCCCCATATTGAGAATTGCTGCTCACGGGGGGCGTGGATTGAAACAATGTGGTAGTGTTGGATCTGCTAATGCCCGGCATGTCGCTCCCCTCACGGGGGGCGTGGATTGAAACTCCTTGACTGGTTCTCAGTCCGTAGGATGTAGGGGTCGCTCCCCTCACGGGGGGCGTGGATTGAAACAGTTACGGCACCGTGACCGGGCGCTATCGCAAGTCGCTCCCCTCACGGGGGGCGTGGATTGAAACTTTGAGGCCGACCATACCCCCAGCAAGGCCGATGTCGCTCCCCTCACGGGGGGCGTGGATTGAAACGCCTATCAAGCCTGACTACTATGCGGACTGGTTGGCATAGTCGCTCCCCTCACGGGGGGCGTGGATTGAAACATGCACGGCGTGTGGGCAACAGCCTTGGGCCATGTCGCTCCCCTCACGGGGGGCGTGGATTGAAACAGACCAGTGTTGTCGGCACCGGCACGGCCCGCCGTCGCTCCCCTCACGGGGGGCGTGGATTGAAACAACGCCTACACCGTGCCCGTGATCATCACCGTGGCGGTCGCTCCCCTCACGGGGGGCGTGGATTGAAACACAGCCCAGCCTTACGAACACAAAAGCCCCGGGTCGCTCCCCTCACGGGGGGCGTGGATTGAAACTATTATAGATTATTCAACATATCTTGTCATTATGTCGCTCCCCTCACGGGGGGCGTGGATTGAAACTACGGGAAGCTCATATACTCAGAGGCCAAATACAGTCGCTCCCCTCACGGGGGGCGTGGATTGAAACAGTCAGGGATGGGAAGGGCAAGCCTTCCACCATGTCGCTCCCCTCACGGGGGGCGTGGATTGAAACCCTGGTTCTTGCCCTGGCCGCACAGCCCAGGGGCAGTCGCTCCCCTCACGGGGGGCGTGGATTGAAACGCTCTCAGTATCCGTGACCGTCCGCGTCCCCGGCCCGTCGCTCCCCTCACGGGGGGCGTGGATTGAAACACTCATCACCTCCCGGAAATAACTCCCGATAGCATGTCGCTCCCCTCACGGGGGGCGTGGATTGAAACAGCCCCTTGGTGTCCGGGCCTTTGTCCGGGCCTTGTCGCTCCCCTCACGGGGGGCGTGGATTGAAACCCGTCCAGGATGGCGGCCAGATAACTCCCCGGTGGTCGCTCCCCTCACGGGGGGCGTGGATTGAAACATCGCCCCGGTGGTCTGCCCGTCCACGGTCAGGGTGTCGCTCCCCTCACGGGGGGCGTGGATTGAAACTTGATTTTAGGATTTGGGTGGCCAACGCCGCCAGCGTCGCTCCCCTCACGGGGGGCGTGGATTGAAACGACCTTGTGGCCGAAATGCCCGTAGACGATCCCGGTCGCTCCCCTCACGGGGGGCGTGGATTGAAACAGCGATTGGATCAACCAGCACAACTTCGCTGAGGCGTCGCTCCCCTCACGGGGGGCGTGGATTGAAACCGTGCTGGACTTCTCGCCCGCGCCCAACCCCGCGTCGCTCCCCTCACGGGGGGCGTGGATTGAAACTTGACCCGATAGCGGCGCATAAGCTGCCCCACGTGTCGCTCCCCTCACGGGGGGCGTGGATTGAAACTGACCGACGACACCCGCAAGCAAATCTCGGAAGGTCGCTCCCCTCACGGGGGGCGTGGATTGAAACGACCGCTCCATAGGCGTGGCATATCCAGACAGCCCGTCGCTCCCCTCACGGGGGGCGTGGATTGAAACTCATGATCTGGCAGATCCTCGCCCTGCACCTGGGGTCGCTCCCCTCACGGGGGGCGTGGATTGAAACGACCTTGTGGCCGAAATGCCCGTAGACGATCCCGTCGCTCCCCTCACGGGGGGCGTGGATTGAAACCACTTGTTTTAACTTTCATTGCTCGCTCCTTGTGAGTCGCTCCCCTCACGGGGGGCGTGGATTGAAACAGCAGGTGATGGACCGGAACATTGTAACCAAGTATGGTCGCTCCCCTCACGGGGGGCGTGGATTGAAACTCCTTGGTTGTATTTGGTGAGTGTAATATCAGTGTCGCTCCCCTCACGGGGGGCGTGGATTGAAACCCCTCGAATGTACGGCTTGACGCCACACGTTGATGTCGCTCCCCTCACGGGGGGCGTGGATTGAAACTTGATCCGTATTGATGGCCGCCGCAATCGCCGCCGGTCGCTCCCCTCACGGGGGGCGTGGATTGAAACCACTTGTGTTTGCTGAAATAGGTGTGGCGTTGTTGTCGCTCCCCTCACGGGGGGCGTGGATTGAAACCTCTGGTTCGTGATGTCTCTTTATTGGCAGTCGGCAGTCGCTCCCCTCACGGGGGGCGTGGATTGAAACCACAAATACGACGACGACCGGCTGAGTGTGCTGCGTCGCTCCCCTCACGGGGGGCGTGGATTGAAACCAATGTGCGGGCGGGTAAGGTGCGGGTGTTGATCGTCGCTCCCCTCACGGGGGGCGTGGATTGAAACTACTCGGCCCGCTCCAACAAAAAGGGGGCTGGGTCGCTCCCCTCACGGGGGGCGTGGATTGAAACCTGCGGAGACCCCATCCGTCCCGGCCAGCAGCACCGGTCGCTCCCCTCACGGGGGGCGTGGATTGAAACTCTTCCGAGCTGGCCGCCGCCCGGACTGCCGCAGTCGCTCCCCTCACGGGGGGCGTGGATTGAAACTCCTTAAGTAGCACAGTCAGAAAGTGGAGTCTGGTCGCTCCCCTCACGGGGGGCGTGGATTGAAACCTACGACTACCGCCACACCGGGATCGGATTCCGGTCGCTCCCCTCACGGGGGGCGTGGATTGAAACCTTGCGGATGTCCCCCACAAACGGGTGAGTGACCTTGTCGCTCCCCTCACGGGGGGCGTGGATTGAAACCTCCACAATCAAGACCATGCGGCGCTCGGCGCTGGTCGCTCCCCTCACGGGGGGCGTGGATTGAAACTATGACAACTATGGGACGGCCCGGTCTCCCCAGGTCGCTCCCCTCACGGGGGGCGTGGATTGAAACTCCGGCTCTTGGTACGCCGTGGACATCACGGCTCATCTGGTCGCTCCCCTCACGGGGGGCGTGGATTGAAACGCCCAACGCTTCGCCGGTTTCCAGCGGGGGTTGATGGTCGCTCCCCTCACGGGGGGCGTGGATTGAAACCTGCCCGAAATGCCACCAGAGGCCCAGCAGGTTTGGTCGCTCCCCTCACGGGGGGCGTGGATTGAAACCAAGATGAGAAAGGCCGATCTGATTGCGGCCTTGGTCGCTCCCCTCACGGGGGGCGTGGATTGAAACTTGGTGAGGCTGGGCAGGAATTCGACAACAGGCTGTCGCTCCCCTCACGGGGGGCGTGGATTGAAACCGCCACCTGTCAGCGCTGGAAGTGGTCGGGGGAGTCGCTCCCCTCACGGGGGGCGTGGATTGAAACTGCCACTCGCCGGCCCGGACCCGCTGTTTGGCCTTGTCGCTCCCCTCACGGGGGGCGTGGATTGAAACAATCTGGGGCGAGTCGTCCGTATATGCACTGTGGTCGCTCCCCTCACGGGGGGCGTGGATTGAAACCCCGTCCGGCGTGGTCCTGGTGGCCGGGTTCTCGTCGCTCCCCTCACGGGGGGCGTGGATTGAAACAGACCGGGAACCGTTCCACCTGTAATACGCATACGTCGCTCCCCTCACGGGGGGCGTGGATTGAAACACCTACAATCTTGTAAGCTGAGTGTCTGGTAGGGCACGTCGCTCCCCTCACGGGGGGCGTGGATTGAAACGAGACGTTTTCGCAATTGAGCAGCATCGAGGGGTCGTCGCTCCCCTCACGGGGGGCGTGGATTGAAACTCATCGATCTCGCTGAAAGAGACCGTGCGCACGCGCACCCGCGTCGCTCCCCTCACGGGGGGCGTGGATTGAAACAGATCGGGCGCAATGGATGCCAAGCGGCTCGGAGGTCGCTCCCCTCACGGGGGGCGTGGATTGAAACAAGGAGATTTCGGCGCTGTCGAACACGGATGCGGTCGCTCCCCTCACGGGGGCGGAATGTGTCAATAAAAATGAGACACGGAACGGACGAAAAATAGAGTTGAAGAAAGCGGTGATTCAAGGCGCTCCAGCTCCGAGTTCAAAGAGCAGGGGGGACGCCCGCTTGCTCCCGTCACCCGTCGCCATCGCCCAGCGAGTGTAGCAGGGACCGCCACCCGGTCAAGGGTCGAGATAAACCGGAGGATGGTGGGACGGGTGGCCGGAAACTGCCCCGCCCACCCGCCACGCCCGTTCCCCGGTCTGGGCTTGCCGATCCACCTCCGGCAGGATGTTGGCCTCGACCAGTTGGTCCGATGAGAAATAGAAAGTGGGACGATCGATCAGTCGTTGCAATGCCCGACCCAGGGTGGTTTTGCCCGAAGACGAGGCCCCGTTGAGGAAGATGATCATGGTCATGGTTGCACCTCATTCGGGTTCACTTGGCAGACCCAGAAACCCACGGATCTGATTTGCCGCAACATGCACCGCCTGATCTTCGGCGACGGTCAACGCACGGAACGGCTGCGGCGTGATGACTACCGACCCCTTGGCCGCCACGCGCCGCCAAATGCCGACAACCTGTCCATCGATCACAATGATCGGTCGGAATACGCCGTTATTGGAGGCGACTCGCTTGTCATAGACAGCGTCCAAGACCGCGTCACGGCCTCGATAGCCCAGATAATACTCATCGAACGCAGGCAGCAGACAGGCGGTTGACGAGGGTACGGCGGGGGGTGGCCCGTCTTGGGGCAGCCAATAGGTTTGGCCCTGGATTTTCTCTTGATGGAGCCGGGGGCTGGCCCCCTCAAGACCACGGCGAGCGTCACCCACCAACAAGCCCGACCACCACACAAAATCCTGCAAAGTGGCTGGCCCACGACTTTTGAAATAGCGTTCGGCAAGTGCGGCCAAGGCTTCATCGCCTTCTAAGGACTTGCCGTGGGGCACCCAATCGTCAAGCAGCGCAAATGCTTCTTGGTTATTCTGCCCCGACGCAAAGCAGACGAGTTCCGCCAACACAGCCTGCCCTAAAATATGATAGAGCCGCTGCCCGGCGGTTGAGATGCCCACTTGCTCCAGAGTCGCCCTGATTTCCGCACGGGTTGCTTCTTTGCCCCCTTCAAGGAGGTCGGCAAGCACCTTGAAACTGCGGGCGAAGGTCGCCTGATCCAGCTCAAGTTGCTGATGACGCCGGGCAGCGCCAGCAATCAGCCGGGGAGCGAGCAGGGTCAGCATCCAGCGCACATCGACGGCGGCCACGACGTGCAGGGTGCCACGCATCAGCCAGGAACGCACAATGGTTCTGTCGGCAATCGCCTGGTTGATCGTGGCCTCGGTGGCGGCGGTGCAGCGCAGGCCGATGGCCCACTTGGCGCTGGCATAGTCTTGCGCCTGCATGGCACCAAAGCTGGTCACCACCTGGCTTGGTAGATCAAACTTTTCGTGGGCGATTCGGTGGTTTGTCAACCGTTGGCGAGCAATCTCTGCGTTTGTCATGGGATTATTTTCACGGCATTCTATCAAAACACAAATGGGATCACCCGCTTGGTCTTGCGGGCATGGTTGGCGTAGGCGGAAAACTGGTTAATTTAGTCCAGTGGCCGCACAGGACCGTGGCCGGGATAGACGGTGGTGGCCCCTAGTTCCCGCAAGGTCTGCCAGCTTGCCATCACCACCGCCGGGTCTTCCGGGCCGATAAAGCCGGGCCAGGTCAGATCCCCGGTGAAAACTGCGCCGTTGTCCAGCAGCAAGGAGACGCTGTCGTCCGAGTGGCCGGGGGTGTGGACGATCTGGCCGGGGATGCCGATCTGGGCCAGGAAGGCTCGGCTCTCGGCGCAGGAGATGATCACGTTGTCATGGGTGGTGATCTGCGTATAGTTGTCCGCGGGCTTGACCCATTGTACCATCATCGGAATGGAGCGGGCCTGTAGGTCCATGACCAAGAGAGGCACACCCGCTTTTTTCAAATCTTGGGCCGCACCGGCATGATCAATGTGGTAATGGGTGGCCAGGCCATAGCGAATTTCGGCCAGGGGGATGTCCATGCGCCGCAGGTTGGCGGCCAGTTCGCCAAAGCGTCCAGGCCAGCCCAGATCCACCAGCAGGCGCGAGGGTCCGGCGTTGATCACCCAGAAGTGGGTGGAGCGGTAGCCCACATCGACGATGGTGAGGGCGGCGACATCAGACGAGGTTTTGCCTTTGTCCACTTTATCTATTTCTTCGCCTTGGGTGTGCGCTTCTCGGTCTCGGTCACCCGGAACAGAACGATCCTGCGCATCAGATCGTAGGGCATTGGCTGGTCCAAGGGGAACTGGGCCGATCCTTTGCCCTGCTTATAGCTCGACAAGTCGGCGCTGAAGGCTTCTGCGCCTGACGGGGTGGGATAGAACCCAATATGGCTCTTGAACGCCCCAAAGTGGACCAAATTCTTGCCCTGCAATTTGAAGGTGGGGATGCCATACGCGATCGCCTCCACCGCGTCCGGCGCGGCGGCATGGATCACCTGCCGGATCTCCTGCATGATGGCCTGCACGGGCGCAGGATAGGTGGCGATATATTCATCGATATTTTGGTAGCTGGTTGTTGATGGCATCATTTTCTCTCCCTTTTAGTTGTCGCGCTACATCTACGCATCACCCCGAACAACCTCGTAGTGAAGACAAACAACGCCCGACGTGAACACATGGCTTGCCACGAGCTTCAACGCGGAGTGGGTCTGAATATTCTTGAAGACGGGGATGCCCGCCCCCATCAACACCGGGTTGACGAAGAGCCAGTAGTGATCGATGAGGTTTTCGGCCATCAACGAATGGGCCGCGCCGGGGCTGCCAAAGATCACGATCTCTCGGCCTGGGCCTTGTTTAAGTTGACCGATCTCGGCAGCCAGATTGTGGCTGATGATCTGCGTGTTGCGCAGGTCTTCCCCGCTGAGGGTGCGGGAGAGTACGACCTTGGCGACCTGGCTATACCAGGCTGAGTGGTCAATGTCGTGCCGGGTGGCGTCCGGCTGGTCGGCAGCCGTGGGCCAATAGCCTTCCATCATTTCAAAAGTCACCCGCCCATACAGTGCGGTGTCCGCGGCGTTGGTCCGCTCCGCGGCGAAGTCAAAGATCTCTTCGTCCACATGGATCCAGTCCATCTCCCCGTGCGGCCCGGCCGCAAAGCCGTCCAGAGATGTGTGCATAAACAGAACGAGTTTGCGCATCTTCCCGTGCCCTCTTTTTGATAGATTGGTTGTCGAATGACCTGCCGTCACAATTCAAACTCGATTATCTCGCCATTTGCCAGGATACGCAAACGCCCATCCGGGATGCCGCGGCTTGGCCGCGGTCCGCAGTTGGGCGCGGTTAGCTTTTGTTTTTGGCCGTAGAAAGGGCGACGGCCCGACAGTGGGTGGACTGTCGGGCCGTCAAAGGGTTTGGGGTTGGCCCTTGGGTGGAGGGCCAGTGGAGATGGCGGGAATTGAACCCGCGTCCGAAACATTTGCGCTGCAACGTCTACAAGCTTAGTCATCTGTTTGAGAGGTTCGCCAGTAAAACCCACGATGACGTAGGGTTTGGAAACCAGCTAGCCGATAGTCTTAGGCAGCCACATCGGCGTTAGGCTACCGCAACCTACAGATTATGTCGGCTTCATCCTCACCTGCCGGTGCCATGAGAATGGGCCGTGATCCGTCTTACGGGATCAGGGTTGGTCTAACTTAGGCGGCAGCCATCGCCGGAGCGGCGGATGCAAAACCGAAGTTGAAGACCTTGCCAGTGTTGTTGGCATTTATAGTGTTTGCGCCTTTTTAGCGTAGCCGACGCTCTACGGCTTGCAATTACAGAGCCTCCTGCCCCGTCGAAACCTTTCATCCCCCGGACGAACAAGTCGTACTGGGATAGTTTATCACAACTTGGGCGGGGTGCAAAAGTGTTTTTAGAATTTTTCGACCACGGAATACACGAAATATACGGAAGGGCCAGAGAAAATTCCGTGTATTCCGTGTATTCTGTGTTTTCCGTGGTCGAAAAAGAATCAAGACGCCCTTACGCTCTCCGCGGCTTTGCGGTAAAAAAGCGGGTTTGCCCCGCTTTCATGTATAATGGCTGGATACAATTCACCAAAACCCATGTACGCCTGGGAGGAAATCTATGCCAACACCTGCATTGACCGTATTAGAAGAAGACAAACATTGGTGGTTCATGAGCCGTACCCGGGCCATTTTGAAATACTTGGACGCCGAAGTCGGCCCAGCCCAGCCGGGCCAAGAGCGCACGGTTCTGGACATCGGCGGCGGGGCGGGGAACATGGCCCACCACCTGGCCCACTATGGCCGGGTGATCGGGATTGACTTCAGCGCCCGCCCCTTGCCAATGGCCAAGATGCGGGGGCTGACCAGCTTTCAAGGCTCCGGGGACGCCCTGCCCTTCCCGGACAACAGCTTCGATCTGATCACCATGCTGGACACGATTGAGCATATCCCCAACGAGTTGGGCGTCTTTGACGAGTGCTTGCGGGTGCTCAAGCCCGGCGGCAAGATGATGATCACCGTGCCCGCCTTTATGTGGCTGTGGAGCTACAACGATGTGATCAACGAGCATCAGCGCCGCTATACGGCCACGGAACTGGCCCAAAAGCTGGAGATTTCCGGCTTCCGGGTCAAGCGCAAGAGCTATAACAACTTCTTCGTCTTCCCCCTGATCGCGGGCGTGCGCTTCTTGCGTCCCGAAGCCCCAGACCTGGACAGCCCCCTGCTCACCGAAGAGGAAGAGGTCTATCAGGTGGAGATGGAACCCACCCCAGAGCCGGTCAACACCCTCCTCCACGCCGTGGGCTGGCTGGAAGCCGAACTGGTCGAGCGCCTCAGCCTTCCCTTCGGCACCAGCATCCTCTGCATCGCCGAAAGGCCGTAGGTTCGGGATTGGGGGTTGGGGATTGGGGATTGGGCGGTATTCACCCGCTTAATCCCCAATCCCTAATCCCCAATCCCCAATCCCCAATCCCCAACCCCGCACCCAAACCCATGAAAAAATCAACCAATCAACCAATCAACAAACACCCCTGGATCCTGGCCCTCTTCACGGTCCTGGCCCTAGCCCTCTCCTGGCCCCTGGCGGCGAACCTGACCACCAAAGTGCCCGGCGTGGCCCAGTGGGCCTTTGACGAGTCCACCTTTGTGTGGAATATCTGGACCTTCAAACAGGCTGTGGTGGACAACTTGGCCAGCCCCCTGCACTCGGAGCTGATCTGGTATCCCCTGGGCATTGACTTGATCCTCTACACCTACAATTTCTTCCACGCCCTGATCGCCCAGCCCCTGGCCCTGGCCGTCAACTACCCCTTTGCCAGCAACATCGCCCTCCTGTTCAGCACGGTGATGAGCGGGTATGGCACCTTTTTGCTCGTCCGATATTTGTTGAATGGCGAATGGCGAATGGCGAATGGCGAAGCCAAGCACGGGCTAACGGCTAACGGCTACCTGCTCCCGGCTATTCTCGCCGGCATCCTCTACGCCTTTGCCAGCAACCGGGCCATCTATGCCACCTTGGGCCACTACGACATGGTGACGACCCAGTGGATCCCCCTCTACGCCCTCACCCTTCTGCGCAGCTTGGACGGGAAGTTGTCCCCAGCCCGACGGCGCAAGGCGGCGATCTTGGCGGGCATCTTCTTTGCCTTCAACGGTTTGGCCGAGATGATCACCGCTGTTTTTCTGGCCATCTTCACGGTGATTGTGGTGATCGTGAAGATTTGGGAGGGGTGGAGGCGAGGAGGCGAGGAGGCGAAAAGTGTTTTCAAGGCCACGCAACACGCAACACGCAACACGCAATCCCTCCTCATCATCGGCGGGATCGCCGCCCTGCTCTGGGGACCGGCGCTGTTCCCGATCCTGAAAGCGTTCATGGTGGACAACTTCGCCCTCAAAGGCTGGGGCGAAGCGATTCCCCTGAGTACGGACTTGCTGGGCTGGTTCAAACCCACTGTGCTGCATCCGTTCTTCGGCGGAGATTTGGTGAGCGAACTGCGCCGGGTGCAACTGCGGGCGCTGGAGTTGGGCGTCACCGGCCCCCGAGATGTGAACACGGTCTTTTTGGGCTGGACCAGTGCGGCCCTGGCCCTGGTCGGCGTGCTGGCCTTCCGCAAGCGCGTGCGGATTTGGGTGTGGACGACCCTGGTTTTTGGCCTCTTCACCCTCGGCCCCTTCCTCCAAATCGACGGCAATTATCGCTTTGATCTGGACGGCGTGGAGGCCACCTTCCCCCTGCCCTTCGCCATCCTGCACTACCTCCCCATCATCAAAGCCAACCGCGCCCCCAACCGCAACAGCGTCCTCCTCATGCTGGGGCTGGCCGTCTTGGCGGGGTATGGGGTGGCGTGGATTATGCGAAAAGTGGCGAATGGCGAATGGCAAATGGCGAGGGGTGGTCGGCGCTTTGCCGTCATTGGGATTCCGGTGGTGCTGGCAGTGGCGGTGATCTTCGAACACCTGGCCCTGCCTTTGCCTCTGTCGGACGCCCGTATCCCGGCCGTCTACGCCCAGATCCAGGCGGATCCCCGGCCCGTCAGCGTGTTCAACGTGCCCCTGGGCTGGCGCAACAGCTTTGGCACCCTGGGGCCGGAACAGACCCAGCTTCAATATTTCCAGATCGGCCACGGCAAGCCCATGCTGGGCGGCAACATCAGCCGAGCGCCGGATTTCAAGATGGACTACTTCGCCCGCATCCCCTACTTTGACACCCTGCTGCGGGTCGAAGAGGGCCAACCCCTGCCCCCGGAAGCCACCGCCCAGGCCGCGGCCCAGACCCCGGATCTGATGGCCCTCTACAACGTGGGCTACGTACTCCTGCACCCGCCCATCGAACAGCGTTACCCCTACGCCGACACATGGCAGGCCAGTTGGGATTTCGTCAAGGCCACCCTGCCCCTGGAGCCGACCCCCTTCTGGACCGGCGGCGGCATCGAAGCCTACCGGGTCGTCCTGCCCCCCGTGACCGACTCCTTCCGCCTGGATCTGGGCACCCCCGGCACCTTCGCCTATCGGGGCGAGGGCTGGGACGCCGCCGAGGTGGACGAGCCTTTCTCGGCCACGGCCATCTGGGCCACCGAGCCAGAGAGTCGTCTTTTTATCCCATTAGCCAACCGCTCCCTCGCTGCCACCTATCGGGTGACCGCCCATGTTCACCCGTTTGCTTACGGCGGCCCGACCCAATCCGTTGCCTTGACGGTGAACGGCACGGTGTTGAGTAGCCAGCCGTTGACCGATAGCTGGCAAGAGATCACCTGGTACGTGCCCGGTTCGTTGTTGATCGATGGACTGAATCACTTTGATCTACAATGGGCCGAACTTGCCGTCCCCCGCCAAGTGATCCCCGGCAGCCGCCAGATCGGCAGCACCGGGGTCAACCTGCCCGTGGACGCGGACATCAAAGCCTTTGCCGACGGCGCCTTCATCGCTCTCTTCGACGAATCCGGCACCCAGTCCGACGGCTCTGCCGGACGCCAAGGCATCAACCTCACCGTGCTGGACCCGGCCACCGGGGAAGTCACCGCCATGCAGGGCTTCGATACCACGGCCAACGCCTTCGAGAGCGAAAGCCTGGCGGCGTTCGTAGCCGACATCCCCCCCGGCACACCCGTGATCGTCGCCAGCCGGGGCAACGCCACCGCCTTCCTCTCCGCGGACGGCGTCACCGCCCTGCGCACTCTTGGCGCGGACGTCTCCGCCGAAAGACTGGCCGGCCAATTCTTCGCCATCGTCGGCGTCAAGGATGCCGCCCCCGGTAGCGCGGCCCAGGTCATCGACCCCGCAGACGCCTTCCTACGCGTCAGCCTCAACCGGGATCGGCGGACCCTGGCCGGGGCGGTGGACTGGGTGGAGGTTGGGAAGTAGGGGATTGGGGATTGGGGATTGGGGATTGGGGATTGGGGAAGTGTATTTTTCCAGTTGAAAAATGTCAAAAAGCCGGTTATGCTATCGGGCATAACCGGACTTTTGTTTTACACGAAAAGATGACCGACTTTTGGATTAGCCAGGAGGTGACGCCAATGCCAGAAATCGAAATTGAATTTGAATTGGATGAGCAGATCTTTGCAAAAACTGAGAAAGCGGCGGCTGAGATGAAAGTTTCTCAAAACCAGTTTTTCGTCTTGGCAGTTGAAGAATTCCTTGACCGGCACGACGCTGCCGTCATCCAGGCCATCAACGAGGCACACGCCGATTATGATAGTGTCCCGTCAACGTTCAAATGATGGAATTGAGGAGTTCGCATCCTCAGATGCGAACGGCGGGCATCTGAGGATGCCCGACTCCACAATCCATCAAATCAGCGGTGACGGAACAATAGCACTTCGGGAGAAGAAAGCGAAGAGCAGTTTGTCGCCAGAAGGATGAAGGAGAAGACAACGCGATTTCTGGCCGATCCGTGGTGATCCGATAAGGGGATGCAGTCCTACCCCTCCACCTCCCGCCCCTGCACCCGGCGCACGAAGGCCACCATGCGCTCCCAGGGCAGGAGGGAGGTACGCAGGCGGATCAGGGTGTAGAAGGCCTTGTAAATTTCGGCCTTGCTGATCTTGCTGGCCCCCTCTGTGCGGTTGACAAAGGTAATGGGCACTTCGCCGATGCGAAAGCCCGCCCGCTGGCACAGGAAGGCCATCTCGATCAGGAAGCTGTAGCCGGAGCTGAAGATGCTGTCCAAGTCCACGGTCTCCAAGACCGTGCGCCGGTAGCAGCGGAAACCGGCAGTGCAGTCCCGTGAACCCACGCCCAAGAGCAGATAGGCCAGCCAGTTGGCCCCCCGGCTGACAAACTTGCGAAAGGGCGTTGACCCCACCACCCCGCCCCCAGGCACATAGCGGCTGCCGATCACCAGGTCATAGCCCGACTCGGCCTTGTCCAACATGACGGGCAGACGATCCGGGTTGTGGCTGAAGTCGGCGTCCATGGTGCAGAGATAGTGGTAACCCTTGGCCAAGCCGAAGGCGAAACCGGCCCGATAGGCCGTCCCCAACCCCAGTTTCCCCGCTCGATGCAGCACATGCACCCCCGCATCCGTGGCCGCCATGCCGTCGGCGATGGTCCCCGTACCGTCGGGGGAGTTGTCATCCACCACCAACACATGAATGTCCCCCGGCAGGCCGCGCAGTTGGGTCACCAGTCTGGACAGGTTTTCTTTCTCGTTGTACGTGGGCACAATCATCAACGCCCGACTTTGCCATGCGATCATAGTGCGTAGTCCATGTTGCCAGGGGCGAATTGCGAGGGGCAAGTTGTGCAGCGAATGAGTGCCCGATCCCCAATCCCCAATCCCCAATTCCAAAGCCCCATCTTATCACGCCTGCCGACCACATCCAAGATCCTGGGAATTCCACAATCGGTTGGGTTCGGGTACAATTTCGCGTATGACGACCAAACCGCTTGCCCGATCTCAACCGACTATTGCCGCGCCCCTTTCCCGATGGGATGGGATTTTGGCGTTTGTCCTGGGGCTGATGGCCCTGACGCTCTATTTTCTCACCCTGGCCCCTGGCCTGCTGGACGGAGACGCCGGGGAGTTTCAGTTTGCGGCCTGGGGCTTTGGGCTGGCCCACCCCACGGGCTATCCGCTCTATCTGCTTTTGGGCGGGGTGTGGCAGCATGGGTTGGCCCGCTTTGGGGCGGACCCGGCGTGGGCGTTGAATTTGTTCAGCGCGGTGACGGCGGCCCTCACCGTGGCCCTGCTCTTTGTGACTATGCGCAAAATAGTCCCTGGCCCGGCGGGGATCAGCCGGGGCGTGGCGTTGTTCAGCGCCGCCCTCTTTGGGGCCAATCCCACTTTTTGGGGCCAGGCGCTGATCGCCGAGGTCTATACCCTGCACGGGCTGTTGATGGGGTTGATCCTGCTGGCGGCGCTGACGTGGGATGGGTCCATGCGGCGCACGGTGATGCTGGCTGGGTTGGTGGGGCTGGGGCTGGCCCATCATCGGACGACGGTTTTTGTGATTCCGGGTGTGGTGTTGGCAGTGTGGCTGATCTACACAGGGCTGGGTCAACCCGCCGGGTCACGGACCCGGCTGGAGCGGGTCGAGATGGGCCGGTGGCGGCTGTGGATGGGGGCGGGGGTGGCGGTGATGTTGCCTCAGTTGCTCTATTTGTATATTCCGTTGCGGGGGACGCCGGAGACCTCGCCGTGGTATTTTCCCCGCCTGGGCGAAGCGGCGATCCCCCTGTACACGAACAGTTTTCAGGGGTTTCTGGATTATTTGACGGGCAGTGTCTTTGCGGTCAGCTTTTTTGGGCTGGGCCAAGCGTTGGCCCGTCTGTCTGAAGCCGGGATGTTGTGGCTGGATCATTTTACTTGGGTTGGGGTGGGGTTGATTGGGTTGGGGTTGATCGTCTTGATCTGGGATCGGCGCTGGGTGCTGTTGGCCCTCACCCTACCTTTTGGGGTGATGCTGCAAGTTTTTAACCTCTTTTATGGCATTGGCGATATTTATGTCTATTATATTCCGCTCTATCTGATCGGGGTGATCTATGCCGGGTGGGGGGTGTTTGGGGTGGTGGGTGGGGTGACGTCCGTCTTTGGCAAGGAGAACCCGAAACAAATGCCCTTTCGTCTGGCCCCGCGCATCCTGCACCAGACTACTTTCCTATTCCTCGTCCTGCCCCTCTACCTGACAGCTCTCTATTTTTCCCAAATCGATCAGTCGGCCAACCAAAAGGCTGGCGAAATGTGGGCGGAGATTTTGGCCGCCCAGCCGCCGGACGGGGCGATTTTGGTGAGCAATGACCGCAACGAGATTGTGCCCCTCTACTATCTGCAAAATGTGGCGGGGCTGCGCCCGGACCTGACCGGGGTTTTCCCCCTGTTGACGCCGGAGGAGCGCTTCACCGATGTGGGGACCACGGTGGCCACGGCGTTGGGGGCGGGCCGCCCGGTGGTGTTGATCAAGCCTATGCCTGGGTTGGACGTACGCTATGGGTTGACCCCTTTGGCTTCGCCCTTGGTGGCGGTGACTGATTCTCCGGCCCAGCCACCCCAAACCGCCGTAGAGCTTGCCTATGGTCCACTGACCCTGTTGGGCTATGATTGGGTGGAGGCGGATGGCGGGGCAAGGGTGATGCTCCACTGGCGGGTGGATGCGCTCGTGCCGGGGGATTTTACGACCACGGTGCAGCTTTTTGATGGGGCGGGGGAGAAGCTGGCCCAGGATGACCGGCGGCCCGGCGGGGATTTCTATCCCACGGGGCTGTGGAAGGTGGGGGAGGTGTTGGTGGACGCGCATCCCCTGGCCTGGGACGGGGGCCAAGCCCCGGCTCGTCTGCTGGTGGGGATGTACGCCGGTGCAGATTTTGCGCCCCTTGCGCCGTTTCTAGAAATCGAGAATCCGCTGTTGCCCAGTGGAAAATAAAGGAGGAATCGCCATGACCTATCAACTTATCCACAACATCCCGGTCTGGGGCGAACCGGACCCCGGGGCCATCGACCAGATCGTCAACTGTGCGCGCACGGGGGAAGCGGCGGCGTTGATGGCGGATCACCACTTGGGCTATGCCGTGCCCATTGGGGGCGTCATCGGCTATGGGGAGAAGATCAGCCCGTCGGGCGTGGGCTTTGATATTGCGTGCGGGAACAAGGCCGTGCGCATTGACGCGCCGGCCCCGGAGGTCCGCAAGCATATCGGTCGTATCATGGACGACATCTGGGCCACCCTCTCCTTTGGCATCGGGTTGAAGAATCGGGAGGAGGCGGATCACCCCCTCTTTGACGATGACCCGGCCTGGGAGATTCCCATTGCCCGCAAGCAGAAATCTTTGGCCGCGGAGCAGTTGGGCACCATCGGCAGCGGCAACCACTATGTGGACATTTTCGAGGACGATCAGCAGCAGATTTGGATCGGTGTTCACTTCGGTTCCCGTGGGTTGGGCCATCGGCTGGCCAGCCACTTTATTGCGGCTGGGGGCGGCAAAGACGGCATGTTCGTGGACCCGGTGCTGCTGGATGTTGATAGCCAGTTGGGCCAGGAATATATCGCTTGCATGAAGCTGGCCGGGCGCTATGCCTATGCCGGGCGGGATTGGGTGGCGAACCGGGTGGCCAAGCTGCTGGGCGCACAGATTCTGGAAGAGGTCCACAACCATCACAACTTCGCCTGGGAAGAGGAGCATAACGGCCAAAAGCTGTGGGTGGTGCGCAAGGGGGCCACGCCGGCCTTTCCGGGGCAGAGGGGCTTTGTGGGCGGATCTATGGGGGACATTTCGGTGATTTTGGAAGGGGTGGAGAGCGCCGAGAGCAAGCTGGCCCTCTATTCCACGGTCCACGGGGCCGGGCGGGTGATGTCCCGCACCCGGGCCGCGGGCAAGTTCCGCTATAAAAATGGGCGCAGGGTGCGGGTGTCGGACGGGGAGATCAGCCACAAGATGATGATGACCTGGGTGCGGGGCATGGGGGTGGAGCTGCGGGGCGCGGGCACGGATGAATCGCCCCAGGCCTACAAACGGCTGCCCGAGGTGCTGACCTGGCACGCCCCGTCCATCCGCATCCTGCACACCCTCACCCCCCTGGGCGTGGCCATGGCCGGGGAAGATGAGCAGGATCCGTACAAGGATTGAGCGGACAAGAGCGAGGGTAAAAAAGCCGATAGTCTGTCCTGCCGACCGCATGCGGTCGGCAGGACAGACTATCGGCTTTTTTACACCTGTTGGGCCAAACCTACTTGGTATCGCCTTCGTGGCTCATGCGGAAGCCGGCGCTGGGTTGGGCCAACATGCTGACTAGGGGACGCAGGTCCATCCACCACTGTTTTTTGGGGCGCTGAAATTCATTTTGCATGATGCGGGCCACATCGCGCAGGTCTGTGAATTTCACCTCGTTAGTCAACAGCCCAATGCAGGCGGCCCGAGGATCCTCCTCATTGCCCTGCTCCTCCAAGAAGAGGATGCAGCGATTGGCGAAGAGGGTGGCCTGGATACGGTCAAAGGGGGTAGGGTTGCCCCCCTGCTGGGTGTGGCCGAGGATGGCCGACCGCACCTCAAAGAGATCGCCGCCCTCTTCTTCGAAGAGAGAGCAGATAAATTGGGTGTCGTAGATATTGTTGGACTTTTCGTTGCGGATCATCAGCCCCAAGCGCTTGCCGTGGCTAAAGCCATCTTTGAGCAGGTCCAAATCCTCCACCAGATCCTTCAGACGCACGCCTTCTTCGTGCAGATAGACTCGCTCGGCACCGGAGGCCAGGGAGCTCATCAGGGCCAGATAGCCGCAGTAGCGACCCATGACTTCCACCACAAAGCAGCGGCTGGAGGCCACGGCGGACTGTTTGATCTTGTCCACGGATTCGATGATGCTGTTAAGCGCCGTGTCCGAGCCGACGCAGAGTTCGGCCCCAGGCAGGTTGTTGTTGATGGTGGCGGGCAGGCAGATCATGGGGATATTGAAGGCCGGGAAATTCTTACGCTCTTGTTCCAACAGGATCAAGGCGCGATAACCGGTCCAGCCGCCGACCATAAAGATGGCGTCTATTTTGTGTTCTTCGATATTGCGGGCGATGGCGTAGAGATCTGATCCGGTGGGAACCCGGCGATTGGTACCCAGTTCAGAACCGCCCACGGCTACCCAGCCATTGACACTCATCCAGTTCATCTCTTCGATATCGCCTTCGACAAAGCCCTGGAACCCTCGCTCTATGCTCAACATGGTATGACCGCGGTCGATGCCCAGGCGAACGGCGGCACGGACCGCAGTGTTCATGCCTGGCGCAGGGCCGCCGGCATTGAGTATGGCGATGCGCAACTGTTTGCGCCCCGGTTTGGGCGCATGGGGGAAGGCGCGCACCAGGGTGCGCAGGGTGCGGAAGGCTTCTTTGAAGCTGCGGCCCCGCAGATCCATGGCCAGTTCGTAGTCATGGGACTTGATGGCTTTCTCCACGGCCTGGGTTTGGGCCACGCAGTGCATGAGGGGGGTGCTGGTGATGCGGTTGCCCAGCAGCCCGATCAACATGGAGGGGCTGTCGGGGGTCATCTTGACCAGTTCGTCCACCGCGGCCACGCCCATCATGGTGGCCAGGTTGCGGTCAAAGGCGCTGGGGGAGCCGCCCCGTTGCAGGTGGCCCAGGATGGTGATCCGGGTATCCTCGCCCAGCTTTTCTTCCAGAACCTGCTTCACATGGTCCACGGTGATGGGGTTGCCGTGGCGGTCCTGGGCCCCCTCGGCCACGATCACGATGCTGTCCCGCCGACCGGCCCGCCGGCCCTCTTTCAAGACTTCGCACATCTTCTCTTCCCAGGCGTCCAGATTAGGCGGACTTTCCGGGATCAGCGCCCAGTCGGCCCCCGTGGCCAGGGCGGCCATCAGGGCCAGATAGCCGCAGCGCCGGCCCATGACCTCGATCACAAAGGCGCGCTGGTGGCTGGCCGCGGTGCTGGCGATGGCATCCACGGCCTCGGTGATGCGGTGCAGGGCCGTGTCCGCGCCGATGGTCATGTCTGTGCCAAACATGTCGTTGTCGATGGAGCCGACCATGCCCACGATGCTGAGAAGCGGGTGGGCATCTGCGGTGGCCTGATCGATCTGGCCGGTCTCCACCAGTTCGGCCAACAGACCGGCCCACTCTTCGCTGAAGAGGTTGGCCCCGGTCAAGCTGCCGTCGCCACCAATGATGGCCAGCTTGGTGATGCCGTGGGCGAGTAGATTGCGGGCGGCTTTGAGCCGACCTTCCCTGGTGCGAAATTCGGGGCTGCGGGCTGTGCCGATGGAGGTGCCGCCCCGGTGCAAAATGCCGCCCACGGACCCCCAGGTCATGGCCCGGATGCGGTCGCCGCCCTCGATCATGCCTCGATAGCCCTCATAGATGCCGAAGACTGGGATGCCTTGGTCCAGGGCCGCCCGCACGACGCCGCGCACGGCCGCGTTCATGCCTGGCGCATCCCCGCCGCTGGTCATCACGCCGATGCTGTTCATACCCATACCAAACCCTTTCTGTGCTTGACCCGGCCTTTGCTGGTCGGGTCGGTTGAAATTGTAGAGATAGCTGGGTCATCCTCTGACCCCGACCTATGCCACGCTGCACTGGGTCTATGTGGGAGAAAAATCACAGCCTGTAGTATATCATGAAAGCTGCGGGAGTTCACATGCGTTGGGTCAATTTTGTGTCAATTTGTATACATAAGACAAATTACTTTGACAGGATGGGCGGAAGAGAGTAGACTCTTGGGGCGGGTGAGGTCGGGGCCGAAGAGCTTCTCTTCAAACCCAACCCGGATCTTTTGGCCCCCGGGTCAATGATCGGATTGATTCACCCGCAGTCAACAGCCACTTTGACCACATTGGTCTCAAATTCTCAAAAAAACGGCGGACAAAACCAGCATGGGTACTAGCTCGACCACCAGCACGCAAAAGGGAGAACAGATCATGGCAAGACGGCGCAGCGCGGCAAAAGTCGGGGTGACCGGTCTGGGCAAACGCGAGGAGATCGCCAACGGCATCTTTATCAACACCCACTATCGGGGCTGTACGCCCGGCTTTATCGTCACCAACGAGGGCATCATCCTGGTGGACACGCCCCTGATCCCGGAGCAGGCCATCGATTGGCGAGACCAGATCGAGGACGAGTTCCCGGATCTGCCCTTTCTGTATGTGGTCAACACGGACCATCACCGGGGCCACGCCTTGGGCAACCAATATTTCATGCCCTGTCAGGTGATCGCCCAGGAGCGGGCGCACAAAGAGATGTCCGGCTATACGGAGAACTTTAAGGAGCGGGTGCGCAACAGCTTTAAGCGGGAGCCGGAGATCCAAAAGCAGTTGGCCGACATCGAGATTATCCCGCCCCATGTCACCTTTACGGATCGGGCGATATTCACCTTTGGCGGCCGGCGCACGGAGTTGATTCACGTGGGCGGTCACACCCCGGCCACCAGCATCGTCTGGCTGCCCGAGGAGAAGGTCTGCTTTGTGGGGGACACCATCTGGGTGGATCAGCACCCCTACATGGCCCAGGCCAGCTCCTTGGAATGGCTCAGTGCCCTGGTCCTGATCCGGGGCTTGGGGGCGGAGCAACTGGTCCCCGGTCACGGCCCGGTCTGCACCGCGGACGCCACATACAAGGTGGCCGAATATATCGAATATATGCGGGCCAGGGTGCTGGAATATTACAAAGCGGGCAAGACCAAGAACGAAACCAAGAGTGGGTTGGTCAGCGACATGCTCTCCTGGTTCCCCGTGCCCCCGGATCGCAAGGCCAAGATCGAAAGCCAGATCAAGTCCGGCCTCAACCGGGTCTTCCGGGAAATCCAGCGGGAAGAAGAAGCCAAAGAGAGCGGCGGCGGCCCTTTGGATGGGGATGATGACGACGATTCCGATGATTAGATTGATGACTCTGCTGAAAACGGTTCTTTTCACCACAAAGATCACAAAGATCACAGAGAAAAGAAGGTGTTTTCTTCTGGGTTCTTGGCGGTTTGAAGACTTTTTTCAGCAGAGTCATTGATCCACGAATCTACACGAATCAAGAAAGATTCGTGCAGATTCGTGGATCAATTTGACCTTTCAGCGATAGAGATTGAGACAAAAATGGCACACAATATAAATTCTCGGGCCATTTCCCCGGCAGATCAACTGCGCAGGGATCTGGAGGAGGCCGAAAAGCTGGTCACCCGGGTTGCCTCCGCCGATGTGGAGACCCTGCTCCTCACCCTGGACCGCATCGACAGCGAATTTGACCGCCTGACGGACAGCGGCATGGATCTGCGCCCAGAGCAGAGCCGCTGGGACTCCCTGATCCAGCGCGTCAACAGCCAGGCAGCGGCCATCACCAGCGCGGCGGCCAAGGGGCCGCGCTTTCCCCGTCTGCGCAAAACCCACGCCATCGGCCCGGCCAGCGAGGTGAGCTTTTGGTGGTATTTGGATCAAGAAGCCAGCCGGCAACGTCGCCGGATGCTCGTGCGCCTGGGCACGATTGTGGGTACAGTCGTGGGGGGCGTGTTGTTGGCCTATTGGACCATGCAGACCTTCTTCCCGCCGGATCCCCTGGACGTCCTCTACGCCGACGTCATGTATCAGTTGGACCAATATTCCATGGAGCAAAACTGGCCCGACGCCCTGGCTGTGATCGACGCCAACTTGGACCAACTGCCCGCCGAGCCGGACATGCTGATCTGGCGGGGTGTGCTGGAAGAACGGCTGGATCACCCGGAGATCGCCAAGCAAAATCTGGCCCAAGCCAGGGCCTTGCTGACCGGGCGGGAGGTTTTCTATTGGACCACCCTGGCCAACCGCCGTCTGCAAACCGGGGATCTGGACGGAGCCGAGCCAGCCCTGGCCCAGGCCCTGACCCTGGAACCGGAGAATCCCCAAGCCTACTTCCTCCTGGGCGGGCTGGCCGAAGCCCGGGGCGACAACAACCTGGCCATGGAGTACTACAACCACGTCTTCGACTTGGCCGAAGCCAGTGATCCCCAACTTGCCGTCATCGCCCGGGTGCGGGTCAGCCAGCTCATGCAATCCCCCAACGTCTTCCCCACCCCCATGCCGACCGAGGTGCCCGTATCCCCGTAGGGGCATGGGTGCGGACGGCGCACGGATCGTGTCCGCAGGCAAACCAAGTGCATCGCCGTCCGCACCCATGCCCAGCTGGACGAGCGGATGAATGAACCAACTGCCGGGCATGGGATGCAGCGGAAGGCAGCTTCCCGCCGCATCCCGTGCCCCTACGCGCAGAACCCGAGGCTTTGACTTTGCGCCCCGGAATGCATACAATATCTTGGACTGGCCCCCTTAGCTCAGATGGATAGAGCATCCGCCTTCTAAGCGGACGGTCGTAGGTTCGAGTCCTACAGGGGGTACAAAAAAGGGGAGGGTGCGGCGAACAATGTTCGCCGCACCCTCCCCTTTTTTGTACCCATTTAACCAGCTCTACCCAATCCGCGCCCGATTGCTCTCCTTCACCGACACCACCTCCAGCGGAACCGTTTCATGGATGGCCCCTTGGTTGTAGACAAAGGCCGGCCCATGCCCCGGCGCGGCCCAGCGGGCGGCGTTGGCCATCACCTGGCGCACAATGGGCATGTGGTAGATGGGATAGGTCTCGTGGCCGGGCCGGAAGTAGAAGACCTTGCCCCGGCCTCGATGCCAGCAGCAGCCGGAGCGGAAGACGTTGCCCCCCTCAAACCAGCTCACAAAGACCAGATCTTCCGGCGTGGGGATGTCGAAGAGTTCGCCGTACATCTCGGCTTCGGGGATCTCGAAATAGGCGTCCAGCCCGTCGGCGATGGGATGGCTGGGGTTGACCACCCACAGCCGCTCCCGCTCGTCCGCCTCCCGCCAGCGCAGGGAGCAGGAGGTGCCCATCAGCTTGCGGAAGATCTTGGAATGGTGGCCGGAATGAAGCACGATCAGCCCCATGCCTTCCAGCACCCGGCGATAGACCCGCTCCACAATGGCGTCGCTCACATCCCCGTGGGCCTTGTG
>JAGNDO010000145.1 GCA_018003515.1 Caldilineaceae bacterium
AAATCCTGAGATCTACCCGCCGGGTCACGGACCCGGCTAGAGCAAAGTTATCCCGGACCAATTTGCGCCGACGTGTACCCGCCAGGTCACGGACCTGGCTAGAGCAACTTTTTACCAAACAATTTGTCAACCCAGAAGTCCGACTTTTGTAAAAAGTCGGACTTCTTTGCTGTTGGTCGCTCATTGCCCTGGCTCCGTGGGGGTGAGGACGCTGGGGGGAACCGGGCTTTCGGGCATGCCCATGGGTTGCCAATAGAATTCCAGGGCGTTGCCGCCGCCGCGCTGGAAGTAGTCGATCTGGATGGGGTGTTCCCCGGCAGCCAAGTCCAGGCTGACGATCACCTGGTTGGGCTGGTCCGGGGTGAGGGCTTCGGCCACGATCTGGCCGTCTACGATGAAGCGCACGCCGTCGTCCGCGTCCAGGCGGAAGCGGACGGGGCCGGGGCTGTCCATGCGCAGGCTGCCGGTGAAGCGGGCGCTGAATGACCCGGCAAAGGGGCCTTCCGGCGACCACGCCAGGAGCAGGAAGGGGGTGACTTGCTGGAAGAGGGGCGGGCCGCTCCAGCTTTCCCCGGCGTAATAGGTGGCCAACAGCCCTTGTTGCGGCGGCTGGATCTGGAAGAAAGCGGAGGCGGGCACGGCATCTTGTACCGTGCCTTGGGTTGGATCGGGACGCCGCCACACCAATTCGGCGGCGGTGGGTTGGGCTTCCGGGTTGGCCATCTGGGCCGAGAAGGTGTGGAGTCCGCTGGCCAGGTAGCGGGAACCGGTCCAGGGTACGCTGTCCAACGCCAAAAGCAGGCCGGGGGGCAGTACGAACTCATACGCTCCGCTGGTGGGGATGCGTAGACTGCCCGCCCAGGCCACGGTGGTCACATCCGTGCGCTCTTCCCAGTTTTGGTTGAGGTTGGAGACCGTGGCCGTGGTCGAGGAGCCGTTGCTCAACGTGACCGTCATGCGCAGGCCCTGGATGGCGGCGGTGTCGGCTTCGGGGACCATCACCCGCATGTAGAGGGGGGCATTCCCCGGCCCGCGGATCAACTCCGCTGTGGCGTTGGGATAGTAGAGCCGGAAATAGTCGGCCAGAGGCCAATAATAGCTGTCCACGAGGAAAAGCACGGCCCCGCCCGGGTCCGGGACGGGCAGATCCACCTCCGGGCGCACGAGGAGATAGGGAGGGCTGTCCAGATCTGCTGTGCCGGTGGCCGTCATTTGATCGCCCCAGATCAGGAAGCGCAGGGGGGAAAAGGTGTAGAAACGGGGCGAAAGATAGAGGGTTGTGCCATCGGCCAGGGCGGTCTGGACTTCCTTGGTGACCCAATTCTCGGTCAGGTTGAAGCTGACTTGGACGGCTTCCGAATCGGCTTGACGGCCAAAATAGACATTGGTCTCCCACGCCGCCGCTGACCCCGCGCCCAGGATCACAATCAGTGCCCCAATCCCCCTCAAGATCACGGATCCCCGCTTCCCAATCCCCAATCCCCCCCCCCCAATCCCCGCGCCAAAGCGATAAAGCACATCCGCTGCCAAGATGGAGATGGCGGGGATGGCGGTGAGGGTGCGGTAGGCTTGGGGGGATTCGTGGCGCACGCTGAGGATGCCGCCGACCATGGCAAAGAGCAGCCACATCCACAGCAGGCCCCGGCGTCGGTCACGCAGGCGCAGGAGGCCGTAGCCCAGGCCGACGACGAAAAGCAGGCCGGTGATGGGGTCGGTCTGGGGTTCGCTGGGCAGGTTGTGCTTGCCGTGGCGGTCGCCGGCCTGGTGGAAGAATTTGAGGTGGTCTTTGATGTTGTCGATCAGGGGTTGGTAGCTGTCGTTTTGGGCCACCTCGACGAAAATGCTGATCTCCGAGGCCCGGTTGTTAAAGGTGAAGGGGTCGGTGATGTAGGTGGTCAAGATAGGGGTGACAGCGATCAGGGAGACGATCAGGAAGACGCCGAAGCCTCGCCAATGGCGCTGCCAACTGCGGATGGGGCCTTCTGGGCCGCTGATCAGCCAGTAGATGGCAAAGAGGCCCAGGGTAGCCACGGCCAATCGACTGCTCAAATAGGTGTAGACGACCAACCCGGTGATCAGGCCGCCGGCCGCATAGTCCAAAGCGCGCCGCTCGCGCAATCCCCGGAGTAAAAAAAAGGTGGCCAACACTTGAAAAAGGGGCGGCGCGGTCTCGTTCCAGCCCCAGCGGCTCATGGTCAGGTGCCAGCGGGAGGAGGCCATGAAGGTCATGGCCAGCAGACCGGTGATGGGGCCGAACATCTGCCGGGCCAGCAAATAGACCGCGGGGACGGTGAGGATGGCCGGGATCAGGGAGGCGGCTTTGAGTGCACCAAAGGTGGCCCCGAACCATTTGAAGAGGGCGGCCATGTAATAGGTGTAGCCGCTGGGGGTCTCG
This sequence comes from Caldilineaceae bacterium, assembly GCA_018003515.1. Lineage (GTDB taxonomy): Bacteria > Chloroflexota > Anaerolineae > Caldilineales > Caldilineaceae > JAGNDO01. Next base: position 2,396 of record JAGNDO010000145.1, read on the forward strand.
TACCAGCCCACGCCAAAAGGAGAGGTGGCCCGGCCCTGCAAAATATAGAGGGCGTCGAGCGCGCCGTTGGTCTCGTCCACATAGATGCCCGTGGGGATTTGGCCCAGGCGATAGAGGCGCAGGAAGACGGCCAGAGCCAGGATCAGCCCGGAGACGATCAGTTCCCAGCGGGGGGAGAGGGTGAGGGTGGGGGTGGGGTCATCGACGCGCAGGCGGACGTTGGCATCGTCCACGGCGGGGCGGCCCAGGGCATGCAACAGCCAGCCCGCGGCCAGGGCCAAAACCAGGGAGACGGCCCACGGCCATACGGTCCCCGGCCAGTTGAACCGGTAGGCGGGCCACAGGGTCTTGGCAATCCACACGGTGATGGCCGACGCCCCCACCAGCACCAACAGCCCCATCACCTGGCGTCCCACGGGTGGGAAATCGGCCACCTTGGCGGGCAGTTGCCCGTCTGGCAGCCACCGCTCCATGCGCACCAGGGCCAGTCCGCCCAGGAGGCCGGCGGCGATCAGCGCGTACCAGAGCCAGGACCAGTCCGCGGAAAGCGCCCAGGGTTGGCGCAGGGCGTAGATCGTGGCACCTCCGCCGGTGAGGGCGAGGGTGAGGAGGGCGAAGTCAAGGAGGCGGGATTTGGGAGTGGGGATTGGGGATTGGGTGGTGGGCATGGGCAACCGTTCGTGGAAGACACTTTATGGGTATCGGATGACGTCCGAGGCACGAGGGGGTAAGAGGATTTGGCGGCAAGGGGTTTACAAATCAAAAAGGGATCTATACCACTGTATGAACCTTTGGGCCGTAGACGTATTGGCATCAAGATATTGCTTGGTAATGGCAAGCCCCAAAGGCACGCCTGGCTCCTCTTGCCACGCCAGCCAGGTATGGATATACGCTTTTGACAGATCTTGGGCCGGGAATCCTCGATCCTGTGCGGGAATTTGGTCTACGCAATCTTTCGCCCTGGCCCACAGAGTATGGTCTGGTTCGATCAAGAGGGCAGCGAAGTCTTCAAGCTCGCCGGGAAGGGTGTTGTTTGGCATGATCCAAACACCCAATTTCGGCAATGATCCGTTCTGAATGATCGTGCCATTTGGATCGGGGGCTGACGGAAAGTGGGTGTAGCCAATGGATAAGAGCCTCGAACGAAGCGAATCCCATCGTGCCTGGATGTCTAGATCCGCGTCAACGACGATGCCAAGTTGAACAATACCGCTCCGCTTTACGTCAACTTCCAACGTGTCGACCAGATTTTCATATCCTTTTCGGTTCACCACATCAACCAGGTTTTTGGGGATGCGCTCATGGTTTGACAGATGATACACAACTTCTCTGTCCTGTGCGCCCTCGACAAGCAGGATCTTTTGCGGAGAAGGGATCATTATCGAATCTCAATCTGTTCGCGGGTGGCAATTTCGAGATGCTTTTCGTTAAACAACGTGGAGCTGATGCCGTCTCCATTGCGTTGTAGGCGAACCAGAACGCCTTCGTCATCTTCGGCCTGGCTCGACGCGTACTGGAAGGCTTCTACACAATCCCAACTGTGTGTGGTGGCAAATATCTGTACGTTGAGCCGTTTGGCAACCTCGAAGAGCAGACGCCACAATTCAACCTGAACGGAAAAATGCAGCCCGCTCTCGATCTCATCCACCATGAATAAGCCATTTTGCGAATTGACCAACCCCAGGACGATGCCAAAAATTCTGACCAAGCCTTCGCCCATGCTTTTCAAAGGGACGGGTTCATTTCTATCGGTCAGTTTTACAATGACGATTTGCTCCGCCGATCGTTCGGCAGATCCGACCAAGTTTATGCGTTCGATGTTTGGCGCGATAAGTTGCAAAGATCGCACCACATCATACTCAAGATCGGTCAGGGTGATATTTTCCCATAGTTGAACAATCTCAGAGGTCGTCAAGCCTTGGGCAGAAACATAGGTGCTGCGGGCTTGGTCAACGCCGGATCGGGGTCCAACATATTGCCTGTCCAGCACTCGATTGATAGGCAAGGATTGCTCTGAATTACTGCCAAATCGAACTGCCAAACCGGGGATTATCTTCTCAGTGGACTCTCCAAGGAAATCAAAGGTCGTTTGCGTTGGCTTGCCGTTGGGCAACGCCTCAATCCGTTTCCACCGACGTAGGCGATCTTCTGTCAATTCCTCAACATACCAACTTGTCGATATTTTCAGCAAGGTATTGGGTCTGTGAATCTGGCCAATGGCGATAGGTTGCGGATTATCATACAGATCCCGTCTGCCATGAAACAGGTTGCGAATCGCCGAAAATGTGTCACCTTCATCTTCGTAAGATCGATCTCGATTTGAACGAGAGGAAGGCAATTCATCTCGCTCGACAAGAAGTTGCCGGATCAAGCTGGGATTGCCCAACTCAGCGTAAAGACGAATAGCCTCCAGCAGGCATGTTTTGCCCACGCTATTCTTTCCTACGATAAGATTCACTTTTCCGAGCGTATCGATCTTGAGATCTCGAAAGGCTCGAAAATTTTGGATTTCCAGTGACGGCAAAATTAGGTTAGACATACCTGATTCCAGAGATTGGCACAACTAAAGGGACATGCGTAGCGAGTCTGATTATATCTTGGTTCGATTCGCCTTGAAAAATGGCGACGGAATCGTCTTACCGCTGGTCTGGGCTGCTTCCAGCCAAGCAGTCTTGGCGATCTGGACTTCGCTCAGGGCATCCTCCGGGGTATTTCCGAATGCGGAGCAGAAGCGCAGATCTGGGATGTCGGCGATGTAGCCGCCGTCTTTTTCGGAGTAGAAAATGCTAAAGGAATAACTCATCATCATTATTCTTCAACAATGACTCGACATCAAGCAGATCCTGGGGACGCCCCGAAGCGATTTTTGCCGTGATAAGATCTTCGCGTGAAATAAACAAAACCTTGAGGTCATCAAAACTGAACTCAGCCCGCCGAGCCCAAGCTTCTTCAAACTCCAAACCTGGAATGCCCATCAAGATATCGACACGTGCTGGTGGCACGCCCATTTGATAAAAATAGCCTTCCTCAGCGAAATCACCCTCGGTGAGTCCAGTTAAGGGCGCGCCGAAATCCCGCAATGCTGCATAGACGGCAGCAGCATTTTTCGGGTCGGTGCTGATCCAAAGATCAAGGTCTTTCGTAAAGCGAGGCTCTGCATACTGTGTGACCGCATATCCACCGATCACCAAGTATCTAACGTTCCTGCTTTCCAAAAACCTCAATAGATCGGTCCAATCGGAGTTGATATACATCTTGCCCTTTGACTTTAGCGACGTGAATAGCCAGTTCCCACGCGGCATTGGCCCGTGCCGCCGGGGAC
>JAGNDO010000146.1 GCA_018003515.1 Caldilineaceae bacterium
GCGGTATTGGCCCGACTCGGCCCGCTCGTCCAAGGGCAGGTCCAGAGAGCCGATACCCCATTCGCTGAGGGTGACGGTCTGGTCCGCCAACAAAATGCCGCTGGGATCCTGGATGCGTAGGCGCACATCCTGTCCCTGGGCCGGGCGCAGGGCCAGCTTGTCCAACACCAAGACCCGGGCGTGGAGCGTCTGGCCGGGCTGATAGCGGGGCTTGTCCGTACTCAACAGGACGTTGTAGGCCGGTCCCACAAAGACGGGTTGCGTCAATGCGCCCTGAGTGAGGGCGCCGCCGCTGCCGGAAAAGAGGGCGATGTCCGAGCGCACGACGAGAAATTGGTTGGGGTCGGCCAACCCCTCCGGCACGGTGAAGGTCGCCAACACGGTCCCGTCCGCCCCCGTGCGCCCGGAGAAGAGGGGCGTGGCGCTGTCCAGATCCGCGCCGATGCCTACATCGATCTTAACGTTGGGGCTGGGGCGACGGTTGTTTACTTCCTGGACCAAGAGGGGGATGGTCACCTGCGCGCCGGGGTGCAGAATGTCCGTGTGGCCCAACAGGGTGATGATGTTGCCCTGCAGGGGCTGGGCCGTGGGACCGCAGCCCAGGATCAACAGCATCAAGGGCAGCAGAATGCGCCAACGTCGGCGGATGGATGGGGAAACGTGACGGGTCATGGGGGTGTCTCCTTGTATGGGGTTGAGGTGAGAGGTTGAGGGTTGATGGGAATGTTGGACAGTCATATTATACACCGAATCCAAATCTCGGACAGTACAGGATTTCATGCATTTATGGCTGCTTGCATCCAGTTTTCGACTAGCGTACAATCAATAACGAACCGTCCGCCATCATCCGGACAGAACGACAAAAGCGCTATTGAGTTGATCGATTGCGAACAACAACGACGACAGGAGAAAAGCGATGGCTAACTGGGAATGGGTACGCCACCAACAGGAGGGACAGTTCTTTGAACGCAAAAGCTGCCTGGATCAATCACCGGCACGCCGAGCTTTTCGACCCGTCCGTGACGTAGCCAAAGACATTGCCGAAACGCTGACTGCTATGGCCAATGCCGATGGCGGCACTTTGGTGATTGGCGTGGAAGATGATGGGGCTGTGACTGGGGTAGACTATCCTGCTGAACGATTGGATGTGCTACATCGAGCGCCCCAAACTCATGTGCTGCCGCCGTTACAGGCTCGGGTCAGCATTGAGGAGATGGCCGGGAAGCAGTTGATCATCTTCGAGGTGGATTGGAGCGTAGAAATCCACCAACTGACCGACGGACGGTATTTGCTACGCATAGGCGATCAAAACATGCCTTTCCCGGCACAAGATATTGATGCGTTGAAGATGGGCAAGCGCCGCCGAGTAACTGAAACCCAATTTGTGGCTGAAGCAACCTTGGCCGATCTCAATCTGAATCTGGTGAATGAACTGGCGAAAAACGCTGGCCTGGCATTGGATGCAGAACAGATCCTCGAACGCTACCGCCTGGTGGAACGGCGGCATGGACGCTATGCACTCACCCTGGCCGCCTTGCTTCTGTTTGCAAAAGACCCAGGCAAATGGCATGCCCATTGCGACATCGATTTTGTGAAGTATGAGGGCAAGGAAAGACAGACCGGGGCAGGCCTGAATGTGGTCAAACGGGAACGGATCGAAGCGCCGCTTGTTCGTTTGATCGAATTGGCCTATGTAGCCGTGCGGCCTCACATGCGCGAACGGCAACAATTAGTCGATCTTTTCTTTGAAGAGCAACTGGAATATCCGGCCTTTGCGTGGCAGGAAGCGATCGTGAATGCCGTTGCCCATCGGGATTATCGTTATGAGGGTCTGGGCATTGAAGTCTGGATGTTTGACGATCATCTGGACATCCGCAGCCCTGGGGAACTGGTTGAACCGGTAACACTTGAGCGACTGATGCGGTTGGATCGGATTCATGCCTCACGCAACCCTCGCATCGTCCGGGTGCTCACAGATTTCGGTTACATGCGCGAGCAGGGTGAGGGCATTCCACGTATTTTTGAGACGATGGAGCGACAGGGTCTCTATCCGCCAGAACTTCGGCTTGAAGCAGATGCGCTCTTTACGGTTACCCTGCGCAATGCGCCAGTTTATTCGCCAGAGACAGTGCGGTGGTTGGCGCAGTTTGAAATACTCAATCTAGGTGGAAACCAGAAACGTTTGCTTGTCTATGCCCGTGAACACGGCAACACCTTTACCAGTAGGGCTTATCAAAAGCTGGTCGGTATTGACATCTATGGAGCCTCACGGGAAATCAAAGAGTTGATTCGTCAAGGGCTTGTTCGATCCCAAGTCAAAGGCGGCAGGGTATACGAGTTGACAGGTGATTCAACGACGGCATCTATTGAGAAACCAGATGAACTGCTTGTCTTGGAAGGGCTGATTCGCACTAAAGGATCGATCAGGAATCAAGAAATCCAAACAGCATTAAACATCTCCAGACGTCAAGCCACACGAGTTGCAGAAAATTTAGTGCTTCTTGGGTGGCTTAAGCCTATAGGAGAACGACGTGGACGCCGTTATGAAATGGCGAGAGAATAAATGCGCCATCCTCAAAAGTTATGAACCGGCTTAAAACTTATTGATTCTACTATTACGCTGGCGCAATAGTAGAAATCCCCATGGGATTCCCCAACATCGCCCTAGCAACACCGCATTGACCGAAATCATCAGAGGAGTTCGAGTTCAGCCATCTTCTCTATGCCACGACCGGCCGCCGTCCAGGCAGGAACGCCAACAACCGATCCCGGCGCACTTGAATGCCCTGGGGGGTGCGTTGGATCAGATCCATGCGTTCCAATTCAATTAGATCTCGCTGAATAGTCTTTTCGGTCTTGCCTGCGTAGGATTCGGCCACGCGGGGGGAAATACGGCGCACGTTGCCAGCGGGAACCGGCTCGCCCACAGTCGTCAAGTCTAGCACGAGGTGACGGCGGCGGATGTCCGTGGCGCTGTTGCGTTCATGGAACTGATCGTGGATGAAATTCACCCAATGCACATGCAATTGCTGGCCCTGGATCAGTTCCAACTGCTCCTGTAGTCCATCAATAAATCCCTGCACGGCATAGCGAATAAAGGGCATGATGTCGCCACCGGATTGGCTGGCCCGCTCCAATTGGCGGTAGTATTCGGATCGGGTCTGGTTATAGTGATTGCTCAACAACTGGGCCGCGGCCGAGGGAACGCCTGAAGCCAACAGAATGTGAAACTCAACCAACCGGGCCACGCGTCCGTTGCCATCGCCAAAGGGATGAATCCAGGCCAGATAGAGATGGGCCAAAACTGCCTTGATCAGCCCAAAGGCGACGGGGTATCGGCCTTCGGGCGGGGCAAAGTCCTGGTTGAGCCATGTGGCCAGACGGCCCAGCAGATACTCACAATCTTCCGCTGGCGCGCCCCGATAGGAACCAACCCCCACCGAATAGGGCCGAATCACACCTGGCTCCACGCCTTCATGGACGGATAGATCCTGCAAAACTTGGCGATTATAGGCTTTGAAGGTCTTCACATCCAACTCAAACCCTTGACCCTGAAAAATCTCCTCGGCAATCTGGTTGCAGGCCAGCACGATGTTATCGATCTCCTGGCCCAAATACTGCTTGGACGGGGGCAGATCAAGCTGTCCCTTGATGCGTTGCAGCACCTGTTCTTCGGTCAGGGTGTTGCCCTCGATGGCCGTGGTCGCCAGTACGCCTTTGGCCAAATAGATCTGATGCAACGCCTCCGCCACGCCGGGCAGCAGGGGAACCCCGGCAATATGTTGACATTTTGACTGGGCTTCGCCCAACATCAGCCAAAGCCGATAATCGATCTGGCGCAGATCAGCTTGAAAGCGAATCCAAGGATGTGTCTCTTCATATGTCCGCATAGGTGTCTCACTTTTTGTCCAGAAGCAGATATGGCGGGAGAGGTAGAAAAAGCATGGTTTCGAGGCAAATTTAGTCTATATTAAGTCGTCTACTTTATCAAATCGCCCATATTTCCGAAATCTTGCCCGTTATATCATGCCAAGTTTTTAGGAAAATTGTGTCAAAGTGTCCAGATTTTTGTCTACCTTCAACAAACAAAAGTGGGGGGCTTCCCACCAATGTGAGAAGCCCCCCACTTTTGCCTTCGAATTGTTCAATCCGCGCCTAAAGATCTGTCCTGCGCGCCCCTCAATCCCCCACAGGGACCGGCATGACGTTGATCCGGCTCAACGCCTCAACTTGGGCGGCGGCCAGGGTGGCCCCCTCTTCCAGTAGGTCTTTAACGTTCTGCATGGTGCGGCCCTCGGCGTAGATGCGCAGGACTGGCTCTGTGCCGCTGGGGCGGATTAGCAGCCAACTGTTGTCGGCCATGATGTACTTGACCCCGTCCCGATCACTGACCTTGGCGAGGGCGTGGCCAGCCAGGGTGGCGGGCCGGTTGGCCATCAGCCGCCCGACCAGGGCTTGCTTGCTAAAGGGCTTCACCGGCTGGTCTGTGCGGGCGTAGAAGAAGGGGCCAATGTCCGGAGCGTCCATGATCTCGTCCAAGGATTGCACCAGGGTCTTGCCCGTGCGGGCCACCATTTCGGCCAGCAACAGCCCCATCAGGATGCCGTCTCCCTCGGGGATGTGCCCTTTGATGCTGATGCCGCCGCTCTCTTCGCCGCCGATGAGGACGCTGTCGGCCAGCATGAGGTCGCTGATGTGGTTGAAGCCCACAGGGGTTTCGTAGAGGGTGAGGTCGTAGCGCTCGGCCAGTCGGTTGAGCATCTGGGTGGTGCTGACGGTCTTGACCACGCTGCCGGTCATGCCCCGCTCGTGGACCAGATATTCCAGGAGCAGGCTCATGATGCAGTGGGGATCCACGAAGCGGCCCGAGGGGTCCACCGCGCCGATGCGGTCGGCGTCCCCGTCTGTGGCCAGGCCAAGGCGGTGTTTGCCCGTGAGCATCTCTTGGATCAGAGGCTGCAAATGGCGCTCGATCGGTTCCGGGTGGATGCCGTTGAAGCCGGGATTCATCTCCCCCCGCAGTTCGGTGACGGTGCAGCCGGCGTCCTGCAACAGGCGGCGCAGATGCACCCGCCCGGCCCCGTACATGGCATCCACGGCCACGGTCAACCCGGCCTGGCGGATGACCTCAAAATCGACCAGGGTGGACAGGTGCGCTTCGTAGCCGGGCATAGGATCGAAGCGGGTGATCAAGCCCTGGGCAAGGGCTAGGTCCATCTCCATTTGCAGGGGAACATTGCCCGCTTTGGCGTTGGCCCGCACCCGGTCCTCCACATTCTTGGCGTCCGCCGGGCTGGCGGAGCCGCCATAGGCCGCCTTGAGCTTGATGCCGTTGTAGCGGGGCGGGTTGTGGCTGGCGGTGATCATCACGCCGCCGTCGGCCTTGTGGTGGACGATGGCATAGCTGACCAAGGGCGTGGGCGCGTCGCTGGTGGAGAGCAGGACGTGGATGCCGTTGGCGGCCAACACTTCGGCCACCAGGGCCGCATAGCGGTCGCTGAGAAAGCGGGTGTCGTAGCCCACCACCAGGGTGGCCCGCCGGTTGGCATGGCTGGCCCCGTTGGGATATTGCTGCTTCTCCTTCTGATCCGCCAAGGTCTTCTCGGCGATGGCCTGGCTGACCAGGCGCACGTTGGCAAAGGTGAATTCGTCGCTGATCACGGCTCGCCAGCCGTCGGTGCCAAA
>JAGNDO010000147.1 GCA_018003515.1 Caldilineaceae bacterium
GAAACGGCCATGCCCTTGCCCCATCAGCCCGCGGACAAGCAGGGCGCGGGGCTGATGCAGCCCGCTTTGGCCGTGGCCGTGGCCCTGCGCGCCTCCGGCGGTCCCCGGCAAGGGCGGCCGGTGAGCGGGTTGAGCATGGGATCGGATCAATTTTCGCCCGGCGAGTTGCAGAAAATCACAATTCAGGGTAAAGTAGCCGAGAAAAGTTCCCCAGGCGACAATGATGCGCCGTCCGATTCAGCCCTGATCTATTTTGGACTTTTCGCCCCCCAGGCGGAAGCTGTCAGCTTGATCGGCCCATTCAACTGTTGGCAACCCCATAGTATGCCCCTCCTTCCCTGTTCTGATGGGTGGTGGCATGGAGTGTTGCGACTGCCCAAGGGGGCGCATCCCTATCGCTTTTGGATCCACGATGCGCGTACGCCCCAGGGGGAATGGGTACACGATCCGGAAAATCCCAGCCGCACGGCCAGCGGGTATGCACAGCCGCATAGCGTGGCTGTAGCATCATAAGCCGCATCATAAGCCGCATCATAAGCCTCTCATTCAATAGAAAGTCCTATCCTCATGAATGTCGAATACCACAAGTGGTACAGCTCGCGCTTGAACCGAGATATGGAGTTGAAGGTCTACGGCCACGCCGGGGCCAGGATGTTGGTCTTCCCCACCAGCAAAGGACGCTTTTTCGAGTTCGAAGATCGGGGCATGATCGCCAATTTGGCGGATCATCTGGAGAATGGCTGGCTGCAAATCTTCTGCGTGGACAGCGTGGATGCGGAGAGCTTCTATTGTCGCTGGTGTCACCCCACGGGGCGCATCACCCGGCACATCCAGTACGAGGATTATCTGCTGCATGAGGTGTTGCCCTTCACCTGGCACAAGAATCAGAATCCCTTTCTGATCTCCCACGGCAGCAGCTTTGGGGCCTATCATGCGGTCAACATTGCCTTCCGCCATCCCCATCTTTTCAGCCGGGTGTTGGCCTTCAGCGGCATGTACGACATGAGCAACTTCTTCGACGGCTATCACAACGACGATATCTACTTCAACACCCCCAGCCACTTTGTGCCCAACCTGTCGGACTCCTTCCAGATCAACGCGCTCAACCGCATGGACATCAAACTGGTGATCGGAGAGCATGATCCCAACATCGAAAACAACCGTCATCTGAGCCGTTCGTTGTGGAGCAAGGGCATCCAGCACTCTCTCCACGTGTGGGATGGCTGGTCCCACGACTGGCCCTATTGGATGAAAATGATGCGGCAATATATTAGCGGCTAGGGTGGGGTTGGTTTGGCAATCCAAAATCTAAAATTACAGGAGGCGACATGGGCGACGTGAAAAAAGTGGGTGTGATTGTGGGTCGGGAGTGGAGCTTTCCGCCGGCCTTTATTGAAGAGATCAACCGGCGGGATGTGGGCGTGGTGGCCGAATATGTGAAGTTGGGCGGCACCAAGATGGACGAGCCGTGCGACTACGCGGTGATCATCGACCGCATCAGCCACGAGATTCCGTATTACCGCACGTATTTGAAGAATGCCATGTTGCAGGGCGCGTATATCATCAACAACCCCTTTTGGTGGAGCGCGGATGACAAGTTCTTCGACGCCAGCTTGGCCACCCGACTGGGTGTGGCCCATCCCCGCACAGTGGTGCTGCCCATGAAGGAGTATCCCGAAGGGGTGGTAAGCGAGAGCTTGCGCAACCTGAAATACCCTCTGGATTGGGATGGGTTGCTGGAATACGTGGGGCTGCCCGCCATCCTCAAGGACACCTGGGGCGGCGGCTGGAAGCATGTATACAAGGTCAACACCGTGGACGAGTTGATCCACTATTACAACCTGACCGGTCAACTGTGCATGATGTTGCAGGAGTTCATCGAGTGGGATCAATACGTGCGCTGCATCTGCGTGGGCCAGGACAACATCATGCCCATCCAGTATGATCCCAAGGAGCGGCGCTACATCGTCTCCCACGATCATCTTTCGCCGGAGTTGAACGACCGCATCATCGGCGATGCCCGCAAGCTCAACCGGGCCTTGGGCTATGACATGAACAGCGTGGAGTTCGCCATCAAGGACGGCATCCCCTACGCCATCGACTTCATGAACCCGGCCCCGGACATGGACATCAACAGCATCACCCCCCACTATTTTGAATGGGCGGTGAAGAGCATGGCAGATCTGGCCATCGAAAAAGCCCTGGCCGGGCGGTCCCAGGTGGATGAGATTCGGTGGGCGCGGTTTTTGTAGGAGGGGCGAGGGGCGAGGATAGTAGCCCGTCGCAATAACGCTTCGCCATTTGCCATTCGCCATTCGCCATTGGGGGCACCATGAAGCACAGCGAGATCGTCAACCGATACAACGAACTAGCCCAGACCGGCACCCTGGGACCGGACACCTGGGACGTGCTGGGGCCGGGGCTGGTGGAGCGGGATCTGACCTTTGGGGGACGTCCCCTGTGTACGGTGTTGCGCCCGTTGTTTCACACCCGCAAGGGGTGGACCTATTTGCAACGGCGTACGGAGCTGGTACTCAGCGCCTTCAACAAGCTGACCCAGGCCATGCTGGCCGACGAAGCCGTGCGCGCCCAGGTCTTCCTGACCCCGGAAGAGGAATATTTGGTCACTCTGCCTACGGGCTACGACACCAACATCCCCACGGCCCGGCTGGACAGCTTCTTCACCTACGAGCCGGACGAGGCCCTGGGGGACCCCTATACTCTCAACTATATCGAATTCAACGGTGAAAGCCCGGCAGGCATGGCCTATGAAGATGTGATGACCGAGCTTTTTCAACAGACGCCCTTGATGGCCGAGTTCGGCAAGGAGTTTACCTGCTCGCCCCTGCCCGCCCGGCCCCATCTTCTGGACACGATCCTGCGCATCTACTATCAATGGCGGGGCAACCGGGACAAACTGCCGGACATGGCCATTGTGGACTGGGACGGCGTGCCCACCATGACCGAGTTCTATCTGATCCAAAAATACCTGGGCCGCCACGGCATCAAGGTGGTGATCTGTACACCCGGGGAATTAGACTTTGTCAACGGCCAGATGTACGCCAAGGGCATACCCGTGGATTTTGTCTACAAACGGGTGTTGACCACAGAGCTTCTGAGCACCTACGGGCTGAACCATCCCATCATCCCCGCTTTGGAGGCCGGGGCCATCTGCATGGCCAACCCCTTCAACTGCAAACTGTTGCACAAAAAGGCCAGCTTTGCCGTGGCCAGCGACGAGCGCAACGCCCATCTGCTCACTCCGGCGGAGCGGGCCGCGGTCAAGGCCCACATCCCCTGGACCCGCTCTCTGGAAGAGCGCACGACTTTGGATCAGCATGGTCAGTCCATCGATCTGCTGCCCTGGGCCAGTGACAACCGAGAGCATTTGGTCCTCAAGCCCAACGACGAATACGGCGGCAAGGGCGTGCTCATCGGCTGGGAGACCACCCAGGCCGATTGGGAGAAGGCCCTGGCCGATGCCCGGCATGATCCCAGCATTGTGCAAGAGCGGGCCACCATCGCCTATGAACCCTTCCCCTCCTTGGATAAGGCCGGAAAGGTGGAAGTGGGCCAGCGGTTGGTGGACTGCGACCCCTTCCTGTTTAACGGCAACTCGGCCCCCAGCTGTCTCGTGCGGCTCAGTACCGTCACCCTGCTCAATGTCACCGCCGGGGGCGGATCTATGGTTCCTGCTTTCGTAGTAGAGGAGTGAGGCCAATCTATGTATCATCCTGAACCGACCCTCAACATCGGTATTGAAGAAGAATATCAGTTTATTGACCCGGAGAGCCGGGAACTCCTGGGCTTTGTCAGCCAGTCCATGAGCCGGGAAGAGCTGATCGTCCAAGATCGGGACACGGATGTGGCCTTCAGCCGCCAACTGGGCGAGGCCACCATCAAGGTGGGCACGCCCGTGGCCGCCAACATCAGTGAGGCCACGGAGAACCTGATTCGGATGCGGGAATCAATCTTGGAGATCGCCCAGGCCAACAACGCCAAGATCATGGCCGCCGGCACCCATCCTTTTAGCCAGTGGAACAAGAAGTCCGAACCCCTGCCCCGCTATCGGGCCATCCACCAAGACGCCCAGCTGATCGCCCGCCGCTTGCTGGCCTTTGGCATGCACGTCCACATCGGCGTGGAAGATCGCAACCTGGCCATGGACGTGATGAACGTCATGCGCTACGTACTGCCTCATATCCTCTGCTTGGCCAGCAGTTCGCCTTTCTGGTCCGGGCGCAACACAGGGCTGAAGAGCTATCGATCCGTGTTGCTGGACGCCCTGCCCCGCACGGGCATCCCCAACCAGTTCAACAGCTATAATGAGTATCAGGAATATGTCAACATCCTGGTCCAAACCAACAGCATCCCGGATCCTGGGGCCATCTGGTGGGATATCCGCCCACATCACCGCTTCCCCACCCTGGAGATTCGCCTGTGTGATGTGATGCCCAATGTCAAGGACACCCTGGCCGTGGCCGCCTTGATCCAGGCCATTGTGGCGTGGATGGTGGATCTGCGTCGCCGCAACATGTCCTTCCGGATCTACGAGCGGGCGCTGATCAACGAAAACAAGTGGCGGGCCGTGCGCTATGGGCTGGATGGCAAGCTGGTCGATTTTGGCAAAGAGGAAGAGGTGCCGGCCCGCATGTTGATCTGGGAACTCATGCAATTTGTGGAGCCAATGGTGGACCGGCTGAAGAGCCGTCCCCAATTTGAGCATGTCTATTCCATGATCGAACGAGGGTCCAGCGCGGATCAACAGGTAGGCGTGTGGCGGGCCAGCGGTGAAGATACCAAGGCGGTGGTGGATCACTGTGTTGCAGAAACGGAGAAGCTATCATGATCGATCGACCCTCCCTGACCATTGGCATCGAGGAAGAATATCAGGTGGTGGACCCGGAGACTCGGGAGCTAAAATCCTTCATCACCCAATTTATCGAAGACGGCAAAGTGGTGATGGTGGAGCGGGAGATCAAGCCCGAACTTCACCAATCCATGGTGGAGCTGGGCACCCCGGTCTGCCGCTCGGCCACCGAGGCCCTGGACGAACTGACCCGGCAGCGAGAGTTCATCATCCGCCTGGCTGCCCAGAAGGATCTGGCCATCGTGGGCGCGGCCACCCATCCCTTCAGCCGCTGGGAACATCAGGAGATCACCCCCTTCCCCCGCTATAAAGGGGTGTTGGAGGAGATGCAGCTTTTGGCCAAACGGCTGTTGATCTTTGGCATGCACGTCCACATCGGCATCGAAGACCGCCGCTTTGCCGTGGACGCCATGAACGTGGTGCGCTATATGTTGCCCCACATCTTGGCCCTCAGCACCAGCAGCCCCTTCTGGCTGGGCCGCAAGACCGGGCTGAAGAGCTACCGAGCCTTGATCTTCGAGGACTTCCCCCGCAGCGGTCTGCCGGACGTCTTCCGCTCGGATGCGGAATATGAACAGTTGATCAACATGATGGTCAAGACCCACTGCATCCCCAACGCCAGCAAGATCTGGTGGGACGTGCGGCCCCATCACCAATACCCCACCCTGGAATTCCGAGTCTGCGATCTGGTCACCCGGGTGGATGAGGCCGTGGCCAT
>JAGNDO010000087.1 GCA_018003515.1 Caldilineaceae bacterium
ACCTTCAGCCTCAACGTCACCCTGGATGGCTGCGTCGACCACCAGGAAGGAATCGCCGACGACGAGACACACGCTTTCTTCACCCGCATTATGGACGAGGGCGGGGCGATGCTTTGGGGCCGCGTCACCTACGAGATGATGGAGGGCTACTGGCCGGCGGTCGCTCGCGGCGACGCAGAGGCACCGCCGGCGATACGCGAGTGGGCGGTCAAGCTGGAGGCCAAGCCGAAGTACGTGGTGTCGTCGACGCGAACGGACTTCCCGTGGACCCACAGCCACCACATCGCCGGCGACTTGCGCACGAGCGTGCAGAAACTCAAGGACGCCACCCCGGACGGCGTGCTTCTCGGCAGCGGCAAGCTCGCGACCGAGCTGGACCGGCTGAATCTGATCGACGAGTACAAGTTCCTCGTCCACCCCAGGATCGCCGGTCACGGCCCGACCCTGTACGAGAGCGGGCTGCCCAGCACGCGACGGCTCGAGTTGGTCTCGTTGGCACCGCTCCGCAACGGCGCAGTCGCTATGCACTACCGGCGCGTGCGCGGCTAACAACGGGTTGCAGCGGACCGTCCGCTGCGCGGCCCGCCGCTGAACCCGAGCGTTAGGCTGTGTAGAGCGTGGTCGCAGGCCTTTTCATCGAAAACAGGAGTGCTAGGCGTGAGTCTGACAGAATCCGGCCGTCTTGCCCAAGCAGTCTTCGATCTTCCAGAATCGGTGCTCGCTGCGGCCGTTCGGGCCGCCTGCCCAGATCCGGTCGAAGGCTACCGCGTTTCTACCGTACCTCGTTCTGGAACGGAGGGTATATGCGGCGAATACCTGCGGGCCACGTTCACGGTCACAACCGAAAGGGGAGCAACGATAGATGTCCCCATGTTCGTCCGCAGGCAGCTTCATGCAGCCGAGCGCAAGCGTCAGGCCCATCACTACGATCACCTGTCCGCGCAGGGGGTGCCGCTGCCTCGAATGTACGGCAGCCATGTAGACGACGCAGGACGCGAGATACTCCTCCTTGAGCTTTTGGAGGATCCCGGCGGCTCAGACGCCGCCCTGCTGGCGCAAGAGGAATACCTGATCGAGTTTCTGGAACTGGCCGCTGCCCTCGCCGCTGTGCCGCTTGATGTCGAGTACGTTGGCCGGCTCGGGTACGACGTTGCGGGGCGCGACTTCGTTCTCAACTGGGCTGATTGGCTTCCGTGGTCGGTGCATATTCTGGGACGCATCGAGACCAAAGTTGAATCCGGCACCCTCGGCGACGGTCTCAGAGCTTATTGCCTTCGCCACCCGCAAGCCGTTGTATGTCTGAAGCGCGCTTGTCTGCCTCTCATGCGGGCCGTCCGAACGCTGCCACTAGGCCTGGTTCACGGTGACTTTCGCCCCGGAAACACTGGCCGGTCGCGGGGTGATGCACGACTGATACTCTATGACCTGGAGGATCTCTACATCGATGCCCGCTTCTTCGACGTCGGCCAGATCATCGGGGCCCCCAAGTGTCCTCTCCCCGGCAAGGGCTCTAGCGAGGATCTTGCCCAGGTCTTCCTCCAAGCATACGAGGCACGCACAGGTCGGAACGTAGATCTGCACGCCTTTATGAATGAGGCGCGCCTCACCTGGGCTGCCAGGAAGATGAACCTGTGGGAGCTGCTTCCACCCTCGGCCGGTGGTCCATCCTACGATCATCGCGCCTTCATTGCAGACGAGGGGGAGCGCGCTGAAAGCCTTCTTGAGAGGTTTACGCAGTTGTTTGAGAGTCTCCAGATGCTTGAACTATCAACGTCGGGCGCAGCCTAACCCCTGCTTCCACCTGACGCCTGCGGCGGTAAGGTCAGGGGTAGTGAGAGATTCGCCAGCCGCAGGCGCAGGTGAACCTTGACCGTTAGGCGACAAGATAAATAATGCAAAGGAAAATCAGATGGCAAAAATTATTGCTTTTACAAACTTAACTCTTGATGGGGTAATGCAAGCCCCTGGTCACCCAGATGAGGATTCTCGTTACGGTTTCGAATACGGTGGATGGGCGGTTCCCTTTGCCGCAATGCAAGAAGCAGGAGATGTCTTCTCAAATGTAGGTAGTGTGCTTTTTGGCAGATGGACATATGAGAGTTTTTATCGCTCTTGGGCAATAAACCAGCCAGAAAACCCATTTACCGCATTTTTTAACAATATCCAAAAATATGTTGTTTCCAAATCCTTAAAACTGCCGCTCGTATGGAATAAATCAACCCTCATAAACAGCGATTTAAATAAGGTTGTTAGCAGTGTAAAGGATGAGCAAGAAAACAACATTATCGTATTGGGTAGTGGCACACTAATACAATCGCTCATGCAGTACAACCTTGTAGATGAGTTTGTCTTACTCATTCATCCGTTGGTATTGGGTTCTGGACAACGTTTGTTCACCGACAATGGTGCATTTGCCACACTCAAACTGATAAATAGCAAAACAACAGCCAATGGTGTGATAGTTGCAACCTACGAGTCAGTAAATTCAAATACAAAGACCGCCTAACAAAGCGTGTACCTGACGTGTGGGAACCTTATTTTTGCGCAAACTCACGGGGTTTCTATTCGTTAACGCAAACACAGGGCATTTCTATTCGTGATTTTCGTCCAAAACTCAACAAAACTACCTGCTGACAAAATTTGCTTTTGACTTGGGCTATGAAAACAGGGAATTTTGGCCTATATTTACTCATCATCAGTAAATGCTTCAGAGTTGTGATTTCCCATCATTTTTTGGAGGGGAAATAGGTGATTTTCGAAGCAGAAACAACTATATGTGCCGATCGCGAGGTGAATTTACCTATATGTGCCACCTCATAAGTCAAAAGCAAATTTGAATCTCTTGCAAAAATAGGAGAATTTTGGTGATTTTCCCGAATAGAAATGCCTTCTGTTTGCGTTAACGAATAGAAATCGGCTGAGTTTGCGCAAAAATAAGGTGGGAGTCTGCGGTATTTTCAAGCATTTTCTGGCTTCGAGTTTTTCCTGCTCTCAGGCATTTTCCCAGCCCGCCCACCCGCAGGTAACGCAAACCGTTGGGGCGCTCAAAGAGAAGATGACGGGTCGAAACTGGGTGTCAACCGCCCAGTTTTTCTGTTATGCTGACGGCCCCTAGAATTGTGAATGGAGCCAACCCTCCATGTTCAACCCCATGGACTATCTGCTCGAAAACATCTCCTGATACGATCCCATCTATAACATTGCCTGGGTTCTGTTCATGCTCTATGCCTTGACCCTCTCCGTATTGCTGGCCATTGAAAGTGGATGGAATTGGGTCCCAGGCCAACCTACTACAGTCCGGCGTAAATAAGTCCGGGAATTCCCGTGCTCTAGCCGGGTCCGTGACCCGGCGGGTCTACACGATCTTCTGCGGCAAACCCGCCCGGTCATGGACCGGGCTAGAGCATTATTTACCGGACTTACTTCCGCCGAGCTGAACTACTCCCCATCGAGACCGGCGTGAGATGATCAAGCGGTTCAAAGGGTAACACCACAGCAAGGAGAAGATCTCAGATATGACTAACCCCTCATCGAAATTACAGGTAAGCATCCGCGCAGGAAGTCACGCCGGAAGTTTAAATATTTCAGAAGCAAGCTTGCCGGGCGACTTGTTTGACTTTCGTACGCTCGAAGGCGTTCTCGACGGAGATCAGGATTTTGGCCTCTTCGCGGTGGATCTGACGCCAAGCGAGTGGCGAGTCGACAACAACACCTACGCATATAGCTGGAGGTATCCGTCGGGGATCGTGGTGGATTTTCTTGCCATCAACGAATCGGATCGATTGGCGATCACCTATACGGTCACGAATCATGGAAGCAGTGCCCTCGATAGGGTTCATCTTCACCCCTGTTTACCCACGACGGAAGCGCCATCGTTTCGCGCGGAAAAAGACCCTCGATCTTTTAATGATGCGCCGGTTACTTACTATGATCGGCGCGAACCAGAGCGCTTGCCCTGTGAGGAAACATACTTCGCCCTTTACCCCAGAATAAAAGTATGGCGCGACGAAACTGCCATGCGATTTAGCCAGACCGAAAAAGGTCGTTCAGAGGTACATCTCGCCATGATGAAACAAGGTGAACCGCCGATAAACTGGGCATGGTGGAATAACACACCGGAGGTTTTCGACGATCCGATCATCGTCGTCGAAAGCAATGCGGGCGATGCATTCATCGCCTTAGGCTTCGAGCGGGCAATGTGGGCGTCCGCAAACGTGGGCGACAATCGCGCCTGCTTCCATCTTTTTCCGTCGTTTGGACGTATCGAAGTGGGGCAGTCTTCCACTACGTCTGGGGCACTGTATCTAGGGCGGGGGACCGCAGAGGAAGTGAGAGGTAGGTTTTTGGAGGAGTTTCCTCAAGCCGTTGGGGGTCGGAGGAGCTAAAGGTCTTGTTGGTGCGAATAAGTCCTGGGCCAAGGGAATCGCCCCACCCTGAAAGGGATGGGACCATCTGAAGGAGATGGGGCGGGCGGCGAACTCAGCATACTCGCTTTGGTTAACCCAGGACTTATCCGCGCTAACAAGGTTTTCGAGTCTACCGTCATTCAACCCTATACCAAGCCATTATTCCGGGCGGCAAAGCAGACAAAAACTGCTTTGCCGCCCCTTTTTGTGCAACTTGCACAATGGGATTGTCGGCAACTTTGGACACATGCGCGCTACCAACCCGGCCCCAAACGCCCTATACTTGCAGACAAGCAAAGGCGCTGGGCGATGGGCAGGTCAAGGCATCGCAGGAAGTCTGAAACACATCGAACAGCAACCCTACTTCTCCCAACAAGATTGGGACCCATTCAAAAGGAGCTTCACTTATGGAACTTATTCTCGCTGGCGCTGGCTTTGTCACCCTGTTCACCATGTGGGTCGTGGCCCCCAAGTTCTTGGCCAAGCGCACGGACGCCTAAGATTCGCTGGATTGTTTAGCCGGTCCAAACGCATGACACCCAGATCATTCTCCACCTGACGTTCATTTTGCAAACATCGACTCTCCAGTCGATCAACTGACCTCGTCAACTTGCCCCCTCTTGGGCTGCCGACATGTCTGTTGATCGATTGGAGAGTCAATTTATGTTTGGTTGGCATTTATCTTTTTAAGACTAATTTTGAAAAACAAGAGAAAGGAACAGACACACATGTCTCTCAACTGTAAAACCGTGGCGGATGTGACCGCCGCCATCGAAGAATATGGCATTGAAATCATCGACCTGCGCTTTACCGATGTGTATGGCCAGTGGCACCACTTCTCCCTGCCCACCGAGGCCTATGACGAGAAGGATATCTTCGTCCAGGGCTTGGCCTTTGACGGCTCCTCGATTCGCGGCTTCAAGTCGATTGAAAACAGCGACATGATGCTGGTCTCCGACCCCACCACGGCCTTCATTGACCCCATCACCGAACACCCCACCCTGACCCTGATCGGCAATGTCTACGATCCTATGACCCGTGACGCCTTTGACCGGGATCCCCGCAATGTGTTGCGCAACGCCGAGGCCTACATGAAGTCCACGGGCATCGCCGACATGGCCTTCATGGGACCGGAAGCCGAGTTCTTCATCTTTGACCGGGTGAAGTACGAGACCGGGCGCTATTTCTCCCAATACGCCGTGGACAGCATCGAAGCCCCCTGGAATTCGGGCGAATGGGGCGGCGGCCACACCTCCAACTACAAGGGCGGCTACTTCCCCGTGGCCCCCATGGACACCCTGCAAGATGTGCGCTCCGAGATGGTGCGCACCATGATCCGGGCCGGGCTGCCCATCGAGAAGCATCACCACGAAGTGGCTACGGCCGGCCAGACCGAGATCAACCTGCGGGGCGGCCCCATGATCCCCATGGCCGACAACATCCAGCTTTACAAATATGTGGCCAAGAATGTGGCGGCCCAGTTTGGCAAGACGGCCACCTTCATGCCCAAGCCCATGTTCGAGGACAACGGCTCCGGCATGCACACCCACCAGAGCCTGTGGAAGGATGGCGTGCCCCTCTTCGCCGGGGACCAATACGCCGGTCTCAGCCAGATGGCCCTGTGGTACGTGGGCGGCATCCTCAAGCACATCGACTCTCTGCTGGCCATCTGCGCCCCCACCACCAACTCCTATCGGCGCTTGGTGCCGGGCTACGAAGCGCCTGTGGTGGTCGCCTACTCCGCCCGCAACCGCTCCGCCGCCTGCCGCATCCCCGTGGGATCCGACTCGCCCAAGGCCAAGCGCATCGAGTTCCGCTGCCCGGACCCGTCCGCCAACCCCTACCTGGCCTTCGCCGCCATGTTGATGGCTGGCCTGGATGGCATCAAGAACCAGATCGACCCCGGTCTGCCCTCCGAGATGGACCTGTTCGAGGGCGAGACCCTGAAAAAGGTCACCACGGTCAAGGGTTCCCTGAGCGAGGTGTTGGATGCCCTGGAAGCCGATCACGACTACCTGACCGCCGGTGGCGTCTTCAGCGAAGGGCTGATCTCGAACTACATCGCCACCCGCCGCATCGCCGACGTGGACGCCGTGCGCCTGCGCCCCCATCCCCACGAGTTTGTCATGTACTACAGCGTCTAACCCACGCCGAATCTCTTTGACCTTCGCAGCAGCCAGAATGACCCATCCCCGGTCATTCTGGCTGCTTTTTGAATCTGCGAATGGCGAATGGCAAATGGCGAATCTGCAAATGGCGAATCTGCAAATGGCGAATGACTGGCTGGCCTTGTGCTTGGGATGCACCCCGGCCTATGCTATGATAGCCCCATTCGCCATTCGCCATTCGCCATTCGCCCATTCACCCATTCGCCCATTCGCCATTCGCCATTCGCAGATTCGCCATTCGCCATGATCCAAGCCATCACCTTCGACTTCTGGGACACCATCGCCATCGACGATTCGGACGAGCCCAAGCGGGCGGCTATGGGGCTGCCCAGCAAGGGCGAGACCCGCATCCAGCTTTTCGCCCAGCGCATCACCGAACTGCACCCCCACATCAGCCGGGAAGAAGCCGCCGCGGCCTATCGCCACGGCAACAAGCTCTTCAACGAAAGCTGGCACGGGGAACATCGCACGCCGGGGGTCTCCTTTCGCATTTACGAAGCCTATAAATATCTGGGCCTGGCCCCGGCAACCGGCCACTATGGCCACTTCATGCGGGAGATCGACGCCCTGCTGCGGGAGATCGAGACCATGGAACTGCGCATCGCGCCCGACTTCGCCCCCGGCGTGGGGCAGGTACTCTTCGAACTCTCCCGTGAATTCAAACTGGGCATCATCTCCGACACCATCCACACCACGGGCCGGGGACTGCGCTACCTTCTCGAACGCCGGGGCGTCCTCCAATATTTTAGCCACTTTGTCTTTTCCGACGAAGTGGGCGCGTCCAAACCAGCGGCCCAAGTCTTCCGCCACGCCGCCCTGGGTTTGGGCGTTGGCCCCAACCAGATCGTCCACATCGGCGACCGGGAGAGCAACGACATCGTCGGCCCCAAAGCCATCGGCATGAGGGCCATCCTCTTCACCGGCATCATCGACCGGGACAGCGCCCACACCCGGGCCGACGCCATCTGCCGCACCTATCGCGACCTCCCCACCCTTGTGCGGCGCATGCCATGAATCTTGACCCCATCTTCGCCCAACTGGCCGACGAATTCGCCTCCCACTTCCCGCCCGCCCTGCGCGGACCCCGCACCGTGGGCCGGGAGGCGGAGTTCCCCATTGTGGACGGGGATGGCGACGCCGCGGATGTGCGCGGCCTGTGGCCCCTCCTCCTGGCCGAGGGCGGGCTGACCCCCGTGCCCGACCCCACCCAGTCCGACCTGATCGTGGCCCTCAAAGGGGCGGACTACACCTACGCCATGGAAGTCGGCCTGGGCACAATTGAGGTCAACACCCGGCCCTGTGCGGATCTCTTCGAGCTGCAAACCGTCCACGAGACCGCGGTGACCCGGCTGGTGCGGGCAGCGTCCTCTCTGAACTGGCGGGTGCTGGGCTATGGCATCCAGCCCCAAACCCCCGCCCACCTGGATCTCATGGCCCCCAAACCCCGCTATCAGACCCTGTGGGAGGCAATGGGCCACGACTGGCTGCCCTACACCGTCACCGCCAGCGACCAACTCCAGGTGGACATCTGCCGCCCGGAACTGCTCACCATGCTCAACGTGGGCAACCTGATCGCCCCCACCCTGGTCGCCCTGTGCGCCAACTCCCCCGTGGCCGCCGGCCGCCCCACCCCCTTCTGCTCGACTCGGGAAGGCGTGATGGCCCAGGTCCACGCCCAGGAGCATCGTCACGGCCTGCCCGCTCATTTTTTTGAAAATTTGACCGATTTTGTGGCGACCCTCTCTGAGGAGTCCCACCTGATTCAGCGTACACAAACCGGCGGCTACACGACCGCTCGGGGAAAATTTACAGACCATTTGGCCAGGGAAGGCGCGGATTTCCCGGCCTTTCTCTTTCACGGGCACTACATCTGGAACAGCGCCCGCATCCGCACCACCTATGCCACGGTCGAACTGCGCCCGGCCTGCCAGCAGCCCTGGGCCAGCCACATGCTCCCCGCCGCCCTCAGCCTGGGCTTGATCGAGGCCGCCGACGAAGTCGCCGCCTATCTCACCGCCGTCTTTGCCGACGACGCCTGGACCGCCATGCAAAGCTACATGCGCCGGGCCATCCGAGACGGCCTGGCCGCCCCCCAACCCATCCCCGGCTTCCTGGCCGAAATGATCGACCTGGCCGCCGAAGGGCTGGACAAGCGCGGGCTGGGCGAAGCCATCTTCCTGGCCCCGGCCCGCCAACGGCTGTCCGCCGGGGAAAACCCGGCCCAAGTCGCCCGCCGTCTCTTTGCCAAACAGGGCATGGCCGGTTTGCTGGACCATGTGGCCCTGACGTAGTAAAATATCCACAACCGCCGGGTCCATCCGACCCCACCCACGACCTCACAGGAGTGATTGCCACCATGAGCCACCACTATGCGCCCGAACGTCTGGAAGCCATCAACGAGTTGATCCGTCGCAACGACATCCGCTTTATCCGCCTGCAATTCAGCGACATCATCGGCCACACCAAGCAGATCACCATCCCCGTGGACCATTGGGAGACCGCCACCGGCCACGGCATCTGGTTTGACGGCAGCTCGGTGGAGGGCTTCGCCCGCATCGCCGAGAGCGATATGTATTTGGTGCCCGACCTGGACACCTTCGACGTCATCCCCTGGGAGCTGGAACTCTCCACCGCCCGGGTGATCTGCGATGTCTACATGCCCAGCGGCGAACCCTTCCCCGGGGATCCCCGCTATGTACTCAAACGCCAACTGGCCCGGGCCGAGAAGATGGGCTATGCCTATCAGGTGGGGCCGGAATTGGAGTTTTTCCTCTTCAAGCCCCACAGCAACGGCAGCCTCTTCCCCTTGCAGCCCTATGACCAGGCCGGCTATTTTGATGTCAGCACGGACCTCTCCACCAGCGTGCGCCGCCAGATGGTGGGCGCGCTGCAATCCCTGGGCATCGTGGTCGAGGCCTCCCATCACGAAGTGGCCGCCGGGCAGAGCGAGATCGACATCCAATATGGCCCGGCCCTGCGCACGGCGGACCAATCCGTTACCATCCGGGTCACCCTCAAGGCCATCGCCCAGAAGAACGGGCTGCACTGCACCTTCATGCCCAAGCCCATTTCGGGCATCAACGGCTCCGGCATGCACGTCCACCAGAGCCTGTGGAGCCTCAAAACCGGGGACACGGCCATGTACGACGAGACCAACGAATACAGCCTGAGCCAGCCCGCCTTGCAATTCATCGCCGGCCAATTGGCCCACGCCAAGGCCATGTCCCCCATCATCGCCCCCCTTGTCAATAGCTATAAACGGCTGGTCCCCGGCTACGAGGCCCCGGTCTACCTCTCCTGGGGCCGCACCAACCGTAGCGCGCTGATCCGCATTCCCCGCATCAACAAGGGACGCTACAAATCCACCCGCTGCGAACTGCGCTGCCCGGACCCGTCCGCCAACCCCTATCTGGCCTTCGCCGTCATGCTGGCCGCAGGCTTAGATGGCATGGAGAAGGGCATGATCCCCCCCACCCCGGCGGAGGAGGATCTCTACCACGTGGACAACAGCCGGGCCGGGCTGGAGACCCTCCCCGACAGCCTGGGCGCGGCCCTGGAAGCGCTGAAGCACGACGAGGTGATCCAGGACGCCCTGGGCCAGCACCTCTTCGAGCGCTACGTCGAAGCCAAATCCCAAGAGTGGAACGCCTACAGCCTCTACGTCAGCCAGTGGGAGTTGGATCGGTATCTGTCGTTGTATTAGAGGGGATTGGGAGATTGATGGAGATTGGGAGATTAGGAGATTGTCACCATAGCACCAATCTCCCAATCTCCCAATCTCCCAATCTCCCCCCAGTTCTGCCAAACCCTATGCGATTAACCCGCCTCACCCTAACCCACTTCCGCAATTATCGGCGGCTGGAGCTTGACTTCAGCCGTCGCTTTACGCTGCTCCAAGGCCGCAACGCCCAGGGCAAGACCAACCTGTTGGAGGCCATCTACTTTCTGGCCACCAGCAAGTCCAGCCATACGCGCACGGAAAAAGAAGTGGTGGGCTGGGGCGCGGCCACCGAGCCTATCCCCTATTGCCAGATCACGGGGGTGGTGCAAAGCGAGGATCGGGAGACCGAGTTAGACATTATTTTCACCCCCAAGGAGGACGGCGAGGGCTTCCGCAAGCAGGTGCGCATCAACGGGGTGAACAAGCGCAGCATGGATCTGCTGGGCCACCTGCGGGCCGTCCTCTTCCTGCCCGAGGATATTGTGCTGGTGGCCGGTGGCCCCAGCGAGCGCCGCCACTATCTGGACATCGCCCTGTGCCAGATGGACCGGGTCTATTGCCAGCACCTTTCCCGCTATCAGAAGGTGTTGACCCAGCGCAACAGCCTGCTTAAAAACCTGCGGGAGGCGGGTGCCCGGCCCGGCGGCGAGCGCACGGAGAGCCAACTGCCCTTTTGGGATGACAAAGTCACGGTCCACGGCGGCGCGGTGATCGCCCGCCGCCAGCGCTTCATCCGCCAACTGGAGGAGATTGCCCAGCCCCGGCACGCCGAACTCACCGAGGGGGCGGAGCGGTTGAACCTGCGCTATCTGCCCAGCTTCAACCCTGGCCATGTGGACGACGCCATCTTCGCCCGGCTGACCGCGGAACAACTGGACATGACCGACGCCGTGCCCGCCGAGCCGCTGTTGAGCGAAGCCACCGTGCGGGCCAGCTATTTGGCCAAATTGCTCAGCCGCCGCAGCCGGGAATTGGCAGCGGGCACCACGCTATACGGTCCCCACCGAGACGATCTGCGCTTTCTGGCCAACGGCCATGATCTGCGCACCTATGGCAGCCGGGGTCAGCAACGCACAGCTGCCCTGGCCCTCAAGTTGGCCGAAGTCCAGGCCATGCAAGACGAGACCGGCGAAGCCCCCCTCCTCCTCCTGGACGACGTGATGAGCGAACTGGACGCCCACCGCCGGGCCACCCTCCTCACCGCCCTGGCCGGGGTCAACCAGGCCATCCTCACCACCACGGACTGGGCAGATTTCAGCCCGGAGTTTCGGGCAGAGGCCCAATTGTTGGCCGTGGGGGATGGGGAGATCCGGCCAGGGGTCGATCAGGGAGGTTGATCCGGCACCCGGATCTTGTGCTATACTGGGCGCACAGAAAAATTGCTTTATTTTCCACTTGGAGACGATATGGTCACCACCGCACTGCCCACACAAACGCTATTGAAACCCACCCCACCGGCGGAGAAACTCATCACCGGTGACGATCTGTGGGAAATGGACAACATCGGACCCAGCGAACTGATTGATGGGAGGATCGTGCTTATGAGTCCCACCGGCGGCACACACGGAAATCTTGAAAGCAAACTTAGCTATTTCTTGTCCCACTTTGTTTATAGCGGCGGAGAGGGAACCGTTTTCAACGGCGAAGTGGGCATTTATATTCGCCGCAACCCGGACCGTATCCGAGCGGCGGATGTGGCGTTTGTCTCCAAACAACGTCTGCCCGTGGTGCCCAGCCGTTATTTGGATGTAGCCCCGGAATTGGTAATCGAGATCCTCTCCCCCGGCGACCGCTGGCAGGATGTGCGCCAGAAGTTGGAGGACTATTTCTCCATCGGCGTGGACCAAGTCTGGATCGTGGAGCCGGATAACCAGACAGTGCTGGCCTACACCTCGCCCACCACCCTGGAGAAGTTCGGCCTCAACGACAGCGTGCCCGGCTTTGGTCCCCTGGATGGCTTCACCCTTTCCGTGGCCGACCTCTTTGCCAACTAACCCATCCAATCGCCTAATCTCTCCTTTACCCATGCGCATCTACCTTGACCAACTGGGCTGCCGCCTTAATTATAGCGAGAATGAGACCCTGGCCGGGCGATTGCTGGCCGCCGGCCATCAGGTGGTGGCCCAGGCGGAGGCGGCCCAGGTGATCGTCCTCAACACCTGCGCGGTGACCGTGGACGCGGGGAAACGCAGCCGCCAGAGCGTGCGTCAACTGCACCAGCGCAACCCGGCGGCCCGCATCGCTGTCACCGGCTGCTATGCCACATTAGAGCCGACCAAGACCGCGGCCCTGCCCGGCGTGGCCCTGGTGGCCGACAACCGGGAGAAAGAACTGCTGCACGTTTTGTTGGAGCCGTGGAGCGCAGATCTGGACGACCCGGCCCAAATCGCCCTCATGCAGCCCAACGGCGTGCCTTTTGCCCAGGAGGCCGAGTCCGCCCCCAGCCGCACGCGAGCCTTCATCAAGGTACAGGATGGGTGCAACAACAAGTGTACATTCTGCGTGGTCACCCTGGCCCGAGGGGAGAGCCGTAGCCGCACAGTGGCGGAGATTGTGGCCGAGGTGCAGGCCCTGGCCGCGGACGGGGTGCAGGAAGCGGTCTTGACCGGGGTGCATTTGGGCAGCTATGGCCGGGATCTGGCTGGGGTGGGTCGCTCGGATCTGAAGACGTTGACCGCAGCCATCTTGACCGACACGGACATTCCCCGGCTGCGGTTGAGCAGCTTGGAGCCGT
This sequence comes from Caldilineaceae bacterium, assembly GCA_018003515.1. Lineage (GTDB taxonomy): Bacteria > Chloroflexota > Anaerolineae > Caldilineales > Caldilineaceae > JAGNDO01. Next base: position 13,030 of record JAGNDO010000087.1, read on the forward strand.
GGGAGTTGGCCGAGGGCTTCTTCGATCTGTGGCAGCGTTGGCCGGAGCGGCTTTGTCCGCATCTGCACCTGCCTTTGCAGGCAGGGACGGATCGCCAGCTTCGCCAGATGGCCCGGCGCTGCACGGTGGAGAGCTACCGCCAATTGGTGACCGACGCCCGATCCGCCATCCCCGACCTGGCCATCACCACGGATTTAATCGTCGGCTTTCCCGGCGAGAGTGAAGCGGACTTTCGGGCCGGCATGGCGTTTGTGACCGAGATGGCCTTTGTCGACGCCCACATTTTCCCATACAGCGCCCGGCCAGGGACGGCGGCGGCTGATTTCAACAACCATTTGCCCAATTTAGAAAAAAAAGCCCGATCTCGACGCATGCACGACCTGATTGAACTGACCGGGCGGGCCGAACGGTTGCGCTTCGTGGGCAGGGTGCGCCCGGTCTTGTGGGAAGGACGGGGTCAGCTCGTGGAGGATCAGCCGGAAATGGCTCTGTGGCGAGGCTACACAGACAACTATCTGCGGGTGATGGCCCATGCCCCGGCGGGGATGGAGTTGCACAATGTCCTCACCCCGACCCGGTTGGATGACCTGCACGGCGACACCTTTTTCGGCAGCTTTGAAACAGACGTTCCACGAATCTGCACCAATCTCCACGAATCTCAATCAATCTCGGTGACGATGCCGGTGATATAGCGGGCCGGGGTGACGATGTGGGCACCCTCCGGGGTAATCTGCTCAACTCCCATGTGGCGCGTCGGAAGTTCGCCGGGGTGATCAGGGCCGGATCCATTACCCGATCCATTCTCCGGTCCACGACCCAAAAGAGGTTGCCGCGGTGGGGCGGGCCGCCTTCAACACCGTGGCGGTATTTATCTTCCCTCAGCCTCAGGATCCCCATCCGCCACACCCCATGCCCGGCCCGCATTCATTTGTGCTACAATGGCGGTTGGATTTCTGGGTTGCCCTGCCCCATTTTATCGAGAAGATACCCCAAGACGGGTAGACGAAATGACCCATCTGCACCTATGGCTGCTGGGACCCTGGCGCGCCGAGATCGATGGCCGGCCGTTGGATCCCTTGCCTACCCAACCGACCCGTGTCCTCCTGGCTCGCTTGGTGTGGGACCATCCCACGCCTGTGGACCGAGTGCGTTTGCTCTGGGATCTCTATCCCGATGTGGCCGTTCAGCTCGCCCGTCCCCGCCTGCGCACGACCCTCTACTATCTGCGCAATGCCCTGCCCGGCCTGGTTTTGAGGGAAGGGGAGACCCTCGGCCTGCTCCCCGAGTTGACCGTCACCCACGATCTGGGCCGCTTCGCTGCCTTCTCTGCACCCGACGCCGGGCTGGCGGATCTGCGTCAGGCCGTGGAGATGGTGCGCGGCCCCTTCCTGGGCGCGGCGGCGGAGGGTTGGGCCGCGGTCGAGGCCCGGGCCTTTCAGGAACGCTACGTGGATCTCCTGCACCGGGTTGTGACCTTGGCCAGAGCCGAGGGGGATCCGGAGGCGGTCCTTCTGGCCGCCCGCCGCTGGGCCGAAGCCGAACCCTGGGATCCCGACGCCCACGTAGCGCTACTCCAGGGCTTGCTGGCCGTTGGAGACCGCGGTGCGGCCGAGTGCCATCTGGCCCAGGCCCGGTCCATCCTGCTGGCTGAACTGGGGACCTATCCTGCCCAACTGGACAGTCTGGGCAGGGCCATTGCCCGCCTGCCCCAACGTCCCCCGGCCGCGCCGCCGCCCCAGGCCGCCCTGCCCCCGCCGCCCATTGACCTGGACGCCGCGCCCCTGATCGGACGGGAGAGGGATCTAGCCCGGCTGCGGGCGGTGTGGAAAGGGTGCCGCCAGGGTGCGGGCGAACTGCTGATCCTGGAGGGGCCGCCGGGGGTGGGCAAGAGCCGGTTGGTGGCCGAACTGGCCGCCCAGGCCCGTCTGCGCTCCGACACCCTGCTTTTGTGGAGCGAGGCCAACGCCATCACCCGCCTGGCCACCTTCGCCATGCTGGCGGACGCCCTTTCGCGCCTCGCCCCGGCAGAGGAGGCCCGCCTGGCTGCGGTCTGCGTCCGTCTGGACGACCTCACCTGGGCCATCCTGGCCGGCATGATCCCCGGACTGGCCGCGCGGTTGCCCCAGCGCGCCCGCCTGGATCTGCCCAGCCTGGCTCTGCCCGGGGAGATTGCCCGGCGCACCCTGGCCCTGCAAAGTCTTCTGGCCCAATTGGCCCAGGACGGCGCTGTGCTTTGGGTTTTGGAGGATGTCCACCAGGCCGACGCCGAGACCCTCTCCCTTCTGGCCGACAGGCTGCCCCTGCCCCCCCGCACCCTGCTTTTGGCTACCCGTCGTCCGACCCCGGAACCGGTTGCCCCGGCCCACATGATCCTGGCCCCTCTGGACGAAAGCCGCATGGGGGAGCTGGTCCAGGCGCTCTTGGGGGATCCCGGCGGCGCGCAGGTGACCCGGACCGTCTGGCAGCAGAGCGGCGGCGTTCCCCTCTTTGCGCGTCAACTTTTGCAGCATTGGCAACGCACGGACCAACTGCGCTGGCAGGGCCAGACCGGGTGGACCGTGGTCGAGGGCGGTCAAACTCCGCCCCTGCCCATGGCGGATCTGCTCCTGGGCCAGATGGCTGCGCTGCCTGCCGAGGCCCGGGATCTGGCCGATCTCCTGGCCCTGTTGGGACGGCCCGCGCCCGAAGCGCTCCTGGCCCGGCTGTTGCCCGCCACTGAAGCCCGCTGGTCTGGCCAATTGGCCCTGCTGCGGGCGGGGCTGCTGCGCCAGACGGACGACACCCTCTGGTTTGCCCATGACTGGCTGGCCGATACCCTGGGCCGCGCCCTGGCCCCGTCCCAGCGCCCTGCCCTGCACCGCCGGTTGATGGACGCGCTGTCCGGCGATGATTCGGCGATCCAGGCCGAGCGTATGGACCATGCGGCCGGCGCCCTGGCCTGGGCCGACGCCCTATCCGACGGTCTGGCCGTGGCCCAGCACGCCTTCACCGCCCACAATTTGCCCCTGTTGGAGCAGGCCCTGGCCGTGATCCAGGCCGTCCTTCCCCAGCGGGCCGACCCTGTCACCCAAGCCGAACGCTGGCAGTACCTCAGCCTGCGGGAACAGTTCCACGCCCTGCGCGGGGAGGCGGATGCCCGGCTGGCGGATCTGACGGCGCTGGCGGATCTGGCCCACAACTCGGGGCGGGAGGCGTGGACATTGGAGGTGTGCATGCGCCGGGGCCGGGCCGAGCGGGAACAGGGCGCGGTGGCCGAGGCTGCCCGCTGGCTGCACCAGGCCCTCGCCCTGGCTCGCTCCCTAGCCCTGCCCCAGCGTGAGGCGGAGATTCGCTTGCAGCTTGCCTCGGTCTTGGACGACGCCGGCCGGGTGGCTTCGGCCCTGGCCCATGCCCAACAGGCCCATGCCCTGGCCGGCGCGCTGGACGATTGGGCGCTCACCCTGCGCTGTGTGGCGGTTCTGGCCTACATGCAGATGCGGGCGGGGGAGACCGGCACCGCCATCCGCCTCTTGGCCCCGATCCTGGCGGATCCCAGGCTGGCCCAACAGCCCAGCCTGGCCGCCCGCATCATGCGCCAGAACGGCATCCTGCTCATGGCGGACCGGGCTTGGGACGAGGGGTTGGTCTGGCTGCGCCGCAGTGTGGCTCAGGCCCGCAGCGCTGGGGATGTCCAGGCCCGGCTGATCTGCCAGACCTCCCTGCTCTATGAATTGGCCCGCTTTGGCCATTTTGGCGAGAGTTTGGGCCTGGTGCCGAGTACCCAGGATCTGGCCCGCCGATTGCACGCCCGCACCCAGCAGGCCATAGTGGCCCAGACCTTGGCCAACATTCACTACTATCGGGGCGAATTGGAGGCCGCTCTGCCCGTGGCTCAGGATGCCGTGATCCAGGCCCAGGCGTTGGCCCTGCCCGAGCCTGTGGCCGCCAGCCTGACCCGATTGGCCGTTACCTATTTGAAGTTGAACCGGCTGGACCAGGCCCGATCCGCCGTGGATCAGGCCCTGGCCCTGGTGGCAGAAATGCCCCATCCCACGGTGATTGTCGCCCATGTGGCGGCTGAGGTGGCCCTGGCCCAGGGGGATCGGTCCCTGGCCCGGCAGTCTGCCCGCCAGGCCGTGGCCGCGGTGGATCGGGCCGGCCTGACCGCGGCAGAGGCGGTGGAAATCTTGTGGATGGCCGGGCAGGTGTTGGCCCAGACCGACGGATCGGCCGCGGCTCGCCCCGTTTGCAACCAAGCCCACGCCCGGCTGGTGGAAGATCTGGCCGCATTAAGCTCCGTGGCTGGACGCCAGGCCTATTTGGCGGCCCGGCCCGCCCACGCCGCGGCCGCCCGCTGGGTTGCGTCCCTGCCCCGCCGCCTGATCCTGCTGCCCCTGGCCCATGCGCCCACGGGCCGCCCTCTGCATCCGGACGAACAGGCCCCGGTGATCTGGGCCGTGGATGGCCCGAACGAAAGCCCTCTCTCCAGCGTGGCCGGTCGCCGCCAACGCCTCTTGCGCCTCTCCACCTCCGCCGTGGACCAGGGCGGGCTAGCCACCGTCGAAGCCCTGGCCGACTTCCTCTCCGTCTCCACCCGCACCCTCCTTCGGGATCTGCACACTCTCACCGCGGCCGGCCACCCCGTCCCCACCCGCCGGTGGGCGAAGGGCGGGAGTGGTTGATTGGTTAATTGGTCTCAACCCCCAATCCTCAATCCCCGTTCCCCAATCCCCAATCCCCAATCCCCAATCCCCAATCCTGTCACCCAACCTCCCGCCCAACCCCTGGTTCATATGACGCGCCTGCTGGTATGCTGGCCTAGTTCGCTTTGTCCGGCTCTGTTTCTTGCAAGAAAGTGGCAACATGGATCGTCAACGCTGGCTTTTGGTGGTGGAACGAGCAGGGGATCGACCCTCTGGTGCGGAACTGTCCACTTTTCGCCTGTGGGTACAGGCACTGGACAGGGAGCACATGGCCCCTCCCCATCTCTACCTGACCGTGGACGATCTGTGGGCCGCTCTGTTGACGCCGCCGCCCCGCCCGGACAGCCCGCAGACCCCTTGATCTCAGCGTCCTTTTCCGGCCCAAGCCGAGGGGCGCCAATCCCTTTAGAAAGGAGCAACCATGCGCACGTCATCCGTCCGTCGTCGTCGTCTTCACATGCTCATCACCCTGGTGATCCTGTTCTCCCAGTTTACCCTCTCCGTGGCCCAGGCCGCCCCGGCTCGCCAGGATGCGGCCCCTGTCGCCGCTCCCGTCACCGGGCAGACTGCCGAGACGGAGCTTTCCCTGGCCCAGCCCCAGCCGGTTCAGCCGGATCGCCTCTACTTGACCCAGCGCACGGCCCAGCCCCAGACCACCGCGCCCCATGCGTGGACCGCGCCGGTCACCGACGTCACCGGCCCCATCACCACGGACACCACCTGGACCCTGGCCAACAGCCCCTATCGGATCTCCGGACAGGTCCGGGTGGAGAATGGGGCGACCCTGACCATCCAGGCCGGGGTGGTGGTGCAGGCGGCTCAGGATGCGGAGTTGCGCTCCCTGGCGGGCACCCGCATCGTTGCCCAGGGCAGCGCCGCCCAGCCCGTGCGCTTCACCGCGGACAGCGGCTCCCCCGCGTCGGATTGGTGGCGGGGCATCCTCTTCCTTGGCGCGGACGGCCAGCCCAGCACCTCCAGCCTGGCCTACACCATCGTGGAGTACGCCGGCCGTAGCAGCCTGGATTTCTGGGAAAACTCCTGGCGCAGCCCATCGGCTGGCATCGCGGTCTTTCGCTGGAGCGGCAGCTTCTCCCATGTCACCGTGCGGCAGACCGCCGGCGACGGCATCTGGCTGGAACTGCCCACGGCTGCCGCTGACCTCAGCGACATCAGCCTGCTCCAAAACAGCGGGGTGGGGCTTGTCCTCAACAACACCCGTCTGGCCATGCCGAACCTGGCCCGAATGGCTGCATCCGGCAACGGCAATGACAACATCCTTCTCACCAGCGGCGAAACCCTCCTCGACCAGCGTTGGCCCCACGCCGGGCTGGCCTACGAGCTGGGCCAATGGACTGTCCAGGACGGTGCTACCCTCACCATCGGGGCGGGTGCAGTGCTGCGTTTTCAGGCGGACGGCATGCTGAAAGTGGCGATTGGGGGCAGGTTGATGGTGGGCGGAATCCAGGATGCGCCGGTGCGCTTCACGGCTACCACGGCCAACCCCAGACCGGGCTGGTGGCGAGGGCTGATGATCCTGGGCGACGCAGCCCGGCCCAATCTTTCCACCTTCTCCTATCTGACGATTGAACACACCGGCAGCAACACCCTGGAGTATTGGGAACACTATTGGCGCAGCCCCAAGGCCGGGGTGGTGACTTTCCACTGGAACGGAAGCATGGACCATGTGGCCGTGCAGGTGGGCAGCGGCGACGGCCTGTGGCTGGAGCAGTCGGACCCCACCCTGACCGACCTGGGGCTGACCTATCACGCCGGCCGGGGCTTTGTCTTTTTGGGCGCGAGTTTGCCCACCCTCACCCGCACCCAGGTGATGTACAACGGGCGCACAGGGTTCATCACCCCGGACAGCCGGCCGATCTTCGCCGACTTTGCCTCTGGCGGCAACCAGGATCCCACCATCGCCATCGATAGCGGGGCTGTCACCGCGGACATGACCTGGCAGACCCTGGACGCGCCCTGGGCCCCCCGGCAGATCTCCCTGAACGACGGGGTGCATCTGACCATGGAACCCGGCGCGGCCCTGCTCTTTGACCAGGACGGCTTTCTGCGGGTCAATCCGGGCAGTCGGCTGACCGCCCTGGGCACGGCGGACGCGCCCATCCGCTTCTCGGCCAACAGCCTGGACCCGGCCCCGAACTGGTGGCGGGGCATGATCATTCTGGGCGATCCGGCCCGGCCCAACCCCTCGGTGATCGAACATGCAGTGATCGAATACGCGGGCAACAACAGCCTGGACTTCTGGGAGAACTACTGGCGCAACCCGACTGCGGCCCTGATCGCCTTCCGCTGGACCGGCCATCTGACCCAGGTCAGCGTGCGCCATACGGACGGGGACGCGGTTTGGCTGGAGAATGCGGCGGCCAGCGCCGGGCTTACGGATCTGGTCATGGCTGATAACACGGGTCAGGCCCTGACCATCCACGATTCGGACCGGGCCATGCCCCAGCTGGTGCGCCTTTCGGCCACGGGCAACGGCGACAACACCATCCTGCTCATGGACGGCAGCACCGGCGTGGACCAGCGCTGGGTGAACGCTGGCCTTGCCTATGCACTGGGATCCTGGTCCGTGCGGGACGGGGCGACCCTGATCGTGGACCCCGGCGTGGAACTGCGTTTCGCCGCGGACGCCTCCCTGTCCGTGGAGGCAGGCGGCGTACTCCACGTCCAGGGCACGGCGGAGGCGCCTGTGCGCCTCACCGGTCACACGGACGCTCCGATCCCCGCGTGGTGGCGGGGGGTGCGCATCTTGGGCGACGGCAACCGGCCCAACCCTTCAACCTTCACCCATGCCGTCATCGAGTATGCCGGGCGCAATACCCTGGACTATTGGGAGAGCTATTGGCGCAGCCCCAAGGCCAGCATGGTGGCCTTCCGTTGGTCCGGCGGCCTGGACCATGTGACCATCCGCCAGGGGGAAGGCGACGGCCTGTGGATGGAACTCAGTCAGGGGCCAACCTTGGACGACATCACCCTGCGGGGGTTTGACGGGCGAGGCTTCGTCTTTCTCAACGGCGCCCTGCCCACGGTCAACCGCATGACCGTGCTAGACAACGGGCGCACAGGCTGGATCAGCGCTAACAGCCGCCCGATCTTCGCTGACTTTGTCTCCGGCGACAATACGGATCCCACCATTGCCATCGACAACGGTCAGGTGGTGACAGACACCCTGTGGCAAAACCTGGACGCGGCCTGGGCCGTGGGCCAGGTCACCATCAACGCAGGCATAAGCCTGACCGTGGAGGCCGGGACCAGACTGCTCTTCAACCAGGACGGCTCCCTGATCTCCGTGCCGGGCAGTCGCTTGATCGCCCTGGGCCGCGCGGACGCGCCCATTCGCTTCTCGGCCAACAGCAGCGCCCCCGCGCCCGACTGGTGGCGGGGCATTCAATTGCTGGGGGACCCCAGCCGCAGCAATCGTTCGGACCTGGACTATGCCATCGTGGAGTTCGCCGGGCGCGGCACCCTGGACTATTGGGAGGGTTATTGGCGCAGCCCCGCCGCGGCCATTGTGGCCATGCGCTGGAGCGGCAGCCTCAGCCGCACGGTGATCCAGGAGACCGACGGCCACGGCCTGTGGATGGAGGCCAGCTCTCCCCTCACGGTCACCACCTTGGTGGCCCGCAACAACAGTGGGGACGGGGTGCGGGTGGTGGGGGGATCCGCGCTCAACTTGACCCAGAGCAACCTTTTCAACAACGGTGGTCTCAACCTGCGCAACGACGGGGTCAACACGGTGGACGCCCGCAACAACTATTGGGGCAACAAAGCCGGCCCCGCCGGCACGGTGGCCGGCCTGGTCAACACCCAGCCCTGGAAGCTGTGGCCGGTCAAGCTCTTCCAGCCCACGGTGCTTATCGCGCCCGAAGCCGGGGGGGACTTTGTGCGGCCTGGAGACGGGGTGCTGCTGACCGGTCGGGACTACGACTGCGTGGGCGTGTGTACCGTGGACCTCTATTGGGAGTTCCCAGACGTGGCCCAACTTTTGGGCAGCGTGACCATCACCCGCACCAGCCACTTCACCCTGCCCGTCACCCTGCCCGCCGTCTTCCCGCCCGGCGACCACGAGATCGTGGGCGTCATGGTGGACAGCAACAGCGGCGAGGAGATCCTGCGGGGCAGCGGCAGTACGCCCTCCCCCTTCCCCCTCCTGGCCCTGATCAGCGACTATCCGGCCCAGCTCACCCCCGGCGATGATGCCCTGATCACCTGGGGCGTCACCGGCACCCTGGGCATGAAACTGGACCT
>JAGNDO010000088.1 GCA_018003515.1 Caldilineaceae bacterium
ACGCCCAACACCGCGCCGTCGTTGAGCTGTTCCAAACTGGCGTTGTCGAAGGCAGGCACGAACATCTTCTCGATCAACATCTGGCTCATCCGTCCGCCACCGCCGTGGGCCATCAGCACATGGGGATAGTCGCTGATGGGGATGGGGCAGGTTGCGCCGGTGAAGTCGGGTGGGGTTTGGGACATGGTGGGGCTTTCCTTATCGAGTATCGTGTATCGAGTATTGGGTCGTGTACCACAAAATACTCGATACACGATACTCGATATTTTATGAAATCGTCACGCGCCCATACTGATAATACGCTGCGCACGCCCCTTCGGACGAGACCATAGGTGCGCCGATGGGGCGGTCGGGGGTGCAGAGGGTACCGAAGGCGGGGCAGTCGTTGGGCTTGCGGAGGCCCTGCATGATCTCCCCGGCGATGCAGATGTCTGACTCTTGGGCGGTGATGCCGCCGACCTCAAAACGGGCCTCGGCGTCAAAGGCGGCGTATTCCGGGCGCAAGTTGTAGCCGCTGGCCGGGATGACGCCGATGCCTCGCCACGCCCGGTCCGTGACCTGAAAGACCTGGCCCATGAGCTTCTGGGCAGGCAGATTCCCAGCCCGATTGACCGCCCGCACGTATTGATTTTCCACGCCCCAGCGCCCCTCTTCCAGCATGGCCACGGTCATATAGATGCCCTGAAGCAGGTCCAGGGGCTCGAAGCCGGTGATGACCAGGGGCGTGCGGTACTTCTCGGCGATGGGCTCGTATTCCCAATAGCCCATGATGGCGCAGACGTGGCCGGCGGCGAGGAAACCCTGGACCAGGCTGTTCGGCGACCCCAAAATGGCTTCCATGGCCGGGGGAACCAGCACGTGGGAACTGAGGATGGAGAAGTTGGTCACGCCCAGATGGTTAGCCTGCCACACCGCGGCGGCGTTGGCCGGGGCCGTGGTCTCGAAGCCCACGGCGAAGAAGACCACCTGTTTGTCCGGGTTCTGCTGGGCCAGCTTGACCGCGTCCAGGGGCGAATAGACCATGCGCACATCCCCGCCCCCGGCCTTGACACTGAGCAGATCGGTCTGCGAGCCGGGCACCCGCATCATGTCCCCAAAGGAGGTGAAGATCACCTCTGGGCGCTGGGCGATGGCCACGGCTTTGTCGATCAATTCCAGGGGCGTCACGCAGACCGGGCAGCCGGGGCCGTGGACCAGGGTGATCAGCTCCGGCAACATGCGGTCGATGCCGAACTTGATCAGCGTGTGGGTCTGCCCGCCGCAGATCTCCATCAGCGTCCACGGGCGGGTGGTCACTTTCTCAATGGCCCGGATGAACTTTTGCACATCGGCTTCGTTGCGGTATTCGTCGATATATTTCACAAGTGTTCCTTATGTAAAATTATCGAGTGTCGTGTATCGAGTATTTTGCGTGACATGGAACCCGTCTCATGTCACACAAAATACTCGATACACGACACTCGATATACTTTTCACGGTTGCGCAATCTCCAACTCGGCCAACTCCTCCATCTCGGCCAGGTATTGGAAGACCAGCTTGGCTTCCTCCTCGTCCACCTGGGAGATGGCGAAGCCGACGTGGACCAAAACATAGTCCCCCACCTGGGCTTCGGGTACGTAGGCCAGACAGACATCCTTTTGGATGCCGGAAAAGTTGACCCGGCCCATGGGCATGCCGTCTGGGTTGGGGTCAATGCGGGTGATTTTGCCGGGAACGCCTAAGCACATGATGAGTCTCCTAAATTCGTAGGTGCGGTTTTCAACCGCACAAATGGGTCAAGCGGATCGTGCGGTTGAAAACCGCACCTACTTTAGCTGGGCAGCCGCCACCGCCACCTGCCCCAGGCTGATCCCCCCATCGTTGGGCGGGACTTGGCGGTGCAACAGAACCTCAAAGCCAGCAGCCCGCAACGCCTGGGCCATCTGCTCGGTGAGGCGGCGGTTTTGGAAGCATCCGCCGCTGAGGGCGATGCGGGGGTCGCCCACGGCTTGGGCCACGGCCACGGCGGCGGCCACCAATCCGTTGTGGAAACGTCCCGACATGATACCGGGTTCCACGCCCTGGCGCAAGTCCGAGAGGATGGCCGTGATGGTGGGTTGCCAGTCGAGGAGGAGGGGGTTGGGGATTGGGGATTGGGGATTGGGAGATTGGGAGATTGGGAGATTGGTGAGGGCGAAGGGATAGGCACCGGTTTCGTGGGGATCGGCGGCGTATTCTAGTTGCATGGCGGCTTGGCCTTCGAAGGTGACTTCTTGGCGCAGGCCGATGAGGGCGGCGATGCCGTCGAAGAGGCGACCGGCGCTGGTGGTGAGGGGGGCGTTGATCCCCTTGCGCAACATCTGGCCCAGGACGCGCCGCTCGGTGGCGGTCATGGCCTGGATGGGGGACAGATCCGTGCGCTCGAAAACGTCGTCGCCCAGGATTTCCCAGAGCAGGGCCAGGGCGGTGCGCTTGGGCTGACGCACGGCCGCATCCCCGCCGGGCAGGCGGAAGGGGCGCAGGTGGCCCACCCGCTCGTACCCCGCCGCGTCCCCCAGCAGAAACTCCCCGCCCCAAATTGTACCATCCGGCCCGTAGCCGGTGCCATCCCAAATGATGCCCAGGGCAGGACCATCCACGCCATTGTCCGCCAAACAGGCGGCCAGGTGGGCGTGGTGGTGTTGGACGGGGATTAGGGATTGGGGATTGGGGATTGGGGATTGGGCAGTTCCTGATCCCCAATCCCCAATCCCCAATCCCTGATCCTTCGCCCACTTCGTGGACAGATAGTCCGGGTGCAGGTCGTGGGCAATGGCGGCGGGGGTGGCTTCGTAGAGTTTCAGGAAGTCGGCGATGACGTGGTGGAAGGCGGCCAGGGAGTCGGCGCTTTCCAGGTCGCCGATGTGTTGGCTGAGGAAGACGTTGCGGCCCACGCTGAGGGCGACGGTGTTTTTGAGGTGCGCGCCCACTGCCAGGATGGTGGGGGCGGGCCGGGGCAGGACCACGGGCAGGGGGGCGTAGCCCCTGGCCCGGCGCAGGAATTGGGGCTGACCGTCCACGATCCAAAGCACGCTGTCGTCCACGTGCCGGGCGATGGGGCGATTGTGGGTCAGGAAGGCGTCGGCGATGTGGCCCAGGCGTTCTTGGGCGTCGGCGTTGTCGATGCAGATGGGTTCGTCGCTGAGATTGCCGCTGGTGGCGACCAAGGGACCATCCACGGCCCGGAGCAGGAGGTGATGCAAGGGTGTGGAGGCCACCATGATCCCGATGTTTGGGTTGCCTGGGGCGACTTCATGGGCCAAAACCAGACTTGGTTCTGCTTTTTTCAAAAGAAGAATCGGGGCTTGCGCGGACAGCAGTAGGGATTCAGCCTGCCGGGAGACGATGGCGACCTGGCCGGCCTGAGCGACATCTCGCACCATGATGGCCAGGGGTTTGTGGGGGCGAGGCTTGCGGTCGCGCAGGCGTTGGACCGCGGCGGCGTTGGTGGCATCCACCATGAGATGAAAGCCACCCAGCCCTTTGACGGCCACAATCTGCCCCGCTTTCAACGCCGCCACCGCCCCCTCCAACGCCTCCCCATTCGCCATCCGCCATTCGCCATTCGCCCCAAAAGCCAACGACGGCCCGCACACCCCACACGCGTTGGGCTGGGCGTGGAAGCGGCGGTTGAGGGGGTCGGTGTATTCGGCGTGGCAGGCGGGGCAGAGGGGGAAACCGGACATGGTGGTGTTGGGCCGGTCGTAGGGTAGGGCTTGGACGATGGTGAAGCGGGGGCCGCAGTCGGTGCAGTTGGTGAAGGCGTAGGCGTGGCGACGGTTGGATGGGTCCAGCACCTCGGCCAGGCAGGCGGGACAGGTGGCCAGATCTGGCAGGACGAGGACGGTCTTGGGGCCGAGGTCGTCGCTGTGGCGGATCTGGAAATCGGAGAAGCCGACCGGGGGCAAGCGTTCGGCGGTCATCTCCTGGATGCGGGCGTGGGGCGGATGGTCCCGGCGGACGCGGGCCACGAAGTCGTCCAGGTGGGCGGGCGCGCCCTCGGCCTCGATGAAGACGCCCCGACTGTCGTTGATCACCCAGCCGGTGAGGCCCAGATCGGCGGCCAATCGGTAGACAAAGGGGCGGAAACCTACTCCTTGCACGGCCCCCCGAATCTCGATTCGCACTCGCTGGGGACGCTCAATGCGCATGATCATCCTGTCCTATTAGGACATCTGATGCCGCCAGAAAGGAACTATCACCCCTTGACATTCTTGGCAAATCCTTCCAGTTTGTCCCGGTCGGTGATCATAAACTCGGTGCGCTTGATCTGCACGGCCCCTTCATCGGAAAAACGATACAGCAACCGGCAAACCATCTCCCGGGTCGACCCGATGCGAGCGGCCATTTCGTCGAGACTCATGTCGCGTTTTGTGTAGTCTCCGCTGGCATCGGCGTAATGGCTGAGAATGAGATCCGCCAGACGGCCGGCGACGGGCTGGAAGGCCAATCCCTCGACCATGTCGCTGGCCAGTTTCATGCGTGCGATCATCAAACGAGCCAACTCCCAGGATACACGCCCATGCTCGAACAGGAGCGGCGTCAGGCTCTCTTGGGACCAGAGGTGGATTTCGCTTTTCCGGTTGGCGATCAAGGCAACCTGCATGGGCATTTGCGTCTGAAAGAAGCCCATGCCCCAGAAAACCTCCCCTGGTTTCATTGTGAACAGGATCAATCTGCGCCCCTCGCTCGATTCTTTCATGGCGGTGATACTGCCGCTCTCAACAATGAATAGGTAGGGCCAGTGATCCCCGTGATGACTGATCCAATGATCTTTTGGATATTTGCGAGAGATGGCTGACGCGGCCAGGGTGTTTCTGTCAGTCTCACTCAGATGTGAAAAAACTGGGTTGTCGAGCAATAACTTGGACAGTGGCATCATGGACCATCTCTCTGAAACTGGAAAACTATGGCTGTTGATTTGTGAAAAGGCAAATCCCTGTAGAGAACTTCGTGATAAACTTCACAATATCGCCAAGCAAGACATTCACCGGTGTTGGCGAGAAACCGGGTTCCAAATCACCCACAACTCTTCAGAAAGGACAGGAGAAATGAGGAAACTGTATTTTGTTTTTGCGATATTGCTTACCGTTGCCATGTCATTCTCGGCATGTACTCCCGTGGCCCCTGGGCTGCCGCCGCCTGCGGTAAAGGCAGCGTCCGCCGTTGCGGTGGCCCCTGTTGAAGAGGTTGCTTCCCCAGGAGCAGATGGGTTTGCGTGGGATCAGGCATATATTGCTGAAGTCCCTCCGATCATGATGATTGAACCATACTTCGGGATTTTTGGACAATCGGACGTCCCCGTTCCCTATTTCTATGCAGAGGCTGTCAAATTAGCCGGTCACTCATGTGGCGCGGTCACGGGAGCATGGACGATTGCCCGCAAGGCGCTTGAAGTGCTCTACCCCGACGGAGAGATCCCGGTGCGCGGTCAGATTGCGGTGCAGGCCCCCGGTGCGGAAGACGAATGGTTTGTGGGGGTCTTTGGCGAGGTGATCACCTTTGTCACAGGCGCTGCACCCAAAACAGGTTTTATCGGCGCAGAGTTCGGGCAGGCCAACCAGGTCTTTGTACGCCAAAACAAGATGGTCTATACAGAAGAGCCGACCGAACAACTCCATCCCATGCGAGAGTGGGTGTTCACCCGTCTTGATACGGGCGCAAAAGTGGGCGTCAAGTTCAATCTCGCCGTGATCACGCCCATTGCAACGCCAGAACGCATGGCGATGGGAAAGAAGATGGCCACGGGCGCGGCAACACCCGAAGAGGCTGCGGATTATATCCAATACTGGAACGACAGGGCGACATTTGTACTGGAAAATGCAGATACCCTGGATGGTTTCTTCACTGTCACAGTTTACGAATGAGACTAGCCTGAGAGTCAAGAGAGGCAGGGTTTGTGTTGCCTCTCTTGACTGAGTGATGGCCTGTATTGGTCGTGGCCAGAGCTGACTGATGACGTGATTAGCCTACCCTTTGTACATCAACAAACCGGTTCATTGGGAATTTCCGTGGCAGACCCGCAGCCACGGACAACCCCAATCAGCCAACAACCAGCAAACTTTAAGGAGAGTATCATGAAGAACAACAATAAACTGGGTGCCATTTTATCCGTCGTCGGTATCGTGGCCGGGCTGCTGACATTCTATCTCCTCGCCCTGACCTACAATCCGGTCATCGAAAGTCATATCGCCGTGGGCCGGTCGGATGAGGGCAACACCGTGCGATTTGTCTATGCCATCCTCGGCTGGCTGGGGGTCGCCGCGGGTGCGCTTTGCGTATCTGTGCTGTATGGCTTCTTGAAAAAAGAGCCGTGGGCATGGTTTTGGGGCGTGATCGCCGGTACCGTTCTGTTGCTATCGGGATTCTTCCCCATGATTCCCGCGGCTGATGGCGGGGTGACACCTATCACGGGCATCGTCTTCTTCTTGGCCGCCATTGTCTGGTTTGGGATGCTTTTTGTTGGCGGGGTCAACAAGAAGATCATCACCCTTCTGTTTGTGGTCGGCCTGGCCTATGTCTTGACCTTTATCAACGGCGTGGCCCCAATTTCCAGGTATCAGACCACGGAGGGGTTCTGGAATGGCTACTTTGTGATTACGCAGCAACTGAATTGGTGGAGCGCGGCAGCCTGGGCGGTATTCAGCTTCGCTGTACTCAAACAGAAATCCTGGGCGATTCCCCTGGGGATCTTTGCCGCATCATTGTCCATGATCGCCGGATTCCCAATGGCCATCAACAATATGCAGATCGTGAATCGATTCTCCATGTTCCTGCCCGGACCCATTATCAGTGGAATCCTGCTCGTCGTGATCCTGCTGCCCAATACGCAGAAGCTTCTTTCAACCTGGCAAACCGAATAGGGCGTCTTCTCAACAAATCGGATCAATAAACCGGAGAGAAACTGGGCTTTTGAAGCATGACTGTGGCAATCCGGTGATCAACAAAGGCCCAGTTTCTTTCGCCTCCCCCAGATATTGAGAAGGTACGCGGAACACTCAAACGTCGGAGTCACGCTTATGCAAGCTTTAACAACACGTTTTAACTACCTCTTCCGCTCCACTAGAGGGCTGGCGTTGGTTGCCATCGCCGTGGTTGCGCTGATCACGGCTGTTTGGGGCACGCTTTCCGGCCCGATGGTCGAGTGGGGCATACGCGACATCACAGTCAAGGTGTTGGGCATGGATCTGGTGCAGGCCGACCGTGAAGGCCGCATCATCATGCTCTATCACACCATCTCTATGACCGTTATTGCCATTGAAGTCTATTTTATGACCGAAATCCTGCCCATGAAGCGCTATGAGCAGGTTGTCATCAACGCCACCATCACCGTGGGCTATCTCACTGCGGTCATCTTTGGCCTGTTCTTTGGCTATTTCGGCCACAACTTCGCCTACCACGGCCTCTTCCTGCTTGGACAGTCCCTGGTGTTCTTCTCTGGCATCCTGCTGGCCACCGCACTTTTGCCCTGGCGCAAAGAGTACCGTTTAGCCCCAGACTCGCCCTATGCCCACACCAAGAACGGCGTGGATTTAGAGCGTGCGGCCTTTTTTGTCATGGCCATCATGACACTTATTTCCGCGACCTGGGGCGCTGTGGCGGGATCTTTTTGGGCCAATGGGCATGAGACCTTCTTGGCCGAAGATCTGATTCGCATACCAAACAAAGCAGCGCTACAAAAAGCGATCATCGGTCACCTGCACATTATGCTGACCCTGATCGCCGTTGGGATTACCTTGATTGTCGGCAAATGGTTGAACTTTCAGGGCAAGCTGCATAAAGTCGCCATGCCTATGATGATTCTCGGCACCATCGTCACCACGTTTGGGGCCTTGTCCATCGTCTGGCTGCCCTGGGGACACACCACCATCTATGGCGGCTCGACCCTCATCATGCTTGCCGCTCTATTCTACGTTATCTTCTCGTGGAACAAGCTGATCAAGGATCGCATCGCCGAGCAAGGCATCGAAAAAGCGACTGTCTTCCAGAAGGTCGCCGCCCTGCTGCATGACCCGCTCAAGTTTGGCACTGGCTGGCAGATGGTCTTCATGAACTTCACCGTTAGCGGGGTTGGTATTTTCATGGCCGTCAAGCTGACCGAGATCTTCCGCGTTTGGCCACACCGGGAAGAGCGCATCATCCTGACGGGGCACTGGCATATCCTGGCCGCGCTCATCGCCACCATTATTCTCCTTTACTACGGGGATCTCTCTGGCCTTAAAGGCAAAGTTCGCAAATGGTACGGTTGGCTGATCATCATCGGGTCCGACATCGCCTTTGCTTCCGCCACAGTTTTTTCGATGAAACGACTTTTCGTCACCGAATACGACCAGCAACCGGTGGTCAACGTCCTCATGCTGTTGATGGACGTGGGTCTGGCCCTGCTGCTGATCATCCTTGCCATCTTCTTGGGATGGCGATTGATCGATCTATTCCGAAAAACCGGCGTCTGGAGCAAGGAATTCGCCGCAGAAAAGAGATCTAACGCAGAAGTCGATCTGGCAGAACAAAAACGCAAAATGGCCGAACTTCAGGCAACCCTGGATGAGGTGTCCAAATGAAACGTATAATTCTCAGCCTACTCTTGATCAGCACCCTTGTAGCCGCCTGCGCCCCAACAGCCGACGTGGGCGCGATCACCCCGCCAAGGATTGACACGGGTGTTGACCCCGCCGCATGGGTAACAATTCCTGCTGGTGAATACCCCTCAGGTCAGATGAGTCACATGAAAGCGGTGGACGAGTATCAGATCATGGTCACCGATGTCACGGTCGAGCAATACGCCAACTTCCTGAACGAGGCCCTGGCCTCTGGCGATGTCAGCGTTGGTGACTTCGAGGTCGAAGCCGGGGAAGTGATCCGGATCGATAATGGAGTCGGCGGCTACTATGGTGGCGAGCCCTTCGATGGCTATAAGCACGAAGAAGAGATCAAAGCTGGCGAGCACCTCTACGCCCCCCTGACAGAAGATGAGGGCACCCGTCTGACCTACGATGGACAGACTTTCACTGCCCTGGCAGCGTACGCCAACCACCCCATGAACATGGTGACCTGGTTTGGGGCCAATGCCTATTGCGAATACTATAGCACACGCCTGCCAACCGAGATCGAATGGGAGAAAGCCGCACGGGGGACCGAAATAGTAGACGAACACGGCCTCCCCTTCCCCTGGGGCCAGGAGATTGCAGCCAACAACGCCAATTATTACTCCTCTTTTGATCTCTTCGAGAAGATGTTTGGCAAGTTGGGCAACACGACACCCGTCGGCTTTTACAACGGCCAAACCTACGATGGCTATGAGACCCTTGATTCCGCCAGCCCCTACGGCCTTTATGACATGGCTGGAAATGTTTGGCAATGGATGGGTGATGACTACGCTGACCAGCACTATCGCCACATGCGCGGCGGCAGTTTCTACTCCTACGAAGTCGACTTGCGCGTTTGGAAAAACAACAGCGCTGGCCCACAGCACTATGCCCCATCGATAGGGTTCAGATGTGCAAAAGACTAGTATAGTCCGGCGCAAATCAGTCCGGGAATTCCCGCGCTCTAGCCGGGTCCGTGACCCGGCGGGTCTACACGATCTTCTGCGGCAAACCCGCCCGGTCACGGACCGGGCTAGAGCATTATCTCCCGGACTTACTTCCGCCGAGCTGTACTAGGGTGCCAGTGAAATGGAGGACAGGAACTTAGCCGCTGTCTTTCATACTATCCGTGATCGATTTTCAGCATCAGATTGGGAGCCTATTATGCCATATTTGAAGATGAAGCTCCGCCTCTATTGGCCGCTTATCAAGAGCTTTCAGACTGGGTTGCTCCTCACCACGGGGTTGGCCGGGTTTATGAGTACGCGTTGTCCAATCCTGAATTGGCAAACCGTGCTGGCTGTAACCGGCAGCCTATTCCTTGCCATTAGCGGCAGTACAATCTTGAACATGTGGTACGATCGGGATATTGACGCCAAAATGGAACGGACAAAAAATCGTCCGTTACCATCCGGCAAAATCTCCCCCCGGGAGGCGTTCATCCTCGGTCTGGTTTTGGCCTTGCTGGGCGTCGGATGGGCGGTCGCCCTCGATCCACTCTACGGCTTCATCGTCTTCGCCGGTCTGTTCTTTGATGTGGTCATTTACACCATGTGGCTCAAGCGGCGCACCCCCTGGGGCATCGTCTGGGGGGGCATCGCTGGCGGCATGCCCGTGTTGGCCGGACGCGCTTTGGGAACCGGGGAGATCGAATGGATAGGCATTCTTCTGGCCCTGGCTGTCCTTTTCTGGATTCCCACCCATATCCTCACCTTCAGCATGCGGTATCACGATGATTACCAGCGAGCTGGCATCCCCACCTTCCCCTCCGCCTATGGCAATCGGGTCACACAGATCACTATCGCCATTTCCAGCATGATTGCGGCCATCATGATGATCATCGCCGCCTATGGCGTTGGCCTCACCTTTGGCTACTTGCGTTTAATGGTCGTTCTCTCCTTTGGGTTGTTGCTTTTGGCCATCGGCAGTGCAACAAAGCCTTCCAAACAGACTAATTTTGGCCTGTTCAAATACGCGTCACTCTACATGCTCAGCACAATGGTGTTAATGATGTTGGTTGCCGGATAATCAGCGTCACCATCATCAAGCCAAGGAGATCGAACCATGAAGAAAATGTCTATTCTTGACCGAATTCTCCTTCTTCTCACCGGACTGCTTGCCGCCTATCAAATTGTCGTTGGCATTGATCAGGCTGTGACCCTAGCCGTGGGGGCCTACACCATTGCCTTTGGCGTGCTGCTGATAGCTGGTTTACTGCTCATTATCATGGGATTTGAGGTCTTGGACAGCCCGCTGGTCGTCATCGTCTCCACCATCATTCCCCTCAGCCTCTCCCTGGGACTGGTGTCGGACTACCTGCCCGGATTCACGACACTCTACCTGGTTTTTGTTGTCGTCGGATTCCTGGCCGTTGTGGTCACTCGCTACACCAACGCTGGCAAGATTGCGACGATGGTGCTTGCCACAGTGCATGGCATCGCCGGCCTGTTGATCTTTCTGCTTCCCATCATCCTTGCCCTGAGGGGCGAAATGGCTGGCGGATTCGCCTTGGTCGGTGTTGGCGGCGCGCTGATCGGCGTGGGGGGATTGCTATTGGCCTTTCTCAAGGCAGGAAAACCCATTTTGCCTCAAAAGACCATCCTAACCGTTCTGCCTGGCTTGTTGCTGCTGATGACAGGGGCTTTTGTGGCAGGATTTTCATTGGCGTAAATTGCCGGTTCATTCCCTTTCCACTTTTTTCTCGGTTCTTTTCTCGGCTTTTTCCCGGCTCTTTTCTCTGGGAAATCACAAGATTCAGATTGGAGAAAATATTATGTTTAATAAACTATTGCGTATTGTTGGCATCGTGCTGTTGGCGGTGACGGCCGTTATCACCCTATTGAGCGGCGTCGGCACAACCTGCGTCGCCCTAGATCCCGCAAAATATGACATGGCCGCCATCACCCCCTACCAATGGCTCTATGTCCTCTACGTCATCGCCGGCATCGTCATCGGCGTGATGGGCGTCCTCGCCACCATCGCCC
The DNA here is from genome assembly GCA_018003515.1 of Caldilineaceae bacterium. Lineage (GTDB taxonomy): Bacteria > Chloroflexota > Anaerolineae > Caldilineales > Caldilineaceae > JAGNDO01. The sequence continues at coordinate 11,588 of JAGNDO010000088.1, forward strand.
TCATCAGAAGAAAGCCCAACGCTTACCGCTCGGCACTTACCTCTCTGACCCTAGGCCTCGTCGTCGGCGGCATACATATGGCCACCTCCCGGGCCTTGCGGGGCAAGTCCATGCCACTGGACTTTATCGTCTATGCAACCGCCTTCACCCTGCTTTATTTCCTGTTCCTCCGCATCCCCGGCGTCTGGAATCAAATCAACCTTGCCGACAAAGACGATGACACAGCTGGGTTGGGGACCGGCGTCGCCATGATCGTCGGCGGCATCGTCATTCTCACCGTGCAGCTGTGGGCCGGGCCGACGCATGTGATCAACGGCGTCAACTACGCCGATGTGTGGCATACACAAATGACCATCGTGGGTGGGACCTTGGCCCTGTTGGGATCCAGTCTGCTGCTGACCGCCGTCACGAGCATTGCCCTGCCCAATCCCTTTCGGAAATTCAATGCTCAATCGGCCGAATCGGTAAACAATTAGGCCGCTTAGTCCCCTCAACTTGACCTGTTTCCGGCATAAAAGAGACGAAGGCGCAAAAACACAGGATTCTGTGTCTTTGCGCCTTCGTCTCTTTGTGGTGAAATCGCTTTACCTACGCTCCTCGTTTCGGCAGCCACGCCATCCACACATCCATGCCCATGCCGGTTTTGCAGGAGAGGACGAAGAGGGGGACGCCGGGGTTGACCATCTCCAGGCCCCGGCGGAAGTAGTCCACGTCGAACTCGAAGACCTCGATCATGTCGGCCTTATTGAGGACCACGGCGTGGGCGGCGGCGAACATGCCCGGATATTTATAGGGTTTGTCGCTGCCTTCGGGGACGCTGGCGACGACCACGTTGCGATGGGTGCCCAGGGCGAAGTCGGCGGGGCAGACCAGGTTGCCCACGTTTTCCACAAAGAGCAGATCGATCTCGTCCAGGGGTAGGCTGGCTAGGGCGGACTGGATCATGGGCGCGTCCAGATGGCAGCCGCCGCCGGTGTTGATCTGGACCACGGGCACGTCCCGAGCCGCAATCTTGTCGGCGTCGATGCTGGCGGCCAGGTCCCCTTCGATGACGCCGGGGCGCTGGTCCGGGGGCAGCCGGTCCAGGGTGGCCATGATCAGACTGGTCTTCCCTGCGCCGGGGGAGGCCATGAGGTTGAGGCCGTGGATACCCGCAGCGGCCAGGATCTCCCGGTTGCGGTCGGCCACTTCATCGTTGGCGCTAAGAATTTGTTTGACAACTGGAATTTTCATAACCACATTTTCCGATCCACGAATCTGCACGAATCTGCACGAATCTCAATCAACAAATCAACAAATCAACGAATGAGTTGCCCGCCATCCACCACAAACGTGGCCCCGGTGGTGAAGCTGGATGCGTCCGAGGCCAAATAGAGGGCGATGCCGGCCAGTTCGGGGGCGTCGGCCATGCGGCCTTGGGGGATGGCTTTGACGACGGCGTTGTAGATCTGCTCGTTTTGCCAGAGGGCGGCGCTGAATTTGGTTTTGACGAAGCCGGGGGCCACGGCGTTGACCCGGATCTGCTGGGCGGCCAGTTCCCCGGCCAGGACTTCGGTGAGCATGAGGACAGCTGCCTTGCTGACGCAATAGACGCCCATGTTCTGGATCGGCGTCTTGCCCGCCACGGAGGCCATGTTGATCACGCTGCCGCCGCCCCGCTGGGCCATGCTGGCCACGCAAGCTTTGACCATGCGGAAGTAGCCGACTACGTTGACATCCATGATCTTGGCCCAATGGCTCTCTTCCGCGGTCATGATGGGGCCGAAGTGGGGGTTGGTGGCGGCGTTGTTGACGAGAATGTCCACGCCGCCGAAGGCCTCCACCGTGCGGGCCACCAGGGCGTCCACGGCCTCCGCATCCCCGGTGTGGGCGGCCACGGCCAGGATGTCTCCGCCAGTTTCGGTGCGGATTTGGGCGGCGGCGGCGTCCAGATCCGCCTGCTTGCGGCTGGCAATCACCACCTGCGCCCCAGCCCCGGCAAAGGCCTTGGCGATCTCAAAGCCAATGCCTCGCGATCCGCCGGTGACGATGGCGACTTTGCCGGTGAGGTCGAAGAGGGAGGAGGTGGGCATGGTGGTGGCTCCACAGAAGGTGATTGGTTGATTGGTTGACACGTTGATTGTAGACCAGATCTGGGGAATTGGAAAGCGGCGGGGAGGATCTTGCAACCACGAATTGCACGAATTTTATTGAGATCATTCGTGAAATTCGTGAAATTCGTGGTTGCAGGATTTGAGGTTATTTTTCGATCACGTTATTCGTAATGCAAAGCGTCAATCGGCTTGAGCTTGGCCGCTCGGTTGGCGGGGTAGAGGCCGAAGAAAACGCCGATGCCTAGGGAGACGCCCAGGGCCAGGAAGACGCTCTGGCTGGTGACCACGGCTTGGGCGCTGCCCAACAACGGGGCGATGGCCTGGGCGCTGCCCACCCCGGCAGCCACCCCCAGGAGTCCGCCCACCACGCTGAGGACGATGGCTTCGGCCAGGAATTGGATCAGGATGTCAGCCCGCTTGGCCCCCACGGCCTTGCGCAACCCGATCTCCCTCGTGCGCTCGGTGACGCTGACCAGCATGATATTCATGATGCCGATGCCGCCCACCAGCAGGCTGATGGCGGCGATGCTGCCCAGCAGGGTGGTGAAGGTCTGGCTGGTCTCAGAGACGGTGCTGACGATGTCCGCCTGATTTTGCACGGTGAAGTCGTCGGCCGCGGTGCCGGTCAGCCCGTGGCGAGAGCGCATGATGGCGGTGACTTGGGCCTGGGCCAGGTCCATCTCCTCGGCGGAGCGCACCTGCAGGCTGATCTGGTTGACGGTGGTGGTGCCCGCCCCACCTAATTTCAACTGGGTCGTGTGTAACGGCATGAAGATCACGTTGTCCTGATTGTTGAAACCGCTCTGGCCCTTGGTTCCCAACACGCCGATCACCGTGTAGTTTTGGCGGTTGATACGCACAATCTCGCCCACGGGGTTGGCCTGGGCGGAACCGAAGAGATCCTCCACCGCGGTCTGGCCCAGGACTACCACAGTGGCCAGGTTGGCGTCGTCGGCATCGCTGATAAAGCGCCCGCTGGTCACGGTCCACGCCCGCACGTCGGCATAGACCGAAGTGACCCCGTTGATGCTGATGTTGGTGGTGTTGGCCCCATAGGTGACTGTGGCATTGGCGTTGTATTGGGGAGCCACCTTGGCCACCGCCGAAGCCAGGGCCTGGATGGCCTCCACATCTGCGGTGACCAGGGGCTTGGAATTCGTCTGCAACCCCCCGCGGGAGAAGCCAAAGCTGGTCCCCGGCGAGACGGTGAGCAGGTTGGATCCCAGGGCCTCGAACTGGCTGACCACCTGGGCCTGGGTGCCTTCGCCCACGGCCACCAAGGCGATCACCGCGCCCACGCCGATCACCACGCCCAGCATGGTCAAAAAGGAGCGCATCTTGTGTACCAACACGGCCTTCATGGCCACCCGCACCACCATGTAAAATTTTCGCATCTCATTGATCCGTTCTGGTTGCTCTTCGCGATTGGGAGATTGGGCGATTAAGAGATTGGGTGTCGCGGGACACCCAATCTCTTAATCGCCCAATCTCCCAATCACCAAAATTTATCGTCCGAAGCCGCCGGTCACGCCACCGCCGAAGACGGCGCCCGTTCCACCGCCGCCACCGAAGAAGGCGTTGGTGGTGGTGGCGGTGCTGAGTTGAATCACGACTGAGTCTCCGGGAACCAGGCCGCGCAGGATTTGCGTATAGGTGCCATCGCTCAGGCCCACTTCAACCGGGACGGAGATGGGCGAGACCAGGGGGTCGGTGCCACCGGGTACCAGCACCTGATTGAGTCCATTCACCGTCAAAATGGCCATGCTGGGAACAAGAAGTGCATTTTCTACCTGGCCGGTGAGGACGCTGACGTTGGCCGTCATGCCCACAAGCAGGGGCAGATCCCCGGCCTCTTCCAGGGAAATGGCCACTTCGTAGACCATCACCCCGCCCTGAAGTGTGCCTTGGAGGGGCACGGAGAGTACCTGGCCGCTGAAGGTCTGGCCGGGGAAGGCGTCGAAGGTGATGCGGGCGGCCTGGCCAGCGCTGACCTGGCGGATGGTGGTTTCATCCACCGAGGCCAGCACCTGGAGGGTGTCCAGATTGGCCAGGGTGAGCACCGTGCTGTTGGCGGTGATGCGGCTGCCCGTCTTGCTGTTGACCTGCAACACAGTCCCGGCGAAGGGGGCAACCAGGGTGGCCCCATCCAGGTTGGCTTGGGCCGTGGTCACAGCCAAGCGTTGCTTGTCCACGGCAGCCTGGGCAGAGGCCAGATCCGCTGTGTCGGGGCCGTCTTCCAAGGTTTGGCGGTGGTCTTGGGCGGCTTGGAGCGCAACCTTGGCCGATTGGACGGCGACCTGGGCTTTGGCCGCGGCCAGGGCGTCCGTGCTGCCGGCCTGGGCATCGGCCAGGGCCGAGTTGGCCTCTGCCAGGGCAGATTGGGCGGCGAGGATCTCCGTGTTGGCGGTCTGCAAGGCCAGTTGGCGTTGGGCCTGAATCCGGGCCAGATCTGCCTTAGCCTGAGCCAGGGCATCTTGCTCCGTGGTCAGTTCATTGGTCTGTTCCAGGTTGGCCTGACCCGATGAGATCAGGTCCCGAACTTCCCAAATGCGGCGGTCGTGCCAGTCCGCGGCATAGGCTAGATCCCGTTCGCTCTTGGCCAGGCTGTTGTGCTCGGTCAAGGCATATTGCACCTGGGCCAGGGTCAGATCGTCCTGGGCGGCTTGGACCGCGGCTTGCAGATCGGTGAGGTCGGTCTGGGCGGCTGGATCATCCAAGTCCGCCAAGTCTGCCTCGGCCTGGGCCAGGTCCAGTTCCGCCTGGGTGATGGCCAGATCGGCCAGGGCGATGTCCAACTCTGTGGCGGTGGTGTTGAGATCCGCCAAGCTCTGCTCGGCCTCTTGGAGGGCGCTCTGGGCTTGATCCAGGGCCTGTTGATAGGCGACGGGATCGATGGTGGCCAGGATCTGCCCGGCCTCCACTTGGTTGCCGGCGGCCACGGTGAGGTCGATCAACGTGGCCGTGCCCGACAGGCGGTCAAAGCCCAGATCGACCTGTTGGACCGCGGCCATTTCGCCCACAACGCTGAGGCTTGCGGTCAAATCACCCTGGGTGGCGGCCACGATCTGGGTGAATCCGCTGGCCGTGTCCGTGGTTGTGGTGTCAAAGACGCCAATGACCAGCTCTTGATTTTGATAGAGCCACCACCCACCCCCGGCCAAGCCGAGAATTAGGAGGGTGATGATAAATATTTGAAGTAAGGTTTTCATAGATTAGTGCCTTGTTTATCGTTGCCAAACCACCCCCTCCCAGCCTCCCCCAGGTTGGGGGAGGAGCCGGATCGCCGCGAAGAGGGTGGTCGATGACCCCTGATCTATCCCCTCCCCAATCTGGGGAGGGTTAGTACAGTCCGGCGCAAATAAGTCCGGGAATTCCCGCGCTCTAGCCGGGTCCGTGACCCGGCGGGTCTACACGATCTTCTGCGGCAAACCCGCCCGGTCACGGACCGGGCTAGAGCATTATTGACCGGACTTACTTCCGCCGAGCTGAACTCGGGTGGGGTTAGAATCAATTGCCGCCCGGACGTCGGCCGCCGCCTGTGCCGCCGCTGAGAAGCTGTTGGGCGGCTCGAAGGTCTGTGGTGCTGGACGCGGCTGTGTATTGGACCACCACCGAGTCACCCGGCACCAGTCCCCGCACGATCTGGGTGTAGGTGCCGTCGCTGACCCCTACCTCCACGGGCACGGAGACCGGGTCGGCGGTGGGGTCGCTGCCGCCGGGGACCAGGACTTGGTAGAGTCCGTTGACATTCTGCAAGGCCAAGGTGGGCACCATGAGGGCATTTTCGGCCTGGCCGGTGACCACGCTGACATTGGCGGTCATCCCCACCAACAGGGTCAGGTTTTCCGCACCTTCCAAAGAAACGGAGACCTCGTAGACCATCACCCCACCTTGGAGTGCGCCTTGGAGGGGCACGGATAGCACCTGACCGGTGAAGGTCTGGCCGGGGAAGGCGTCAAAGGTGATGCGGGCGGGCTGTTCGGCCTTGATCTGGCGGATAGTCGTTTCATCCACCGCGGCGACTACCTCAAGATGGTCCAGGTTGGCCAGGGTTAGGATTTGAGAGCTAGCGGTTATGCGAGAACCGGCCTCGGTGTTGACCTGGAGCACGGTGCCGGTGAAGGGGGCGACCAGGGTGGTTCCGGCCAGATCCGCCTGGGCTTCGGCTTGGGCCAAGCGTTTTTTGTCCACGTCGGCCTTGGCTGTGGCCAGGGCCACCGGGTCCGCGCCCACGTCGAGTTCGTCCCGATCTGCCTGGGATTGGGCCAGGTTGGCTGCGGCCTGGTCTTCCTGCTGTTGGGCCAAGGCAAGGGCCAGGGGATCGACCTCGGCCTGGGCGTCTGCCAAAGCTGATTGGGCATCGACAAGGCTGGCCTGGGCCGAGCGCACCCGGTTTTGGGCTTGGAGCAGGCTGACCCGCTGCTGCACCTCTGCGGTGATGCGGGCTTCCTGGGCGTCCATCATGGTGTTGTAGGCCAGACGCAGACGGTCTTGATAGAAGGAGTCTGAGTAGGTTTCACTGGCCAGTCGGGAGTATTCACCGCCCCGGGTGGCTTCCGTGTCTCGCAGACGGGTCAGTTGATCCAGGGTACTCTGGCTGGCCTGGTCGCTCTGCACCGTGGCCAAGCTGGACTGGGCCTGGCTGAGGCTGAGTTGGGCATCGGCCACCCGGCTTTGCAGATTGTCCAGGTCGGGATTCAGCAGGGTGTTGCGGTCTTCCTGGGCTTGCTGCACGGCCAGATCTGCTTTGGCAATGGCCAGATCCGCCTGGGCCAATTGCAGCGCGGTGGCCGGGGTTTCCAGATCCGCCAGGTGGCTCTCGGCGGCTTGCAGATCGCTGGTGGCCTGGTCCAGGGCCTGTTGATAGGGCGCGGGATCGACCGTGGCCAGCACATCCCCGGCCTGGACCGTGTTGCCCGCAGCCACGGAGAGGGTGAGCAGATCCGTGGTGCCGGCCAGCCGCTCAAAAGTCAACGTGTCATTTTCCGGCGCGACCATTTCACCCACCACACTGACCGTGGCGCTCAGGTTGCCCTGCTGCACAGCAATCACCTGGGTCAGGGAGCCGGTAGCCGCGGTCTGGACCGGGGTCTGGCCCATATAGGTGTTGTAGGCCCAATAGCCCCCCATACCCAAGCCGATCAAGACAAGCAGGGTGACAACGATTCTCACAAAGCTTTTCATAATTTCTCCTCGAAAAATAGACCACGGATTAAACGGATCGAACAGATTAAAACGGATCTTTTTTGATCCGTAAAAATCCGTTCAATCCGTATGATCCGTGGTCTATTTTTACTGAGTGGGCGCGGCACCGCCGAAGCGTCCGGCGGGGGAGACCTGGACCGAGCGAGCGGTGATGGAGCCGTCGGCGTTCTCGCTGCCGGATACGATCACGGTCTCGCCCACTTCCAGTTCGTTGACGGTGACCGAGGCGTTCTTTTCGATCAAGGTGGTGTCGGCCACCTGGACCTGCACCGTGGCCCCGGCGTTGGTAGTGATGGTGATTACACCATCAGCGATGGACTCGATCTCGCCAAAGGTGTTGCCCCCGGCTTGGGCAGCACCGGTGGCATCCCGTTGGCCGCGCCCGCCAAACTGCCCGGCAGCCGGGGCCTCTCCGTTGGCTCGGGCCGTGGCAAAGGCGGAAATTTGATCGGCCTGGGCTGTGTCTGTGCCGCCCTGGCCCTGTCCATAGACCATACCGGCATAGAAACTGCCCCCGGCCACGGCCAACATCAAAACAACGCCTACAATTATTTGGGCTACTCGGTTCATGATGGGACTCCTTCTAAAATGAGGGTTTCTTCGTGGATAATCTCTTCGGCTCTGTGGGGGTTGGCTTGGATTCCCGCCTGGACGGGATGTGGGACCGGGCTGTCGTCCACCACTACGCCGTCCTGAATGCGCACGATGCGCTGGGTGTGTTCGGCGATGTCCGGTTCGTGGGTGACAAAGATGATGGTGATGCCCCGTTGCTCGTTGAGATCCTGGAAGATGCGCATGATCTCGGCCCCGGATTTGGTATCCAGGTTGCCGGTCGGCTCGTCGGCCAGGATGATGTCCGGGTTGTTGACCAGGGCCCGGGCGATGGCCACCCGCTGCTGCTGGCCGCCGGAAAGTTCGTTGGGGTTGTGATGGATGCGATCTCCCAGGCCCACCATCTCCAAGGCGGCGATGCAGCGCTTGCGGCCAGTGGCCACCCCGGCGTAGATCAGGGGCAGTTCCACATTGTCCAAGGCCGAGGTGCGGGGTAGCAAGTTGTAGCTTTGAAAGACAAAGCCAATGCGCCGGTTGCGGATGTCGGCCAACTGATTCTGGCTCATGCGGCCCACATCTTCCCCACCCAGGCGATAGCGGCCGCCCGTGGGTACATCCAGCGCGCCTAGGATGTTCATGAGGGTAGACTTGCCGGAGCCGGACGGTCCCATGATGGACATGAATTCCCCCTCATGCACCCGCATGTTGACCCCGCGCAGCGCCCGCACTTCGATATCGCCCATGCGGTAGATCTTGGTCACCTCTTCGATTTCGATGATGGGCCGGGCAGATGCCGATTCGCTCATGGACACGCTCTCTCTTGGGGCGAAAACACGGTTTGATTTGCTACGCGGCTATCAGTGTAGGCCCAGGTTGTAAAGATGGTATATGCTAAATGTAAAAAATGTGTGAAATTTGCTCGATATTGTGTACAAAACAAAATTGAGGCAGGGGTGGATCTGTGATCCACCCCTGCCTCAATTCAAAGCCAAACTGGGTCGCCTCGCTACACCCGATACAACACATCCACATGCCGCTTCAATAGATCATCCACCAGCCCGCGCAGGGGCATTGACCCGGCCAGGCCATAAACCGGGGCCATGCCATGACCATCAGCAGGGGTAGATTTCACCTCATCCACCGCGTCCACCAGGTCAACCAAAAACGCCTGGGCCACGCCCGGCTCCGTGTGGCGCAGGGTGAGGGCAATGTGGACGGCGGCGGGGCGGTGCAGGCCGTTGAGGCTCCAGCCCCTGGCGCTCATGGCGTCCAGGACGCGGTAGATGTCCAAGTTGACACCGGGCCGGGGGGCGAAGGCAATGACCCAAAGAGGGTCGCCCAGGACTTGCAGGTCCGGCATGGCCTCAATGGTCCGCCGCACATACCGGCCCGTTTCGAGGATCAGGGCCGTGGACCGCAGATAGCCTTCTTCTCCCAAAGAAAGCAGCGCCGCCCAGCCGGCGGCACTGAGCGCGCCGGGACGACTGCCCGCAAAGGTTGGGGAAAAATAGAGACCGCCGGGCCAATCGGCCACGGTGTAATATTGATAGCGGCGCAGTTCCGCGCCCCGATAGAGGACGACGGACGTGCCCTTGGCCGCGTAGCCATACTTGTGGGTGTCGGCGGACATGGAGGTGACGCCGGGCAGGCGAAAGTCGAAGGGGGGCACGTCGTAGCCCAGCTTCTCGGCCCAAGGCAGGACGAAGCCGCCCAGACAGGCGTCCACGTGGCAGGCGATGTTGTGGCGTTGGGCCAAGGCCGCTAGGTCGGGGATGGGGTCGATCACCCCATGCGGAAAGGAGGGGGCCGAGCCGACCAGGGCAATGGTGTTGGGGGTGATGGCCCGCTCCGTGGCGGCCACATCCGCCCGCCAGTCCGGGCCGACGGGGATTTTGACCAGTTTGAGGCCGAAGTATTGGGCGGCTTTGTCGAAGGCGGCGTGGGCGGAGATGGGCACGATCAGCTCGGGCCGGGTGATGTTGCGCTCGGCCCTGGCTTGGTCTCGATAGGTCTTCATGGCCAGGAGGATGCTCTCAGTGCCGCCGGAGGAGACGGTGCCCACGATCTCGTCGCCGTGATTCTGGCGGGCGGCGTCCGCGCCCAGCATGTGGGCGGTCATGCTGACCATCTCGGCCTCGTATTTGGCCGCGCTGGGCCAGACGTCGGCGTGGAGGGGGTTGCTCTGGCTGTTGAGGGCGTAGACCCGGTTGAGGAAGTCGATGTGGGCTTCATCCCCGTGGTAGACCGCGCCGGAGACCCGGCCTGACTGCCACTTGGCCTCTTCCTTGGTCTGGAGCGCTTCCATTTCAGCCAGAATTTCGCCCCGGTCTCGACCTTGGACGGGCAGGCGGGGATAGGCCGGGAGCTGACCCCGGTAGGGCTTGAGATCGGCTTCCAGATCCCCCATCATGGC
>JAGNDO010000089.1:0-18089 GCA_018003515.1 Caldilineaceae bacterium
AAGCCCGTGATCAAGGACTTCTCCACCTTTGCCAAACCCGGCCAGAAGGTCGCCATCGTCGGCCCCACGGGCGCGGGCAAGACCACCATCGTCAAGCTGCTCATGCGCTTCTACGATGTCAACGCAGGGGCCATCCTGGTGGAAGGCCACGACATCCGGGACTTCACCCGGCATGATCTGCGTCAGAAGTTCGGCATGGTCTTGCAGGACACCTGGCTCTACAACGGCAGCATCATGGAGAACATCCGCTATGGTCGCCCGGACGCCACGGACGCGGAGGTCTTCACCGCGGCCAAGGCGGCCCGGGTGGATCACTTCATCCACACCCTGCCCGAAGGCTACAACATGGTGCTCAACGAGGAGACCTCCAACATCTCCCAGGGGCAGAAGCAGTTGCTGACCATCGCCCGGGCCGTCCTGGCCGACCCCAGCATCCTGATCCTGGACGAGGCCACCAGCTCCGTGGACACCCGCACGGAGGTCTTGATCCAGCAGGCGATGGATGACCTGATGCACAACCGCACCAGCTTCGTGATCGCCCACCGCCTCTCCACCATCCGCAACGCCGACCTGATCCTGGTCATGAACGAAGGCGACATCATCGAACAGGGCACCCACGACAAGCTCCTGGCCGACGGTGGCTTCTACGCCGGTCTCCACAACAGCCAGTTCGAAAAGGTACCCGTGGCGGTCTAAGCCTGTCGCCCCCCAGCCCCCAATTCTGGGGGAGATCAACAAGTCCCTCTGCAAAAACTGGGGCTGGGGGCCATGTGGGACGTTCGTAAGCGACAAAAAAGATGAGCGTCACCAGAATTCTGGTGACGCTCATCTTTTTTGGACTTGTGTTTCGGGGTCAATCGGGGACTAGAAGATGCCCAATTCGTCCTTGGCATCGTCGGACATCATGTCCGGATTCCAGAAGGGGGTCCAGGTCAGGTGGATGTTGACCTGCTCCAGGTCTGGATAGGCGTTGTGGGCCTCCCGCTGCACATCGCCGATGATCTGGGGACCAGCAGGACAGCCGGGGCTGGTCAAGGTCATGGTGATCTCGGCGGTCTTCTTCTCGGTGATGTCGATTTCATAGATCAGACCCAGATCAACGATGTTGAGCATCAGCTCGGGATCTTTGACCTTGGCTTTAATGACAGAGCGGACTTCTTCGGGTGTAGGCAGGGACATAGTTTCCTCCAAATGAACGTTCGTCGTTAGCGCTTTCGGGCCTACGACGAGCTTGATTAAACTGGCGATTCGATCAGGATGGCGTCACCGTCAATGGTCACGTCATAGGTGGTTGTGGCTTGAAAAGCTGGGAAGCAGAGGGCCGCGCCCGTGCGGATGTCGAAACGGGCCCCGTGCCGGGGGCATTCCACCTCGCAGCCGTTGACGACTTCCCCCTCCACCAGGGGGCCACCATCATGGGTGCAGACATCTTCGATGGCGTAGATCTCCCCGTCCACGTTGAAGAGGGCGATGCGCACATCGTCCACCTCTACCAACAATTGGCTTCCGGCGGGCAGTTCATCCAGCGTGGCGATTTGTAATAGGTTGGTCATAGAATTTATTCTCGTTTCGTGTTGCATATCGAACATCGAGTATCGTGTATCATCGTGGCAGATCAGATCTCAACACGGGATACTCGATACGCATTACTCGATATTCCTTATTCCGGCCACTCGTCCAATCCCCAAATGCCCGCCTTCAATGCCTTAAGGGGCAGGAGGGCGCATTTGAGGCGGACCGGGCCGATCTCGATGCCCAGCATTTCCAGAATATCGTCCTTGGTCCACTTCTTCAGGTCATCCACGGCCATGCCCATGATCTCTTCCATCATCATGCTGGCGCTGGCCTGGCTGATGGCGCAGCCCCGGCCATCAAAGGCGGCGTCGGTGACGATGCCGTCCTCGACCTTTAATTCCACGGTAATCTCGTCTCCGCAAAAGGGGTTGTGGTCGTGATAGTGGACATCCGGCGCGTCCAACGAACCCTTGTGCCGGGGATGTTTGTAATGGTCGAGGATGGCCTCGCGGTATAGTTGATCCATTATTTACACCTGCTATCTTTGTGAAGCGTCAAGAATTGTCAGCCCAACTAAATTCTGGTCCCGATAGTCTAAAATGATACCGTCATCGCCCATTTCACTATGGTCAGAAGCAGGGGTTTCCTCGAAATGAACATAAAGGACATCCACGGCATCATCGTAATCCAACCACATTTTTCGGGCAGGCGATTTGGCAAGATCGGCGTAGACATTCTCTTTTTCGTCAAGCCAAAATTCGAGTGATGATTCGGCTAACTTTGTCCATTCAATGCCATTTGTGGAAAGACGATCCGACAGCCTTGCGGGTTCAGGGAGCGTTCGCCCCAACTCCTTGGCCGTCTTGAACCATTCACTGCTCACCGTCCTGATGTTGGCGATTGCCTCAGAATATGTCGCTCCATCTGCGGCGCAACCGGCCAACTCAGGGATTTCGGCGATAAACGCGTTGTCTTCGTTGCTCCACCTGATGACGATTTCGTATCTGTTATGAGACATACCGGATTCCGTCATGGCCGATGAACCCTAAAACGCAAAGATCTCCGACGCCTGCTCCAGCCCCACAATCAGTTGATCCACTTCCTCAAACGTATTATACAAATAAAAGCTGGCCCTGGCACTCGCCACAATCCCCAGCCGGTCGTGGATGGGTTGGGCGCAGTGGTGTCCGGCCCGGATGGCGATGCCGCTGCCGTCCAACACCGCGGAAAGATCGTGGGGGTGGATGTCGTTCAACGTGAAGGCCACCAGCCCGCCCCGTTGCTCCGGCCCCGGCCCCAGGATGCGCAGCCCTTCCACCTGGGCCATGCGCTCGTAGGCGTAGCGGGTGATTTCGCGCTCATGCGCCCACACCCATTCCATGCCCACCTCGGCCAGATAGTCCACCGCCGCACCCAGGCCGATGCCCTCGGCGATGGACGGGGTGCCGGCCTCGAATTTGTAGGGCAGGGTGTTCCACTGGCTGCCGCTCATCTTGACTTCCCGGATCATGTCGCCGCCACCCATGAAGGGGGGCATGGCTTCCAGGATGGCCCGCTTGCCGTAGAGTACGCCCATGCCGGTCGGGCCGCACATCTTGTGGCTGCTGAAGGCGAAGAAATCAGCGTCCAAGGCCTGGACATCTACGGGCATGTGGGGGACGCTCTGGGCACCGTCGATCAGCACTTTGGCCCCCACGGCGTGGGCCGCATCCACCAAGGTTTTCACCGGGTTGATCACCCCCAGCACGTTGCTCATGTGCACAAAGGCGACCAGCTTGGTGCGCGCGTTGATCAACGCCTCCAGATCGGTCAGATCCAGGGTGCCGTCGTCGGCCAGAGGAATATAACGCAACGTAAAGCCCAGTTGATCCCGCAGAATCTGCCAGGGCACGATGTTGCTGTGATGCTCCATCTCGGTGATCAGGACTTCGTCGCCGGGGCCAAGGTTGGCCCGGCCCCAACTGAAGGCCACCAAGTTGATGGATTCCGTGGTGTTGCGGGTGAAGATCACCTGCTTGTCGCTGGGCGCGTTGATAAAGCGGGCGATGCGCAGCCGAGCGTTTTCATACAGAGTCGTCGCCTCTTCGCTCAGGGTGTGGACGCCCCGATGCACATTGGCGTTGGTCTGGCGATAATAGTCATCCATTGCCCGAATCACGGATTCTGGCTTCTGGCTGCTGGCCGCGTTGTCCAAATAGACCAGGGGTTTGCCCCGGATCTGCCGTTGCAGAATGGGAAAGTCCTGGCGGATACGCGCCACACGGGCCATAGTTTCGGTTGTCTGATTAAGACTCATGTTGGCTCACAGTCCAATTCGGACCCTGAAAGAACAGTGCGTGAACAAGTAAACGTGATGATATTTATATCACGTTTTACCCGTTCACGCACCATTTCCTCGGATCTCTTTTCTATCGGGAGACATCGCCGGACGGATTACCCGCCGATCTTGCGCTCGATGACCCGTTCCAGCTTGTGGACCACGCTTTCCACGGGCACACGGTCCAGGACGGCTTGGAAGAAGCCCTGCACGATCATGCGTTCGGCCTGGGGACGGGTGAGGCCACGGGCTTGCAGATAGAAGACATATTCGTCCTCCACCTGGGCGGCGGTGGCGGCGTGGGTACAGCGCACGTCGTCGGCCTCGATCTCCAGGCCGGGGATGCTGTCGGCCCGGGCGGTGTTGTCCAGGATCAGGTTGCCGTTGCGCTGGAAGGCGTCGGTCTTCTGGGCGTCGGGCAGCACCTTGATGATGCCCATGTAGACGTTGCGGGCCTTCTCTTTCAGCGCGCCGTTGAAGAGCAGGTCGCTGAAACAGTGGGGCGCTCGGTGGATCTGCAAAGTCTGGTGGTCGATGTGCTGCTTGCCCGTGGGGAAGTAGATGCCCAAGAGTTCGCCGTGGCCGCCCTTGCCCTGCATATCCAGATCCAGGAAAGCCTTGGTCAGGCGGCTGCCCCAACTGACTTGGATCCAGCGCAGGTCCGTGTCCTTGCCCATGATGGCCCGGCCATTGAGGAAGTTCCAGGCGCTGTGGTCAAAATCTTGCAGGTTGACATAGCGGACCACGCTATTGTCCCCCATGATGATCTCCACCACGTCGCTCTGCATGCCATCCTTGGCCCCCAGCAGATCGTCCACCACGGTGACATTGGACCCGGTCTCGGCCACCACCAAGGTGTGGTGGAAACCGGCCATGCCCACGGCAGACTGGTTCAGCACTACCTGCAAAGGCAGGTCAACCTTGGTGTTTGCCGGGACAAAGACGAAAGTACCCGTGTCCCACAGGGCGGCGTGCAGGGCGCTGAATTTGTTGTGCCCCGCAGGCACTGCCTGGGTCATGAAGTATTTTTGCACCAGGTCGCTGTGGTCCCGAAGGGCGGATTCCAGGTCCGTAAAGATGACCCCCTTGGCCGCGAAATCCTCGGTCACATCGCCGTAGATCGCCCCGCCGTCCTGAAAGATCAGGCTGGCCGCGCTGTCCATTTCGTCCAACTCGGTCTGGAGCAGGGCGGGCAATTGGGTGCGCGCCTGCTTGGCCACCGGGTCGGTGAAGGTCTTGAATTTGTCCAGCTTGAAGCCGGTCAACCGGGTGCGCCGCCACGCCTCGTCATTGGATTTGGGCCAGGGGATCGACTCAAACGTCGCCCAGGCGTCCAGACGGAACTGACGCATCCACGCCGGCTCGTTCCGGCTGGCAGACAAGGCGGCCACGCCCTCGGCGCTGAAAGCGGCCACGGCCTCGATAATCTCTTCTCGTTCTTTTACCATTACGCTCACGTTGTTCGTCTCCATTTATGGCACGGTATTTATAACACGGCGGCAAGGGTGAAAGGATGACAAAGTCACCCCTTCACCCGCTCACCCGTTCAGTCCTATCCGATGCTGCCTTCCATCTGGAGCTGGATCAGTCGGTTCATCTCGACCGCATACTCCATGGGCAGTTCTTTGACCAGGGGTTCGATAAAGCCGCCCACGATCATGGCCGCCGCCTCGTCCTCGCTGATGCCCCGGCTCATGAGATAGAAAAGTTGCTCTTCGCCGATCTTGCTCACCGAGGCCTCGTGGCCCACGCTGACCTTGTCCTCTTCGATCTCGATGTAGGGGTAGGTGTCCGAGCGGCTGGCTTCGTCCAGCAGCAGGGCGTCGCAGACCACGTTGCTCTTGCTGTGATGAGCGCCCTTGGCCACCTTGAGCAGACCCCGATAGCTGGCCCGCCCCCCGTCCTTGCTGATGGACTTGGAGACGATCTTGGAGCTGGTATAGGGGGCGCCGTGGACGACCTTGCCGCCCGTGTCCTGGTGCTGGTTTTTGCCAGCAAAGGCCATGGAAAGCACTTCGCCGTGGGCCTTGGGGCCCATCATGTAGATGGAGGGGTATTTCATTGTCACCCGGCTACCCAGGTTGCCGTCAACCCATTCCATGGACGCTCCGGCCTCGACGATGCTGCGCTGGGTCACCAGATTATAGACATCCGTGCTCCAGTTTTGGATCGTAGTGTAGCGACAGCGGGCGTTCTTCTTGACGATGATCTCGATCACACCACTGTGCAGGCTGGTACTGGAATAGACCGGGGCGGTGCAGCCCTCCACATAGTGGACGTTGGCTCCCTCTTCCACGATGATCATGGTGCGCTCGAACTGGCCCATATTCTCCGTGTTGATGCGGAAATAGGCCTGCAAGGGGATATCCACATTCACGCCCTTGGGGATAAAGACAAAGCTGCCACCGCTCCAGAAAGCCGCGTTCAGGGCGGCAAACTTATTGTCGGCGGCGGGCACAATCGTGCCGAAATACTCCCGCACAATGTCCTCGTGCTGCTTCAGCCCGTCGTCCATGCCCAAGAAGATAATGCCCAGTTTTTCCCACTCTTCCCGCAGGCTGTGATAGACCATTTCCGATTCATACTGAGCGCCCACCCCGGCCAAGAACTTGCGCTCGGCCTCGGGGATGCCCAACCGCTCGAAGGTGTTCTTGATGTTTTCCGGGACATCGTCCCAGCTCTTTTCCTGCTTCGCCGTGGGACGCAGATAGTAATAGATGTCCTCGAAATCAATGGCGCTCAGATCCGGACCCCAGTTGGGCATGGGCTTGGCCAGAAAAATGTCCAAGGCGTCATGCCGATACTGGCGCATCCACTCCGGCTCGCCCTTCATGACGGAGATCTGCTCAACCACCTCGTGGCTGATCCCCTTCTTGGCCTTAAAAACCGGCACCACATCATCGTGAAAGCCGTATTGATATCCCTCTTTGACGCCCTCTAAACTTTGCAGATCAGATTGTGTTGCCATGTGTGTTCTCCTCAAAGATAAATCGAGTGTCGTGTATCGAGTAATGAACATGGAAGGGGGACTTCCTGACGTTTCATACCGATATTCGGTTACTCGGCCACGCATTACTTGATACGCACTACTCGATACTCGAACCTTACGCAGGCTGTGCGGAAGCACCAAATTCCTTCTCAACCCAGCCGTAGCCCTTTTCTTCCAGCATGTGGGCCACTTCCGGGCCGCCGGTCAGGACGATGCGACCTTCGAAGAAGATGCTGACAAAGGTGGGCTTGACATAGTTGAGAATGCGCTGGTAGTGGGTGATCAGCAGAAAGCCCCGGTCGCCGTCGGACAGCTTGTTGATGCCGTCGGAGACAATCTTGAGGGCGTCGATATCCAGACCGGAGTCGGATTCGTCCAAAATGGCGAACTTGGGCTCCAGCATGGCCATCTGCAACACTTCCGTGCGCTTCTTCTCGCCGCCGGAGAAACCGTCGTTGAGATAGCGCCGGGAGAAGCTGGAATCCACATTGTATTCCTTCATCTTGGTACTTAGCTCCCGACGGAAGTCCCGCATGGGCATCAGACGGCTACCGATGACACCATCACGAGCCTTGTTCTCCTCAGTCTGCTCGTTAAAGCCACGCACATTGGAGACCGCCGTGCGCAGGAAGTTGGCCACGCTCACCCCCGGAATAGCCACCGGGTATTGGAAAGCCAGGAAGATGCCGGCCCGAGCCCGCTCGTCGGCCTCCATCTCCAAAATGCTCTCGCCGTCCAGCAGAATATCGCCCTCGGTGATCACATAGTGGGGATGACCGGCGATCACGTTGGAAAGGGTGGATTTGCCCGACCCATTCGGCCCCATCAGGGCGTGGATCTCACCGCTGCGCAGGGTCAGGTTGACCCCCTTGAGGATCTCGACATCCTCGACACTGGCATGTAAATTGCGAATTTCAAGTACGCTCATCGTGCTTTAACTCCTGTAGAAAATGTTTGTCGCTATGCGTGAAATTTGATTGACTAAAAAATAGGTTTTCTATCTGGTGGCCACCACAAACGAGCAACCGCTATGGCCGTCCATCATGCAACTGCTCAAATTAACCTCGGATCCCAACACCTTGCTCATCATGCCCTGCTCCATCTCGCACACTTCCCGATGCTCCTGGGCCAGTTCGTGATAGGGGCAATTGTACGTCTTGAGGATGATGGTGTCGTTTTCCTGGGCGAAGACATCGGTCAGTACCCCCTGGCCGCCCAAAACCCTGGCCAGTTGATGCACCCGATCTTGCATGGCCTCGGCTTTCACCCCGGCCACATAGCGCTGGGCCAGCCGGTCGCTGACCCGCCCCATCAAAGCCGGCACCTTGTCCTTGCCCACAATATGCAGCACTTCTTCCATCATGGTCAGGGCCAGGTCGTCGCAATGGCAATCGAACAGCTCCCGCACCTTGTCCGTGGTGACATAGACATGGTACGGACGCCCCACCCCCTCGCTCACCCGCCGCCGATCCACATAGCCCTCGGCTTGCAGGGCGGTGAGTTGGGCGCGCACCGCCGTGGTGGTCACCTGCAACCACTCCTCCAACTCTCGGATTGAGGCCGACCCATTGCGCTGCAAAAATTCCACAATGCGCCAGGCTTGAGACCCCCGCTGATTTGCTAAACCAAGACTCATGAAATATCCCAAAGGCTAGGCAGACCCGCATGGGTCCGCGGCGATAACGGTGCTATACAACACTCATTGTATCAGCCTTTGGTTATTTTGTCAAAAAAATATGTTTTTATTGTGTTAATCAAAAAGAGGGCATAGACCTCCCGCTTTCGCCCATACTTCCTCACAAGATCTTGGGCGTGCGGGTGGCGGGCAAAGTGAGCGCGCACAGCCCGGCCAAGATCGGCAGCAGGGCCACCCCATGTAACGCCACATTCAGCCCGGTGAAGTCCGAGATCCAGCCCACCACCGCGCCGGCCGCCGCGCCGCTGGCAAACATAAAGCCCAGCACCGCCCCGCTGGCCAACCCCTGGCGGCCCGGCAGCAGCCGCTGGGCCATCACCACCAAAATGCTGTGGGGGATATTGAGCAGAAAACCCGCCGTCACCGCCAACAGATAATAGTTCATCCCCCTGGCGTTGAGCAGCAGAAAACTGGCCGGTCCGCCCAGCACCATAGCCACAAAGATCACCTGGCGACGGCTAAACTTGTCCGCCAAAAAGCCGCCGGACAGGGTGCCAAAAGCCCCGGCCAAACTAAACGCCCCCATCATGCGCCCATATTCCCCGGAGGTGAAACCCTGATCCGCCAAAAACTTGGGCAGCAGACTGGTGAAGCTCTGCAAGGTGGTCGAGCGCAGGGCGATCAGGGCCACAAAGGCGATCAGGGCCACCCAGCCAATCGGAATCCGCGACTTGGCCTGGGTTGAGGACGCCCCTGTGGGCATCGCCGGGGCCGCCTCCGCCGCCGTGTGGATGGGCGCGCGCAGGAAGGCCACCATCATCACCACCGCGGGGAGCATGGCCAACGCCACCCAGGGCAACCCCGCCACCCCATAGCGCTGCAAAACGATCCCCGACGCCACCGGCCCCAAGGCCAGCCCCGACTGGCCAAAGAGAAAGAAGATGGAGGTGGCGCTGCCTCCGCCCTTGGCCCCACCCGCATGGGTAGCGCTCATGGCCCCCACGGGATGAAAGGCCGCGCTGCCCAAGGCCCCCACCACCAGCAACCCCAACATCCCCTCATAGGTCGTGGCAAAGGAAGAGGCGCTGAAAAAGATCATGGTCCACACCAGCCCCGCCGCGGCCAACCAGCGCCCCTTCACCCGATCCGCCAGCAGACCGAAGAAGGGCTGGGTCAACGCCGCCGCAAAGGTATAAAACATGGTCCCCAGGGCGATCTGGCTATTGCTCAGATCAAACCGCCCAACCAAAGAGGTCAGGATAATGGCCACGGACGAATTGAGCACATCAATGGCAAAATGCCCGGCGCTGATGGCGGACAACCGGCGATAGTTCATGCGGATTCCTCGATTTTGTGAAGAAAAGCCAAAAGTTCAGCCGTAAAGCGTTCCGGCTGCTCCAAATGGATCGTGTGCCCGGATTCGGGGACCACGATCAGGCGGGCGTTGGGCATCGCCGCCGCCATCTGTCGGTTGATGGCGGCAAACTTGGCATCCTCCGCCCCGGCGATGAGCAGGGTGGGGAGGGTGACATCCGGCAGACGCGCCCACAGGCTGGGCTGAACACCGGTCCCCATCTTCCGCAGGCTGTGGGCCAGACCGGAAGCGTTATTTTGCAACCGTTTTTCACGCAGCCCTTGGCGCACATCCTCCGCCAGCCGCGCTTGACTTTGCCACAGGGTCAAGGATTCCCAAAACGTCACAAAGGCCGGAATGCCCTCGGCCTCAATGCGGTCGGCCAAGGCATCGTCCGCGGCCCGGCGGGCGGACCGTTCGGCTTCAGTCGCCAAGCCCGGCGATGCGCTTTCCAACACCAACGAACGTACCTTTTCCGGGAAGGCTTGGGCGAAGTAGAGGGCCAATCGTCCGCCCATGGAATAGCCCAACAGATGCACCGGCCCGCCCACTTCCCGGTCGATCAGATCCGCCAGGGCTTCGGCCACCCGTTCCATGCCATAGGCCCCCGGATCCGCTGGCAGATTGCCGCCATGTCCCGGCAGATCCGGGGCGATCACCCGGTGGCCCAACCCGGCCAAAGGCGCGGCCACATCCGCCCAACTTTGCCCGCTCCCCGTGAAGCCGTGGAGGAGTAGCAAGGGCGGGGCGTCCGCTTGGCCCCACGTCGCCGCCGGGTAGGGGATCTGCGGTTTGGGGAAGGACAAAGTCATGGATAGATTTCCTCCATTTCACAGAATCCTGCGCAGGTTGAGTAGGCCGACCTTGGATCGAGACCGTAATGAAACCGCAGCGGGTCGGCGGGGGGATTGGGGTCAACCCGTTCTGGTTGCGATAGTGCGACACGAAGCCGCATGGATAGCTGTCATGACTCACCGTGTGAGTCGATGATCTGGCGTTCTGCCGCCAGTATTCCGCCGGTAATCGTTCACCCCTCGGCCCCCCGGCCCCCAATTCTGGGGGAGGTGCTGGACAATTCCCCCCAAAGTTGGGGGGCTAGGGGGCCGAGGGGGTGAACGCTAACGGCTCAAAAATAGCCCTGTTTTTTGCGATCTTCCATGGCCGCCTCGGATCGCTTATCATCCGCCCGCGCCCCCCGCTCGGTGACTCTGGCCGTGGCGACTTCGTCGATGATGTCGTCCAACGTGGCGGCGGGGGAGAGGACCGCGCCGGTGCAGGTGGCGTCGCCGATGGTGCGGAAGCGGATGGTCAGGGTCTCCGGCGTTTCGTGGGGCTGGATCTGGATGAAGGGGGTGACGCCCAGCAACATGCCATCCCGGCGGATGATCTCCCGTTGGTGGGAGAAGTAGAGGCTGGGCAGGTCGATCTGCTCCATTTGGATATATTGCCAGATGTCCAATTCGGTCCAGTTGCTGATGGGGAAGACCCGAAAATGCTCGTTGGGGTGCTTGCGCCCGTTGTAGAGGTTCCACAGCTCCGGGCGCTGGTTCTTGGGATCCCATTGGCCAAAGGCGTCCCGGTGGGAGAAGAAGCGCTCTTTGGCCCTGGCCTTCTCCTCGTCCCGGCGCGCCCCGCCGATGGCGGCATCGAACTTGAATTCGGTCAACCCGTCCAGCAGGGTGACGGTTTGCAGGGCGTTGCGGGTGGCCGTGGGGCCGGTCTCCTCCACCACCCGGCCCTGGTCAATGGAGTCCTGCACGTAGCGCACGATCAGACGCGCCCCCACCTCGTCCACCAATTTGTCCCGGAACGTCAGGGTTTCGGGAAAGTTGTGCCCCGTGTCCACGTGCATCAACGGAAAGGGAATCTTGCCGGGATGGAAGGCCCGGCGGGCCAGATGCACCATGACAATGGAATCCTTGCCCCCAGAGAAGAGCAGCACGGGCCGCTCAAACTGGGCCGCCACCTCCCGCATGACGTAGATGGCCTCAGATTCCAGTTGTTTCAAATGTGAACGAAGAAATGAACGCACGCTTGCCCTCCTGACTTAGTTTAGATGTGACGGGGTGTGGGTATAAAAGAGGGGATAGGCAAACCACCTATCCCCTCTTTTATACCCACACCCTTACAGCCCGGCGATCAGTCGTTCCAAATATTCGCCGTAGCTATTCTGGCGCAACCCTTGGGCCAGGTCGCTCAGTTGTGCCACGGTGATAAAGCCCCGGCGGAAGGCGATCTCCTCCACACAGGACATCATCAGCCCTTGGCGTTCTTGCAGGGCGTAGACAAACTGGCTGGCCTGAAGCAGGGACTCGTGGGTGCCGGCGTCCAGCCAGGCCACGCCCCGGCCCAGTTCGGTGACTTGAAGCTGGCCTCGCTCCATGTAGACCCGGTTCAAGTCGGTGATTTCCAGCTCCCCCCGGGGGGATGGCTTGAGATTCCCGGCGATGGATGCCACCTGGTTGTCGTAAAAATAGAGACCTGGGATGGCAAAATGGGATCGAGGCTTCTGGGGCTTCTCCTCCAAATGAATCGCCTTGCGCTTTTCATCAAAGGTCACCACGCCGTAGCGCTCCGGGTCCCGCACGGGGTAGGCGAAGATCAGGGCACCCTCTTTGAGCTTGGCCGCCTCCTGAAGCTGCACGGGCAGACCGTGGCCGTAGAAGATGTTATCGCCCAAGATCAGGCCCACGCTGTCGTCGCCGATGAATTCCTTGCCCAAAATGAAGGCTTCGGCCAGGCCACGGGGCGCGCTCTGTTCGATGTAGGTGAAGCTCATCCCCCACTGGCTGCCGTCTTGGAGCAGATCCCGGAAAAGGGGCAGGTGGACCGGGGTGCTGATGATCAGCACCTCCCGAATCCCGGCCAGCATGAGCATGGAGAGGGGGTAGTAGATCATGGGTTTGTCATAGACCGGCAGCAGTTGCTTGCTGATGGCCTTGGTGATGGGATAGAGCCGGGTGCCGTGGCCGCCGGCCAGGATAATGCCTTTCATGGGAAGTCTCCTTGGCTCGCGCCTAAACGATTTTGTCTGTTTTTACGATCACATGCCGGGTATCCACGATCAGCCCGGCGGATTGGGCGATGTGGCCCCAGTCATAGCTGGAATGGTCGGTCACCACCATGACGCAGTCGGCGGCGACCAGGGCGGCGTCCAGATCTGCCACACGGGTCATGTCCAGGCCGTCGGTGTTGAAGTGGGGGACGAAGGGATCGTGATAGCTGACCACGGCCCCCTTCTCCGCCAGCAGATGGATGATGTCCAAGGCCGGGGACTCCCGCAGGTCGGCCACGTCCCGTTTGTAGCTGACGCCCAGGACCAAGACCCGGCTGCCCTTGACCGACTTGGCGGCGTCGTTGAGCCGATCCTGCACCTTCTGCACCCAATAGCGGGGCATTTCCGTGTTGATCTCGCTGGCCAGCTCGATAAAGCGGGCGTTGTATTTGAGGGTCTTCAGCTTCCACGAAAGGTAGAGGGGGTCAATCGGGATGCAGTGGCCGCCCAGCCCTGGTCCTGGCGTGAATTTCATAAAGCCGAAGGGCTTGCTCCCCGCCGCGGCCAGCACCTCCCAGGCGTCCAGCCCCAATTTGTCACACATGAGCAGCAGTTCGTTGGCCAGACCGATGTTCACCGAGCGGAAAGTGTTCTCGAAGAGCTTGGCCAACTCCGCCGCGGCTGGGGAGGAGACCGGCACCAGGGTCTCGATGGCCGGGGCATAGAAGGCCGACGCCACGGCCAGACAATCCGGCGTCACCCCGCCCATCACCTTGGGCGTGGTGCGCACGGTCCAATCCGTCCGCCCTGGGTCGATGCGTTCCGGGGAGAAGGCGAGGAAAAAGTCGGTGCCGGGGGTTAGGGATTGGGGATTTGGGGTTTGGGATTGGGCAACGCTGGGATCTGAATCCAAATCCCGAATCCCCAATCCCCAATCCCTGCTCTCCAACAGCGGCAACAGCACCTCCGTCGTCGTCCCCGGATAGGTGGTGGATTCCAGGACGATGACCATGCCGGGGTGCAGATAGCGGGCGATCTCCTCCCCGGCGCTGACCATGTAGGAGATGTCCGGGTCGCCGGTCTTGTTGAGGGGGGTGGGCACGCAGATGGAGACGGCGTCACAGGTGGCGAGGGCGGAGAAGTCGGTGGTGGCGGTCAGGGATTGGGGATTGGGGATTGGAGATTGGGAATTTTTGACCAGGGGGGCGAGTTGGGACGAGGGGATGTCGCCGATGTAGGAGTCGGCCCGGTTGATGGCGTCGACTTTGCGGGGGTCCAGGTCGATGCCGGTGACTTGATAGCCGGCCTCGGCAAAGGCCACGGCCAGGGGCAGGCCCACATAGCCCAGGCCGATCACGGCTACATGGGCGTTGCGGGTTTGAAATTTTGTGAGCAGGGTCTGTTTGTGGGTCATGGTTGATTCCTGATGAGAAATGATCCACGAATCCACACGAATCCGCACTAATTTTTTGATTCGTGTCGATTCGTGCAGATTCGTGGATCAAAAGATTACCCCGACATACGGTCATGTTGACAATGAGGCTACCATAAATGAATCAGTTGTGCCAAAGGTGAGGGGGCGGTTTTGCCTGTGCAAGGCGCTTCTACTATACTCAACCCACGATACTCGACACACGATACTCGATAGAGGTTACCCATGCGTATTTTAATCACCGGGATCGCTGGCTTTGTGGGGGCGCATTTGGCCGAGCATTTGCTGGTCACTCAGCCCCAGGCCGAGGTCCATGGCGTGGTGCATCGCCACGACCAACGTATCCGCCACCTGAAGGATCGCCTGCACCTCCATGCCGGGGATCTGCGCAACCCCCTGTGGGTCAGCGAGACCATCGCCCAGATCCAGCCGGACTATGTGCTGCATCTGGCGGCGTGGAGCGATGTGGGCGGCAGTTGGCAGCAGCCCTGGGTGACGTATGAATTGAATATCCAGTGCCAACTCAACATCCTGGAAGCCGTGCGCCGCACGGCCCCCATCTGCCGGGTGCTGATCGTCGCCTCCAACGAAGTCTACGGCTTGGTCCAGCCCGAAGAGTTGCCTATGGACGAAGCCACCCCCTTCCGGCCCAACAGCCCCTATGGTGTGAGCAAGATCACCCAGGATCTCATGGGCTATCAATATTGGGTGGGCCACACCCTGCCCGTGATCCGGGTGCGCAGCTTCAACCACATGGGGCCGGGCCAGTCCGACGACTTCGCCGCCAGCGCCTTCGCCCGCCAGATCGCCGAGATGGAGGCGGGTCTGCGTCCGCCCGTGCTGAAAGTGGGCAACCTGGACACCGAGCGAGACTTCACCGACGTGCGGGACATCGTGCGCGCCTATTGGCTGGCCGCCACCCTGGGCGAGCCGGGCCAGGCCTACAACGTGGGCAGTGGCGAATGCCGCTCCATCCGCTGGATTTTGGACACCCTGCTCAGTCTCACCGACCTGGCCGTCACCATTGAAACCGATCCCACCCGTCTACGACCAAGCGATATTCCTCGCACCTTGTGCGACAATCGACATTTGGTGGCGGCCACAGGCTGGCAGCCGGAGATCAATTTGCGGGAGACGTTGCGGGATCTGTTGAACTATTGGCGAAAGCAAACGCAATCCAGCGCCGGTTGAGTAGCCGCCGTCGAGATCTCCGCTGACCATTCAGGTACTGGCGGCGTATCGCCTGTACTGAGTGCGAAGCGTATCGAAGTGAAACCAGAGCGGGTTGACCGATCCAATCATATAGACCCACTTCGGTTTCGATACGCCCTCGCTCTTGGGAGATGCGGACTGTTTGGATCGAGCTGGGCTACTCAACCTGCGTTCGTCTTTTGCCCAATCCAGCGCCGGTTGAGTAGCCGCCGTCGAGATCTGCGTTGACCCTTCAGGCACTGGCGGCGTATCGAAACCAACGCGGGCTGACCCACTTCGGTTTCGATACGCCCTATTCCTTGGGGATTGTAAGCGCTAGCCGTGCGCCGGGCTACTCAACCTGCGTTAGCCTTTGCTCGGTCCAGCGCCGGTTGAGTAGCCGCCGCCGAGATCTGCGCTGACCCTCACGAACTGGCGGCGTATCGAAACCAACGCGGGTCTACCGACGTTTGGGAGGAAGGAGTCATTCACAACGGCCTGGATGTACATCCTCGAATGTGCTGATGGGTTGTATTATGTCAGATCCACGCGAGATTTGGAACACGGATGTCGGATTACAACCTAGGCACGAGGGCCAAATATACTGCCAAACGACGCCTCGTAAAATTGGTCTTTCCGACCCAGTTTGACTGAGTTCCAATGCTTACGTAGTAGAGAAGAAGGCACAGTAATGCAGCCGTGCCAAACCCGAGGCCATCACCCGAGGAGATTACGAGGCATTCCCGGCATCGGCTCGCAAGAATCTCACGACGTATCGACAGCAAAAGCACATTCAGCACAAATACCAATTCGGTGTTATGTCAAATTTTTGCAGGTTGGATTAATTCCGAAAAATGCCCGTAGAACCCCAGTTTCCTTCATTTAGGACCCGTCAAAGTATATGTCCGTTGTTTCACCGGTCAATCAGCGAATGAAAACGCGGCGTAATACTTTTTTTAGGCTCTTACAAGTGCATTTTAGCCTGAATACACCTTTTCAGAATTGTCGAACCTGCCCTGGGATTCCCTTAAATTGATACCTATGGCACAATCAGTGGCAATATGTGTGAAACGGTCACACATATCTAAAATCGAAAGGACAAAAACTATGAAAACAGCCCTTATCACCGGCATCACCGGACAGGACGGCGGGTATTTGGCCGAGTTTTTACTCAGTAAGGGGTATAGGGTGATCGGCATGGTGCGGCGCACTAGCACGATCAACTTTAGCCGCATCCAGCACATCCAAGACCAGATCGAGATCGTGCAGGGGGATCTGCTGGACCAGATGAGCATCATCGGCATCCTGCAGGAGTACCGACCCCAGGAGGTCTATAACCTGGCCGCCCAGAGCTTTGTGCCCACCAGCTTCACCCAGCCCGTACTGACCGGGGAGTTTACTGCCCTGGGCGTCACCCGCATGTTGGAAGCCATCCGCATCGTGGATCCGACCATCCGCTTCTATCAGGCCAGCAGTAGCGAGATGTTCGGCAAGGTGCAAGAGGTGCCCCAGCGGGAGTCGACGCCTTTCTATCCCCGCAGCCCCTATGGGGTGGCCAAGCTCTACGGCCATTGGATCACCATCAACTATCGGGAAAGCTACGATCTCTACGCCTGTTCGGGCATCCTCTTCAACCACGAAAGCCCCCGGCGCGGGTTGGAGTTTGTAACCCACAAGATCACCTATGGCGCGGCCAAGATCAAGCTGGGGCTGGCCACGGAACTGCGCCTGGGCAACCTGGACGCCCGCCGGGATTGGGGCTATGCCGGGGACTATGTCCAGGCCATGTGGTTGATGCTGCAACAAGACGCACCGGACGACTACGTGGTGGCCACGGGCCAGACCTGGTCCGTCCGCCAGTTTGTGGAGGCCGCTTTCAGCCGGGTGGGGCTGGACTGGGAGAAGTATGTGGTCCAAGATCCCAAGTTCTATCGCCCCGCCGAGGTAGACCTGCTGGTGGGCGATCCCACCAAGGCCCACGACGAGTTGGGCTGGGAGCCTACTGTGGACTTCCAAGGGCTGGTCAACATGATGGTGGATGCGGATATGGAAGCGTTGAGTCGGCCCAATCATGCGGCGGTGAGATGAATAATTGAGAATTGAAATTTGAGAATGGGGAAGTTTTAATTTTGGTGGTGGACCTCAATTCGTCCTATGAACCCAGTCCCGTCGTCAACCACACCATTAAAACTTTTCCATTCTCCACTCTCAATTTTCCATTCTCCCCTTCTTATGCCAACACTCACGCTGCACGACCAACCCATCTTCTACACCGACTCGGCCAAGGATCTGACCGGACGCAAGCTGCCTTTGCTGTTGATCCACGGGGCAGGGGGAAGCCATCTTTCCTGGCCGCCCCATCTGCGCCGTCTGCCTGACCTGCGGGTGATTGCGTTGGATCTGCCGGGACATGGGCGGTCTGGCGGGCTGGGATTCACGTCCATTGCCGCCTATCGGGACATCCTGCGGGACTTCGTGGATGTCCTGGGGCTAACCCGGTTTGTCTTGGCCGGCCACAGCATGGGCGGGGCGATTGCCCTGGACTATGCCCGGCTCTTCCCGGAGCGGGTGGCCGGGCTGGGGTTGATCGGGACCAGCGCCCGGCTGCGGGTAGCCCCGGCCATTCTGGACGGCATCCGCACGGACTTTGCCGCCACCAC
>JAGNDO010000089.1:18189-21839 GCA_018003515.1 Caldilineaceae bacterium
CTGGGCGATCCCCTGATTCAGGACGAATACGACGGCTATCGACCCGCCAAGGATCTGGACTGGCCCGCCATGCAGGCCGCCTTCACGACCACCCGCCAAGAGACCGTGGATGTGGTAACTCAACTGGCTGCGACCAAAACAGACACCGACCGCAAAGTCCTCCACAACCAGATGGGCCCCCTCACCGCCCAAGGCTGGCTGCGCTATTTGCACATGCACAGCACCTGGGAAGCGAAGAAGGTGAGGGGGTAAAAGGGTGAGCGGGTGAGGGGGTGAGGGGGTGAGCGGGTGACGTTGATTGGTTGATTTGGATTATGTGGCTCATATGACCAATCACCTCCTCACCTCCTCACCCCTTCACCCGCTCACCCCTTCACCCTTTCCCCCTTTCACCCTCTGGGCTATAATGCGGACATGAGTAACGTAGAGCGTGATTTACAAGAGAAAACAGCCGGGATTGGCTTTTGGGCGCTGGTGGGCCTGAGCGTCTTTGCTTGGGTCCCGGCTACCTTTCCGGGGTTTTGGGCTGGGCTGGAAGGCTTTGTGCCCATTTTTAACGTGACCGGGACCGGGCCTTTGGCGGATGTGGCGACGACGCCGGATGTGTGGCGGGGGACGGGGAATGCCGCTTTTCTGTTGGCCCGCTCGTTGACCACCCTGGGCCTCTCGGCCACGGCGGGGGTGCGCATGACCTTTGTGCTGGCTCTGTTGCTGGGCGGGTTGGGGACCTATGCCTGGCTGCGTCCTCGCCTGGGCGACCGGGGCGCGGCTTTGGCTGGGTTAGTTTATGCCTTCTTTCCGCCTTTTCTGGCAGCAGTCTATATTCGAGGCAGTCTGGCCGATGCCTTGGTGATCGGGCTGTTGCCCCTGGCCCTGGCTGGGACCGCGGCCTATCCCCGATCCAAAGCCCCCAGCGCCGCCGGGGTGACGGTGATCAGCCTGTTGTGGATGTGGCGCACCCAGGCCGGGTTAGCCGCCTTCGCCACGCTGCTGGTGCTGGCCTATGCCCTCTTTGTGGAGCGAAACCGCTGGGCCAGCCTGATTGTGGCCGTAAGTGGGGCGGCGGGGCTGGTCAGTTTGATTCCCCTGTGGGCCATCCGCGGCCCGGCCCCTGTGTCATTTGGCGAACACTTTGTCTATCTTTTTCAGCTTTTTGGCACAAGGTGGGCCACGGCCCCCAGTATCCCCGGCTGGCAGGATGGCTATCCGTTCCAACTGGGCTTTGCGGCCCTGGGGATGGGGATGGTGGCGGTGGTTTTTTGGTTTGTCAACCAGCAACGACGGGAAATGGATCGACTGCTGGGTTTTAGCTTAATGGGCACCGGGCTATTGATCCTGCTCCCTCTTTCAGTCAGCGCCCCGTGGTGGACATTCACCGGGGCGGACCGGTTGTTGAGCTATCCCTGGCAGCTTTTGCCCCTGACCGCCCCCCTCTTCGCCGCTCTGGCCGGAAGCTTGCCCGTGGTGGAGTGGTCCCTTGGCCGCACGCCCGTGTGGGCCACCCTGCTGGGACTGGTGGTATTGGCCTCTTTCCCCTACACAACGGCTGCATTCACCCAGATCCCGCCCCCCATCCGCCCCCCGGCCGTCTTCGCTGACCCGATGGGGGAGCATACTTTTGCCCTGCTTGAAACAAATCTCACCCTTTTTCCCCAAAAAGCCACCCTGGATCTGAGCTGGCAAACTCTGCGCACGCCGGATTTCGACTATACTCTCTTCTTTCAAGCGGTCATCACCGACGCGGACGGTGGGGATGCCGTGGTGGGCCAGATCGATTTGCAACCCGTGGCCGGCACCCGTCCCGCCACCACTTGGCAACCGGGGGAGATTCTGACCGATACCCTGACCCTGGATTTGCCCGTTCTCGGCCAGGGGGAGACGTTGCGCTTTTACTATGGCTATTACGACTGGCGCACCGGGGCGCGCTTGCCGGTCGAGACTGGCTTGCGGCGGGATGACAAGGTGGTGCTGTATGGGGAATGAAAGGCAAAAGGCAAAGGGGGATTGGGGAGTGGGGATTTGGGATTGGGTGCGGCGACTCGCATCTCGCATCCCGCATCCCACATCTCCCACTCCCCAATCCCCACTCCCCACTCCCTACCTCTGGCTGACCCTGGCCCTGAGCCTCTTCGCCGTGGCGCCCTTTGCCCAGCCGGGTTATTTTTGGGGGGCGAACGATGCCCGGCATCATGTCTATTTTCTGTTTGAATTCAACCGGGTCTTTGCGGATGGCATGTGGTGGCCCCGGTGGAGCCCGGATTTTGCCTTTGGGTATGGCTATCCGTTCTTTAATATTTATGGGCCGTTCAGCCATTTTCTGGCCGAGGGACTGCTACTGAGCGGATTTAGTTATACGGGGGCCATCGAGGCGGTCTTTGGGTTGAGCGTTGTGGCTTCCGCGGCGGCCATGTTCCTTTTTGTGAGGGATTGGGTGGGGGACCGGGTCGGCAATCGGGCCGGATTGATTGCCGCATTGGTCTACACGTATATGCCATACCATCTGCTCGTGCTGTATGTGCGGGGGAATTTGGCCGAGAGCATGGCCTTTGTGTGGCTGCCCCTGGCCCTGTGGAGCTTCCGCCGGGCCGTGCTGGGCCAGGCGGGCTGGCGTCCGGCCTGGGGATGGGTGATGGGGGCGGCGGTCAGCTACGCCGGGCTGATGCTGACCAGCAATTTGGTGATCGTACTCTTTACGCCCCTGCTGGCAGCGTACATTTTGCTGTTGATGGTGCAGAAAAGCCGGGCGAAGAAGTCCGACTTTTTACAAAAGTCGGACTTCTGGGCCATCCCAAGATCCGCCCTCTCGCCCGCCCTGGCCGGACTTTGGGGACTGGGCCTCAGCGCCATTTTCTGGCTTCCCATGGTCCTGGAACGCAAGTACGTGCGGGTGGACCAATGGTTCGATGGCCGCTACGATTTCCGGGATGACTTTCTGAGCTTCTTTCAGCTTTTTAGCCCGCGCTGGGGCTTCGGCGTCAGCCAGGCCGGGCCGGGGGATCCCATCGGCTTCCAGATCGGGGTGATGCCCACGGTGTTGGCCATCTTGGGGCTGCTGCTGGTGTGGCGGATGCGCCATGCCCTGCGCTGGGAGGCGGCTCTCCTCGCCCTGGCCGGGACCGTGGCGGCCTTCCTGGGCTTGCAGATGGCCGCGCCGTTGTGGGATCTGCCCATCATCGGTGGCATTTTGCAGTCCGCCCAATTCCCCTGGCGTTGGATGCCCGTCACCGTGGTGGCGGTCAGTGTCTTGGCCGGGTTGGTGATGGCCGAGGAGGATGGTCAACCCGCTTTGGTTTCGATACGACCGGAAACTGCCCCGGTCTACTCAACCGGCGCTAGACTGGACCTGACCACCCTGCTCCTCGCCGCCCTGATCCTCCTGGGCAGCTATCCTATGCTGCGGGTGGAGATTAGCGAGCCGGCCGAGGGTTCCGTGGGCCTGGCCGCCCTCATGCGCTTCGAGCGAGACGCGGACGAGTTGACCGGTTCCACGGCCTGGGTGACCGAGATCCCCACGTGGAGTCCAATGGCCGAGTATTACATCGACCAGGACAAGGCAGGCGGGCCGGTGCTGCCGGTCACCACAAAAGTGGACATGAGCAATGTGGACTACGCCACCCTCACCCTGGGGTCCGTGGCCCACAATACGTGGC
>JAGNDO010000090.1 GCA_018003515.1 Caldilineaceae bacterium
CGGGCCAGCCCAAGAATCAGGATCGATTTGCCGGAAAATTCATGTTCGTTCATTTTTCTGTCCGTCACGGGACGCAGAGCGTCCGTGTGCGTTCCCACGCGGAGCGTGGGAACGAGGGTTTTTAGAGCAACGCCAACGCTACGCCCAACATGCCGCTGAGGACGCCGATCAGCCAGAAACGTTCTTTGACCTGCACTTCGCTCCAGCCCAGAAGTTCGAAGTGGTGGTGCAGGGGGGTCATTTTGAAGGGGCGGATGTCTCGGCCCAGGTATTTGCGGGTGAATTTGGCCGAGGCCACCTGAAGGATCACCGACCCGGCTTCGGCCACGAAGACCAGGCCGACGACGGGCAAGAGCAGCCATTGACCGGTCATCAGCGCCACCAGGCCCAAGGTTGCGCCCAGAGCCAGGCTGCCCGTGTCCCCCATGAAAAGCTCGGCGGGGTGGGCGTTGAACCACAAAAAGGCGAAGAGCGCGCCCACCATCACAAAGCAGAAGATGGTCAGATAGGTCTGGCGCTGCAAATAGGCGATCATGCCATAGCTGGCAAAGGCCACGGCGCTGATGCTACCGGCCAGACTGTCCAAGCCATCGCTCAGGTTGACGGCGTTGCTAAAGCCCACCAAGATCAGGATGGCGGCGGGGATGAAGAGCCAGCCCACGGTGACAAATTCCGGGATGCCGGGCACGCCCACAAAGTCCATGTGGGGCGGGCCAAAGTAAAGGACCAGGGCGATCACCGTGGCGATCAAAAACTGGAAAGCGCTTTTGGTGCGGGCGCTCAATCCCTCGCCCTTGCCCCGCAGCCCCTTGATCCCCTGCCAGTCGTCGATGCCGCCCAAGGTGGCGTGGGCGGCCAGACAGAAGAAGAGCAGCAAGGTACTCTGGCCCACATAGTTGAAGCCCCACAGGTTGGCCACGTTCAAAAAGCCGGTGATCAGCAGCACGGGCAGCACGATCAAAATGCCGCCCATAGTCGGCGTGCCGGTCTTGACCTGGTGGGTATCCGGCCCTTCGATGCGGATCTGTTTGCCGATCCCCCAGCGTTTGAGCAGGTTGATCAGGGGTTTGCCCCAGATCACGGCGATGAAGAAGCTGAGGGTGCCCAGGGCTAACGGATAGGACATAAATTAGGCTCCCTTTTCCTGGCTGAGACGGGTGACGATCTGGTCCATGCCCACGACCCGGCTGCCTTTGATCAAGACCATGTCCTGGGGTTGCAGGATCTCCCGCAGCAGGGCGATGGCGGCGTCGTCGGTTGGCATGGCGTGGACCGTGGCGGGATTTGCTCCGGCTTCCAGGGCATGTTCGGCCATCAACCGGCCCAGTTCGCCCACGGTAACAAGGACTTGGGCCACCCCGGCGGCTCGCCGGCCCACCAGTTTGTGCCCCTCTTCCGTATAACTGCCCAATTCCCGCATGTCCCCCAGCACGGCGATGCGGCGACCGGGCAGGCTTGGGTGTAGATCCAGCAGCAGGTTGAGGGCGGCGATGGTGCTGGCCGGGCTGGCGTTATAGGTGTCATCGATCAGGGTGCTGTGATTGTGGCCGGAGACCACTACCAGGCGCAGTTGGCTGGCGTTGCGCTGCAAACCGGCCACGATCTCTTGCCAATTCAGTCCCTCGACCAAGCCCACAGCCGCGGCCCGTAAGGCTGTGTGGACGCTGTGCCGACCCAGCAGAGGCACCCGCACATGCAGGGTCTCCACGGAGCTTGGCTTGTCCGGCGAACGATAGTTGAACTGGAAGCGGATGCCCTCCATGCCGGCGCTTTCGATCTCCTCGGCCCACAGATCTGCCTCCGGGGTCAGCCCATAGCGGAAGATGCGGGCCTTGGTGAGGCCGGCCATAGGCCGCACAAGCTCGTCGTCCCAATTGAGAATGGCCACGCCACCCTCCGCGGCCCGGGGCAGGGCCTGCACCAGTTCGGCTTTGGCCTGGGCGATGCGCTCGATGGTGCCCAAGCGCTCCAAATGGCTGGGGCCGATGTTGGTGATCACCCCCACATGGGGCCGGGCCAACTCGCACAGCCGGGTGATCTCCCCCATATCGTACATGCCCATTTCCAGCACAGCCCGCTCGTGTTCCGTCCCCAACCCTAGCAGGGTGAGGGGGAGGCCCTGTTCGTTGTTCAAATTGCCCGTGGAGGCCAAGGTGACATAACGATTGGCCAGCACATTGGCCGCCATCTCCTTGGTGCTGGTCTTGCCCACGCTGCCGGTGATGCCGATCACCCGCAGGTCGGCCCGGCTGCGGTGCAGGCGTTGAAAGGCCCCCACCTGTTGCAGGGCCTGCTCTGTGTTGGGGACGATGAAGGCCAATTGCACGGCCAGTTCGCCCAAACGGCCCAGATCCTCGGCGCCGATACCCGGCTGCGTCCCCCCCACGGGCTGGGGACCGGCGGTGCAGTCCACGATCAGCGCCCCGGCTTGGGCGGCGGCGTCCCGGCCCCGCTCTTCGCACAAAATGGCGGCGGCGTCCCGTTCCACCGCGGTGGGGATGAAACGATGGCCGTCGGTGAACTGGCCAGCCAGGGCCACAAAGAGATCCCCGGCCAGCACATCCCGGCTGTCCAACACAGCCCGGCCAATGGGCGCAGCCGCCAAGGCCCGGGGCGGGATCTGTCCCGTCAGGGCTTGCCATAAGGTATGCTGGGTGATGTGGGTCGGAATGATTGGCATGGGTTCGTGTTTCGTGATGGTTATCGAGTATCGTGTATCGAGTATTTTTTGTGTCGAGGAGGGGGTTGGGTATTTCAACGATCAGAACTCAACCACAAAATACTCGACACACGATACTCGATATTACTCTCCCAACCGCACACTATCCGGTGGGATGTTTAGATGTTCCAACAGGCGAATGGTCACCCGTGCGAAGACGGGGGCAGCGGTGTAGGTGGCCCAGGGGCTGATTTTGGGATCCGGGCGATCCATCTTGACCAGCAGCACGAACTGAGGATCGTCCGCCGGCACAAAGCCCACAAAGCTGACGATGGTCTCGTCCTCCAGGTAGCCTTCGGGCGAGGGAATTTCGGCTGTGCCGCTCTTGCCCGCTATGCTGTAGCCCGGCACCTTTGCCCTGCTGTTGCCGAATTCCACCGTGTGGATCATCATCTCGGTCATGGTGGCCGCACTCTCTGGGGAGAGTACCCGGCGCACAACCGTGGACTGGGTTTGCAACACCCGGTCGCCTTCCACCCGGGCCTGTACAATGTAGGGGCGCATGAGGGTGCCGCCGTTGGCAATGGCGGCGGCAGCGTTGATCATCTGGATGGGGGTCACGGCCAGACCTTGGCCAAAGCTGTTGGTGCCCAGATCCGCTTGGCTCCAGGTGGGATCCCCGGGTGATTTCACCAGGCCGTCCATCTCGCCAAAGAGGTCGATCTCTGTGGACTGACCAAAGCCAAAAAGATCGACATATTTATAGAATGCTTCGGCCCCTAATTTTTCGGCCACTTGCGCGGTCACCACATTCAACGAAAGGGCCAGGGCATCCGTCACACTGACCTGACCCATTGCGGTGCGGCTGCTGTTCTGGATGATCCGTCCGCCCACACTGATGGAGCCAGTGTCGGTGAAAATATCCGTGGGTTTGACCGTCCCCGTGTCGATGGCCGCGGCCATTGTGATAATCTTGTAGATGGACCCCGGCTCGTATTGGGCGCTGATGGCGCTGTCCCGGAAGGCCAGGTAATCGCTGTATTGGTCATAGCGGTTGGGATCATAGGTGGGCAGATTTGCCAGCCCCAGAATGGCCCCGGTCTTCGGATTCATGACGATGATGGTGCCGGCTTCGGCCCGATAGAAGGAGAGCGCATCCCGCAGCTCCTCCTCGATAATCCACTGCACCGTGCGGTCCAGGGTCAGGACCAGATCCTTGCCCGTGGTGGAGGGAACCAGGGTGCGCACCTGGGGACTCAGGCTCTCTACGCCCTCCACCCGGCCCTTGGGCAGCCCCACCCCGTCCGCCCGCAAAAAGAGGTTGTAATAGCCTTCCAGCCCGTAAAAACCCTGGCGCTCCGTGTTGACAAAGCCCACCACCTGGGAAGCAACCTCATTTTGGGGATAGTAGCGGCTGGGTGCAGGGCGCATGGTTAGATAACGCACGGGAGAGCGTTTTAGGTTCGCCAGGGTGGTTTCTCGATCCACCCCTCTGGTGGCGGCCTCTTCAATGGCCTCTTCCGCCGCCATCAGATCAGCGTCCTTGGCCTCTTTGAACGCCTCTCCCAAAGTCAGGTCCAGATCCTTGGCCAACAGAGCATAGTTGGTCCCCTGGCGATCCACCAGAATCTGCCACGTCTCTGCCGCCGGGATGCCGGCCGCGCCTTGCAGCCAATAGGCCACCTCCGCCCACTGCTCCTGGGGGATCAAGCTGGGGTCCGCGATGACCTGATAACGGAAGCGATCCGCGGCCAGCAGTTCGCCATCCCGATCCACAATCACCCCCCTGGGCGCATTCTGGGACAAGCCGGAGGCGGGCAGGGCACTCTGGGGATCAAAGCGTATCCAGTTCACCAACTGATATTGAAAGAGGCGCAGGACGATAAACACCCCGGCTATGACCAAAATAAAGACCAGGGCCATAAAACGCCAATGCTGCCGACGTTCTTGTTCGGCAGCATCGGTGGATGGGGTTGGCAGTCCGGGATGGTGCGGGTTTAGGGACATGGGCGGGTGATTGGTTGGTTGGTTGATTGGTTGATTTGGGGTAGGGGATTGGGGATTTGGGATTGGGGATTGGGGATTGGGTGGCTATTTTGATACCAAATCCCCAATCCCCAATCCCAAATCCCCAATCCCCAGTCCCCGCCCCCTACCGGGTGGCCGCAATCGTAGTCTCCGGCGTGTTCGGATCCCCGGCCATGCGTTGCCAGGTGCGCTCGCCATAGACCCGCAGATCTGACCACAGCGTGTCAAATCCCAAGTTCAAATCGGTGAAAAAAACATTCGTGCGCAGACGCAGATCCTGCACCCAGTCTGTGCGTTGGACGGAGATACCCAGGCGACCAAAGGTCAGGCGGCTGGATAGATCAAGAGTGTCGTCGCTTTCGGTGACGGAGCGACTGGGCGCAGGGGCCAAGTTGGCGGTTGTCGTGGACAGAGCCTGCACCGCAGGTTCGGTGGTGATCACGACTGCGGGTAGATTCGTCGCCAAGGGCATATAGCGATTGGCGTAATCCATCTGGAAGCCCATGCTGGTGGCCCGGCTCTTCATCACGGGCAAGCTCGTGTATTGGCTGATCTGCCACATCAACTCGGCGTTGGCCAGCTCGGATTCGGTGTGTTCCGTCTGCAAGAGGGCCAACTGGCTCTCCGCCTGGGCGATCTGCACCGAGAGCCAGATGTGTACCCCGGCCCCGGCCCCAAACAGCAGCATGATCGCCATCCACCACACAAGAGCCGTGCGATCCAAGGGCATGGACAAAATGCGCACCACTGTGCCAAGGGGGTTGTTGCGCAACGTGTTGCGGACAACCCCGGTCAGCCTCCCGGACAACTGTCCGGGAACCGATGAGAGAGAAGAAGGTATGGCAGTCTGTTGTAGCATACGGCACGTCTCCGTCGGGGAGGGTGGATGATTGGTTGGTTGACTTGACGACTTGGTGATTGCAAAATTTCACCCCTTCACCCGCTCACCCCTTCACCCGCTCACCCGTTCCGCCACCCGCAGCTTCGCCGATCGGCTGCGAGGATTGGTGGCCAGTTCGTCCGGGCCGGGGGTGATGGGTTTGCGGGTGATGATCTCCAGGGTGGGCGTGCGGTCGGTGCCCCCGTAGGGATGGTAGCGATCCGGGATAAAATCCTGGGCCTCCGCCTGCATCCACTGCTTGACCAGGCGATCTTCCAGGCTGTGAAAGCTGATGATGGCCAGCCTGCCGCCGGGTTTGAGCAGATCCAGGGCCACGGGCAGTACCCGCTCCAATTGGCCCAATTCGTCGTTGACCGCAATGCGCAGAGCCTGAAAGGTCTTGGTGGCCGGGTGGGTGCGGCTGCCCCGGCGTCCCCCCACGGCCTGTTCCACGATTTCGGCCAGGGCCAAGGTGGTCGATATGGGCCGATTTTTCACCAAATGGCGGGCAATGGGCCGGCTGCGCCGCTCCTCGCCATAGCGGAAAATCAGGTCGGCCAGATCAAACTCAGGCCACGTGTTGACGATCTCGGCGGCGGAGAGGGGGGCCGTGGGGTCCATGCGCATGTCCAGGGGGCCGTCCTGGGAGAACGAAAAGCCCCGTTCCCCGGTCTCCAACTGGAAGCTGCTCACCCCCAGATCCAACAAAATGCCGTCAACCGGCACAAAGTTCTGCTCCCCGGCAATCTGGGCCATCTCCTCAAAACGGCCCTGGACCAGAAGCAATCGTCCCTCTGCCACGGCCTGGGGCAAGAGGTGGGCCACCCGCAAAATGGCCGCCGGGTCCGCGTCCACGGCCAGGACTTGGCCATCCGGTGCGCACTCGCTTAAAATGCGGGCCGTGTGGCCGCCGCCCCCCACTGTGCCATCTATATAGCGTCCGCCGGGCTGGGCTTGCAGACCGTCCAGCACCTCGGCCAGCAAAACCGGAATATGGTCCGCGTCCTGGGGGTCCGGGGGTGGGGCAAAGTGGGGCATGGCCTAAATGCCCAAGGCCGAGAACATCTCGTTCATCATGGCCGGGTCACCCAAGGGGGCCAAGGTCTTCTCCCACTCAGTCGGGGTCCACAGCTCAAAATAGGTGTTGACCCCAGCCACCACCACATCGTTCTCGATCCCCGCCACCTCCCGCAGCCGCTGGCTGATCAGGATGCGCCCCTGCTTGTCCGGGGTCATGTCCTCGGCAGAGCTGAAAAGCATGCGCCGCAGCAAGGCGGAGGAGGGGTTGGTCAACGCCAGATCGCTGACCCGTCCCGCCACCTTTTCCCACTGGGCCAGGGGCATGGCCATCAAGCAGTTGCCCTGGGGATGCCGGGTGACCACAAGACCCGGCACCACAAATTCCCGATATTTGGCGGGAATCGTGAGCCGACTCTTGCTATCCAGGCTGTGGGTATAGGTGCCAAGAAACACTATGGGCCTCTGCCAAGGGTGATCGCTGGATGAACTGGTTGGTGGATTGGGATTTGGGATAACTTTTGTAGAACAAATGGTCTACCCATCCCACATTGCTCTGGGGGAACAAATATCTCAGGGATATTGTCCCACATTGTCCCATATTCTACCACAAGGGTGGATTCTCTGTCTAGGATCAATTAGGGTTATAATTGGGTTATTTGGGATTGATTTTGGCGAATTTGGATGAGTTGGGGCGAATTGGGGATAAATTGTTAAACCAATCTGTTTGGGACGGGATAGGGCCTTACTTCCTGTTAACGCTTTGGCGCATAGGGCAGGGGATAGGTGGATTTTGGGGTCAATGGGCCAAAGTCGAATCTTTGCAGGGGCGTGCGTCATTTTTGTTTTTGGAAATATGAGGCACGCCCAGTTCTGGTCATTTTGTTGACAAATCGAACCATCCATAGTTTAATGTAACTATTATCGGCGGTAGTTACGGTAGCAATTACGAGAGCAATTACGAGAGCAACTACGGTCGCAATTACGAAGACAAGAAACCCTGATTTTTCGGCTAACTGTCACC
The DNA here is from genome assembly GCA_018003515.1 of Caldilineaceae bacterium. Lineage (GTDB taxonomy): Bacteria > Chloroflexota > Anaerolineae > Caldilineales > Caldilineaceae > JAGNDO01. The sequence continues at coordinate 7,609 of JAGNDO010000090.1, forward strand.
CAGCCCTGGCGCACCCTGCCACATACTCGCCTTCAAGCCAGCTAGTCTGTAGTCAAACTATGAGAAACAACCCCACCATTCGAGATGCTGCCAAAGCTGCCGGTGTTTCGGTTGCGACTGTTTCACGCGTCTTGAACGAGAAACTGGATGTGGCGGAAGAAACCCGGCAAAAAGTACTCAAAACAATCAATGAAATTGGCTATGTAAAGCGGACGCAATGGCAACAGCTAACTTCAGGGAAAACCCGCATTATTTCACTGCATTATCCTCGAAAGGCAACAACGGAAGATCAACTTTCTCACGATTTTTTCATCGGCGCTTCGGCGGCCTGTGAAGAACAAGGCTATTCTCTTCACCTGATAACACAATCCCTAGATGAAAATCGACTATTAGAACTCTATCAAGCACAACAAAGCGATGGCATCATCCTGATGGAAGTTCGTCTTACAGATTGGCGCGTGGATTTTCTGCGCAAGAACCAACTACCCTTTGTGATGATTGGCCGCTGCAAAGAAAATGATGGAGTGAGTTTCGTCGACTTAGATATGGAATCTGCTGTTGAAATTGCTATCGATCATCTGGTTTCTGTGGGCCATGAACGTATTGGGTTTATATCTATCTTGCCTGATCCACGCCGCAAACAATATGGCCCGACCATTCGAGCCGCCGATGGCTATCAAAACGCCTGCAAAAGGCATAAGCTTTCACCGATCTACTGTGAAGCAAATAATGAAATCTATACCATCAGTGAAGCTGTATCGAACCTTCTTGATGCACACCCAGAAACCACGGCGATTGTCGGTGCCACTGATATGGCGGCAATAGGCATTTATGATGCAATCAGAACCCGTGGCCTGCAAATCCCAGAGGATATTTCTGTTGTTGGGTGTACGAATGATCAATATGCAGGATTATTTACACCTTCTCTGACGGCGATAGAGTTTCCTTCCTGGATGATGGGTTACGAAGCGGGCAAATTACTAATAGAGAAGCTAGAGAACAGTGCTGCTGATGTCGTGCAAAACTTGCTTGAACCAAAATTAGTCGTTCGAAATAGTAGTGGCCTGGCCAGAACTGTGTCCTCGCCGGAATAATCACCAGTTCCGTAAAAGGATACACTTCACTATGCACCGGGCCACCCTTATCGCCTGTGCTTATAATTTAGAGTCGCCGCGCCCGCATTGACGCACACAACGAACATTTTGCAGCGTAATCTTATAAAATCGCTACGAAGTGAATCTCGGTACGTTTTTACGTTTTGCGCGGCATCATGTTAGTCACCTAGAAAGTCAGGAGAAATAAACATGGTCAAACTGTTGCAAGATAAGGTTATCCTAATTACCGGGGGGGCTGCTGGCATCGGACGGGCGACGGCAGCTCGTTGTGTCGAACAGGGTGCCACTGTGATCATCGCCGATATAAATGAAGCCGCTGGTTTTGCCACGGCCACTGATTTGGGGGTTGACTATAAACGTGTAGACATCACCAACGAAGATTCAGTGCAAGATCTCTGCGCTTATTTGCGCCAGCAATATGGGGGCTTGAATGTGCTGATTCATGCGGCTGGTGTGCTTCTGGGTGCCTTCACGCCTCTCTCAGACTTTGACCTTGCAACCTGGCAAAAAGTGCTGGATGTGAATCTTACCGGCACCTTTTTGTGCGCCAAGCATGCGGCCCCCTTGATGTACAAGGACGGGCGTAGTTGTATGATCCTGGTGTCTTCTGGCGCAGCCGTAGGGAGTAGCTCTTCCTTTGCCTACGGAGCAAGCAAAGGAGGCATGAACAGCATGGCTCTGCCCTTGCAAGATCGCTTGGCGAAAGAGGGCATCAGGGTGAATGTGGTTATGCCCGGCAACATCGACACCGCCATGAAGCGGTCAGTCATTGTTGCGGATGCTAAACAAAAAGGGGTGGACTCGAACGAACTTGTTGCTCAGTCCGCTCTAGGGGATCCTAGGGGCCTGGCAAAGGTGTTGGCCTGGTTGGCCAGCGATGACGCAGATTACGTGCGAGGTGTGATGACCACCCGTTGAATCGAACTTTCCGCTGCACAGCAGTCGATTCTGGATGTAATGCAAAGGGGTTCAGCCGGATTTCATGGGGTAAACGTCCCCGGCACTCGCCAAAACGGGTTTCATGGTCGGAACGACTGGTGGCGGGGACGGGGCTTGACCCACTGAGATCCCAAAGAACCTGCAAAGGGTGTGTTCAAAACGAGGTGGGCTGCGGGGTCTGCGCCCTTTGGCACAGCCCCGTTCGCACCAGGGGGTGCGAACTCAGCACTCTCATTTTGAACACACCCTAATGCGAAGACTCGTATTTTACTTCAAATAACACCGACCTCGATCGATCGAGAGGATCCCAAGATGAAGATTGAGACCACAAAAAAACGACAACTTGGACAGACGGATGTATATGTTTCCCCATTGGGCTTGGGCACAGCCCCCCTGGCAGACCTATATGGCACGATCCCCGAAGCCCAGGCCATTCAGACCATCCAGCTTTGTCTGGAACTTGGTATCACCTATTTTGATACGGCCCCCATGTACGGCTATCAGTCTGGCTATGGATTGGCAGAAAAGCGCTTGGGGTTCGCATTGGCCGGCGTCGAACGTGACCAGTATGTGATATCGACCAAGGTCGGACGCCTTTCGAAGCCAGATGGAGGGACTGTGCATGATTACAGTCGTGATGGTGTTTTGCGGAGCGTCGAGGGAAGCCTGGAGCGACTCAAGATCGACTCGGTGGATATTCTTCTTATCCACGACCCTGACAACCATTACACCGAAGCCCTGGAACAGGCTTATCCCACGCTAGTGGAACTAAAAAAGCAAGGGGTTGTCAAAGCCATCGGTGTGGGGATGAACTATTGGGAGATGCTGGTCGACTTCGCCAACCAAGCCGATTTTGATTGCTTTATGTTAGCCGGACAATACACCTTGCTCAAGCAAGGCGGGCTGGCGTTGATGGATTTGTGCCAAGAGAAAGGGATCGGAATTCTGTCCGCGGGCATTTACAACAGCGGTATTCTCGCCACTGGTCCTGTGCCAGGCGCGAAATTCTTCTACGCCGATGCTTCCCCGGAAATACTGGAACAAGTTCGCCAGATACAAGAAATTTGTGAGCGTTATGACGTGCCGTTGCCTGTCGCCGCCTTGCAATTTCCCGCTGCGCACCCAGCCACGACCACACTGGTCGTGGGTACCAGTTCGGCGGCCCGTCTGAATAATTATCTCGCTGCTCTCCAGACCGTTATTCCCCGGCAACTGTGGCTCGATTTGCAGGATCAAGGCCTCTTATCTGAAAGCGTGCCGATTCCTGACTAAGTGATCGTCAAGAAATAACTTCCCGATCTCAACCTCCGGGAGGTGATCTGTATCCTGCCATTTGCCGAGCTTTTCCCGGTCTCGACCTCTCCAAGGTCAAGACCGGGAAATTTTTTTAGGACAGTCACTTATCCCTTCGTTGCACCCGACATGATGCCACTGACCAGCCAGCGCTGGAAGGCAAAAAAGACGATTAGTAACGGTATTGTGGAAAGCACACTGCCGGCCGCCAGGATACCATATTCAGGAATGGCGATCTGAGAACCCTTGAATAGTGCCAACAGCAAGGGGGTTGTAAACATTTTTATATCATTCATGACGATATTGGAATAGATATAATCATTCCAGGAATTCATGAAATTCAGGATGCCCAGAACGGCCAGACCCGGTCTGACCAAGGGCAATATAATCCGCCAGTAGATGGTTAGAAGAGATGCCCCATCAATCGCCGCCGCATCCATCAAGGAATCGGGTACGGTGGCGGCGATGATCTGGCGCATGAGGAAGATGCCGAAAGCAGGTGCCCACCAGGGCAGCCACAACGGCCAGAAGGTGTTGATCCAGCCTAGTTTCACCATTAACAGAAAAAAGGGAACGATCGTGGCCTGATAGGGCAGCATCATGGTCAACAAGACCGCGATGAAAAGCCCGTTTTTGCCTGGAAAATCTCGCTTGGCAAAGATGAAGCCCACCAATGATGCCAGCAGAACCGCGGGAACGGTTTGCCCGACTGCCAGGAAGATGCTGTTGACAATAGCGCGCAGAAATGTGGTATTCAAAGGATTGCCGGCAAAGACCAGGGTGCGAGAAAACAGCACCTTGTAATTATCGAGGATGGCAGGATTTGGCCACAGATTCGGCACAACTGAGTTCAGGGCATCTCTTTGCATGAATGATGCCACCGCCATGGTGTAAAAAGGCAACATGAAGAAAACGGTCAGTATGGCCAATAGGAGATAAATCAGGGTGATCTTGACAATACCCTGCCAGCGATGGCGAGATGGCGATGATGTAGAGTGGCTCATTGTTATTACTTCCTTTGTCTACTCAATTCTCGGATTTTGCCAATCTGAATTGGACGAGGGATACCCCGATCACCAGTATGCCAATCAGAAAGCCCAGAGCGGCCGATTCGCCGTAGCGGGCATAGTTGAATGCCGTAGCATATTGGATGGTATTCAAGGTCGCCACACCCTGCTGAGGCCCGTTGCCAAATGTTCCCGGAAACAACAGCCAAGGTTGGAGAAACAAATTGAGGAGCAAAATCGTGGAGGTTATCGACACAAATAGAATCACACCTCTCATCATCGGCACAGTGATGTGCAGGAATTTTCCCACGGTCCCAGCCCCGTCGATACTGGCGGCATCGTACAGATCGTGGGGGATACCCTGTAGTCCGCCCAGCATGATGAGGACATTGTAACCAGCCACACTCCAGAAGACCATGATCATCACCATGGCTCTGGCCGGCCACACTTCGGAAAACCACCGCACCCTGGGGAGGCCGATCGCCTCCAATATGCCGTTTACCCAACCGAAGTTCTCTTGTAAGAGCAACTGAAAGATAATCACAACAATGACCAGCGAGGTGATATAAGGCAAAAAGAACAGCATGCGGAAGACAGTTCGCCCCTTCACCTGGGGGCTATTGAGCATACTGGCAATCAATAATGTCGCTATAACAATGATGGGCAATAGAAAAAGCAGAAAGATGAGAGAATTGCCCAGGGCGTTGAATGTTTTGGCGTTCGTCAGCAGGCGTTCATAGTTCTGCATAAAAATCCAACGCATCTTGCCCACTCCTTGCCATCTGTGCAGACTCAACCATAGCGCCCACATCAGGGGGTAGAAGTGAAAGATGCCGTATATGATGAAGAACGGCGAGATCAGCAAGTATTCCATTCGATGGTCCCAGATCTGCTGCCACAAGGGTTTCGTATGAGGCTGTTTTGTCACTTGCTTGCTCGAAGCTGTGTTAAGCATATCTGCGTCTCCGATAGTCAAAGAACATTCAAAACTCGTCAATGCGAACGGCTCGCGACAATAAATCTCCCCCTTTCCAAACTTGCATTGGAGAGGGGGAGATTTATTGTCTCAGATTTGATCGTTATTGATAGTCAGGCAAGAGATCGGTGAGTTCGTCGTTCAGCCTATCAAGAGTTGCCTGAATGTCCGCGCCTCCTGTAATCATATCGGCCATTGCAGGCGTCAATAATTCAGCAGTGGCCGCTCCATAGGCGGCTGTACGACAGAAAGTGGTACTCAACGATTGAGCATTCGCAAGAGACACTGCGTTGGAATTTTGATCACCAAACAGCGCAGGTCGCTGCTCTTGGTACGCCCCTTGCAAGAAAGGAATATAGGGAGGCATCTGACCCCAGTTGGCATCCGCCTGGGCACCTTCCATCGTGGCAAAGGCGAATTTCATGAATTCGAGTACCAGTTCAGGATTTTCGGTCGTGGCAGGCGAAATCAGGGATGCACCACCCCAGATGCCTGATTGAGGACCGCCGGGAACGGCTCGGGGCAGGGGGGCTATGCGCCATTTGCCAAGCTGTGCCGCATCGATATTTTCTTCCCAGAAGCCGCGTGCCCATGCCGGTGCCAGGTCCAAGACCAACTGATCGGTGTTGATCGCATTCCAATACTCCGGGCTCCAGAAATCTGCTTCCAGGGTCGAGCCGGTATCATAAATGTCTTTGATCAACTTCACAGCGTTGGCGCTGGCTTCATCGTTGAGTGTAGCCGTCTGATTGTCACAACTGGTCGGTCCTGAACCACCATACTGAGCATCGAACCAACTCCAGTAAGCAGTGGCGACAAATTGCCCCCCGATGGGGAACAGCACAGCGTTTTTGCCAGCCGCCGTGATGGCTTCCAAAATGACCAAGAATTCATCATAGGTCATGTCGTCCTTGATCTCGATCCCCAACTCCTCCATGATGTCCTGCCGGTAGTAAATGCCACTGGCTGAGATGTCTCCGGGCATACCGAAGTAACCGCCCTCCGATTCAACCCATGTTTCTGCCAGCTTGCTGGGGACGATATCATCTTTAATGGTCTCGATCATGCTGGTTGTTTCCAGCAAGGCACCCTGGCTGGCAAGTCGCTGTAGCACTGTTTGCTCGGCCCAGTACAAATCGGGGGCACCCGTTCCCGCAGCCATTGCCGTCAAGAACTTTGGCTCATGGTCATCGGAATGCTGCCAATCCAGTACTACACAGGGATGCACCAGCAGAAACGCCTCGCGAATATCGTCCAGCGGGTGATTGGCATGTCCCCAGAAAGTGAGCGTACCCGTTAAATCACAGTCTGTCGTGGCTGCTTCTGCCGCCGCTGCTGGTTCTGCTGCCACGGCTGGTTCTGCTGCCACGGCTGGTTCTGCTGCCACGGCCGGTTCTGCGGGAGCGGCTGGGGCAGTTGTGGCCGCGGGAGCGCAGGCTACGATTGCCAAGCTCATGACAATGATGCTTATGATCAGCCAGAATCTTCTTGACTTCAACATGGTTCCTTCTCCTCAGAAATGTGATTGATGGTTTGATGCTATCGTTCGATTAACGCCTAATGTAACGCCAGTTTTTTTTGTCCATCACCCCCTTGCCTAGGCTGTAGTTCTTCACGTACATACGCCGTAATCGTTCACCCCCGCCCCCCTAGCCCCCCAACTTTGGGGGGAACTGTCCACGACCTCCCCCAGAATTGGGGGCCGGGGGGCCGAGGGGGGGTGAACGATTACATACGTCTTTGTTTGCACGACACGTCACTCAGGATTACAAGCGGCAGTTGATTCTTTCATAGCAAATCCGCCTGCCGCATTCCCGTCAGGATGATACCATCACTTTGCTGGGCCTGGAAAGGCCCAAGTCAACTTTTATCAAGGTGTTGGGTCTCAATAAACTAGGGAGAAACTGAGTTTTTGGACCGTTCCTGCGGAGAATTCTCAACCAGGAAAAACTCAGTTTCTGTTGGCCTCAAAATATTGAGAAGATGCGGTGTTGGGTTATCAAGTGAAGAGAAGTGCGATTGACTGGCATTTGGCTGCGAAATTATGGCTACTTACATTCTAGTGTAACTGTTGCCGCAATCAAAACCGGTAATAGTTACAGAGTATAATAGGTTTTTCGATTTGTCAATAGGCTGTTGTCGGCTGTAGGCTCTGAAAATGGAGGTTGACAAGGGAAGAGAATGGGAGTAATATTGGTATACCATCATACAAGAAATGACTTAATCGTGTCAATTTTGAGTCGGGCCGACGAGCCTGCGCCCCCTGGCACGTAAACGTTCACCCCCGCCCCCCTGACCCCCAACTTTGGGGGGAACTGTCCACGACCTCCCCCAAAGTTGGGGGTCAGGGGGCAGGGGTGAACGTTTACAACAGATTTGAAAGCAGCATCATGAGTAATCACACCGCTATCATTCAGCCCATTGAGCGTGAACAACGTCTGTATGAGCGCGTCGCCGGGCAAATTCTCAACCTGATCAAAGATGATACATGGGCCACGGGCGACCGGCTCCCCACAGAACGAGAACTGGCCGAGGCTTTTGACGTCAGCCGCACAGTGATCCGCGAGGCGATCAAATTCTTGGAAGCCCAGGGGTGGGTACGGATGACCACCGGGAGCGGTATCTATGTGCAGGGGCCCAATTCTGATCTGTTGTCCCGCTCGTTGGAGACGTATTTGGAACTCTCCCGCTCGACCAAACTTCCCCTGCAATTGATGGAGATCCGGTGTATCTTGGAAATTGAGGTGGCTGCCCTTGCCGCACAGCGGGCAACGCCGGCGCAGATTGCGCAGATGCAGGATTTTTGCCAGGAAATGCATCAGAATACGGCCAATAAGGACGTGTTGGCCGAATTGGACTTTCAACTGCATAGTCTGCTGGCGGAAGCCACCCAGAATGAACTCTTTCGGGTTCTGCTGGCCCCTGTGACCGATCAACTCCATGAAGCGTTGGTCATGGCCTGGATGGGCTATGGGAGTCGCCCGGTTGAGCGTGTTTTGCAGGATCACGAAACCATTGTTGGCGCGATTGCCCGTGGCGACGCGGCCACAGCCCGGGAGTCCATGACCGCTCACATGGCCTATTCCAAACAGGTGATGACGGATTTGTTGGCGGAGTAAATTTTTAGATGCGGGGACACGGCTGCCCACTTTTGCATCCGCCCTGGCTAACGGGCTTTTTCTCGCCCCGCCCCTGGTGATCAACCATGACGAAATTGACCAAATGATCGACATTCTTGACCGGGCCTTTATCCGCTATGCAGAGGAGAATTTGCCATGCTGACCTTAACCGATTTGCCCCTGTTACCCACCCAAACCATTGGCAGCCACGGTGTCCCAAGTTGGCTCTGGGTCTTCCGCGAAGCCGTCGCCGAGGGCAAGGTTGGCCCCGCCGATATTCAAGAGACGCTGACCGATGCGGTCAAGCTGGCCATCATGGACATGACCGAGGCCGGGCTGGACATCATCTCCGATGGCGAGCTCTATCGGGCCGATTTCACCTGGAACTTCCATGACCGCATTGTGGGCATGGATCCGATTCCGTTTGAGCGCCGACTTGGCTATCCCGGCCCGGATCAACTGGATTCGTTCCGGTGCATGACAGAGTTGACCGTGCCCAATGGCTATGGTCTTGTGCCCGAAATCGAGTTCATGCGCGCCCACACCGATAAACCCTTTGTCACCGGCCTGCAAAGCCCTGTGACCCAGGCTTTTCGCATCCACCCCGGCGAGATTTACAACAACAAGGGCGAGATTGCCTGGGCATTGGTTCCCTACATCAACAAGGAACTCAAGGATGCAGTCGAGGCGGGCGCAACCTATTTGCAGTTCGATGAGCCGGCCTTTTGGACCATGCCCGGCGGTGAGGCCGAGATGACCGAACTTTTCAACGCCTGCGTCGAGGACGTGAAGGCCACCATCGGCATCCATCTCTGCTTTGGCAACTTCCGCGGTCGCCCGGCAACATCCGACCGCACCTATGCCAAGATCGCCCCCTTTATCCAGCGGATGAATGTGGATGTGGTGCATATGGAGTTCGCCAATCGGGGCATGTGGCAGACTGAGCTTTGGCAGGAATGGGGCGGCGACAAGATCTTGTGCGCCGGGGTCATTGATGTCAAGGGCCGCTCGCTGGAATCGGTGGAGACCATGGTGGACCGCATCCATTTGCTGCTGAAATCCGTGGCACCGGACAAACTTTGGCTGGCCGGTGATTGCGGCTTCAGCCAGACCGCCCGCTGGCTGGCCGTAGAGAAGATGAAGGTGATGGTGGAGGCGGCCCATATCGTGCGCGGTGAATTGGCAGGAAGGTGATGGGTCATGTTAAAACTGGCGTATAACGAGCATCTTGGCCGCCCCCTGCGCGTGGATGACATAACCACCATGGGCAAGTCCACCTATTCGCTCATCGAAGCCGCGATTGAGGACGAGCAACATGAGGTGATCGGCGCGCTCCTGCCCTACTACTTGAAAGAACTCCAGATCATGCACGAGATATTGATGGTCTGGGCCCAGGACATTATGCGCTATCTGATCCGTCACCAAACAGGGACGGAGAACGCAGTTGCCCACACGCTTTCCACGGTGATCTGCAAAACCTGGCGGGATTTCGAGTTGGGCATCGCGCCCATGCAGACCCTTGAAACGGCCATGACCCAGAATGATAAAGCCACAGCCCGCCACGGACTGGAGCGCATGTGGCTGGATTTCAAGATTCCCCACGATGTGCTGGTGGCCTGGATCAACGAAATGTTCGCCCAACTGGCCCAGGATAGCGAGCAGCACATCCTCGATTCGATCTTGGAGACCCATCAGAGCATCTGGGGCGACCGCTACGAAAAGTGGGACCTGATGACCCCGTGGGAAAAGGTCGCCTTGACGGTCGAAGGCATGCGCGGCCATCTGAGCGGGAAGAGTCGTAAGGGAGATGTGCTGGTTTGGGAAGAGGAAGACCGTTTTGTGACCGCGTTTGACCCCTGCGGGACCGGGGGCGTGCTGCGTGGCGGCGACCCGGAAAATGGCCGCAAACCCTATGCCACCGATGGCGTCAGCCGCCAGACCCACGACTGGATCTGGGATGACAAAATCGGTATCCATTGGTATTGCTCTCACTGCGCCATTGCCATGGAGTGGCTGCCCGGCAACCAACGCGGCTATGTCTTCCGCCCGTTGGACCACGACATGGATCATCACGCCCCTTGCGTCTGGTATATTTATAAAGATGAGAAGAAATCCCGGGCCTATCACTACCCGCGCACTGGCCTGGAAATTCCATTGGAAGCCGCCCGTTGACCAGAAAAAGTTGACGATAAAAAGAGACGACAAAAGGAGACGCTCACATGGCTATAAGAGTTGACACCCATCAACATTTTTGGAACCTGGACTTGGTCGAGTATTCATGGCTGATCCCGGCCTATGGCCCGCTTTATCGCACCTATGGTCCCCAGGAGTTGGCGCCGCAGCTCGAACAGGCCGGTATCGACAAGACCGTGCTGGTGCAGTCGGCCAATTCCTATGCCGACACCAACTACATGCTGGCCCAGGCGGACAAGTTCGACTGGATCGGTGCGGTGATCGGTTGGGTTCCCCTGTGGAATCCGGACGAGGCCGCGCACATGTTGGATGACAAATATATGCGCCATCCCAAATTTCGGGGCATGCGTCATCTTATCCACGCAGAGAAGGACCCGGAATGGTTGCTGTGGGATCTTGTGATCGAGGGGCTGAAACTTTTGGAGGCCCGCAACCTGGTCTTTGAAGTGGTGGCCGTCTTCCCCAATCATCTAAGTCTGGTTCCGGCCCTGGCGGCCAAACTGCCCGATTTGACGATTGTGATCGATCACATGGCAAAACCCCCCATCAAAGACAAGGTGATGGGAGAGTGGGCCACCCAGCTGGCGGCCGCGGCCGAACACCCCAACGTGCATGTCAAAGTCTCTGGCCTCAACACCGCCGCCGACTGGGCATCCTGGACCGTGGCCGATCTGAAGCCCTACATCGACTTCACTCGCGAACACTTTGGTGCGGCGCGCATGATGTTTGGCAGCGATTGGCCGGTGGCGATCTTGGCCGGCGACTATCAGAAAGTCTGGCAGGCTACCCAGGAGGCGATTGCCGACTATAGCCAGGCGGATCAGGATGCGATTCTGGGCGAGACGGCGGTGAAAATCTACGGTCTTGGCCGATAGGCAGAAAGAACCATATCAAAAACTTCACCATTTTTCATCACGACTGACACTTGGCTTCGATCAGGGCCTCAATCAACAGCACGGCAAAGGATATACGATGAAACTAGGTCTACTTGGTTGGATTGTCAGTGATTTACAGGATGTGACCTACGACATGGTGCGTGGGGTGGCGGAATTGGGCTTTCATGGCATGGGCGCACACCTGACCGTGCCCGCGGCGACTATCCCCGAAGCCACAGCCACGACCGCTGCACGGGCGGTGGCTGATGTCGGGCTGGAGTTGTTGCAGCTTTGGGGTCCATACCCCTGCATCATTTCACCGGATGAAACGGTGCGGCGGGCTGGCGTTCAGGGCGCACGGGATCTGGTCAAGCTGGCGGCCCGCATGAAGATCCCGGCGTCCGGCGTTCGGCCCACCAGCCTCAACCCCCGTGGGGATTGGTGGCCCCATGCCCACAACTATACCCCCGAAACCGAAGAACGATTCTTGCGCAGTTTGATGGAGATCTTGGAAACGGCCCACGAATACGGCATCGAGATCGTGCTGGAGACCCACGTCACAACCGTGCTGAATTCGCCGGAGCGCATCAAGCGCATTATCGAGACCACCGGTTCTGATTTGCTCAAGCTCAATCTCGATCCGGTCAACTTTATGGGCGATCTGCCCACGGCGTTTCACCCTGCGCCAACCCTCCACAAGATCTTCGACCTGTTGGGTGACTATACGGCCACCGTGCATGTCAAGGATTTCTATGTGGAAGATCGCCTTGTGGTCCATATCAGCGAGACGATCCCTGGCACAGGCATCATGGATCTGGACACGGTGCTGAAACGTACCCAGGCCCTGTCGCCGGATATGTACGCCATCATCGAGCATCTGCCCATTAGCCAAATAGCATTGGCCAAACAGAACTTGACCCAGCGGATTAGGGAGTTGGGCATTCCTTTAGGCTAGAAAGGAGAGGTGCAATGGCTGGCAAAGAAGACCGAGGTATCCCCATCGCGGATGCCAATACGACAACGTGGAAAGAACACCCCCGGGTCAAGGGCATCCTGCTCAAACCCCTGCTCACCGCGGCGGAGAACCCGCTGGCAAACCTCAATCTGGTGCAAGTGCCCGTGGGCGGGGTGGTGCCTCGGCATATTCACGCCAAGGAAGTGGAGACCGTGTGCATCCTCGCTGGCCAGGCCATCCTCGTTCTTGGGGAGGAGGAGCGCCCATTCGGTGTTGGGCAGGTGGTGGCCATCCCCATGGGGCTGGAACATAGCCTCATCAATCAGGGAGATGTCCCGATTGAAATGTTCACTTTTTTCACGCCACCGCTGCAATAGAGCTGCAATAAAACAAGCAAAAGGAAGATCGACCGATGAAACGATTCGCCGAAAAAGTTGCCATTGTCACCGGCGCGGGACAGGGGATTGGCAAGGGGATCGCCCAACGTCTGGCGGATGAGGGCACCACCGTGGTCATCGCCGAATTCAACCCGGAGACGGCCGCGGCAGCGGCCAAGGAGATCGAGCAGGGCGGCGGGCGGGCGCTGGCCTATCCCATTGATATCGCGGATGTGGCCGCGGTCCAGCGCATGGTTCATGGGGTTGTCGCCCAATTGGGCCATATCGACATCCTGGTCAACAACGCCGGGGTTGTGCAGACCAAACCCATGATGGACCTGAGTGAAGCTGATTGGGATCGGGTGATCACCATCAACCAACGGGGCGCGTTCTTCTGTCTCCAGGCGGTGGCCGAGCAAATGATCGCCCAACTGCCGGAATCCATCCGCAAAGCCGCGGAAAAACCCGCGGACATTATGAGCATTCACGCGGATAGCCCGGTTGTCGAGATGACCGACGGGCAGATGTCCTTTGGGAAGATTGTCAACCTTTCCTCCGTCTCCGGGCGGCGGGGACGACCGCTTTCCACCCACTACGCGGCCAGCAAGGCCGCCATCATCAGCATCACCCAGTCCGCGGCCCTGGCCCTGGCCCCGTACAGGATCAACGTCAACGCCATCTGTCCGGGGATCGTCCCCACCCCCATGTGGCGACAGATCGACGTGGATCGGGGCAAGCTCTTTGGCGCACAGCCCGGCGAGGCGATGAATGCCTTCATCAACACAATCCCGCTCAAACGGGCGGGCACCGCGGCCGACATCGGGGGCGCGGTGGCCTTCTTCTGCTCGACTGACGCTGATTACGTCACGGGTCAGGCCCTGAATGTCGATGGCGGCTATGAGATGGACTGAGTGAGATGGACTGAGGAAGCCCTATGGCTGTTCATGTAACAGACTCTCTAATTTATCGGGATTTTTATAGCACAGACGAGATGCGCGCCATCTTTGATGACCGCAACTTGACCCAATGCTGGCTCGATGTGGAGGCCGCGCTGGCCCGTTCACAGGCCGAACTAGGCATCATCCCCCAGGAAGCGGCAGTGGAGATCAGCCGCCAGGCCCAAGTGGCGCTGATCGATTTCGAGGCCATGCGCCACGGGACCAATCTGGTCGGCTATCCCATCCTGCCCTTGATCCGCCAACTGGCGGCCCACAGCGGCGAAGCGGGCCGCTATGTGCATTGGGGTGCGAC
>JAGNDO010000091.1 GCA_018003515.1 Caldilineaceae bacterium
GAAATGTAGGGGGGACTGCGTATCGAGTATCGTGTATCGAGTATTGTGTGGACTCGACACCCTCCCTCCAACGATGATCCTACCAACACCACACATTACTCGATACACGACACTCGATAAGGAGCCATTCATGGAAGTCCGCCTCTTCGCCACCCTCCGCCCCATCGTCGGTGGCCCATCCGTGCAGTTGAATGCCGGTCCCGGCGACTCCGTGCGCGCCCTGTTGGACGAACTGATCGCCACCTGGCCGGACCTGAAACGGGAACTGTTCGACGCCGGGGGCCAGCTTCACAACAACATCCACGTCTTCATCAACGGACGAGATGTGCGCTATCTGGACGGGTTGGACATGGCCATCCCCGAAGATGCCGAGATCCGCATCTTCCCCCCGGTGGGCGGGGGTGCCTTGGTCAAGCCGCCGGAGGCCAGCAAGCCCGGTCCCCAGGTCCACGACTACTACGGCGTCCCCGACTGGCTGATGGTGGAATATCTGGAAGACCTGGGTGCCCGCCAAACCAGCCCCTTTGTCATGGAGGCCGACGACTGGCGGGCGGTGATCCGCAAGGCCGCCCAAAAAGGTATCGGCTCCCTCAAAGTGGGCGGCTCTACCGTCACTTTCACCGGTGACCCCACGGCGCTGAACGTCATGTTCGAGAAACTGCACTGGAAAACCCTGCGCGGCGGCGGGTAAACGGCAGAGGTTTGGGGGGTGAAATAAAGAAGGGCCGGTCACAGACCGGCCCTTCTTTATTTCACCCCCCAAACCCTGCTCGAACTCAATCCTCTTCATCCTCTACTGCATACTACCCATACCCCGCACTCTCCCTACTGCATACTACCCATACCGCAAACCCTCTGTACTGAGTTGCACCCATCTTGAAGAAATTCGATTGAAGTGGTCATACCATTGTGATAGAATTCACATGGTGCCCTTGACTTATCGTTTAATACGCGCCATCACGCAGGGGCCAACGGAAGCAGGAAAGCGAGTGTTTAGCTTCCGCATACCCTGCCGTCACAGAGAAGGAGTATGCCTAGGGTTATCTTCTTTTGAGTTCTCCACGAATGGATTGTCTTCCTGTTGGTCCAAAAACAAAAATTCAAAATCAGAGGAGATATTATGAGTTCCAAGGACAAAAAATCAAGCGGAATCAGCCGTCGGGACTTCGTGCGCGGGACAAGTGTCGGCGCTGCGGCCTTGGCGAGTATCGGTGTCATGCCGGCTATGGCGGCGCAGGCACAAGGCAAAGCCGCTTCAGCCGTGCCCACGACGTGGGATCTTGAGGCCGATGTGGTCGTGATCGGCTCTGGGGCCGTGGGTCTACCCGCCGCCATCAAGGCCCTTGACGGCGGGGCTTCGGTGATCCTGGTGGAAGCCAATTACGACATCGGCGGCCATGCCATCATCAGCGGCGGCAATGTCCCTCTGGGTGGCGGCACCAGTGCCCAGAAGAAGTATGAGATCGAGGATTCCCCAGAAGTTCTCTTCCGTGATTTGACCGACTGGTCCATCGTGGAAGCGGGTGGCAGCCCTGACTATCGCTACAATGATCGAGCTGTCCAGCGCGGGCTGGCCGACAACGAGGCACCCACCTTTGAATTCCTGGTCGAAAACGGCGTCGAATTCGTGGATAAGGCCCCGGATAATAGCGGTGCCCATGCCACAGGGCTTTCGGCCCCCCGGGAAAATCACACCATTTGGGGCGAGGGAATCGGCCTGGCAAGTCCATCGGGCGCGGGCGGCGCTGGCCTCATGCGACCTCTGGAAGACAGCGCCCGCAATAAGGGCGTCAAGTTCTTGATGAACTACCACATGGACATTATCTTCCGGGAAGAACCGACTTCGGGACGGGTGCTGGGCATTCAGGCCAGCTATACACCCACGATCCTGCCCGGCGAGACCGCGCCCCTCAAGGGTTTCCGCTCCGACGGCAACATCGAAATGGACGCCCCAATCGTCACCATCAAGGCCAACAAGGCCGTGATCATCGGCACGGGTGGCAGCACGGGCAACGTCAACTTCCGGCGCATTTTCGATTCTCGGGCCACAGAAGAGTTGATCCTGGGCGGCATGCCCTATTCGGACCAAGATGCCAGTGGTGAACTGGCCGGCATGGCCATCGGCGCGTCCCTGTGGGGCACGGCCAACCAGACCGGTGATCGGGATGGCTACCTGCGCAAGCGCAACCTGGTGGGTGCCCAATACCTGTACGTGAAGTGGACGCCGGACAGTCCAATCTTTCCCTTGGCCCGGGCCTCAGGCGTGAGCGTGAGCAACTGGCAAGATGCGATCATCGTGAACCAGGTGGGCAAGCGCTTCTACAACGAGTTTGAATCCGGCTACCCCAACGGCACTTCCTTTGGCTACCTGGATCCGTACATCCCCGGCGATTGGCGCAACCTGAAGCGCATCAACTATGCGCCGGAGGCCTATGCTGACGCCGCCCTGGCCATGAACGAAGGATCGGCCGCTCCGGACTATGAAGCCGGGCCCCAGTGGGCCATCTTTGATGCCGACGCGGTCGTGCGCGAAAAATGGGTCATCGATGAAACAACCACGGATCCCGACTACTTCTTCAGCGCCGATACGCTGGAAGAATTGGCGGCCATGCTGACCAAGAACCCGTTCCAGAAGGCGGAAATGCCGGCGGCAAATCTGGAAGCCACCGTGGCCCGCTACAATCTGATGGTGGATCTGGGTGTCGATCCCGACTTTGACAAACCCACCCCCCTGTACAAGATTGAAAAAGCCCCCTTCTATGCGGCTTGGGCCACCATCACCATCCATGACACCTACGCTGGTCTGCACATCAACGAGAAGTGCCAGGTCATCGACATGCAGAACGCGGTCATCCCCGGTCTCTACTGTGGAGGTGAATCCGCAGGTGGGTGCAGCCAGCATGGTCTGGGCCGATGCACGGCCCAGGGCTACATCGCCGGGATGGAAGCGGCCGCCGAGTCAGTCTAGGCTTGTGGCTTGGTGCGCTGGCTACGGCACCTGACGAACGTATAGATCCTCTCCTTTCCCATAGGCGGCCCGGACTCGGCTCAATACCGGGTTCGGGCCGCCGCTTTGCCACTGCCATCATGGGCAGCGGCCCAAATCTCCAGTCAGTTTCACATCACCAGATCGGAGAATGAACATGCCACCTGTTAGAAGACGCCCGTCCCAGGGCAGTAGCACCCTTGTGATCCTTGGCATTATCCTGGCTATGTTGATGGCGGCCTGCGCCACCATGCCCCCGCTCTTCGTGGGACTCAACCCGGCCACCGCAACGGTCGTGCCCCTGGCCAACACGCCCACCCCAGTCCCACCTACCGTGGTACCGACAGCAGTGCCGCCGCCCCTGGCACCGACGGATACGCCGATGCCAGAAGCCACCGCTGAAACCGCTGGTACCGAGCTTCCGGCTGACAACGCGGCTGGGAATGAAACGGAAGAATCTGACGGGATGCCCGAGCAGATCTCCCACAAAGTGGCGGGGCGAGAGGAATGCTCGCAATGTCACGAGGTGGAAGCGGGCAGGGAGCCATCCCCGGCCAGCCACGCGGGATGGAACGATTCCGTATGCCTTCTGTGTCACATCCCGTCCGACGGATCTGTGGCGGCGTTACCCCTGCCAGCAAAGGCATCCCCAGACTTTTGTCTGAGCTGTCATGGTCCCTACGATCAACTCATTGCCCTCACCGCTAACTATGTCATTGGCGCGGGGGTGCGAGGCGAGGGACTTGCGGCGAATCCGCATGGGTTTGTGCCCCACGAGAGTGCCAACATCATCGAATGCAAGTCCTGCCATACGGTCCACCCCGTACCGGTCATTTCCTTGGACGAGATCCAGAAGGCCAACACAAATTACTGCTTCGCCGCCTGTCACCACGAAGACACTTTTGATCCTTGCTCAGACTGCCATAACGATTGAGAAGTGATCGCGGCAGGTGGGTGAAAATCCGGTGTCCAGCCGGATTTTCGTCCACCTGCCGCTTTTCTTTTTGCCCAAATTCATATATACTTTTTATATATACTTTGATCTGTTTATTCGCTCTCACCTCAGGAAGCCTCGCCCATGCAAACCGCCAAACTTTTCCCAAACGGCAGCAGTCAGGCTGTGCGCCTGCCCAAGGAATTTCGTTTTGATGGGGATCAGGTCTACATCAAGCGGGTGGGCAACGGGGTGATGCTTCTGCCCTTTGCCGCGCCGTGGCAGACGTTGATCGATAGCCTGGATCGTTTCACCGCTGATTTCGGCCAGGCCGAGACAAAATAGGCCACGGATCTGCGTTCTATTTTTGTGTTCACTTTGAACCTATGCGCCTACTACTCGACACCTCTTTTTGCCTCTATCTGATCACCGAGAAGCCGTCCAGTTTGGCCGCGGCCCTGGTTCCTTTTGCGCCGGGGGATCTGGGGGTATCGTCCATCACCGTGGCGGCCTTGCAAGCCCAGGTCCAGGCCAGCGCAGATCCCTTGCGCAATGGACAGGCCCTGGCCCAATTTTTGCTGCCCCTGGAGGTGGCCGACTTTGACAGCGAATGCGCCCACATTTTGGGTCGCATCTCTGCCCGCTGGGCCGAGACCGCGCCCACGGCCAATACCCACGCCCTGCTACTGGCCGCCCACACCCTGCGCTTGGACGCCGGGGTGGTCACCCGCCGCCCGGAGCAGTATCCGGCCCTGCCCGGTCTGCACATCAACCCAGAGGCGGCCCAGTCCCTTCTGCAACCCTTGCCGCCAACCCCTGCGCCCATGCACCACCTCCTCTCCGCCGCCCTGGATGTGGGCACGGATCAGGGGCATACCATTGTGGTCATGGGCAGCCATGACCTGACCCTGGACCTGCTCACGGACACGCTGCATGCCGCCCACCCGGAATTGACAATGGTCTCGGCCCAGGTGGGGAGTCTGGCCGGATTGGCCGCCCTGCGCCGTAACCAGGCCCATGTGGCCGGGGCGCACCTTTTTGACCCGGAGAGTGGCGAGTTCAACACGGCCCACATCCGGCGCATACTTACCCCCCACGGCTGCCGGGTGATGGTCGTGGGTTTTGTCACCCGCACCCAGGGGCTGTTGACCGCGCCGGGCAACAGCAAGCAGATCCGCGACCTGCCCGATCTGCTTCGGGCAGGTGTGCGCTTTGTTAACCGCCAACCCGGTGCCGGCACCCGGCTGCTCCTGGACTATGAACTTGACCGGCGAGGGCTGAACACGCGCCAGATTCAGGGCTACGCCACGACCGAGTCCTCCCATTCTGCCGTGGCCCAGGCCGTGGCCGACGGACGGGCAGACTGCGGGCTGGGCATCCAAGCCGCGGCCCAGGCTCACCAATTGGACTTCGTACCCCTCTACCAAGAGCGCTACGATCTGGTGATCCCCGTGACCCACTATCACAGCGCCTTGCTCGCCCCCCTCCTGGCCCTGCTCCAAAATCCCCCCGCCGCCTTTCTGGACCGGGTCCACGCCCTGGGCGGCTACGGGACGGACGGCATGGGCGCGGTGTTGGCGGAAATTTAGGAAATGGACAATGAGAGGATCTTCCCATTAACGAACTATTCCGCGGCTTCTTGGAGGCCATGCGTTTGATATTGACCGGAGATGCAGCCTTGGGGGAGATTGTGGGGCTCTCCCTGCAAGTCTCTGGGGTGGCGTTGGTGATCAGCACGCTGATCGGCATTCCGTTGGGGACGATCATGGGGCTGCGCCGTTTTGCCGGGCGGCGGGTGATGATCGCGCTGATGTACACGGGGATGGGCTTTCCGCCCGTGGTGGTGGGGCTTTTTGTCTATTTGATGCTCTCTCGCAGCGGTCCCTTGGGCGGGCTGAACTCGGCCCTGATCCCGGCCCTCTTCACCCCGGCGGCCATGATCATCGCCCAGAGCATCATCGCCTTCCCCCTGGTGGCCGGCTTCACCATGGCCGCGGTGATGGGGGTGGACCCGAATCTGCGTCAACAGGTCACCGCCTTGGGGGCTACCCCCTGGCAAAGCACCTGGGCCGTTCTGGCCGAAGCCCGCACCGGGGTGATCGTCTCCGTGGTGGCAGGCTTTGGCGGCATCATCTCCGAAGTGGGGGCGGTGATGCTGGTAGGCGGCAACATCGAACACAGCACCCGTGTCCTCACCACCGCCATCGTCCTGGAGACCCGCAAGGGCAACTTCGACCTGGCCATCGCCCTGGGCATCATCCTGCTGGGCATGTCCTTTTTGTCGAATTTGGCCGTGTTGCGGTTGCAGGGGACGAGCCTGGAAGAGTAGGGGTATCGAGTGTCGTGTATTTTTCTGCGATAGACACGATCTCGCCATCAATGCCGATCTGCCGTCAACCCACCAAAAATACTCGATACACGACACTCGATAATCCCATGACCGATCCCATCTACCAACTCACAAACCTGACCAAACGCTATGGCCAACGCACGGTGTTGGACATCCCAACGCTGACCGTGAACGCCGGCGAAATCCTGGCCTTGGTCGGCCCCAGCGGCGCGGGGAAGAGTACCTTGCTGCGCGTACTCAACTTTTTGGAGCCACCGACTTCCGGGACGGTACATTTCGGGGGCGGTGACTTCGGCCCCGCCGGGGAGATGGCCACGGAGCTGCGCCGCCGGGTGACCACGGTCTTTCAGCGTCCCGTGCTGCTCAAGCGCACGGTGCAGGCCAATGTGGCCTATGGTCTGCGTCTGCGCGGCATTCGCAACGGCTCCGGCCCCATTGCCGCCACCTTGGAGCGGGTGGGGTTGGCCGAACTGACTCACCAGCCCGCCCGCACCCTCTCTGGCGGGGAGGCCCAGCGGGTGGCTTTGGCAAGAGCGATGGTGCTGGAGCCGGATGTGCTGCTTTTGGACGAGCCCACGGCCAATCTGGACCCCTACAACGTGGGGCTGATCGAACGCATCGTCACGGACCTGAACCGGGAGCGGGCCACGACTCTGGTTTTGGTTACCCACAACGTCTTCCAGGCCCGGCGGCTGGCCCACCGCACAGCGCTCCTGCTGGAAGGCCGCATCGTCGAGATCGCCGACACGGACACCTTTTTCAACCGTCCATCTGACCCGCGCACGGCCGCGTTTGTGCGCGGGGAGATGGTTTATTGATCGGGGATTGAGGATTGGGGGGTCGGATTTTGGGACATTTGACCCGTTTCCGCTCCCCAGCCCCCAATCCCCAATCCCTAATCACCAATCCCTAATCCCAGAAAGGCAACCCCATGTTCAAAGCACGTCTTCTCATCATTGCCCTTTTGATCGCCCTGCTGGCCGGCTGTTCTCCTGTGGCACCGGGCATCGAGGCGCTACCGGCCAAGTTGACCTTGGCCACCACCACCAGCACCCAGGATTCCGGGCTGTTGGACGCCATTCTGCCCATCTTTGAGGCCGAGACCGGCATCATCGTGGACGTGATTGCTGTCGGCACGGGGCAGGCCTTGGCCCTGGGCGAAGATGGCAACGCCGATGTACTCCTGGTCCATGCCCGGTCCAAGGAGGATGACTTTATGGCCGCAGGGCATGGTCTGCGCCGGGAAGATGTCATGTACAACGATTTTGTCCTCCTCGGCCCGGCGGATGACCCGGCCGGGGTGAGGGAGTCGGCAACCGCGGCGGAGGCTTTCAGCAAAATGGCTGACGCCGGCGCAACCTTTGTCTCCCGGGGGGATGATTCGGGCACGCACACCAAGGAGAAGGCTGTGTGGGCCGCCGCCAGCATCGAGCCGAGCGGGGCGTGGTACATCTCCGCCGGACAGGGCATGGGCGGGGTCTTGACAATGGCCGATGAACTCCAGGCCTATACCTTGAGCGACCGGGCCACCTATCTGGCCCGTACCTTGGAGGGCACGGGGCTGGTCATTGTGGCCGAGGGCGACCCCATTCTCTTCAACCCCTACGGCGTGATGGATGTCAACCCGGCCAAGAACCCCAAGATCCACAACGACCTGGCCAATCAGTTCATCGATTGGCTGATCTCCCTCCCCGCCCAAGAGCAGATCGGCCAGTTCGGCGTGGCCGAGTTCGGCGCACCCCTCTTCGTGCCTGATTCCGGGCCGTGGCGCGCTCGTTAGATCGTTGACGCTTCGTTTAATTTTGTGTACCGATCAATGGGATGATGAAATGTAGGTGCGGTTTTTAACCGTACGATCCCTCGGTAATTGAACATTGTGCGGTTAAAAACCGCACCTACGATTTTCACCATCATGTTGATCGATACACTTCGTTTGATTTTGACGCGCATGTGATATGATTATCCAGTCACACCGTCACCGTCGATCTCGGCAAATAAGTCGTTTAGCATTTTAGCATTTAGCCAAAAACCGACGATTTTACACAAAATCGCCAAGTCCGCAAAGAAGAGGAAGCCCGCCAGCTCCTCAGTCCCTTGCGAACGTGGCGATTTTCGTTGTCGATTCCCCTTGGGGGAGCTGTGTTTGTGAAAGGAACCCTAACGTGGAAGACAAAAAGAGCCAGCGTCAACATGCCCAATCCTCGATCCGGGGTCACGTAGTTACCTCACTTAGGGGCAAGGCATTGCTCTATCTGTCTATGGGCGCGTTGGGGGTAGTTTATGGTGACATCGGTACCAGTCCCCTTTATGCTTTTCGAGAATCGTTTCACGAAGGGTATGGAATGCCTGTTACTCCGGACAATGTGCTGGGCATCTTGTCTCTGATCTTTTGGGCCTTGGTCTTGGTGATTTCGGTCAAATATCTAGCCTTTGTCATGCGGGCGGACAACCGGGGCGAAGGGGGGATTCTGGCCCTGACCTCCCTGGTGGGGTCCAAGTCGGAGGCAACTCGACGCAGCGGGCGCTGGGCCATGATCTTGCTGGGATTGTTCGGCGCAGCTCTGCTTTACGGCGATGGCATGATCACCCCGGCCATCTCGGTCCTCTCAGCGGTCGAGGGATTGGAGATCGCCACCCCCTTCTTTGAGCCATACATCATTCCCATCACCATCGGCATCCTGATCGCCCTGTTCAGCTTTCAGAAGCGGGGCACAGAACAGGTGGGCCGGGTCTTTGGTCCGCTGATTTTGCTCTGGTTTATCACCCTGGCCAGCCTGGGCATCCTGTGGATTGTGCGCCGCCCCGAAGTGTTGATGGCCATCAACCCCCTGCATGGTCTGAATTTCTTTCTCCGCAACGGGATGCCTGGTTTTCTTGTGCTGGGATCGGTCTTTCTGGTGGTGACCGGAGGCGAGGCGCTCTACGCGGACATGGGTCACTTTGGCCGCACACCCATCCGCTGGGCCTGGTTTGTGGTGGTGCTGCCGGCTTTGCTGCTGAACTATTTTGGCCAGGGGGCGTTGCTGTTGGAAGAGCCGGAGGCGGTCGTCAACCCCTTCTATCGCATGACCCCGACCTGGGCGCTCTATCCTGTGGTGGCGATTGCCACCATTGCGGCAGTCATCGCCTCCCAGGCCCTGATCACTGGGGCCTTTTCCCTGACCATGCAAGCCATTCAGTTTGGCTATCTGCCCCGTATGCGCGTGAAACACACATCGGCCTCCCAATTTGGACAGATCTACATTCCGGCCATCAACTGGATTTTGATGGCGGCGTGTATTGCCCTGGTGGTGGCGTTTAGATCCTCCAGCAATCTAGCCGCGGCCTACGGTGTGGCGGTGACAACCACCATGGCCATCACGACGACGCTCTTTTTTATGGTGGCCCGGGAACGCTTGCGCTGGCCCTTGCCCGTGGCCTTGGGCTTTATCGCCATCTTTTTGGTCATCGATCTCTCCTTTTTAGGGGCGAATCTGGTCAAAATTCCTGACGGTGGCTGGTTCCCCCTGCTGATTGGGCTGGGGGTCTTCACCCTCATGACCACCTGGCAGCGAGGGCGGGCGATTTTGGGCGAGCGGATGGAAACCGGTACCGTAAAATTCCGGGATTTCACGGCCCAACTGAGATCGACCGAGACGATCCGAGTGCCGGGAACCGCGGTCTTTATGTATAGCAACCCCCAGGGTACCCCGCCTGCCCTCTTGAACAACCTGTATCACAACCACATTCTGCACGAACAGGTGATCCTGCTCTCTGTGCAGACCGCAGATGTGCCCTTTGTTTCCAAGCCTGGACGCATCCGTGTGATAGATCTGAAAGACGGCTTTTACAGCGTGCTTCTGCGCTATGGATTTATGGAGAATCCGAACATCCCCCGGCATCTGGCTCTGGCCGCAGGCCACGGATTGACCCTGGATGTGGCGAAGATCAGCTACTTCCTGGGCCGGGAACGACTCTTCGCCATGAAGGGTTCGGACATGGCTGTCTGGCGGCAGCAACTCTTCGCCTTCATGAGCCGCAACGCCAACAACGCCACAGACTTCTTCCAACTGCCCCCCAACCAAGTGGTGGAAATGGGCACGCAGGTGGAGATGTAGGGGGTTGGGGATTGGGGATTGGGGATTGGGGATTGGGAACAAAAAAAGTGGGGGGATGACACGAATTCGTGTCATCCCCCCACTTTTTTTGTCCAACTCAATGGGGTTGGGTTGGAATCCTAATCCCCAATCCCTAATCCCCAACCTCCACTACGCGATAGCCAACTCTTTCAGCTTGGCCTGGCTGACCACGCCGTTCTCCCAGCCGCGGGCTTCGTAGTATTCTTCCAACATCAGATCCAACTCGCACACATGGCCCAGGGAGCCGGGCATGGTGCTGGGTTCGTCGGTGAAGCGCTTGGGCAGATAGTCGGAGCCTTCCCGGAAGCCGGTCTGGTTGTTGTAGTGGCGTTCCAGGTTATAGATGCGCTCGCCACATTGCAACAGTTCGGCCACGGAGTAGTCCAGACCGGTGACGGCGTTGTACTGCTGGGTATACTCGTCCATGCCCATGGCAAAGGCGGAGAACTTGCACAGGTCCAAGGAGTCGGAGACCGCATGAACATCCTGGAAGACCTTGGTCAGACCGCCCTTGCCCTTCCATTCCAGGGGGTCCATCTTGAGGCTGCCAAAGGGCATGACGCCCAGTTCCACGGCGGGGGTGTAGGCGCGCAGATGGCAAGCGCCCCGGTTGCTGGTGGCGTAGGCAATGCCCATGCCCTTCAGACCCCGGGGATCGTAGGCCGGGATGGCTTGACCCTTGACGGTCATGGAAAGCTCAGGATGGCCAAAGGCCTTGGCTCCACCCGCCGTACCGGCGGCCAACTTGTCGCCCACGCCTTGACGCAGGGCGATCTTCTCGGTCAGGGCCACCATGCCGTGGGTGTCGCCCCAGGCCAGGCTGCCATCGCCGTTGGTATAGCCCTTCTCGCCGGCCTCCATGTACATGGAGATCACATTGCCCAGCTCAATCGGGTCCATGCCGAAGTCGTTGCAGCGGTCGATGATGAAGGCCACGGCCGCGATGTCGTTGTTGCCGCAGTTGGACCCCAAAGACCAGGCCGGTTCGTACTCCACGCTCTCCATGCGTACCTTGAAGGGGCCTTCCTTGATCTCCACTTCCTTCTTGCAGGCCACCGGGCAGGCATGACAGGTCGGTTCGCCCACCAGAATGTTTTCCCGCACATATTCGCCGGAGATCTTCTCGGCATTCTCCGCACCAAAGGCGGTGAACTGGCTGTTTTTTGACCCCAGACCGCCGATGCTTTCGGTGATGTTCATGAGTACATTGGTGCCATAGAGGCTGAGGCCGCCCTTCTTGGGCGAGGTGATGTTCTCTTCGGCCATGATGGCGGCCAGGGCGCGCTTGCGGGCTTCCTTGTCCGCGTCCTTGTTGGCCGGAGCCGGGCGGTTCTTCTTGTCGCCCTTGATGATGATGGCCTTGAGCAGCTTGCTGCCACCCACCGCGCCCGTGCCGTTGCGACCGGCGGCCCGGTCATCCACATTCACCCAGGCGCTGAAACGTACCAGATTTTCGCCAGCCTGACCGATGGCCATGCCGTCGCACTCTTCGCCGTGGCGCGCCCGCAGGATCTTGAGGGTGTCGTGGATGCCCTTGCCCCACACATCCGAGGCGTCGTGCAGGGTGATCTTGCCATCCTCCACATAGGCATAGGTGGGTTTGTCCGCCTTGCCCTTGAAGACCAGACCATCAAAACCCGCCCACTTGAGCTTGGCCGCGGTCCAGCCGCCCATGTGGGAATCGGCAATGGTGCCCGTGAGGGGCGACTTGGTGACCACAGCCAGCCGCCCACTCATGTTGACATTGGTGCCGGTGAGGGGACCATTCATAACACAAAGCAAATTTTCCGGCGAAAGGGGGTCCACATCCGGGCCGTTGTCATAGACATATTTGACGCCCAGCCCTCTGGCCCCGATATACTTCTTGGCATCTTCATCCTCAATACCCTTGTACTCGACGGACCCATCGGTCAGGTCCACCCAGGCAACACGATTGACAAATCCACCGATCATGGGAAGTACTCCTTTCAAGAGCGAACGAACACGAAAATATGGGCAAAAGGTTTTGGTATGGGCAGAATGGTGAGATCATCTTTGGGGCAAGTTTGGTTGATAGAAAGCAGATGACGGGTTCGGAGCATTGGTGTGGAAAGAGCAAACTACCTGCTAGATTGTAGCAGTGCGCACAGTAGATGTCAAGAGACTCGAAAACGCTTGCAGCCAATCCAGAGATGGGCACGCTCACACCCTGTGCTATACTTGGGACTTAAGCGTTTTAGTCTTTGCCCGCCCACTCATCTTCACGGAGCCATCCATGATCGCCGCGTTGCCAACCACCGCTGCACCGCTTTTGCAAATCACGCCCGATATTTACCAGGTCGAGCTGCCCCTGCCCTTCGCCCTGCGCTCGGTCAACTGCTATCTGTTGCGGGGGAGCCAGGGCTGGACCATCCTCGACACGGGGCTGAACAGCCGGGCCGGTCGCGCCGCCTGGGCAGCCGTCTTCGCCGTCCTGGGCCTGGAGCCGGGGGATGTGGAGCAGATCGTGGTCACCCACATCCACCCGGACCATGTGGGCATGGCCGGCTGGCTGCAAGCCCATTTTCGCACCTCGGCCAAAACCCCGCCCGTCTACCTCTCCCCCCGCTCGGTGGAGGAGGTGGCCAAGGTGTGGGCGGCTGCCGCAACCGGGGATCAGGCCCAAGCCGCCTTCTTCCTGCGCTGTGGTTTGGACGCAGAAACCGCCCAGGCCGCGGTGACGGAGATGGGGCCAATGCGCCAAGCCGTGCAGCCCCTGCCCACGGCGGTGCAGATCATGCAGCCGGGTGGCCGTGTGCGTCTGGGGGAGCGGCAATTTCAGGTCATCCACGCCCCTGGCCACAGCGATGGGCAGATGATCTTCTACGACCCGGCGGATCGGCTCATGCTGTGCGCCGACCAAGTACTCATGCGCATTTCGCCCAACATCAGCATCTGGCCCAGCACGGAGCCCAGTCCTCTGCGCCGCTATCTGGCTTCGCTGGAAGAATTGGCCCAATTGGATGTAGATCTGGCTCTGCCTGGTCATGGGGTTTTGATTGAGGAATGGGCGGCACGATTGCAGGGGATCGCCGAGCATCACCGGGTTCGGCTTGAGGAAATGGTGGCCGCCGTGGTCCAGCCCAGCACCGTGGCCGAGATCAGCCGCCAGGTCTTCAACCACGACCGCCTCTCCACCCACGAAGTGCGTTTCGCCGTCACCGAGACGTTGGCGCATCTATGTTATTTGGTCGAGGACGGGCGGTTGGCTCAAGACACGGGGGCGGACGGCGTGATGTGTTTTGGGCGGGGGTAGGGATTGGGGATTGGGGATTGGGGTGAAGGGGCAAGGAAGAAGAGGGTAAGAGCAAGGGAGGATAGAGTAAGAGCAAGGGAGGATAGAGTAAGAGCAAGGGAGGATTGAGTAAGAGCAAGGAAGGATTGAGTAAGAGCAAGGGAGAAGGGAGAAGGATGAAGGGGCAGCCGGGGAGCTATCACCCCTCACGATTCACCCCATTGTGCCTTGTCCACTGTGCATTTTCCGTTGTTATTACGGCGACACGACCGTGCCCAAAATGGCAACCCGGGCCGATTGGGTGAGGACGATGCCGGACGAACCGGTGAAGACGGAGATAAATGGGGTGATGGGCCGAAAAGTAGTGGTCACTGTGACGTTCGTATAGGTGGTCGTGCGCACGACGGTCACGGTTGGCACGGCCATGACCGTGCCCTCGATGGCCGTGGTCTGGATCACCCCGGTGTTGCTGGTCAGCGCACCCATGTGGGCCGCATCCTGGGCCGCGGCGGTCATGGACGCGTAGATCACCACCACCCGGCCAAAATCAAAGATCCCCATCAGCAGCAACATCAGGACCATGATCACCATTGCGGTTTCGACCATGGCCTGGCCGATCTCGGCGGCCATCCTCGGATGCCCAACCTTGGCATCTGAGGATGCGAACTCCTCGACTCCATCACTTGATGTTTGGCGGACCACGACTGGACTGGGTCTGTTCAAAGTAGGTTGGGGGATGCACCCCAATCTACTTTGAACAGACCCTTTTTGTTTTCCCCATAGTTGGAAGAGCATGTCAACCACCGCTTTTCTGGCTGGCAGGGTTGCCAGGCGATCTACAAACCTCAGGACGCCGAGATGGACCATCACATTCATCACGACCCACACTTCTTGGTATTGTAAGCGTTCACCCCTCGGCCCCCCGGCCCCCAATTCTGGGGAGGTCGTGGACCGTTCCCCCCAAAGTAGGGGGGTCAGGGGGGCGAGGGTGAACGCTTACTTTTGTGTCAGCCAATCTGCTTTGGCCCTGGCGTATTGATGAACATGGGAAGCGCCGACTTGCTGGCTTTGGTGCAAGGGAATCAACAGACCACAGGATACCGAGATACAGATCCACGCCTACTCCCATCTATTGCATTTGTTTTTATTTTGCCATTCCACGCATACCAGTTCATGCGTTGGCGTTGGCGTTGGCACAGGCGTATTGGTGGCAGTCGGCGGCACGGGCGTCTTGGTCGCCGTAGGCGGCACGGGTGTCTTTGTGGCTGTGGGCGGCACGGGTGTCTTGGTCGCTGTAGGCGGCACAGGTGTGTTGGTGGCCCCTGGCAGGGGCGTCTTGGTGGCCGTGGGCACAGTCGTGTTGGTGGCTGTGGACATGGGCGTATTGGTAGCCGCTGGTACAGGGGTATTCGTCGCCGTAGCAGCCGGTGTACTCGTGGCTGGGGTGGAGGTGACGGAAATGCCCCCGCCATCGGGAGGAGCCACCAGGGCTACCCCCATGTTACCCTTGGTAATGCTAGGGTTTATCACGCCACCCAACTGCGCATAATCGATGAAGGTTCCCTTAATCATTTTATCACCTTTGTCGGCATACGTGATCCGAAATCGGGCAAACCCACTGACATAGTATACCAGATTCGATCCACTCCCGCCGTTGGTCGTCTTATATAAGGGAATAGTCACGATTATGCCGACCTGAACGGCATCCAGGGCGGATGAGGTGTTGCCTGTCTTGGCATCGAGTCCATCACCGATATATATCGGTGTTATATCTTGCGTTCCCTGATTGATATCGCCAATGACATTTTTAATGGGTGTATTGCCATAACCTGGAATTCTGACCCATCCATAATTGCCGGGGCTTGGGTTGCCGTCGTCATCATGCAATGTAACAGTTGCACCCGGTGACCAGATTGACTCTTCTACAACCGTGGGGAATACGCCGCTACCTGACGCCGTTCCCCCAAAGACCGCTGCCGATCTGGCCGAAACATCCATGTCGTCAATGCCCACAATGCCGGCAAAAAAGGTCTCGAAAAGCATGGCAGCCGTGACATTTACCTGACCACTCGATATGGTAACAGTGGAGAGGGCCGCATCCCCGCCATTGGCCACCAGAATCTGGTTTGCCCTGGCGATGGCCACGCCGTTGCTGTTGCCCAATGCCAGTTCTCGGGCCCCGGAGAGGGCGGCGGCATCGGCAGCGGTCTGCATACGCGTGTGCAAAGCGAAGGCAATTCCGCCGTCAATGGCCAAGGCCATCATGGCAACAATCGTGGTCATGGCCAGGACAATGATGACCATCGATTGACCGCTTTCCCTCGCCATAAATCTGCCAACACCGTCTTTGAGACGCGACGATAGGATCAACCGTTTTGTATTCATGGTGTTAATACGATGCTTGTTGCTCACGACTTCCTCCTGGTTCCCTGTTGAATTTGGGGTGGGAAAACCCTGACAATCCGATCAGGTCAATAACTACAGTACGCGATTCCCTTAGCGGAACACCAACATCTGGGCGGATGTGGTCAGCGTATAATCGGAAACCGGTGAGACGGAAGTGATCACGGGCATGACATAGCGAACTGCCACCGTAATCGTCTGGGAGGGAGAACTGCCCGCATAGGTAATGGTCACGGTGAGCAGTCCGCCATCCAGACCGTTGCGCGCCACTTCCGCCCGCGCAATGGCCGTCAGTTGTGTATCGCTAAGAGCCGATTGCGCCCCCGCCATGGCCGCCTCCCGGCTGGCGTTCATGATGCTGATATAGCCTTGAGCCGCCCGTCCGCCGTCAAACAGGATAGAAATAAACAGTAGCAGGATGGGCAAAGCCAGGGCCAGCTCGACCAAACTCTGGCCTTCCTGATCGTGGCGCTTCTGAGATTGTGTCTGTTGGGTTTTGATGTGGCTACCCATGGCTCAAAATTCCCTAACAAGGCTGCAACGAACACGATTGATCTTATACCTTCAATTTTAGCAGAAAAACACCCACGAAACACAGCGTATTCTTACGCATCCTCGTCCGCATTTATCCGTACTTTTCCACAACCGTTCTCAGGGCGACAAGGTATGGCACTGTATCCGCAAATCGTTCACGCCCCTTCCGCCCATACCCGTAATGACGCCGACACCCGCTCTCCCCGAAGCCAGACCGCCGAAAGAGCAGGCACCTTTTATCTGATGACTGGTGACACCCGTGGGCATCTTCCGTAAGATCATTCTGCGGTCCACCCAACCCAACGACTCTTGGTTGCGTCTGCCGGGTCGGTTTGCTTCCTGACCACACTCCGCACCGCCTCACGGCCCACTTTCCACCCCTTTGTGCAGATCTGCGTACCCCTTTTTCCCCGATCTACGTGTTTTACGTACCCCAGATACGTAGACCGCTGTAGTGCATTCCGCCCCGGACAGGACTATACTGGTGTCAAGCCGAACGACATCCGACATCAACGCAAACCAAGGCGAACCTACCACGGATAGCAAGTTCGGAACCACACTCACTCTCTGTTTCACCACACTAATTCCTTTGAAAGGGGATAAATTACCATGAATGCAATGCTTAAGGTTTACCTGAACGTGCTGAACGCCATCACCAACGAAGAAGGTCAGGGTATGGCCGAATACGGTCTGATTCTCGCTCTGGTTGCCGTGGTTGTCATCGTCGCCCTGACTGCTCTGGGTGGTGGCCTTGGTGATATCTTTGATGGAGTCACCGCAGAGCTAGTAGTACCGTAACCCAGCTTGATTTCAACCACCCATTTGCTCTCTAGGTAGCTCATGCTTCAATGCTAACGTCGCAGTAATTTACCGAAAACTAAAGTATCCTCGTAGGTTGACGTAAGCACGGGGCAGGTGAAAGAGGGCTGGGTGACCAGCCCTCTTTTGCATATCAGGGGATCGTTCATTTTACATAGTATCCGAGCAGTGGTTCAACTGTTGGCATAATGACTAACTATAGGGTAGTTGGCAGGAGGGCACAATGAAACAGCAACGACGAGGTTTGATTTGGCTCATAGGTGGTGTAGTTCTGGCCTTGATGGCTGGAGTGTTGACCTTCAGCACCATCAATGATGCCACCACAGCGGCGGTCAAGAGCAGTATTCAGGAGGGTGCCACCACTCAGATATTGGTCGCCATCGTCGACATCCAGGCCCATCAGATGGTGACAGCAGAGATGGTTGAGATCAAAACCGTGCCTGTCTATGTGGCACCGTTGCAGGCTGCCACCGCCCTGGATCAAGTGGTCAACCGCGTCGCCACCGGCCCCATCCCAACCGGATCTTTTCTGATCCGAGAGCAGTTGGTCAACCCTATCGACCCCAATTCCCCAGTCCTCTACACCATGGACAACAGCCAAGTGCTGATGGCTATTCCATCCACCTCGTTGCTGGGCAATCTGGGCATGCTCCAAGTGGGGAACCGGGTTGATATTGCCTACACCTCGGACTTGAGTGTCAAATTCCTTGATGAAACCAGCGACCAACCCGTAGATGACGAGACCCAATCCCAATCCCAATCCCAGGCCAGCCAGAATACCATTGCGGTCACTTTTTTTAGTTTACAGAATATCGAGATCAAGGGGCTGGCCTCATTTGCCATCGGCAAAGAAGCTAGCGCGGTAGTGGCACCGGATGCAATTCTGGTTGCGGTCAACCCCCAGGATGCTCTGGTTCTAAAATATTTGATGGACACGGGTGCGGACATGGAGATGTTTCTGCGGGCACCGGGCAACGATACACTGGCTCCCATGTTGCCCGTGGATGAAGAATATCTGATCAACCGCTTCCAACTTCATTTGGGGGCCCCGGTCGATTTTGCCAATGTGCCAGATGTACCCAGCTTTGGGTCTGCGCTCCCTCAGGACCAACAGATCGTGGACCAGACCTCCGATTCCCTAGAAACTGAACAACCGGCTAGTATCGGGAACTAAAAATCTGCGTCTTCCTTCTTGATGCAGGGTTTTGATGCAGGTGTCTGCTGTAGATATCCGATGGCGAATAACTGTGAGACAAATCAAGTTTTTCGCTTTACCACACGGGCTTTCAGCTCAACGATTCGACAGGATTTAAGCCATGGCACATAACGAACCCATCTGCACCCTAGTCCTCAGCGCCCAAACTGATGTGACCGAACAGTTACAGCAGATTTTTGCCAGTGAGCCCAGTTTCCGTCTTCAGTTCACTCCTTCGGCAGAACGCGCCATGAAGATCCTGGCTCAAAATCGTGTGGATATTATCCTGATCGACGATGTGTTAAGCGATAGCGCCCCCCTAGAAAGCGTGCGCACCCTGGCCCGCAGCTTTCCCCAAGTGCCGATTGTCACCCTGGTGAATCAGACGGCTGTGGCCTATGTGCGGGAAAGCCTGCTGGCCGGAGCCAGGGCGTTTCTCTCCAAACCCCTGCAAGAGGTCGAGACCCTCACGACCATCACCCAAATCATCCAGATGGAAACCATGCGCCAGGGCCAGGCCTCGACAAATGGCGCGGGCATGGGTCATACGCCAGCCAAGAAATCCCACATCATTGCGGTCATGAGTCCCAAGGGGGGCGTTGGGGTCACCATGTTGGCCCTCAATCTGGCCACACTTTTGCGCACCAAGACCAAAAGCAATGTGGTGTTGATGGAAAGCCAAAGCAGCCTTGGGGATCTGGAACCGGCCACCAGTCTTCAGGCCCGTTTTACCTTGGGGGACATGTTGCACCAAGGTCGGCGGCCAGACAGCGATCTGATTACCGGGGCCCTGGTTGAACATAGTAGCGGTCTACGGGTGCTGGTCAGCAGCCGCAATCTGGAGGACAATGGGCTGATGGGGGCGGATTCCTTCGAGCATGTGGTGGACCATCTGACCGAGATCGCCGACTATGTGGTGATCGACACCGGCACCATCGGTGAAGATCAAACTGCTGCTGCCCTGGCCATTGCCGACACGATTTTTCTGATGACCACTCCAGAGATCCCCTGCCTGCGCCGGGTGGCCCTTTTCCTAGAGGC
Source organism: Caldilineaceae bacterium (assembly GCA_018003515.1). GTDB lineage: Bacteria > Chloroflexota > Anaerolineae > Caldilineales > Caldilineaceae > JAGNDO01. The sequence continues at coordinate 19,634 of JAGNDO010000091.1, forward strand.
GGCAGACCGGGGCGGTTTCCCTCGAGAAAAGTTGCACCTGATCGTCAACCGAGATGGGGCACCTGGAGGCATTCTCAGCAACAACATCAGCCAAAATCTGAACATGCAGATCGCAGCGACCATCCCTGACGACCCGGCATTGGTTACCTATGCCTACAACCGGGGCACCCCCCTGGTCCTCAGCGACAGCCGCAGCGCTGTTGCCCGCAGTATCGAAAAATTGGTGGAGACTTTGATACCCAAGGCCAAACCCCTTGTCCAGTCCAAGCAAAAGGCTCCCAGCGGATTGATGGGTCGCCTTGGCACCATGCTTAATTTTTCCCCGGCTTGAATCGAGAACTAAGGACCGAGAACTAAGGACCGTACCATGGAATACTTGATTGCTGGCATGACGACTACCGCCCTGTTGCTTTTGATCTTTGGCGCTCGCCAACTGCTGGTCCAGAATGTGGCCGTTGGGGAACGGTTGCCGGCTGGCTTTGGCGACCGTGAGCAGGGAGCGTCTAGCGCCTCTATGCAAAACCAGGTCAATGCTCGTCTCGAAAAGGGAAAATATGGCAAGGGGCTGGGATTGGCCTTGGTGCGGGCAGATGTCAAGCTACGGGTAACAGAGTTTTTGTCCATGTGCGTAGCGCTCATGGCGGTTATGGCGCTGATCGGCACTATCGCCACAGGCAACACGATCTTTGGCCTCTTGTTAGGCTTTGCCAGCCTTTTACTACCCCGGATCTGGCTGCGTCGTCGCCAGGACCAACGTTTGGTCAGATTCCAGGATCAACTGCCTGATGTGCTTAGTTTGTTGGTCAGTAGCCTGCGCTCCGGCTATGGCATGAACCAGGCTTTAAAGTTGGTGACCCAGGAGATGCCCAGCCCCAGCAAAGAGGAATATGGCCGGGTGGCTCAGGAGTTGGCCTATGGCTATTCCTTGCGAGAATCCCTGGATCGGCTGGTGGAGCGCACGGGCAGCCAGGATCTGGAACTGGTGGTCACTGCCATCAAGGTCCAACATGAAGTAGGTGGAAATTTGGGGGAGATTTTGGATACCATCGCCGAGACCGTGCGAGAGCGAGTGCGCATCATAGGGGAGATCAAAGTGATGACCAGCAGTCAGATGATGACTGGATACCTGCTGGGGGGGATGCCCATCGCTGTGGGACTCTTTATCAGCTTAATAAATCCAGGTTATATGACGCCAGTCTTTAGCTTTCCATGGATGATCATTCCTATCGGGGCTTTAATTAGCATCGGGCTTGGCCTACTGGTTATGCGCAAGATGATCAAAACGGACTTCTAACCATGACTGCTATCTCGATTCCATCCAACTTGGCTCAATTCGAATCTCTCCTGATCGCCCTATTGGTCGCCCTCGCCGTCCTGATCTTCTTAAACGGCATCATGAAAGAACGGCGTCACCGCCAGACCCAACGACAGATCAACCAATTTGTCAATGCCGGTCCCCGGCCAGCAGCAATTCTCAATATGGGGCAGAGGCAACAGAAGAAGGCACGAAAGGAGGGGGTTTGTGCCGGTGGTCAAAGGGAAATCAAGACAATGGACTTATGTGGCGGCCTCCAGATGAAAAGAGAGAAT
>JAGNDO010000092.1 GCA_018003515.1 Caldilineaceae bacterium
CTTTTAAGCCCAGTTTCTTGCCCCACTTCCTCATATCGTTTATACTTCTCAGACTTATTGGAGATTGTCATCGTTTAGTTTCCGGTTTTGGCCAGGGACGTCTCTCTTGAGTGTCTAAACAAAAATTGGCATGTTGGACCAAATCGTTGATGAGGCAATTTTATGGATACACTTGATCGTGGGACACAGCCGGAGTTCGTGGAAGATGAGATCGATCTCCGCCAGTACTTCCAGTTGATAAAAGACTGGATTTGGCTTCTAGTCCTTGCGGCCCTATTGGCCGGGATTGCGGCCTATGTGACTAGCTCCTTCACTACCCCTATCTACTCGACCTCCGCTACACTGCTCATCAACCAGGCTCGTTCTCCCAGTAGCGCCACCTATCAGGATATCCTCAGCAGCGAGCGCATCGCCAAGACCTATGCCGAACTTATGGTTCGTCAACCAATTCTTTCCGAAGTGGCGGTACAGTTGGGATTGGATCCGGAGAATTTTGACAAAGTCGTGACCAGTATCAGCGTGACCCCGGTGCGGGATACCCAACTGATCCAGATCACCGTGGAAGATGATTCCCCGGAACTGGCCGCGGGCGTGGCCAATATCCTGCCCACGGTCTTTATTGCCGAAAACGAGAAGTTGCAGTCCGAGCGTTTTTCGGCCTCCAAGATCAATTTGCAGAACCAGTTGAACGGTCTGGACTTGGACATCGTCACCGCCCAGGCTGACCTGGATCGCCTACTAGCGACCGGTTCCGCCGCAGATCAGGGCGAAATCTCCCGTCTGCGTAATACAATTACCCAGTATCAGTCCAGCTATGCCAGTTTGCTGCAAAGCTACGAATCCCTGCGTCTGACCGAGGCCCAATCCATCGACACCATCACCGTGGTGGAGCCGGCCCGAATCCCGGAAGAACCGGTTCGCCCCCGAACCATGCTCAATACCCTCCTGGCCGCCATCGTCGGCTTGATGTTGGCCGCCGGTGCTGTCTTCTTGATCGAGTTCCTGGACGACACCATTAAAACCCCGGAAGATCTCAACAACATCCTGCGGGTGACTTGGCTGGGGGCGATTGCCCGCATGGATGGGGCAGACACAGTGGAAAGCATGGTCACGGTCAACGAACCCCGCCATCCCACGTCCGAGGCCTACCGGGCCTTGCGGACAAATTTGCAGTTCTCCGCCATCGACACGGACCTGCGCAGCATCGTCCTGACCAGCGCCAACCCTGGCGAAGGCAAGACCACCACGGCGGTCAACCTGGCCATTGTCATGGCCCAGGCTGGTTTTTCCGTGGCCCTGGTTGATGCCGACCTGCGTCGCCCCCGTGTCCACAAACTCTTTGGCTTCAACAACACAATGGGCCTCACGGACGCCGTTGTCCACAGCGACCTGCCCGCCAGCCACTATCTGCGTCCCACCACGGTCGAAAATCTGCGCGTCATGACCAGCGGCAAAATCCCCCCCAACCCGGCGGAATTGTTGGGATCCCGGCGCATGACCGATCTGCTGGAACGGCTGCGGGATGAGGTGGATTTGGTGATCTGCGATGCCCCGCCCACCCTGGCGGTGACCGATGCGGCCATCATCGGTCGGCAGGTTGATGGCATTCTGCTGGTGGTTGATTCGGGCAAGACCCGCAAGGATGCTGGCATGAGGGCCGTGGAATCCCTGCGCCGGGTCAACGGCCATATCCTGGGCGCGGTGCTAAACCGCTTGTCCCGCAGCTCCCGAGGCTACTATTACTACTATGATGGGTACTATACCTCGGATCCTGATCAGGATGGCAAGGATGGAAAAGGCAAATCCCGGCGCAACCGATCTGGCAAGCGAGAAAGCCGCCCCACCGCCCCCAGCCAACCCTTGGAGGGCGTGGCCACGTTGGCCAAGTCTGAGAACTAGGTTTTGATATTAGCCCAATAGCCTTATGCCAAGGAAGCCAGTGACTTGACTGGCTTCCTTGCTTATTTTGAGACCGAGTGCTGAAAAAGGATACGGCGGTCCCCTTGGGAGAGAGGTTTTCATGCCCGCAGTTTTGATTGTGTGTACGGCCAATATTTGTCGCTCCCCCATCGCCATGGGAATTCTTGCCCACAAAGCGGCCCAGACTTTTCCAGATCAACCGTGGACGGTTGCGTCTGCCGGCACATGGGCCAAACCGGGGCACAAAGCCCACGAGTACTCTCGCCAGGTGTTGGCCCACAAGGGACTGGACATTGAATCGCACCGCTCCCAGCCGGTCAGCGCCGAACTGCTGGCCGAGTTTGACCTGATTTTGACCATGGAACAGGGGCACAAGGAAGCTTTGCGCATCGAGTTTCCCCAAGCGGCCAGGCGCATCTTTGTGATCAGCGAAATGGCCGGCTACACGTACGACATCCCCGATCCGATTGGCTTCCCCGTCGGTGAATACGAAGCCACCTATCGAGAACTTGACCGCTTGCTCACCAGCGGATGGGATCGCATCTGCCAACTGGTTAAGGCCGCGCCCCCTGTGGCGTAATTCTGACCCGCGATCGACTTCTCCTCCCCCGCTCAAACACTCAACTTTGGTCATGTTTGACCGCACAGCTTCTTTTTGGAGGCTAAAAGTATGCATTTTCTCGTTACGGGTGGGGCCGGTTTTATCGGCACCCATTTGGCCAATGTTTTGGCGGCTCAGGGCGGATTCGTGCGTGTGCTGGACGATATGAGTAGCGGAGACCCGGCGCAACTGGCCCCAAGCATCCACTTTACCCGGGGGGATGTGCGGGATGTGCCCCGGCTGTGGTCTTTGTTGCACGGTGTGGATGTGGTCTATCACCTGGCGGCCAGGGTCAGCTTGCCCGCCTCGGTTCTCTATCCGCGGGAGTACAACGATGTCAATGTGGGGGGGACGGTGGCCCTGCTTGAGGCGTGCCGGGATGTGGGGGTGCGCCGGGTGGTTCTGGCCAGCAGCGCCACGGTCTATGGCAATCAAGCCCGGCAGCCCGTGGATGAAGAGGCCAAGGTTCAGCCCGGTGTACCCTATGCGGTCTCCAAGCTGGCCGCAGAGAACTATCTCTTTACGATGGGGGCCCTCAGCGGTTTTGAGACCGTGGCGTTACGCATTTTCAACGCCTACGGCCCAGGACAACATCTGCCCCCGGTCCACGCGCCGGTGATTCCCCAGATCGCCCATCAACTTGTGCAGGACGGCTCCATTGTCATCTTTGGTGACGGCACCCAGACCCGGGATTTTGTCTACGTGGATGATGTGGTGGCGGCCTTGGTGGCGGCGGCCACGGCCCCCAAGGTAGATCGGGCCATCCTCAACATCGGCAGCGGGGTGGAGACCTCCATGAATGAACTCCTGCGCCATCTGAGCCAGATCCTGGGCCGCAAGCCCAACGTACTCTATAACCGGGAAGTGTCTGGGGGGACCGGGCGCTTGGTGGCGGACATTCGCCAGGCCGAAGCCCTGCTGGATTACCGTCCCCAAGTTCGTCTGCGGGAAGGGTTGCGGCGGCTGGTGCAGACGGACCCGATCTTCCGCCACCATGCCAGCGGCTCCCGGATGGCGGCCTGATTGCGTATTTCTATGCCTTCTTCGCGCATCCACTTCCGCCCACAAATTGCACTGGCGTTGGCCTCGATCTTCGCCCTGATTTTGCTGCTGGCAAGTTGCAGCGGCGACCAGGTGATGGGCGCGTATCTGCGCACCAACCAGGACGAAGTCACTCAGCCCTACAGCGTGGATAGCCGCCCCGTGCGCTTCGAGGTAGCCCCCGGCTCTCCGGCCCAGCTCATCGCCCAACAGCTCCAGGAAGCCAACCTGATCGGCGACGCCCGCCTCTTTGAGGCCTATGTGCGGGTCAATGGCCTGGCCACCCGGTTGGAGGCGGGCACCTTCATCCTCAGCCCCAACATGCCCATCACGGAAATCGCCCGCATCCTCCAATCCGCCCAGGCCGCGTCGGTCACAGTGACCATCCCCGAAGGCTGGCGGCTGGGGCAAACTGCGGACTATCTGGCTGCCGCCCAGGTGGTGGATGGCGGACGCTATCGGGCCTTGGCCGAAAGCGGCGATCTGGGCACATTGGACCCTGGCCGCTATCCCTTTCTGGGCAGCCGCCCCCTGGGGGCGAGTTTGGAGGGCTATCTCTTCCCCGACACCTACGAGATTCCGGCGGAGGGCGCGGTGGCCGAGGATCTGCTGGGCCGCCAGTTGGACGCCTTCGCCGCCCGCATCTGGCCCGCTTTCCAGGATGCCCAGGCCGCCGGGACCACGGATTTGGACCTGTACGCCGTCCTCACCCTGGCCAGCATTGTGGAGCGGGAAGCCGTGGTGGCCAACGAGCGCCCGGCCATCGCCGGGGTCTACCTCAATCGCCTGGCCATCGGCATGAAGTTGGAGGCGGATCCCACGGTGCAATATGGCATGGGCTATCAGCCCGCCAGCGGCCAATGGTGGAAGACCCCGGTCTTTCTGGAAGAATATAGCTCGGTCAACAGCCCGTACAACACCTATCTCTACGCCGGTCTGCCCCCCGGCCCCATCGCCAGCCCAGGGTTGAGCAGTGTGCAGGCTGTTCTGGCTCCCGAAGAACACGACTACCTCTACTTCGTCGCCCTGCCCGACGGCAGCGGCGGCCACGTCTTCGCCAAGACGTTTGACGAGCATCTGATCAACGTCCAGCGGTATCAGGGGCGATAAAGCTCCCCCTCAGATTGACATCCCCATCTGCAAAAGATAGAATCAGTTTTGAACCAAGGGTCGGTGGCGGAATGGCAGACGCGACGGACTTATACGGAATTGAGCACCGGGGCGGGAAACCCCCTGTGTGAATTCAGTCAAAATCGGGGAAACCTCAGCAAATCATGTTGGTGGCAATCCCGAGCCAAGTTTCTTGCGGAAAATGTATTACTCGTGTGTCCTAATTGTCATGCCCTGACTGACAATTATCGAGGCGGCAAGAAAAAGGTGTAGAGACTTGACGGCTGAGACCTACGGTGGATACCTAGGGTCAAGAGAAAGTCCAGACTACAAACTCTCCCGATTCTTGGGGGACGGCGGCGAAAGCCGTAGTAGTACGAAAATCCGTTAGGGTAACACCTGTGTGGGTTCGAGTCCCACCCGACCTACCTTGGATCGTGAAACGTGTTGCGGGTTACGTGAGGGATTGAGGTTCACGCAACACGCAGCACGTTTCGTTTTTCACACAGACGGCCTTCCCATCCATGAGTCAATTTCGAGCGCTCTACAATAAATTGCTGCGCATCCCCCTCTTCTACAAGATCCTCTTGGCCAATTTGGCCGTGGTGATGATGGGCGCGGTGGCCGGCACGGTGATCACGGTCTGGCATGTGCTCAGGTATCCCGATGACCTGCACTACGAACTGATCGCCCTCTTTGCCGTATCTGGGGTGATTGTCAGCGCAATCGTCAACAATTTGGTGCTGAAATTGGCCCTGCGCCCGCTGGATGATCTCCAGTCCGCCGTGGATGAGGTGCGCCAGGGCAACCTCAACGTGCAGGTCATGCCGGATGCCCTGGCCGACGAGCGCTTTGACCGGCTCTTCGCCACCTTCAACCAGATGGTGGCCACCTTGGAGGCCGACGCCCAGCAGCTTCACCGCCTCTCCCGGCTGATCCTCCAGGCCCAGGAGGACGAACGCCAGCGGGTGGCCCGGGAGCTCCACGACGAGGCCGCCCAGGCCCTCACCTCTCTGTTGGTCCACCTGCGTTTGCTAGAGCGGGCCCACAACCCAGAAGAAGCCCAGCAGCGGGTGGAGGAGTTGCGCCAGCTCACCGCCCAGGCTCTGGAGGAGGTGCGCCGGGTGGCCCTGGATCTGCGGCCCAAGATTTTGGACGACCTGGGGCTGGAAGCGGCCTTGGGCTGGCGCACGGACGAACTCAACGGCGGCGGCCTCATCCAGGCTGAACTGGAAGTCACAGGCATCAAACAGCGCATCCCCCACGAACTGGAACTGGTCCTCTATCGGGTGGCCCAGGAGGCCCTCAACAATGTGGCCCGTCACGCCCAGGCCGCCCATGCCACCATCGCTCTGCGCCAGGGGGCAGATTGGTTGACCCTTGAAGTGCGAGATGACGGCATCGGCTTTGACCCCCAACAGCCCAACCTTGGCCGCACGCCGGATCGTCCCGGCGGCCTGGGCTTGATGGGGATGCAGGAGCGACTGGCTATGGTGAACGGTACCCTGACCATTGAATCCCGGCCCCACATCGGCACCCAGGTGCTGGCGCGGGTGCCGCTGAAACCTCTTTCTCGCAATGGAGCCTTTGGCAATGGATAGCATCAGAATCGTTCTGGCCGATGATCACCCCGTGGTGCGTATGGGCCTGCGCGCCCTGTTGGAGAGCGAACCGGATATTCAGGTGGTGGGTGAGGCCAACAATGGGGTCGAGGCCTTGGAATTGGTGGCCTCCCTCACGCCCGACATCGTGATCATGGACATCTCCATGCCCGAAATGGACGGCATGGAGGCCACCCGGCGCATCCGGGACAGCTTCCCGGAGACCAAGGTGCTGATCTTGACCGTCCATGCCCAGGAGCGCTATCTTTTCCCGGTGTTGAAGGCCGGGGCGGCCGGCTATGTGCTCAAATCCACCATCGACACCCGGCTGGTGGATGCCATCCGCACGGTGGCCGGGGGCGGGGTCTTTCTCTATGCCACGGCCACCCGCATGTTGCTGGAAGATTACCTGGGCCACCTGGAAAGCGCTGGCTCCCAGGACGACTATGACAGTCTCAGCGAGCGGGAGCGAGAAGTGCTTAAACTGTGCGCCCTGGGCCACACCGCCGCCGAGATCGCCGAGCAGATCTTCCTCAGCCCCAAGACCGTGGAGACCTATCGCACCCGGGTCATGCAAAAACTCAACATGAGTACCCGCTCGGACCTGGTCAAATACGCCCTGGCCCGCGGGCTGCTGACGGAATATACGCAGTAGGCGAATGGCGAATGGCGAATGGCGAATGGCGAATGAATAGATAGCGATATTGACCGGGGTGGACTTATCCGCCCCGGTTTTTTTATTTCCTCTCCACCCCTTCGCCGACCCTCCTCCCCTCCCCTCCCCTCGCCATTCGCACATTCGCCATTCGCACATTCGCCCTGTGGGGAAAATTCCCGGCAAAGTGTCAGACTTTTCCCGATACCCAAGATGTTGGGTGTCTGGTAGACTGTTTCGAGAGGATATTCACGAAATAATGGGCGCATGTGTTAAGACTTGCCGCCCATCATAGCCAAAATGGACGAAACCATGAAGATGCGCTTGCTCTTCGCAATTCCCGATGACCAATCATTAGCCCTGATGCACTCCATTCTGACCTCCGCGTTGGAGTTGAATCCCTTGGCCGTGGAGACCGCGGCAGTGGCCACCTATGCCGATCTGATGAAGCGGGTGGTGGCGGACGGGGACGACATTGTGCTGCTGGATTGGAACATCGCCGGAGCGGACACCTCTGCCGTGGTCGAGGAGATTCTGGCCCTCAATCCTCGGCTGCGGGTGGTGGCTTTGCTGCCTATGACATTGCACCAATATCGACGCCAGGTCTGGTGTGCGGGGGCGTGCAACGGCATCCCCAAAGAATACATGGACCAGGAATGGCTCTCCACTGTGCTCTGCATCATGCATCGGGCCATGCAGCGGGAAGCCAAGCTCTTGGCCCAGTTTGGCGTGACTGAACCGGCGTAAGTTTTATAAACTTGTTGACAAGGAAAAGACCATGGCACGAGTTAAACTGCAAATTACCCGACGTACCTTTCTCAAATCTGCCGCGGCCGGAGCGGGAGGCGTGGCGCTGACAGCCATGCTACCCCAACCCGGCATGGCCGCCGCCCCGCCCCCCATCACTGTCTCCACGCCCTGGTATCGCCGGGGTGAGATCAAGACCACCTACAACGTCTGTGACATGTGTCCCTGGCGCTGTGGGATTGTGGTGAAGACCGTGGATGGCGTGGTGCAGAAGATCGACGGCAACCCCAAGGATCCAAAGAGCCGGGGCATGTTGTGCGCTCGGGGTCAGGGCGGCGTCTCCTTTATGTATGACCCAGACCGGTTGCAGGCCCCCATGCTGCGCACGGGCAGACGGGGCGAGGGCAAGTTCAAGGAGGTCACCTGGACCGAGGCCCTTGACGAGACCGCTGACAAGTTGGCCGCCATTCGGGACAAATATGGCCCGGAATCTGTTGCCATCTTCGGCCACACGGGCGGCGACTATTGGTTTGCCGACTATTTCGCCCAGGCCTTTGGCACGCCCAACGCGGCCAAGCCCTCGTCTTCCCTGTGCACAAGCCCGCGGGAAGAGGCGGCCAAGTTGACCTATGGTTTGGCCATCGGCGGCCACGAGCCGGTGGATTGGGACGGCATCAACTGCATCGTTCTGATCGGCAGTCATATCGGCGAGGATGCCCGCAATACGGTGATGCAGGACTTCTCCAACGCTTGGGCACGAGGGGCCAAGGTGATCGTGGTGGATCCCCGCTTCTCCAGCGTGGCGGCCAAGGCGGACTATTGGCTGCCCATCAAGCCGGGCACAGACACAGCCCTCGTCCTGGCGTGGCTCAATGTGCTGATCAGCGAAAACCGCTATGATGCGGACTATGTGGCCCAGTGGACCGAGGGGTTTGACCAACTGGCCGCCCATGTCAAGGAGTACACGCCGGAATGGGCCGCGGCCATCACGGATCTGGACGCCGAGCTGATCCGCACCACGGCCCGGGTCATGGCCGAAAATCTGCCCAAGGCCGCCATCATCCCCGGTCGCAATGTCACTTGGTATGGGAACGACACCCAGCGCATGCGGGCGATCTATATGGTCAATGCCCTGTTGGGCGCCTATGGGCGAGAGGGCGGCTTTTACTTCAGCAAAGCCCCGTATATTGAAGAGTATCCCCACCCGCCCTTCTTGGTGGCGGGCAGTTCCGGCGGCTGTTCTGCCGAACCGGGCGAAGAGGCGGAGACCCTGCCCCTTGGCCCCACGGGCAAGGCCAGGGCTGACGGCGCACGGGACACCTTTCTGCGCGGGGCCACGGCCATGCAGGAATTGATCGAACCCATGATCACGGGCAAGCCTTACCCCATCAAGGCCCTGATCATCTATGGCTGCAACGCCCTCAACAGCATCCCCAACACGGCCCGCACGATTGAGGCCTTTAAGAAGTTGGATTTCATCCTGGTGGTGGACGTGTTGCCCCAGGAGCATGTGGCCTGGGCAGACGTGGTCATGCCCGAAGCGACCATTCTGGAGCGCTACGATGACCTGTGGACGGTAGCCCACAAGACGCCGTACATCGCCATGCGGGAACCGGCGGTGGAGGCCATGTACGACACCAAGCCGGCTTGGTGGATGGTGCGGGAGTTGGGGCTGCGTTTGGGCATGGAAAATTACTTCAAATGGGAGACCGCCGAGGAGTTTGTCAACACCCGGCTTGTCTCCATCGGCAGCAGTCTGGACAAGATGCGGGCCGAAGAGGGCGTTTTGATCCAAAAAGGCAAGCCCTATCTGGCCGACTTTGGCACTAGCTCTCCCTTCACCAGCCATTCCCAGAAGATCGAATTCTATGCCCACGAACTGGCCCTGGCCGGGCTGGATCCCATACCGGTCTATGAACCGGTGGCTGAACCCCCTCAGGGCTATTTCCGCCTGCTCTTTGGCCGCAACCCGGTCCACACCTTTGCCAAAACCCAGAACACTCCGTTGCTCAACGAGTTGATTTCGGAGAATGAGGTGTGGTTGAATGCCCAATCCGCGGTGGACAGGGGCATCCAGGATGGCCAGAGAGTGTGGTTGGAAAATCTGGATGGCGTGGTCAGCCTGCCCGTCAAGGTCAAGGTGACCCAACGCATTCGGCCGGACGCGGTCTACATGGTGCATGGCTTCGGCCAGGAGGCGCCAGGGTTGACCAATGCCAACGGCAAGGGAGCCAGCGACAACAAGCTGACCACCCGCTACAAACTGGATCCCATCAGCGGCGGGGCTGGGATGCGCATCAATTTCGTCCGCATCAATACGCAGTTCGATGAGGAGGCCTAGGATGACGACCTATGCATTTTTGCTGGATTTAGGACGCTGCATCGGCTGCCAGGCCTGTGTGGCCGCCTGCAAGACCGGAAATGAACTGCCTGTGGGCATGCAATACATCCAAATCAGCGAGCAGACCCGGGGTGTCTTCCCCAACCTGGCCGGATCTTTCCGTAACCATCGTTGCTATCACTGCACCGACGCCGCCTGTGTCGCCGTCTGTCCATCCGGGGCCTTGTACAAAGAGGACGGCCTCACCCGGCTGGACCGGAACATGTGTATCCGCTGTGGCCGTTGTGTGGAGATATGCCCCTACGATGTCCCCGTCCGAGCCGAGGATCGGCGTTCCAGCAAGTGTGATGGCTGCGCCGCCGCGGTTGAGGCTGGGGGTTCACCCTGGTGTGTGCAGACCTGTCCCAACCATGCGTTGATGTATGGCGAACGGGACGAGATCCTGGCCGAGGCCCGCACCCGGTTGGCTACGCTCAAGCTGCGTTATCCCAACGCCCAGATCTATGGCGAGCAGGAATTTGGCGGCCTGGGGGTGATCATGGTGTTGCCGGACAGCTCCGATAAGCTGGAACTGCCCCAGGTCTCCGAACTCTCCACTGTGCTGGATGATTGGCGACAGCGTCGTAGGCTTGTCCCCTAACGGGCAGCACCTGCCCGAAGGTGACTCGTTTCGAGTATGCAAAATGGGCCAGATCCATGCCCAATCAAGATCTGTGATTTGTTGAGGAAGCGTAATCTGTTTAACCCAAACCGTTCGTTAGAATTATCCGTTAGAACCATTCGAACCATCAAGGAGCATAAGAAGATGTCTAAAAAAGTCTATTCAATTCTATCTGTCTTGATCGTCATGTCCATGCTTTTGGGCGCTTGTGCCGTCCCGGCCCCGGTTGCCCAAGCGCCGGTCGCCGCCCCCGAAGTTCCGACTGTGGCCCCGGCTGTGGTCCCGACTGAGGTGCCGGTTGTGGAGGCAGTGCCCACGGAGGCCCCGGTTGCCGAAGCCATGCCGGCTGTCGATGTCGTCGGCGTGGTCAGCGAATACCTGGCCGGGATTCCCGAAGGCTACATGAACGTGGGCAATATCGACGCCTTCAAGGAAGCCCTGGCCGCCGGTGCTGTCCTGATCGACGTGCGGGAAACCAGTGAGTACGAAGCCGGTCACATCCCCGGTGCCGTCAACGTACCCCTGCGCACCCTGACCGCCAACCTGGACAAGTTCCCCACGGATCAGCCGGTCTTCGTCTATTGCGCCAGCGGCCACCGAGCCGGTACGGCCCTGTCTGCCCTGCGGGTGCTGGGCTATGACAATGTCAAGGCCTACTCCCCCGGCTGGAAGGGCTGGAGCGGGGCCAACGAAGAGGTGAGCATGGAGACTGTGGCAGGCGACACCTTTGAGGTGCCCGTCTTCGACCAGGCCACCTTCGAGGCCGTGGACGGCTTCGTGAGCAACATCCCCGAAGGCTGGCTCTCCATCGGCACTGCCGAGAAGCTGGACGAGGCCATTGCCGCCGGTGCCGTGCTGGTTGACGTGCGCGAGCCGTCCGAATATGCCGACGGTGCCATCCCCAATGCCCTGAGCATCCCCATCCGCACCATCGGCGAAAACCTGGGCGACATTCCCATGGACGCCCCCGTGGTCGTCTATTGCGCCAGCGGTTTCCGGGCTGCCCTCTCCATGTCTGCCTTGCAGATTATGGGCTACACCAACGTGCGCTCCTTCCCCCCCAGCTATGCAGGTTGGGAGTCTGCCCACGGTGAGACCACCGCCGCCCCGGTTGAAGTCGCCGCCGCCATTGAGTCCAACTTTGACGTCGTGGCCGTGGTCAGCGATTACCTGGCCAACATCCCCGAAGGCTACATGAATGTGGGCAAGATCGACGATTTCAAAGCGGCCATGGAGAACACAAGCCCCGTGGTGATCGACGTGCGGGAAGTCAGCGAGTACGAAGCTGGCCATATCCCCGGTGCCATCAATGTACCCCTGCGCACCCTGACCGAGAACCTGGACAAGATCCCGTCCGACATGCCGGTCTTCGTCTACTGCGCCAGCGGCCACCGAGCCGGCATGGCCCTCTCTTCCCTGCGGGTGTTGGGCTATGACAATGTCAAGGCCTTCTCCCCCGGCTGGAAGGGCTGGACCGCCGCCAACGAGCCTGTGAGCATGGACGCGGTCGAGGCCGCCACCTACCCCGTGAAGGAAGTCAACCCCGAAGCCCTGGCCGCGGTCAGCGAATTCACGACCAACCTTCCCGAGGGCTGGCTCTCTCTGGGCACGGTTGAGATGTTGAACGAAGTTATCGCCGTGGGTGCCCAGTTGGTGGATGTGCGGGAAGTCAGCGAGTTTGAGGGCGGGGCCATCACCGACGCCATCAACCTGCCCATCCGCACCATTGGGGCCAACCTGGACCAGATCGCCACGGACAAGCCCGTAGTGGTTTACTGCGCCAGCGGTTTCCGGGCGGCTCTCTCCCTCTCTGCCCTGCAAATCATGGGCTACACCAACGTGCGCTCCTTCCCGCCCAGCTATGCGGGTTGGGAGTCGGCTCAGTAGAAACATTGCTTGGAGAAAATTGGACATAGTCCAATAGGAAACCATAAGGGGGGCGGATCTCGATGATCCGCCCCCCTTATGGTTGGGCTTGAATGATACGCAATCCCGGCAACACGATTGTTTGCCAGTTTACGTAAAAAATGTTTTATGTTAGAATGCGGGACAGTTTGACCTCGTAGTTCATCGCATTCTTGGAGAGACAATTCATGAACACTTCTTCCGCCTCACCGACCGATCGTGCCCTCGCCATGCCCAACATGGACGCATCTCGCTGGCTACGTTTATTGCTGATCGGCGCGTTGCTTCTCTCCAGCCTGACCCTGGCCATGCCTGTCCATGCAGAAGAAGGGGTGCATGTGGTGCGGGCCGGGGATACCCTCTCCAATATCGCCCAGTCCTATGGGGTCAGCGCCAGCGAGTTGGCCGCCAGCAACGGGGTGAGCAACCAGAATGTGATCTTCACCGGCCAGCGCCTGGTGATCCCCGGCTCCGCGGCGGATCAGCGCACGACCATTGTGGCGGACACGACCCTGCCGGCGGGGGATGGCTATTACACCGTGCAGCGGGGGGACATGCTTACCAGCGTGGCCAAGGCCAATGGCATGACTCTGACCGATGTCATGCGGCTGAACGGGCTGACGGACCCTAACTTTATTTGGGTGGGGCAGAAATTGCGGGTCTCGGCCCGGGTCTCCTTGACCGAAGCCCCAGACGCCAAGCCGGAGGTGGCGGACACCATCTACGTGGTGCAAGTGGGCGACAGTTTGAGCCAGATCGCCAAGGATCACAACACGACGACCTATGTGCTGATGGCCGCCAACGGTCTGCCCAACGCCAACTTTGTCTGGGTGGGCCAGCGGTTGCGCATCCAGGAAGGCAGCGCTGGGGGTGGTTTCAACCCCGCCGCGGCCCCGGCGGACGGCTATCGCTGGATCGAGGTCAACCTGAGCAACCAGACCCTGACCGCCTGGCAAGGGGGTGTGGCCGTGCTGTACACGAACATCAGCAGCGGTCTGGGGGGCACGCCCACAGTCACCGGGCGGTATAATGTCAACATCAAACTCAGCGCCCAGCGCATGATCGGTCCCGGCTATGATTTGCCCAACGTGCCTTGGGTCATGTATTTCTACGGCGATTACGCCATCCACGGGGCCTATTGGCACAACAACTTCGGCTCACCCATGAGCCACGGCTGCGTTAACATGCGCCCCGGCGAGGCCCAAATGCTCTACAATTGGGCCCCAATGGGTACGGAAGTGTATGTTCATTATTAAAAAATAGAACGCGGATGACGCGGATTGGGCGGATTTCCACGGATTTTTCTTTGCTGAAAATAATCCGCGAGAACCCGCCCAATCCGCGTCATCCGCGTTCTATTCAAGGAATTTCATGCAAACGTACTCTCATTTTTTGGTCACCGCCCTGGCCGCGGATGGCTTGAAGCAGAGCGAGGTGGCCGTCCGGTCCAAGGCGGTCTTGTGGGGATCGGTCCTGCCGGACATCCCTTTGGGGCTGTTGAGTCTTGGCTATCTGGCCTATTATCGCTGGGTGGCTCCCTTGCCCGATGGCGTCTCCATGATGGCCCATTTCGATACCCTCTACTTTACGAATCCGGTGTGGAAGGCGGGGCATAATTTCTTTCATGCGCCGCTGATCATCCTGGCCATGGTGGCGCTGGGCGTCTATGCCGGCCGCCGGGGGAAGGGGTGGGGACCGACGTTGCTCTGGTTCGCCCTGGGCTGTGGGCTACATTCGTTCTTCGACATCTTCACCCACCACAGCGACGGTCCTTTGCTGCTCTTCCCGCTGAACTGGGAATGGCGCTTTATGTCTCCGGTCAGCTATTGGGATGCGGACTATTACGGGAATATCTTCGCCCCCCTGGAACATCTGCTGGATCTGGGGATTCTGATCTATTTGGGCCGAAATTGGCTGCTCAAGCGGCGAGCGATCAAGTCTGCGCCCTCTCTTCTTTGATGCAAGGAGTCCTTCTGTGTTGAACCCTTCGCCCGTTCGTGGCCTCCGCTTTGTGCTGACGGCCTTTGTGTTGATTGTTGCGTTCGCCGTCCCCATCCTGGCCGCTGGGCCGGATGCTGCCACGCCTGCCACCCAGTCCGCGCCCCCCTTGACTCTGGCCAAGGCCCGTTTGGATCCTGTGGCTCAGGCCATTGTCTATGAATCGGCCAATGCCCCGGAAGGGGAGACCAAGTGGATCGAGGTGGATCTCAGCGACCAGATGGTGGTGGCCTATGAGCAGGGCGTGCCTGTGCGGGCCTTTGTCATCTCGTCCGGCCTGCCCCGGTGGCCTACGGTGCAGGGCACCTTCCGCATTTGGGCCAAGACCGCGGCCCAGACCATGAGCGGGGGCAGCCGGGCGGCAGGGGATTATTACAGCCTGCCCAACGTGCAATGGGTCTCCTATTTTTTCGAAGACTACGGATTCCACGGGGCCTATTGGCACAACAATTTCGGCCAGCCCATGAGCCACGGCTGTGTCAACATGACCAACGATGACGCCGAATGGCTCTTCTTCTGGTCCGGCCCCGTGTGGAACGGGGAGCCGTGGGTGCGCAGCAGCGCGGACAATCCGGGGACGGTCGTGATCGTCCACGATTGAGGTAGACCGACCTGATCGGTTTTTCAACGCAAAGGGCGCAAAGATCTCAAGAATCTTTGCGCCCTTTGCGTTGAAAAACTGTAACATTTCCTACTTGACGTCCCTGCCTTTTTGGGTGTAAACTAGCTTCTGTACCCCTCCCCCCAGGGGGTGGGGTTAGAAGAAGGCCATCACCACCATGGCCAGCAGCAGCCCGAAGATTGCCAGTACCGGTGTGAAGAGGCAGACCAGGTAGCAGATCCAGCCCCCTTTGCCGATACAGTCGCAGAGTCGCTCGTTTTGAATTAACATGAGTAGATCCTTTCCTGATGTTGGAAAATGTGGTAAATGCTTTGTCAACAGCATACCAGGGAAAGGAGCCTCTGTCTTTGCGGAAGCGCAATTTGGACGGGGTCAAGTTGAATCAAGAGGGTATGGCTGAGGCCAGGGCCTCGAATTCCTCCATTTTGAGGATCACCACCCGGCCCCGGCCCGTCTTGATCAGGCCGGCGTGTTCCCAAAAGCTGAGGGTGCGGCTGATCGTGAAGAGGGTGGTGCCGGCCAGTTGGGCCAGATCTTCCCCGCTGAGGGGCAGGTCGATGAGAATGCCTTCGCCCACCGCACGACCGGCCTGGGCCACCAAGCGCAGAAGCGCATGGGCCAGGCGCTGGGCCACGCACTCGGTCAGCAATTCCTGGTAGCGTCGTTGCAGATCTTCTTTGCACTGGACCAACAGACGCAAGGCGTTGAGAGCAATTTGGGGATAGGTGTGGACGAACGGCTCCAGGGCGGTGCTGGGCCAGAGGAGAAGCTGACCCGCGTCCATGGCGTGGGCGGTGAGGCCGTGGGTCATCCCCGGCAGCAAGGCCATGATGTCGCACTGTTGGCCGGGGCCAATATAGCGCATGAGGATCTGGGTGCCGTCCAAGGTGACTTGGGTCAGTTTGGCCCGACCTTGCACCAGCACAAAGACAGAGGTTGCCTCGTCCCCTTGGCGTTGAAGCACGTCGTCTGGGGCAAAGGGTTTGAGCGTGGCAATGGCTAGCAACTGGTGCAATACGGGTTCGTCCAAATGGGTGAAAATCGTATCTTTGGCCATGATGTCTAGCAATACTTGATTCGACAGGGGCGTGGACATAGCGTCCCTTTCCGGGTGATGATTGAAAAACGATGGACTTTGCCTAAAGCTTACCAGATCCAGCCCAAGTCTACAAAGGAGCGTGCCGTGGATTCCGCCCACAAAACTGACATCACCAACCGGCTTAAAAGCGTAGAAGGCCACATCCGGGGCATCCAGCGCATGGTGGACGAAGACGCCTACTGCATCGACATCATGAAGCAGATCAAGGCCGTGCAAAGCGCCCTGGAACGGGTCAACGCCCTCACGCTTGAAAACCATCTCAACACCTGCGTCATCACCTCCATCCGCAGCGACGACGAAGCCGAACGCGAGCGCACCGTGAACGAGATTCTGGACGTGTTCGTCGCAACGGGGAAGTTGTGAAGGGGTGAGCGGGTGAAGGGGTGAGCGGGTGAAGGGGTGAGCGGGTGAAGGGGTGAAGGGGTGAAGGGGTGAAGGGGTGAAAAATCGCTCAATCTCCCAATCGCTTAATCTCAACCAATCGGCGTATCAACCAATCAACATATCAACGTACCAACCATTCAACCAAGGAGAGAGACCATGACCACCAAAACCTATTCCGTCCCCAACATTTCCTGCGGCCATTGTGTGATGACCATCGAGCGGGAACTCAAGTTTGTGGATGGCCTACAGAGCGTCAAAGCCGAGCAGACCAGCCAGAATGTCACCGTGGAAGTTGCCAGCGCGGATGTGCTTCGGCAGGTCGAAGCCATGTTGGTCGAGATCGGCTATCCGGCGGCTTAAAAGAATATCGAGTATCGTGTATCGAGTATTTCGTGGTCAAGGACTGTCAAACGTCTGAAAGAACTGAACCACGAAATACTCGATACACGACACTCGACAAATTGGAGACCACACTATGCCTGTTCAAGTTATTGACCTCTCCGGCACGCCGTACCAGATGGGGGTGGCGCATGGCCGGTTGTTGAGGGATGAGATCCATGCGTTTTATCGCACCCGGTTGGGCTATTCGATCAACGAGGCGGCGGAGGTGGGGGTGATCCATACGGAAGCCTCGATTTTGGCCACGGCCCGGCAGCATTTGGTCCATTTTGAGCGAGACCTGCCCCAGGTGTGGGCGGAATTTGTGGGCATTGCCGAGGGCGCGGGCATGGACCCGGCCCGGCTCTATGTCACCAACGGCCAGACGGATCTGGTGGATCATCTGCGCATCCCCAGCACGGCGACGGCTGTGGACCGGGGCTGTACGGCCATCCTGGTGGGGGGCGGACGCAGCAGCACGGGCCACGCTTTGTTGGCTCAGACGTGGGATATGCACCCGGACGCGGAGCAATTTGTGCGAGTTTTTCGTCGTCGCCCACTGGCTGAAGACGGAACCCGCCCCCTACCCGCAAGCTTGGTCTTGTCCACAGCAGGTTGTCTTTCTTTGACCGGGATCAGCGCGTCCGGCGTGGGCATGGGGACGAATGACCTCAAGCCCGACGATGCCAGGGATGGGCTGATGTATTTGGCTTTGATCCACAACGCCCTGGCCCAGGCGGACTTGGGCAGCGCTGTGGCGGCCATCCGGGACGCACGCCGGGCGTCGGGCCACAACTATCTTTTTGCCGGGGATCGGTCGATTGTCAACCTGGAAGCCACGGCGGCCGAGTACGAACTTTTTCAAAGCGAAAACGAAATCTATGCCCACGGCAACCACTATTTGACCCCCCGTTTTGCCGTGCGGGACCAGATGGACATGAGCCAGTCCACCTCCCCCACCCGCTGCGCCAGGGTGGATGCGTTGTTGGCCGAAAAGGGCGACGCCCCCCTCGGCCCGGCGGACCTGTGGGCCTATTTGGCCAACCGGGAGGACGGGGAGAACTCCATCTGCCGCATCAACCACCCGGATGTCACCACCTGCGCCGCGGTCGTCCTCTCCCCGGCGACAGGCGAAATGTGGGCCACGGCGGGGGATGCGTTGCAGAATGAGGCGATAGTTTTGAGATTGAGGGATTGAGGGATTGAGAGATTAGGAGATTGAGAGATTGGGTGAGGTCGTCTCGCATCAATCTCCTAATCTCCCAATCGCCTAATCTCTCCTGAAACCGAGAAAAAACCCTATGACAACCGAAACCGCTGTACCCACCAAAGAACTCATCATCCCCGTCACCGGGATGCACTGCGCCAACTGTTCGACGACCGTGGCGCGCAATTTGAAGCGCATGAAGGGCGTGAGCGACGCCAGCGTGAGTTATGCCAGCGAGCGGGCCTCGGTGGTCTATGACCCGGAACTGGTCTCGCCCCAGGAGATGGAAACCCTGCTCCACGAGATCGGCTATGGCATGACCAAGGCCGAGGCGGACCTGGCCATCTCCGGCATGACCTGCAACAACTGCGCCGCCACCATCACTCGAAGCCTCAAGCGGCTGGACGGGGTGATCGAGGCCGACGCCAGCTATGCCAGCGAGCGGGCCACCGTCACCTATCTGCCCAGCATGGTGGAGATGAGCGATATCAAGCGGGCGATTCGGGACGCCGGCTACAAGGTGATCGAGACCGAGGGCATGGACAAAGCCGCCCAGGTAGATGCCGAACAAGCCGCTCGCGAGGCCGACATCCGGGACAAGCGCAACAAGCTGATTGTGGGGGCCATCCTCAGCGCGGTGATCATGACCCTGAGCATGGGCCACATGGTTGGGCTGAACATCCACTTCCCTGGCCAGTTGTGGGTGGTGGCGGCCCTCACCGTCCCCGTGCAGTTCTGGGTGGGGCGAGATTATTTCACCAGCGCTTGGAAAGCGGCCAAAAACCGCACGTCCAACATGGATACCCTGGTGGCCCTTGGCTCCAGCGTGGCCTTTTTCTACAGCCTTGGCGTGCTGATTTTGGGGCTAGACACCATGCGCTATCCGGTCTATTTCGAGTCCGCGGCCATGATCATCACCTTCATCATCGTGGGCAAGTATTTGGAAGCCAAGGCCAAGGGGCAGGCGGGTGCGGCCATTCGTTCTCTGCTGGATCTGCGGGCCAAAACGGCGCGCATTGTTCGGGCGGGGGAAGAGGTGGAGATCCCGGTGGATGAGGTCTTGGTTGGGGACATCATCGTTGTGCGACCAGGGGAAAAGGTGGCCGTAGACGGGGCTGTGGTCGAGGGCAGCAGCAGCATCGACGAGAGCATGATCACAGGCGAGAGTCTGCCCGTCACCAAACAGGCCGGGGACAGCGTAATCGGCGGCACCATCAACAAGACCGGCAGCTTTCGCTTCCGGGCCACCGCCGTGGGCAAGGCTACCGCCCTGGCCCAGATCGTCAAGATGGTTCAAGACGCCCAGGCCAGCCGCGCCCCCATCCAGGCCCTGGCCGACCGGGTGGCCGCGGTCTTCGTGCCTGCGGTCATCACCCTGGCGGTCATCGTGGGCGCGGCCTGGTACATCTGGGGCGCGCCCCTCTACTTCCCGGAGATGAGCCGGGTGGGGACCAGCCTGATCTTTATGGCCGCGGTGCTGCTGATCAGCTGCCCGTGCGCCCTGGGCCTGGCCACCCCCACGGCCATCATGGCCGGAACCGGCGTGGGGGCCAACAAGGGCATTCTGATCAAAAACGCCGAATCCCTCCAGCGGGCCGGGGACATCACCACGGTCATCCTGGACAAGACTGGGACGCTGACCAAGGGCAAGCCCGCGGTCACGGATGTTGTGGTGCGGGGCGCGTGGGTGGCTTCGCAACTCCTCCAACTTGCCGCTTCCGCCGAGAAGAACTCGGAACATCCCCTGGGCGAAGCAATCGTCGAGCGGGCCAAGACCGACGGGCTGACCTTGAGCGAACCCAGCTTCTTCGATTCGGTCACCGGCAAGGGCGTGGCCGCGGTGGTGGACGGCCAGGAAATCCTTCTGGGCAACGCCGCCATGATGCGTGAGCGGGGCGTCAACCTGGACGAAGTGGCCGCTGACATGCAGCGCTTGCAGGACGAGGGCAAGACCGCCATGATTGTGGCCGTCCTGAGCCAGGTGGCGGGCCTGATCGCCGTGGCCGACACGGTGAAGGAGAGCAGCGCCGCAGCGGTGGCCGCCATGCACAAGGCGGGCCTACACGTGGTCATGCTGACCGGGGACAACCGGCGCACGGCCCAGGCCATCGCCCGCCAGGTTGGGCTGGACCCGGACACCGAAGTCGTGGCCGAAGTCTTGCCCGGTGACAAGGCCGAAGTCGTGCGTCAACGTCAAGCCGCGGGCGAAGTCGTGGCCATGGTGGGCGACGGCATCAACGACGCCCCGGCCCTGGCCCAATCCGACGTGGGCATGGCCATCGGCACAGGCACAGACGTGGCCATCGAGGCCGCGGACATCACCCTGATGCGGGGGGATCTGCGCAGCGTACCCCAGGCCATCAGCCTGAGCCGCCGCACCCTGCGCACCATCAAAGAGAACCTATTCTGGGCCTTCTTCTACAACGTGGCCGCCATCCCCGTGGCCGCTGGGCTGTTGGTGCCTTTGTTTGGGCCGAAGTATCAGCTCAATCCGGCGATTGCGGCGCTGGCGATGGCGTTTAGTAGTGTGTTTGTGGTGAGCAATAGTTTGCGGCTGCGGGGGGTGAAGTTGGAGGGGTAGGGATCTAAAAACTGAACCGCAGCGGACGCGGAGGGGCGCAGAGTTTCGAAAAGAGACTCTGCACCCCTTTTTGGTTTTACGGGATCATTGCAGAGCCTTTTCTAAATCAGATCCGATAGGACGAAATACTCTGTCAAGCGATGGATGCTATAGACAGCAATTCTCAATATGGGGCAGAGGCAACAGAAGAAGGCACGAAAGGAGGGGGTTTGTGCCGGTGGTCAAAGGGAAATCAAGACAATGGACTTATGTGGCGGCCTCCAGATGAAAAGAGAGAAT
>JAGNDO010000093.1 GCA_018003515.1 Caldilineaceae bacterium
GGGCCAGGGGGCCAGGGCGTGGGGGCCGTCGGTACCGTCACCGGCCATTGCGCCCAGTCGATCTGGGGGTTCGGGTTGGCAAAGTGCAGATGGGGCGGCACCTCGCCGTGCTGCAAAGCCAGAACCGTCTTGATGATCCCGGCGATCCCGGCCGCGGCTTCCAGATGGCCGATGTTTGTCTTCACCGAGCCGATGAGCAGCGACGCCGTGCGATTCTCTCCTAGCACCTTGCCCAAGGCCCGCACTTCAATCGGATCTCCCAGGGATGTGCCTGTGCCGTGGGCCTCCACATAGCCGATCTGGTGGGGTTCGACCCGGGCGTTTTTCAGGGCCAGACGCATCACCTCTTCCTGGGCCGGGCCGCTGGGCACGGTCAGGCCGCCGCTGGCCCCATCCTGGTTGACCGCGGAGCCTTGGATCACCGCTAAAACCCGATCCGTGGCCTTCACATCCGAGAGCCGTTTGAGGACGATCACCCCGCAGCCCTCCCCTCGCACATAGCCATTGGCCGCCGCGTCAAAGGTCTTGCAGCGACCGTCTGGGGCCAACATGCGCGCCTTGGAGAAGTTGATGCTCAGGCTTGGCTCCAGCAGCAGGTTGACACCGCCCACCAGGGCCATGTCACACTCCCCCTGGCGCAGACTCTGGCAGGCGAGATGGGCGGCCACCAGGGAGGACGAGCAGGCCGTGTCCAAGGCCATGCTGGGGCCTTTGAGACCGAGCAGGTAGGACAAGCGCCCGGCCGCGGGACTCAACACCGCACCCGTGCCCATATAGGCGTCGATCTCGCTTTCGTCCCGCAGCAGGCGCAGGGCATAGTCAAAGGTGCTGATGCCGATGAAGACGCCCGTGGCCGAGCCGTAGAGCTGGTCCGGCGGCAGGTTGGCATTTTCCAGCGCCTCCCACGTCACCTCCAGCAGCAGCCGCTGTTGGGGGTCCAGGTTCGTGGCCTCTCGGGGTGAGATGCTGAAGAAGTGGGTGTCGAAGCCGTCGATCTGGTCCAAAAAGCCGCCGTAGCGGGTGGAGATTTTGCCCGGCGCGTTGGGGTCGGCGTCGTAATAGTCGTCCACGGGCCAGCGGTCGCCGGGCACCTCGCGGATGGCGTCCACCCCCTTTTGCAGCAGTTCCCACAGGGCAGCCGGGCTGGGCGCGCCGGGAAAGCGACAGCCCATGCCGACAATGGCAATCGGCTCGCGCTGGGCATACGCCTGTTGCGTCAGCCGAGTCCGCATCTCTTGCAGCTCGACCAACGCCTTTTTCATGATGCCCGAATAATCTCGTGTCTCTGTCTGGCTACTCATAGGGTGTCCAAATAGCTCAACTCTTGGGCCAATAGATCGGCCAGTTCGTCTTCGGATAGGTCAGCCAATGCGTCCTGATCGTGTTTCTCCGTGCCAGCACTATTGGCTGGGGGTGGCGCTACGCTGGCCGGGGCCATCGACGGGGCCAGCACATCGGTTGCCAGATAGTCCACCAGGGCTTCCAGAGTGGGATAGTCGAAGAGCAGGGTGGTGTGCAGGGGATGGCCCAGGCTCTTTTCCAGGGTGGTGCGCAGTTCCACGGCCATCAACGAATCCAGGCCCAGGTCAAAGAGCCGGGCACGGGGGGCAATCTCCGCGCTGGCGGCCATGCCCAGCACCCTCGCCACAGTCGAGCGCACATGCTCAAAGAGAAGGGGGCGGAGGTCGGCCCCCTCTGCGACGGCCGCGGCCAGGCGTGTGGGGAAGTCATCCTGCCGCGGTTGATCCGCCACAGACCCATCCGCAAAATCGGCGAAAAAGGGTGAGGCGGCCTTCCCCGACGCCAAAAAGGCGGGCCAATGCAGAGGGATGGCGGCCACCTGGGGCGCATCCACCGGCAACAGCGCGGCCAGCAGTTCAATCCCCTCGTCCGGCCCGATCATGCCCCACCCCTGCTGGGCCAGACGGGCCTGGGCCTGTGGCCCCAAGTCCGCGGCCAGCCCGCTCTCTGCCCACGGTCCCCAGTTGATGCTCAATCCGGGCAGCCCCTGGGCGTGTCGCTGGCGCATGAGGGCATCCACAAAGGCGTTGGCCGCGGCATAGTTGGCCTGGCCGGCGTTGCCAAAGAGCGCAGCCGCCGAGGAGAAGCAGACAAAGAAGTCCAGCCCCATGCCCTGGGTCAAGTGGTGCAGATGCCAGGCTCCCTGCACTTTGGGGGCCAGCACGTCGGCAAATTTTGCCCAACTCTGCTGGGTCAAGGGCGCATCCGCCACAACCCCCGCGGCGTGGATGATGCCGAAGAGGGGCTGCTCAATCTCCGCCAAAACCCGGGCCACATCGGCGCGCTGACCCATGTCGGCGGCGATGATCTGCACGGTTGCGCCGGTGGATGTCAGGGCCTGCACCGCCTCGGCCTTGCCCGCCGCGCCGCGCCGCCCGGTCAAAACCAGATGTTTTGCTCCCTGCGCCACCAGCCACTGGGCCACCCGCAGCCCCAACGCCCCCAGCCCGCCGGTGATCAGATAGGCCCCATCGGGCCGGATGGTCGCCGTCTCTGCCCGATGAGGAGGCAGGGAGATGACGACTTTGCCGATCTGTTTGGCCTGCTGCATGTGGCGGAAGGCGTCGATCACCCCGCCAATCTCCGCGCCGGAGAAGTGGGTGCTGGGCAGGGGGTGCAGGCTGCCTTCGGCCAGCCAGTCGGCAATCTGCCGGAAGATCGCCTGGATCAGCGCCGGGTTGTCCCGCATCAGGTCGTTCAAATCAAAGGGAAAATAGGCGGCGTCCGGGCGCTGGGCGGCGACGCGTGCCGGTGCCCAAATGCCGATCTTGCCGATCTCCACAAAGCGCCCGCCCTGGGCCAACACGCCAAAGCTCTGGTCGATAAACCCCTCGGTCAGGCTGTTGAGGACGATATCGACCCCTGCCCCACCGGTCAGCCGCATTACCTCATCGGCAAACTCCAGGGTTCGGGAATTCATCACATGCTGCACGCCCATCTGCCGGAGGAACGCCCATTTGCCGGGGCTGGCTGTGGCGAAAATCTCCGCGCCGGCCCGCTGGGCCAACTGCACCGCGGCCTGGCCCACGCCTCCCGCCGCGGCGTGGATCAGCACCCGGTCGCCGGGCTGGATGTGGGCCAATGTGTGCAGACCGTAATAGGCGGTGAGCATGGCAACCGGCAGGGTGGCCGCCTGGGCAAAGGAGATCCCGGCGGGCATGGGCGCGATCCGGTCCACACCCAGGGTGACATAAGTGGCCAAGCTGCCGTTGGCCAGGGCGATCACCCTGTCGCCCACCTGATAGCCGGTCACATCCCCGCCCACCTGGGCGACCACCCCCGCGCACTCGAAGCCGAAGAGCGCATCCTGGGCCGAGCGAATGCCCAGGCTCTGTTCAAATTCCTGCAAAAGGCCGAGGGCCCGCAACAGATCGCGGAAGTTCAGCCCGCTGGCGCGCACGTCGATCTCCACCTCACCGGGGCCGGGCTGACGGCGCTGCAACGGCTGCCACTGCAAATTGTCCAACTGCCCATAGCCGCTCAACTTGAGCTGCCGGGGTCCGCTGGGCCGATCTGCGGCTGGCATGGCAAAGTGCGCCAGCCGGGCCACATGGCGCACGCCCTGGACATAGGCGATCTGGTCTTCGCCATCGGGCGTGGTCAATTCTTGATACAGCGTCTCGACTTCCTCCTGCGCGTTGGCGTCGGTGAAACCAACCGGCGCGAGATCGAGGCAAGTGGTTGCCAGGGCCGGATGTTCCAGCCCGATGACTCGGCCCAAACCCCACAGGGTCGCTTGATCTGGCTGCCCGAAGGCGTCCGGCGTGATGGGCTGGGCACCTCGTGTGACCAGCCAGAGTTTGGGGGTCAGGTTGGCCTGGGTCAACGCCTGCACCAGGTGGAGAACGCTGCCGCAACTGCGAAGCTGGCCGGGCAGCAGATCCGTCAGGTCACTTTCGGCGGCGCTGCTCCACAGATGGACGACACCCTGGATGCCGCTCTCGGCCAGCCCGCTTGCGGCCAACAGACGGGGCAGAGCGTCTGGCTGACCGGGGTCGAGGGTGTAGCGGTCGGGGGCCAGGGCTTGATAGTCTGGCCCGGTCATGGCCAGCACAGAGCGCTGACCCGCCGCGGTCAGCCGGGCGGCGATCCCTTCACCCAGGCCGTCGTCGTCGGCCAAGATCAGCCAGGGCTGGGCCGGGTTGATTTTGGCCAGGGTGGGGACCAAGGGCGAGGGTCGCCACTCGGGTTTGTAGAGCCAGTCGGCAAAGGCTGCGGTATGCAAGAGCGCGCTGCGGCTGGCCCGTTGCAGATGCAGCCCGCTGATCTCGACCATCACCCGGCCATCCGGGTCAAAGAGGAGTAGGTCAGCGATCCGGGTATTGGTTTCGCTGGCGGCAGGGCGCAGGCGGGCGTGGCTCCACAGGGCGGGGCCGGGCTGCCCGTAAAAATGCACCCGGTCAACCGCGATGGGCAGATAGATGGCTTCTTTGGCGGAGGGCAGCGCGGCCAGCAACACTTGCAAACAGCCATCCAACAGCGCCGGGTGCAGGCGATAGCCGCTGACGGTCAGTTCGTCCGCCAGTTCGATGCGGCCCAGGGCCGCGTTTTCGCCCGTGGCAAGTTGTCGAATAGTCTGGAAGTTGATCCCATAGCCCACGCCCGCTTCCTGCCAGGTGCGATAAAATTGCTGAACATCGACCGCCGTCGGGCAAGCCCGCTGCAATTGGGCCAGATCAGCCGGCGGGGATGTGACGCCAGCCGCCGCTCGGACCGTGGCGGTGGCGTGATGGCTCCACGCCGCGTCCGGGTCGGCCTGATCCGTTTGGGGTAGACTGTATATTTCCACCGTCGCGCTTTGTGGATCGACCGTGCGCGCCGAGGACTGAAAAATGTGCAGGTTCTCCTCTTCCAGCAGCAGGGCCTGGCGAATGGAAACGTTCTCAAGGGTCCAGCCCGTCGGGTTGCCGACCGCGGCCAGCTTTGCCTGACCGGCGGCCAAAGCCACTTCCAAAAAGGCGGCGGCGGGCAGGATGGCGCGGCCAAAGACCCGATGATCAGCCAAATAGGCTGGAGCCGTTGCGCTGAGATAGGCCTCGAAACGAGTTTCGGCGCTATTGGCCAGGGGCAGGTGATCTCCAAGCAGGGGATGGCTTCCCGGGTGGCTGGCCCGGCGAGTGGGGGCGGGGCTCCGCCCGGTCGTGGGCGTCTCAAACCAATAACGCTGGCGCTGAAAGGGATAGGTAGGCAAGACCACTTTGCGGCGCGGATCGTCTTTGCCAAACCCAGCCCAATCGATGTTGACCCCGCGCACGTACAGTTCGCCCAGGCTGGCCAGCATCTGTTGCCAATCGCTCTGGTTTTGGCGCAGGCTGGGGAGCATGAACGGGTGAGGGGGTGAGGGGGTGGAGGGGTGAGTCTCGTTTACCTTGTCCCCTTGTTGTCTTGTCATCTGGTCAAGGGTTTGGCCTGCCATCCCCAACAGCACGGGCTTGGGGCCAATTTCGAGGAAGATGGCTATGCCCTGCGCGTGCAGGGTGGTGACGCCGTCGGCAAAGCGGACGGCGTGGCGGACGTGGCGCACCCAATAGTCTGGGGTGGTGATTTCGGCACCGGCAAGTTTCCCGGTCAGGTTGGAGATCAGGCGCAGGCTGGGCGGGTGATAGGTGATGCCCGCGGCCACCTGGCGGAATTCTTCCAATATGGGCTGCATCAGGGGCGAGTGGAAGGCGTGGGAGACGGTGAGCCGGCGGGTTTTGACCCCCTCGGCTGCCAATTCTTCTGCAATTGCCAAGACAGTTTCCCGCTTGCCGGAGATCACAACGCTTTCCGGGCCGTTGACCGCGGCCATGGAAACTTCGTGGCGGTGGGCGGCAATCGCCCGGTCGGCCCGCGCCTCATCCAACAGCAGGGCCACCATCTCGCCATCTCTGGGCAGCGCGCCCATCAGACGGCCCCGGGCCGCGATCAGCTTCAGGCCATCCTCCAAGCTGAAAACCCCGGTCACACAGGCGGCCACCAGCTCGCCCACGCTGTGACCCATGAGCAGGTCCGGCTGAATGCCCCAGGATTGCCACAGGGCGGCCAGGGCATATTCCAGAGCAAAGAGCGCGGGTTGGGTGTATGCGGTCTGATCGATTTTGGCATTTTGCGCTTCGCCCTGCTCGATTGTTGGATACAGCACATCCAACAGAGACTCTGCCAAAAGCGGCTGCAAAATCTCAGCGCAGCGGTCAAGGGTGGCGCGGAAGGTAGGCTGGGTTTCGTAGAGTTGACGGCCCATGTTGACATACTGGGCCCCCTGGCCGGTGAAGAGGAAGGCGATGGGGTGCTGTTGATATGTTTCCGCCTGGCCCTGGGCGACGCCAGCCACGGGTTGGGCGGCAGCCACAGCCGCCAGCTTCTGCTGAATCTCTTCGTGGGAAGATGCGGTCAGGCTGAGCCGGTGGGGAAAGTGGGCGCGGCCCCGATTGGCTGTGCCGCACATATCGGCAAGGGATGCGCTGGGCGTGGCGGCCAGATAGCGTTGGTATTGGCCAACCAGCGCACCGAGCGCGGCCTCGCTTTTGGCAGAAAGGGTGAGCAAATGCACGGCGCGATCATCTGCCCGTGGCGGGTCGGTCTGTTTTTGGGGTGCTTGCTCGATCAAGATGTGGGCGTTGGTGCCGCTGAAGCCAAAGGAGCTGACCCCGGCAATTTTCCGCTGGGCATCAGCCGGCCAGGCCATGCGCTCCGTGGGCACGCGCAGGGGCAGGGCATTCCAATCTACGTAGGGATTGGGCTGGTTGAAATGGAGATGGGCCGGGATTTCACCGTTTTGCAGGGAGAGGACGACTTTGATCAGCCCAGCCATGCCCGCCGCGGCTTCCAAGTGGCCCAGATTGGTCTTGACCGACCCGATGTAGAGCGGATGCGCGGCGTCGCGCCCTTCGCCAAAGACGCTGCCCAGGGCCTCCACTTCGATCGGATCCCCCAGGGAGGTGCCCGTGCCGTGGGTCTCCACATAGTGGACCTGGCCCGGCTCCACACAGCCATTCTCCAGGGCCTGGCGCAGAACGGCCTGTTGCGCCAGACCGTTGGGGGCGGTCAACCCGCTGCTGTGGCCGTCCTGGTTGACCGCGGACCCCCGCACCAGGGCCAGGATATTGTCCCCCGCGGCCACCGCATCCGAAAGCCTTTTCAGGACCACAACGCCGCAGCCCTCGGCCCGCACAAAACCGTTGGCGCTGGCATCAAAGGTGTGGCAGCGGCCATCCGCAGAGAGCATGTTGGCTTTGCAATAGTTGATGCTGTATTCCGGCGAGAGCAGCAGATTGACCCCGCCAGCCAGGGCCAACGTGGACTCGCCGTTGCGCAGACTCTGGCAGGCCAGATGCAACGCCACCAGGGAGGACGAGCAAGCCGTATCCACGGCCAGGCTGGGGCCCTGCAAGCCCAGCACATAGGAGATCCGCCCGGCATTGACGCTGTAGTGGTTGCCCGTGGCCATATAGGCGTCAATTTCGGTCACGTCCCGGGTCGTCAGCCGCATCAAATAATCATTGCTGCAAATGCCCAGAAAGACGCCGGTCTGGCTGCCCGCCAGGCTGTCCGGGGCTATCCCGGCCTGTTCCAGCGCCTCCCAACTGACCTCCAGCACCAGCCGCTGTTGGGGGTCCATGCTGACAGCTTCCCGGGGGGTGATGGCAAAAAACGGGGCATCAAAGCCGTCGATCTGGTCCAGACAGCCAGCCGCTCGGGTGTAGATCTTGCCGGGAACCGTCGGGTCCGGGTCATAGTAGGCGTCCATGTCCCAGCGGTCCGGGGGGATTTCGGTGACCGCATCGACACCGGCGCGCAGAAGCTGCCAAAAGGCTTCGGGCGTGTTGGCCTGGCCGGGAAAACGACAGCCCATGCCGATGATGGCAATCGGTTCCGCGTTGATAACGCCAAACTTGGACCGCATCTGTTGGGCGGCCAGTGCCAGCTTGAGGGGCGACATGGTGGCGAGTTGTGGGCGTAACGAATCCATTATCGAAACATTCCTTCGATTTCGCTGTCAGAGACCTCGTTGATCTCAGCGAGCAGGGCGGCCAGATCATCATCCGGCGAGATGGGGGCATGGTGCGGGGGTTTGTCCGCCCCGGCTCCGTTGTTCGTGGGCTGAGGAGTTGGGCTGGCTTCGGCTGGGGCCGCCGCGGGCAGCTTCAGCACATCGTCGAGCAGATAGTGGGTCAGGGTCTCGACGGTGGGATAGTTGAAGACCAGGGTCGGCGGCAGGGTGCATGCCAGATTCGTTTGCAGGCGATTGCGCAGTTCAATCGAGAGCAAGGAGTCGAGACCCAGTTGCAGAAAGCCCTGGCGCGGGTTGATGGCGCTGGCCGTTGCGCCCAAAATGGCCGCAAGCTGTTCGCTGACAAAGGTGGTCAAGAGCTTCTGGCGCTGATTGGCGGGGGCGGCGCGCAGACTTTGCAGAATGGCAGACTCCTGCTTTGTCTGCTCCGGGCGGCTGGCAGAGGCTGGCTGGCTGGCTCTCGGTTTGGCCTTGGCCGCCACATCCAGCAGCAAGGGCGGGATGGTTTTGCCGGGTTGATGGGCCAACCAGAGGGGCCAATCGGCCTTGAACGCGCCGTATTGGGCCTTGGTTTGGGCGAGCAGGCTCTGCAAAATTTGCAGGCTTTGGGCCGACGAGAGGGGGGAGATGGCCCCCTCGGTCCACTGGCGGCGCGCCGTCTCGCTTATCTTGGCCAAAAGCCCCACCTCTGCCCACGGTCCCCAGTTGATGCTCAGGCCGGGCAGCCCACGGGAACGGCGATAGTGGGCCAGACCATCCAGAAAGCCATTGCCGGCGGCATAGTTGCCCACGCCCGCCGTCCCCAGCAGGGCGGTGACAGAGGAGAGGAGCAGGAAAAAGTCCAGGGGGGTCTCCTGGGTCAAGAGATGCAGATTCCACGCCCCGTCCATCTTGGGGGCCAGGGCCTTGCGGAATTGGGGCCAGCTCATGGTGTTCAACAGCCCGTCGTCGAGCAGACCGGCGGCATGGACCAGACCGCGCAGGGGCGGCATGTGGGCCTGGATGGCGGCCAAGAGGTCGGCCACGGCCTGGCGGTCAGTGACATCCGCCTGGAAGCTCTGCACTTCCACGCCCCGGGCGCGCAAGGCTGCGATCTTCTGCTGGGCCTCGGCGTTGGGCTGACTGCGCCCAACCAGGGCCAAAGCCATGCCCTTCTCCACGGCCAGCCATTCGCCCACCGTGATCCCCACGCCACCCAGCCCGCCGGTGACGAGGACCGTGGCCCGATTGGCCGTCTCTGGGGCCGCAACGCTTTCCAGACTGATGCAGATCTTGCCGATCTGTTTGGCCTGCTGCATGTCCCGGAAGGCGTCTTTGAGCGCAGTGCGGGCATAGGGGGTGAGGGGCAGGGGCTGCAAGGCCCCGCTCTCGAATTGGCGGCCCAGGGTTTGCAGAATCTGTTGCATCTGGGCGGAATCGCGCCGGGCCTCGTGGCGCAGGTCAAAGCTGTGATAGCGCTTGCCGTCCGCATAGGTGTGGGTTTGCAGGGGCTTCTCCGCGCTGTTGCTGCCGATGTCGATGCAGCGTCCATTGGCGGCCAGGATGCCCATATTGACGGGAATGGTCTCGTCGGTCAGCGCGCCCAGGACCACATCCACCCCGCGGCCCTGGGTGACCCGCATGATCTCCTCCGCATAGTCCAGGCTTCGGGAATTCATGACCTGCCGGACGCCCAGGGAGCGCAGATGGTCCCACTTGCCTGGGCTGGCCGTGGCATAGACCTCGGCCCCGACCTGTTGCGCCAGTTGCACCGCGGCCAGCCCCACCCCGCCGGCCGCCGAATGGATCAACACCCGCTCTCCCGCGGAAAGCTGGGCCAGTTGGATCAGCCCCACATAGGCGGTCAAAAAGACGGTGGGGACGGTGGCCGCCTCGCTCATCGAGAGCGTGCTGGGGATGGGGGTCACCATGTCCTGGTGGAGGGCGACATATTCTTTGAAGGTGCCGGCCCGGTCGGCCAGGGCCATCACCCGATCCCCCACCTGGAAGCGGGTCACCCGGCTGCCCAGGCGCACAATCTCGCCGGCGCATTCCAGGCCAAATTCCTCGCCACCGCCGGGATAGACGCCCAGGGCAATCAACACATCCCGGAAATTCAGGCCAAGGGCCTGGGTCTTGATCTCCACCTCATCGGCGGCGGGCTGGGGATGCAGGGCGGGCAGCCAGATGAGGGAGTCAATGTTGCCCGGCTGCTGGATCGTCAAGATGCCGGGGGTCTTGCTTTGCTGTGAGGGCGTGAGTGAGGGCGTGAGCGAAGCCGTCACCAGCCGGGGCACAAAGCGCTTTGCTTGGCGGATGGCCATGAACGGTTCCGGCTCGGTGAAGAGATGGCGGAAAAGCTCAAGCAGGGGCTGGGTCTGGGTCTGGGTGGCTGGGGCCGTGGCCAGATCCACACAGCGCACGTGCAGATGGGGCTGCTCGGTGTCGAGTACCCGGCCCAACGCCCACAGGGCAGCCTGGGCCGGATGCCCCACGCGCTCCCCCTCAACCACCGACTGTGCGTTCTGGGTCATCAAGAAAAGCTGGAAGCGGGCGTGGAGCGTGAGTTGGCTCAGGGCCTGCACCAGATGCAGGAGCGCGCCGACGCCGGTCGCCTGCTGTTGGCTCAGTGATTCCTGGCTCTCGCTTTCATCAAAACTCCAGAAGTGCATCACCCCCTGGAAGTTGACCCGCAGATCGTATTTGGCCTTGTTCACGGCTTCCAGCAACAGGGCAAAATCCGCTGGCCGCAGGGGATCGATGGTGTAGGTTTGGGGGCCGATCTGCTCAAAGCGTTGGCCGGGCAGCACTTTGATGGTGGCGGCCTGGAGATCGGTCAACCCCCGGCAGAACTGGTCGGCCACCCCAAGCGTGTCGGCAAAGACCAGCCAGAGTCCCCGGGCCAGGCTGGAAGGGATAAACGGCCGGGTGGGCGCACTCTCCCGCCACTCGATTTCGTAGAGTTGGTTTTGGAAATCGTTCGGATCATCGCTGCGCAGACCCTTGGCCAGGGCTTGGCGGGTGGTGAGGGTCATGGTGTAGCCGCGAATGGCGGCCACGGGCTGGCCATGCTCGTTGTAAATGTCCACGTCGCCCTTGAACGCCGCGGCGTTGGCAGGCTGGTCGGTTTGCCGTCTGGCATGAACCCACAGGCGCGGCGTTGGCCTGGCATAGAGATCCACCCGATCTTTGCCCATTGTGATGAAGATCTGCTCTGTGGGAATCTGGGGCAGGATGGGCAAGAGGGCCTGGGAACAGGCATCCAACAGCGCCGGGTGGAAGACGTAACCGGTGAATTCGGCGTCCAATTGGGCGGGCAAAACCAACTCTGCCAATGTTTCGTTGTGGCCCAGCCAGAGGGTGCGGATGGACTGATGGGCCGGGCCGAACTGGTAGCCCCGGTCGTGGAAATAGCCATAGAGGGACTCGGCCCCAATTTCCTCGGTGCAGCGGGTGCGGAGGTCCTCGATGGCGGTCGGCGCGAAGAGCGACTGGCCCAAATTGGGGCGGATGACACCGCTGGCGTGGTTCTGCCAGACCCTCTCTTTGGCCTTGGTTGCCCTGTCATCCGCCAAACTAACGATCTCAAACGGGGCCGACCCGTCGGCGGTCGGCGCGTAGATGATCAACTGGGTGGCTTTGCTGGCCGCGTTGTTGAAGGTGAACGGGGCCTGATAGACCAGGTCTGCCAGGGTGACGGCGTCGCTCTCCAAGAAGCGTTGCGCCGCGGCCAGGGCCATCTCCACATAGCCGGTGGCCGGAACCACAATGGTGTCCAGCACTCGGTGATCCATGAGAAACGGGGTGCGGGCAAGGGCGATCTGGGAGGCAAAGCAGGTGGACTGGATCAACGGGGAATAAATCTCTTTCCCCAACAGCGGATGCTTGTCGTCCGTGGCCTGGGCCAAACCCGGCTGGGATGATTGGCCGTGGGCCGTCGGGGTGATCCAATAGCGTTGGCGCTGGAAGGGATAGGCGGGCAGCTTGACCCGCTGGCGGCTGTGGGCCACATGGCGATATAGAACCGGCCAGTCGATCTGGGCACCCTGTTGGTAGAGCGCGCCCAGGCTGTCAAGGATCTGTTTTTGGGCCGGTTGCTGAGGGCGCAGGCTGGGCAGCCAAAGCCCGTAGCCATCGGGCAGACAGCGCCGCCCCATGCCCAACAGGTCCGGCTTGGGGCCGATCTCCAGGAAGATCTCCATGCCGGCGTCGTGCAACGTCTTCATGCCCTGGGCAAAGGCGACGGGCTGGCGCACGTGCTGCACCCAGTAGTCCGGCGTGGCGCTGGCAGCCGTGGCGATTTCGCCGGTCAAATTGGCGATCAGCGTCCGGGTGGGGGGCGCAAACCGCACTGCCTGGGCGACCTGGGCAAAGTCTGCCAACATCGGCTCCATCAGCGGGGAGTGGAAGGCGTGCGAGACAACCAACTCTTTGGTGCGGACGCCCTGGGATTCCAGGCTTTCCACAATCGCCCCGATGGCCTGCCGTTCGCCCGAAATGACCACGCTGGTCGGGCCATTGATGCTGGCAATCGAAACCGTCTCGGCATAGGGGGCAATGGCCGCTTGCACCTGGGCTGCGCTGGCCCAAACGGCCACCATTGTGCCCGTGGCGGGCAGGGCTTGCATCAGCCGTCCCCGGGCCGCAATCAGCTTCAACCCATCTTCCAGGCTGAAGACCCCAGCCACGCAGGCCGCCACAACCTCGCCCACGCTGTGGCCCATCACAATTGTGGGCTGCATCCCCCAGGCCATCCACAGCTCGGCCAGGGCATATTCCAGAGCAAAGAGGGCGGGCTGGGTATAGGCGGTCTGGTCGATCAACCCGGCGTGGGCGGGCTGGGACGGGTAAAGCACCTCCAGAAGGGAGACGGGCAGCAGAGGCCGCAAGAGTTCGTCGCAGCGGTCCAGGGTCTGGCGAAAGATCGGCTCGGTCTCGTAGAGTTCGCGCCCCATCTCCACATATTGAGCGCCTTGCCCCGTAAAGAGGAAGGCGACCGGGGACAACTGGCTCTTCCCAAAGGGACTGTCCGGGAGGGGGCTGGCGGATTGGCCAAAGGCCCCAAGCTGGGTGATGGCTTCGGCTGGGCTGGCGGCCACCAGGGCCAGGCGCTGGGGGAAATGGGCTTGTCGGGTATTGGCGGTGTAGCAGAGATCCGCAAAGGACTGGGCCGGTTGGGCGGTCAAATGGGCCGCGTAGCGTTTTGCCAAGGCCGCCAAGGCTTCGGGGGTTTTGGCGGACAGGGTCAAAAGCTGGTGGGAGGCGTCCACCGGGCGGTCGGGGACCGGGATCACCGGTGCTTCTTCCAGGATGACGTGGGCGTTGGTGCCGCCGATCCCCAGGGAGTTGACCGCGGCCCGGCGCGGGAAAGCTTGGGCCGCCCATTCTTTTGTCTCAATATTGACATAAAATGGACTGTTCTCAAAATTGATCAACGGGTTTGGCGTGGAAAAGTGCAGGGTCGGGTAGAGGGTCTTGTGCTTCAATGAGAACACAGCCTTGATCAGTCCCGCCACGCCCGAGGCGGCGTCCGTGTGGCCGATGTTGCTCTTGACCGAGCCGATGGCGCAAAACTGGCGCTGATCCGTGGCAAAAGCCTGTTTGAGGGCGAAGATTTCCACCGGATCGCCCAGGGTGGTGGCGGTGCCGTGGGCCTCCACAAAGCCGATGGTCTCCGGCTCCACCTGGGCCACGGCCAGGGCCTGATCCATGGCGTCGGCCTGTCCTTCGGCCACGGTGGCCCAATAGCTGACCTTCTGCGCGCCGTCGTTGCCAATGGCCGACCCGCGGATCACCGCCTCGACCGTATCGCCGTCGCGCATGGCATCTTCCAGCCGTTTCAGCACCACAATGCCCGCGCCGCTGCCAAAGATCGTGCCCTGTCCCTGGGCATCAAAAGGGCGGCAATGGCCATCTGGGGAGAAAATTTCGCCTTCCTGAAAGAGATATCCGACACGCTGGGGGGTGCGCACCGAGATGCCGCCAGCCAGGGCCATGTCACACTCGCCGTTGAGCAGGCTCTGGCAGGCCAGGTGAACGGAGACAAGGGAGGTCGAACAGGCGGTCTGGATGGAGAGACTCGGCCCCCGCAGGTTGAGCTTGTAGGAGATCCGGGTACTCAGATAATCCTTGTCGTTGCCGATATGCTCCCGGCTGCCGGAAAAGCCAATCAAGCGCTGGTTGATGTGCAGGTCCGACAGCAGGTAACTGTACATAACACCACCCGCACCGGCAAAGACCCCAATCGAACGGTTGCCCGCAGGGCTTGCATAGCCGGCATCCTCCAGGGCGTGCCAGGCGCACTCCAAAAAGAGGCGATGCTGGGGGTCCATGATCTCGGCTTCCCGAGCTGAATATTCAAAAAAGCTGGCGTCAAACTGGTCGAAGCCCTCCAACAGCGGGGCGGCGTTGACATAGTTGGGTTGCTTCACCTGGTCCGGTTGGGCACCCGCGGCCAGCAATTCCGACTCGGACAAAAAGGTGATGGACTCTACACCCTTTTCCAGGTTTTGACGAAACTCATGCAGATTCTGCGCACCGGGAAAGCGGCCGGCCATGCCGATGATGGCGATTGCCGTGGGGTGATCCAATACGTCTGTGCTGGTTGTCATGAAGATTGATCCCTGCCCCCGCGGCGCAAATTGCGTTGTTCCGCGGAAATCACCCGGCGCGGCTGTCGTGCGCCGGGTCTTTCTTCTTCCTGGGTCTCCCCAGCAAAGGCTTTGTCATAGGCTGCGCACAGATCCCCCACCGTGCGCACACTGGTGATGGAGACCAGTTCGGCAAAGGGATTGACATTGAGTTTTAGCTCCAAAATGGCCAGGATGCGGGCCAGATCCAGCGAGCGAAGGCCCAGGGTGTCCACCAAGGCCGCGTCGTCGTGGAGCATCTCCAGTTGGATAGCACGGTCCTCGGCTACCCGTTGGATGGTTTTATAGATAATCTGCTTGCGCTCTTCCATAGTCTGATCCTTTGTGGCCTATGAAGCCTTGGTGGCTGTGATGGTTAGCGTAATCGTTCACCCCCCGCCCCCCTAACCCCCCAACTTTGGGGGGAACTGTCCACGACCTCCCCCAGAATTGGGGGCCGGGGGGCGGCGGGTGAACGATTACTGTTTAGCAGGTGTAGCCACCGTCAACCGCAATGATCTGCCCGGTGATAAAGCTGGCGTCGGGGGAGATCAAAAAGCGCACAAGGCTGGCGACCTCTTGCGGGGTGCCCAGTCTTTGCAGGGGGGTGCGGCGGGCAATCCGCCCCCGTTGCGTCTCGGTGAGGGTGCTGGTCATATCGCTTTCAAAATAGCCCGGGGCCACCGAGTTCACCCGGATGCCCTGGGGCCCCATCTCCCGAGCCAGGCTGCGGGTCATGCCGTCCAGGGCCGCCTTGGTGGCGCTGTAGACCGAGACGCCCGCATAGCCGCGCAGACCGTTGATGGAGGTGATGTTGATGATGCAGCCGCTCTGTTGCTGCAACATGCTTTTGAGACAGGTTTGGGTCAGGTGAATGGCGGCCTCCAGGTTGACCGTGATCCCCTGCTGGATCTCCGCTTCCCGCATCAGGGTGAGGATGCCGTCAACGCCCAGGGCCGCATTGTTGATCAGCACATCCACCTGGCCGAAGCGGTCGATCACAGAGCGGGCAAATTCTTTGATATGGTCGATATCCGTCGCATCCACCGCTTCCCAATAAAAGTGGTCGGGGCTGTTCGCCAGACATTCGGCGACAAAAGGGGTTTGGGAACGGCTGAAGGTGGTCACAATATGGCCCTGGGCCAAGAGATCCGTCACCAACGCCTGGCCCAGCCCCCGGCTTCCCCCGCTGATCAGCACTACCTTTGGATGCGATGCCATAGTCAATTCCTGAGATTAGTCTTGAGATGAATGGGCGGCAAGCGGACTGTTGCCGCGCATCTTTTTGAAACGCCCGCCATAGACCGTGCCAGCGGCGATCTGCACGACCGCCGGGATCTTGTACGAAGCCAGCCGGGTGCGACAGTAGGCGCGCACCCGGTCCTCCAGATCGTCCGCATCTTCGGGCTGGATCAGCTCGACCCGGGCCACCACAAGGTTGCCCATGACCGGGTTGCCCATGCCGTGGACAGCCACCTCCCGGATGTTTTCCATTTGCAGGATCACATCTTCCACCTCTGCCGGGAAGACCTTTTCGCCGCCAACGTTGATGATCTCGGAGGCCCGGCCCAAGATCCGCATATAGCCATCTTGCACCACCACCGTATCCCCCGTGTTGAACCAGCCCTCGTCATCAAAGGGAGAAGGAAAATTCAAATACCCCTGCATGGCAAAGTCTGTGCGAATCCACAGCGTGTCATCCACCACCTTCATCTCCACTTGCTCCCCGCCGATCTTCAGCCATTGGGAGTCGTTTTTGTGGGAGTGGGTGGACAAAACCCCCAGCTCGGTCAGCCCGTAGGCCTGCTTTAGATGAACGTGGGGCAGGGCTGTCTGCAAGGCCCGGATGGTGGCCGGGGGCATGGGTTCGCTGCCGTGGGTGATAATTTTCAGCGAAGAAAGATCGTATCTTTCGTAGGCTCTCGAAATCAGCAGCATATTCAAAAATGTCGGGGTTGTGGGCAACAACGCCACCTGATGCTCTGCAATGGCCCGGCAAGTGGCCTCCGCGCTGCGTTCCCGGATCGGGATGAGGGTTCCGCCGTTGCACAGGGCCGACAGAAAGACGTTGATCCCGCCAATATGCTCCAGGCGCAGAAAGGTGAGGGTGCGATAGCCGGAGAAGCGTTTTTGGCTAAACTTGTTGAGCATGCGCGGCAGGCTGTGCAGCGCTGCCTTGGGATCCCCGGTTGATCCGGACGAAAAGAGGATCAGCCCGGCTTCCCCTTGCTGGCTCAATTTCTGCAACAGGGGATGGCTGCCGGCCGGCGTGCGCCGGGAGAGATGCCAGCCATCCGCCTGGTCAAACTCAAAAATGGCGCTGACACAGGCCGTCTCCAAGGCCGACTGACGCTCCGCAAGCCCCTCAGCCATCTGGGGGACGATGGTGTTTTGGTTGGCCAGCAGGGCCAAAAAGAGGGCGACGGTCCCCTTGGAGAAGTCGCCGCAGAGGGCCACCACCTCCCCTGGTCGAATCTCTTTTTCCTGCAAAAGCTGCTGCCAATGTCGGCACGCTTCCAGCAGGTGTCCATAGGTATACGACGCCCCCTGCCAAATCAGGGCGGGCGTCTGCTCGAATTCTTGAAGGCGGTCAAAGAGCCATTCTGACGTCATCGCGGGTCCGTGTTCATAATAATTGGCGATATAGCCCAAGGATCTCAGCTTCTGTGGGGGTGCGCGGGTTGATGATCTGGGCATTGGCGCTGGCAAAAGCGTCGGCGACTAGATAGGCCATGAACGTCTCCGTCACCCCTACCGCGCCCAGGGTGGTCGGCAGGCCAAGCTGGCCGATCAATTGACCGACCGCCTCGATCGCTGCCTCCGCGCTGGAGGGTTTGCCCATTGCCTGGGCCACCCGGCCCAAGGCGCTGGCGCAGACCGGTGCATTGAAGCGCATGACCAGGGGTAGCAAAAGCGCATTGGCCAAGCCGTGGGGCACGCCGTAATAGCTGGTCAGGGGGTGGGACATGCCATGCACCAGGCCCAGAAGTGCATCGTTGAAGGCCATCCCGGCCAGGGTGCTGGCATAGAGCAGTTGACTGCGGGCCAGTTGCCCATCTGCGCTGGTCCCGTTAACCGTGACGGCGGTGAGCAGATGTCGGCTGATCAGGCTGATCGCTTCCAGGGCCAGGGCATCGCTGGTCGGCTTGGCAAAGACCGAAAGCACGGACTCGATGGCGTGGGTCAGGGCATCGATCCCCGTCATCGCCACAATCTGGGCGGGCAGGGCGTAGACCAGTTCCGGGTCCAGAATGGCCAGGGCTGGGACCAAGCGCTCGCTGGTCAACATCAATTTTTGCGCCGCATCGTGGTCGGTGAGGACGGCGAATTTGGTGACTTCGCTCCCCGTGCCCACGGTTGTGGGAATTGCCACGGTGGGCGGCAGGGAGGCAGCAATCTGCGTGCCATTGGCAAAGTCCCGCAGCTCGCCCCGGTTGGTCAGCAAGATGCCAGCCCCTTTGGCGGCATCCATGGGGCTGCCCCCCCCCACCGCAATCATCCCCGAACAGCTCTCTTCGTGATAGATCCTGGCGATCAGCTCGGCGGTCTCCAAAGAGGGGTTGGGTTCGATCTCGTCAAAGACAACATGGGCAATCCCCGCTTTGGTCACCTGCGCGATCACCCGGTCCACAAGGCCGGCGGCCACAATGCCCGGATCGGTCACGATCAGCGCCTTTTGCACGCCCAATTTGCCCAATCGCCCGCCAAGCTGGGCAACGCATCCGCTGCCGTAGAGGAGTCTTGGGTTGTTTTCAAACGCTGAAATTTGTCGCATCTGCTTGCTTTCCCATGGCGACAGGGACCGAGTGCCCCCTGGCCCATGTCGTGAACCTGCCCCAGTCCATCACAGAACCATATTTGAACAGTATACCGTTTTTTTTATGTGCTGTCTGTCACAAATCCGCGGCGATTTTGTAGACAGACGTAGACAGTTTTGTAGACAGTTTGTAGACAGGCGTAGACAGACCTGTAGACGCAAATCAAGATGGAGCCTTTTTGAACGCGACAATTCTCAGTCATAACGCCAAATAGGACGCATAGTTACCCAACCTGGCCTAGCCAGAACCAAAAAGATTTACCACAAAGATCACAGAGAACACAGAGAACACAAAGATTTCAAAAGAATAAATCCCTCTTTGTGTTCTTTGTGTCCTTTGTGGTGAAAAGGATCTTTTTGCAGCGGAGTCAGATATTAATGCAGCAAAGTCATTTGGGTCAGACTGAGAATTGTTGTAATCGTTCCCTGCCCCCCTGACCCCCCAACTTTGGGGGGAACTGTCCACGACCTCCCCCAGAATTGGGGGCCAGGCTTCAACGTGAGCTCAGCCGAACCGGGCCGAGGGGGTGAACGATTACGAATTGTTGTGTTGAACGGGCGGCTGGCGGATTAGTCCTCCGCCAGCACGATAATCCGATCCTCTGGGCTAAAGGTGACCGACTGGGATTTGACCGGGTTGAGCGTCACGCCGTAGGCTTTCTCAGTCGAGTTGGCATCTGCTTGTATGCGATAGCCGATGGCCACTTCGTCCCGCAGTCGGGCCGCCTCGGTAATGGTGTAGAAATTGACGGCCTGGCCTGGTTCTGCATAATCACCCGCCGGTTTGAAATAGATTTCCGAGCCTTTCGGATCGAACAAGTCCTGGAACACATGCGCCAGCTCTTTGTTCTCGGAGATCTGGGACAACATCAAGCTGATCAGATTGTCGCTGACCACGAAGTCGTTGGCCCGGGCGGCTGCGGCCAGCTCGCGATTGCGGATGTCGAGCATTTCGCTCACAATCGAGACAGAGAAGCCCCCCTTGTCACAAATATCCCGCAGATGGAGCAAGGTGATCAGGGTGCGGGCGTCAATCTCCTGATCATTCATCCCCGTTTCTATGGCTTCGCTCAACACGATCACATAATTGTAGCTTTCGAGGGCCAGGGTGTTTAAGAGGGCGCGGTCGGTTGCGTCACCGTGGGTGAGGGTGCAGGTTAGATTGGCATAACCCTTTTTGTGGCTACTGGCCCCGTTGCTGTCTTCGTCTTCCTCTTGCAGGCGTGACGACACAATCTGCACCGCAGAACCGGGAGCCACGTATTGGTCAAGCTGTCTAATTATCCGTGGTGCCCGTCCATTCCAGCCCAGAATCAAGGTGCTTTCGGGTGCAGACGCCTGATGGGTTGCCTGGCGGATGAACTCGTGGGCGATGGGGGGCGCATCAAGCTGGGAAAGCTGGATCGTATCGTCATCCGCCGAGATGGCGATCAATTGGTCGCCCTCTTCAAGCACGGTCTGCATGGGTGGATTCAAGCGAATCCGCCCGTCCCGAAAACGAATGCCCATGACCGCAGAATCGTCGTAGGCAAAGAGGGAGTCATGAAAAAACTTACCGACCAGGGCCGGTTCCGCCTTGAAATAGATCTCGTCACCGCTAAAGTCGAGGAGTTCCGTATAGGCGATCGACAAGCCGGATTGCCGGCAAGTTTGGGCGGTCAGCCGGGCAATCAAGTCATCCGACGAAATCAACTGCACTTCGTTGCGGCCAATCATGCGCGCTACCGCCAGGTTTTTTTCATCGTGGAGAACCGCCACAATGTGATAGGGCTTCGCTGGCCGCTGGGGAT
The DNA here is from genome assembly GCA_018003515.1 of Caldilineaceae bacterium. Lineage (GTDB taxonomy): Bacteria > Chloroflexota > Anaerolineae > Caldilineales > Caldilineaceae > JAGNDO01. Next base: position 20,230 of record JAGNDO010000093.1, read on the forward strand.
GATTGGTCAGGGCCAGAATGGTCTTGATCACATAGGCGTCGGCATTTTCATCCTCCGGTGAGAGAATGACAATAGAGTGGGTCGTGCCAGGATTGACGATTTGCAAGTCGGTGATGTCGTGGGGTACGCCTGTGCGGAAGACAATCCGTGTGCGGCCTGTCTTGCCCACCCGAGCGCGGATTTCGTCCTGCATCTCCACCGCGTCTTTTTCGGCCAGAACCACAATACAGGAACGGGGCTGGTTTTCGTTCGCCAGCACCAGCTCCGAGACCAGTGTGAAAATTTGGGGGGACCAGCCTAAAATCAACGAGTGCCCAGTCTCAGCCACCAAGGATCGCCCTTTGCGCAACTGCTCCAACTGGCTCTCCAGACCGGTGGTCAAAATACCGATCAGGCTGCTGACCACAAAGATGCCAGTCAGGGTGATGACAAGCATGGCAAAGAGAAAGGGCCAGTTGCTTGTCTCTTCGCCCATGCCCGGATCCAGGGTACGCATGAGGCCAACCCAGACCAGTTGGAAGAAGTTGCGCCCTTCCGGGTCCAGGTTCAGGAGCCGAACGATAAATGACACCAAGGAGATGACGACCAATGAAACGATAGCCAGCCAACCGATCAGAACAGCTGGCCCTTTGGCCATCATGGTATCGAATTGATAGCGCAGGCGATCACGACGGGTGAATTGACGCATGGATTTAGCCTCCTGACAAGAGGGTGTACTCGTTATAACCAAGATTGTCTTCACAATTTTGGTCGGGAAGATCTTCAATTGAGGCCGTTCTTGTAAGGAGAATCCTAACAGTGACGACAATATGGCATGAATGTGGCGTG
>JAGNDO010000001.1:0-137500 GCA_018003515.1 Caldilineaceae bacterium
TCCACGCCCACCAGACCCAGGAGGGCGGCGACCGTGCCGCTAATGCGGTCCCGGATCAGCTCGGCGTGGGTGTCAAAACTGAGCTTGGGGGCGGCCAGGCTGCTGAGGATGCTGATGGGCATCCCCGCGTCTGAGCCGGGGGTGTAGATGGTGTAGTCCGTGGTCTCGTTGAGCAGGCGGATGCGCTCGCCGGTGATGCCCCAATCCCCCAGCCCCTTGCGCCACTGGTCCGCGGTGGAGACGGCGAATTCGTCGATGGTCTTGCCCTTGCGCCGGGCGTCGTCCGCGTTGATCCAAGGCCGGAAGTCATCAGGCTCCATCTCTGGGAATTGGAGCAGCAGGTTGGTGATGTCCCCCTTGGGGTCCAGGAGGATGGCGGGGACTTTATCCAGGGCCGCCTCTTCCAGCAGACCAATGCACAGGCCGGTCTTGCCGGAGCCGGTCATGCCCACGCAAACGGCGTGGGTGGTCAGGTCTCGGGCGTCATAGTTGACCGCGTTCTCCGAGAGGGTGCGGGTGGCCAGATCATATTCCGCGCCGAGATAGAAGGAACCGAGTTTTTCAGGAGGTAGTTGCATAGATCATAACTCCGTGGGTGGGGCGAAAGCGAATGGCGAATGGCGAATGGCGAATGGCGAATGACGGGTCAACTCCCCTCGCAATTCGCCCCTCGCAGTTTACATCAACAACCGCTCGATTGCGCTGTCATTCACCTGTCGCCTGTTTTGGATCTGTTGTCGTTTGCCTAGCATTTTGGGGATGCCCAAGAGGCCATCCAGCTGTCCGCGCAGGCGGGCTTGGGCGGCTTCGCCCTGGATATTGGCGAGGGCGTCGGCGGCAATCTTGACCTGGGCGGCGAGGATGGCGGGCAGATGCTTGATCAGCAGACCGCCGGGCATGTTTTTGACGATGTTCCAGATGGTGTTGCGGCCCACGTAGTAGCTGGCCAGGGTGTCCCCACCGCTGCCGCCGATCTTGTGATAGACCACAGCATCCGGGGCGTAGATCACCTCGTGGCCTTGGAGCCGGGCACGGAAGGCGAAGTCCACATCCTCCACATACATCCAGAAGTCCGGGTCAAAGCCGCCCAGGGATTGCCACACATCCCGGCGATAGGCCGAGCCGCCGCCACAGCCGCTGAAGACCGTGGTCAAGGCGTCGAACTGGCCCGTGTCGGCCTCCCAGACGCCCCGGTTGCGGGGGATGCCGTCCGCGCCCAGCATATCCCCGGCGGTGTGCAGGGTGTCCCGCTGGTCAAAGAGACGCATCTTGCTGGCGACGATGGCTGCGTCCGGGTGGGCGCAGATGGCGAGGGCCAGCTTCTCCAGCCAGGCCGGGTCCGGCTCCGTGTCATTATTGAGCAGGACGAGGATGCGCCCGGTGGCGGCATCCGCGGCCGCGTTGCAGTTGGCCACAAAGCCCAAGGGCCGCCGATTGACCAGCACCCGCACGTCCGGGTAGTTGGCTTCGATAAACTCCACCGAGCCGTCTGTGCTGCCGTCGTCGGCCAGAATCACCTCATAGTCGGTGAAGGTCTGGCCGGCCAAGGCGGCGAAGAGGTCGGGCAAATGCTGCTTGCCGTTGAGGTTAGGCACGATCACCGACAGGAAGGGGGGCAGGACGGCTTGCAGGGCCGGATAGTTCTTTTCCGGGCGCAGCTCAAAGTCATCCGTGGCGGCTTTGAACGCGTCCAGGTTCAACGCAATGGCATGGCGCATGACCAGCCGGTTGTCCGAGCGCAGTTCGATATAGGCCTCGTCGTCAATGGCCTCGTCCACGGAGCGGATGCGGTTCTTGGCGTTACCGGGCATCCCGTTGTGGGCACCCAGGGTGGCTTTTGATTGTTTTTTGGTTTCGTTTTCAGACATTTATAAGGTTTCCAATTCCACTAATTCCGCTAATTTTCAATGGTGATCCACGAATCTGCACGAATCTGCACGAATCTTTTTTACGTATTCAAAAAAATCGTGGCGATTCGTAGATTCGTGGATCATTTTATCCGTTCTTTTGAAACCGCTCCCCTTCAACTTCAACATACTCCGCCAACGCCTCCCGCCACGGGCGCAGTTTGATACCAAGGGCAGCGCCGGCCTGGTTGATCAGCACGGCGTGGGGCGGCGGGGACGCTGGCCGATCCCACTCGGCCAGGCTGACCGGGGTCATGGGGACGTCGCGACCGGTGAGGTCCATGACGGCTTGGGCCAGGTCGAAGCGGCTGCAATGGCCGTCGTTGACAAGGTGATAGCTGCCGTAGCGCTTGGTACGGATCAGCTTGGCCACGGCCTCGGCCACGTCTGGGGCGTAGGTGGGGTTGCCGAATTCATCCGCGGTGACCTTGAGGGCGCCGAACTTGTCCGCGGCTTCGGCGATCTTGATGGGGAAGTTCAGTCCCCCCGGGCCGAAGAGCCAGGCGATGCGCACGATGTAGACCCGGTCCATGATCTGGCGGATGGCGGTCTCGGCGGCCTGTTTGCTGCGGGCGTAGACGGTCTTGGCCCCCTGTTGGTCGTATTCCCGATAGAAGCGGCTCGCCTCGCCGGGGAAGACTTCGTTGGTGCTGATCTGGAGCAGATCCGCGCCGCAGCGGGCGCAGCCTTGGGCCAGGTGGAGGGGGCCCAGGGTGTTGGCGGCGAAGGCCACGTCCGGGTTGGCCTCGGCGCCGTCTACGTTGGTCCAGGCGGCCACGTTGATCACCACGTCCGGGGCTAGGGCGACGACTTGATCCACGGTGATGGGGTTGCTGATGTCATAGTCGGGCACATCCCAGCCGGTGACGTCGTGGTCGGTGAGGGCGGCTTGCATGGCTCGGCCAAGTTGGCCCAGGTGACCGGTGAGCAGGATTTTCATAAAAGCTCCGAATGGCGAATGGCGAATGGCGAAATTATGTCAAAAGGGACGGCTATCGGCTAACGGCCAACCGCTGATCTGGATCGTCCAAGAGCGGCGAGACCAGGGGGACGAAGCGGACGCCGCAGAGGGCTTGGGCTTTGGGTGCGCCGTCCTGTTTGCGCACCAGCCACAAAGTCTGGGCATCGTCTCGGGGGCCGATGGGGATGACCATGCGGCCGCCTTCGGCCAGTTGGGTGAACAGGGCAGCGGGCAGGGCCACGGGGGCCGCGGTGACGATGATGGCCTCAAACGGGGCCATGTCCGACCAGCCCCCGGCCCCATCCCCCACGCGCAGATGGGGGGCGTAGCCCAGGGATTTCAACACGGTTTCCGCCCTCTTCGCCAAGGCGGGAAAACGCTCCACCGAGAAGACTGTTTCGCCCAGCCCACCCGTGGCCGTTTTGACCAACTCGCAGAGCAGGGCAGTCTGATAGCCGGAACCCGTGCCGATCTCCAGCACCCGCTGGCCGGGGAGCAGATCCAGGGCCTGGGTCATCAGCGCCACCACAAAGGGCTGGCTGATGGTCTGCTCCTGGCCGATGGCCAGGGGGATGTCCGCCTTGGCCCAGGGGCGCAGATGGGCGGGCACAAACGCCGCCCGGTCCACCCGGCCCACCGCAGCCAGAACCCGCTGATCGGTGATCTCGGGCCAAGGGGGCGGCCAGGATGCATTGGGTGACGGCTTCGGCTTCCTCATGCGGTTGTCCCCAAACGTTTCACGCTCACGTTTCATGCCGATTGTATCACGGTCCGGGCGATCCTCGAAAAGGTCAAGCGGATTCGTCCAACAGACCCAGGACCAGGGCGGGCAGACGGTGATGCAGGGGCCACAGATCCATGTAGCCCACGTGGCCGCCGTGGGGCTGGATCACCGTGCGCAACATCTCAGTTTTGGGGAGGGCGCGGAAGTCGTCCACGGGGATGATGGGGTCGTCGGCGGCGGTGAGGATGGTGGTGGGGACGGTGAGATCCCCCAGCATGGCACCCCGCACGGCGTAGGCGTTGAAGTACTCCTCGGCCCCGGCGTACTCGCCAAAGCGGTGGGTGCGGATCAGCCACTCGGTCATGTCCCAGAGCAGGGGCATGTTGGCCAGAGGGGAGAAGTCGTAGAGGTCCGGGAAGAGGCGCTGCTTGGTCTGCAAGGTGTTGAGCCAGCGGCGGCGGAAGTAGGTGCGATAGAGGGGTTTGCGATCCAGGATACGGCTGGTGCGGGCCGGGTCCAGGGCCGGGTTGATGGCGATGATCTGGCGCAGGTTAGGGAGGGGGTGGCGGCGGAGGCCGGCGGCCAGACGCAGGGCGAAGTTGCCGCCCAGAGAGGCACCCACCACAAAGAAGGGGCGTTCTCCGGCCATCTCCGCCACCCGGCCCGCGGCCACAGCCACCTCGTCCAAGAGGGTTGAATAGAAGATGCCCCGGTTCAGCCCCACATTGGGTCCGTGATCCCGCATGTTGAGCCGGAAGACATCGTATCCAGCGGCCAGCAGCCCCTTGGCCAACATCAGGTTGTAAACCGAATGGCTGCACCCTTCCCAGCCGTGGAGGGTGAGGACCAGCCCCCGGCTGGGTCTGCCCTGCCGGGTGGCCGCGCCGGCGTTGAAGTAGCCCAGCAGCCGCACGGCCCCATCCTCGGCAAAGCCGGTCTGATCCGGCCCAGCATCCAGCAGCACCGCCGACTCTCCGGTCAGGACAGTGGATGCGTCTTCCTTTACAAAAGACGACAGCACGGTCTGCGCCGTCGCCCCCTGCACAAGGGGGTGGGGATTGAATTCAATCATGGAATGGATCCTTTGTGGTTCGAGTGTCGAGTATCGTGTATTTTTCTCGCGCCTCGATCATTGTTCATTGTCAGTTCCCCCTTCCCCGGTAGCTTTGCACTGCGGGGTGCAATGGGCTACAATTGCGGGAAGTGGTGGACCATTTCTCTATTTTCAATAAATGACTCAATAAGGAGCGATCATGACACGGTATCAAGATAGCGCCTGGCGGGAGAGCCAGCGGATTTCTCTGGATTTCAGCTACATGATGGCCCAATTTATCGGCCACGATCAAGGCTTTACCCAAGCCGAACTAAACGGCTTTAGCCAAGTGGCGGCCAAGGCACTTGTCGGCTACAATAGCTTTCGGGGCACGGGCGAGACGGTTTGGGCCGACCTGCCCTATACAGACGAGATTGTAGCCGAGATCCTGGATGCGGCCAAAGAGATCCGGGCCAAGTTCAAAAACTTTGTGGTTCTGGGCATCGGCGGCAGCGCCCTGGGCACCATCGCCCTGCAACGGGCGTTGCTGCATCCCTATTATAACAACCTGGCCGACGACAAGCGGGGCGGTCCCCGGCTCTTCATTTTGGACAACGTGGACCCGGACTGGCTGATCTCCCTGCTGGACATTGTGGACCCGACAGAGACCTGCTTCAATGTGATCTCCAAATCGGGCAGCACCGCGGAGACCATGTCCCAATTTGTGTGGATCCGGCGCATCCTCAAGGAGCGTTTGGGTGATGGCTATGCGGATCACATCATCGCCACCACGGATGTGGCCAAGGGCAGTCTGCGCCCCGTGGCCGTGCAGGAGGGCTATCGCACCTTTGTGGTCCCCGATGGCGTGGGCGGACGGTTCAGCGTCCTCTCCCCCGTGGGGCTGCTCCCCGCCGCGGTGACGGGGATGGACATTCGGGAACTACTGGCCGGGGCCGCCTATGGGGACGAACTGAGCAAGGGCGGGGATCTGTGGAGCAACAGCGCCCTCATGTATGCCGTCCTCAACTGGATCAGCTATGAGCAGGGCCGCCCGGAAACCGTGATGATGCCCTATGCCCAGGCCCTCAAGGATATGGCCGACTGGTTCTGCCAGCTTTGGGCTGAAAGTTTGGGCAAGGCCACCCATCGCAACGGCAAGCCCGCCCATGTGGGCGGCACGCCCATCAAGGCCCTGGGGGCCACGGACCAGCACAGCCAGGTTCAGCTTTATATTGAAGGCCCCTTTAACAAGATTCTCAACTTCATCCGGGTCGAGAAGTTCGACACGGAATTGACCATCCCCAACGACCAACTGGGCCAGCCCGCCTTCGATTATCTGGCCGGCCACACCTTTAACGAGCTGATCAACGCCGAGCAATTTGCCACAGCGGCCGCCCTGGCCGCGGCCGGCCGCCCCAACATGACGTGGAGCCTGCCCGCCATCAACGCCTTCACCGTGGGCCAGTTGATCTATCTGTTGGAAGTGGCCACGGCCTTCACCGGCGAACTGTTCAATATCGATGCCTTTAACCAGCCGGGTGTGGAAGCGGGCAAGGTTCGCACCTATGCCCTGCTGGGCCGCCCCGGCTACGAAGAAGAACGCCATACCATGCAGACAGAACTGCGCCGGGTCCAGGAGACAAGCTTCCGGATCTAGATCCCATCAAACCTAAGCGAATGGTGAAATCATGACCAGTGTGCAAACAGACCGTATCACAACCCAAACTCTTGTCCAGCCCACGGACAGCCAAAATGGTACAGACTCAACTATCCAGGTCGCCGCGCCCACAGCACCGGCTGCGCAAGAAAAACAGGATGGTTTCACCGGAAAGATCGATGGCTGGTGGGACCGTATTGCGGCGGTGAAGGCCCAGGGCACCTACTACTACTTCCAGCCAGTCGATGAACTGGATGGTCCTTGGGTCTATACCGAGGGCCAGCGCAAGCTGATGTTTGCCACCTACAGCTATTTGGGGCTGCTTAATCATCCCCGAGTGGTGGCGGCGGCCAAGGCGGCGCTGGACAAATATGGTGCCGGCACCCACGGCGTGCGCATCCTGGGCGGCACCTTGGATCTGCATGACCGCATGGAGAAGCGTATCGCCGACTTCATGGGCCGGGAAGATGCCATCGTCTATGCCACGGGCTATGTGACCAATCTGGCCACGGTCAGCACCCTGGTGGGCCGGGGCGATTGGGTGATCTCGGACAAATGGAACCATGCCAGCATTGTGGACGGCTGCGTACTGGCTCGGGGCGAGTTCAGACGCTTCCATCACAACGACATGGAAGACCTGGAGCGCATCCTGGCCAAGGCACCGGCAGAAGCGGGCAAGTTGGTGGTGGCCGATGCCGTTTTCAGCATGGATGGGGACATCTTCGACCTGCCGGCGGCAGTGGCCCTGTGCCGCAAGTACAACGCCCGGCTCATGATGGACGAAGCCCACAGCCTCGGCGTTTTGGGGGCCACGGGTCGGGGCATCGAGGAACACTTCAACATGCCCGGCAGCGTTGACATCAAGATGGGCACCCTCAGCAAGACCATCCCCGGTGTGGGCGGCTACATCGCCGGGGATGCCAGGCTGATCAACTTCCTGCGTCACACGGCCCGGGGCTTTGTCTTTAGCGCGGCCTTGCCCCCTGCCGTGGCCGCGGCCATTCTGGAAGCCTTCAACGTGATTGAGGACGAAGGCGTGGCGCGCAACAAGATCTTGCGCCGCAACGTGGATCACTTTATCGGTGGCTTGAAGGCAGCGGGTTTTGATACGGGTGTCACTGTCACCCCCATCGTCCCCATCATGGTCGGGGATGAGGAGCGGGCCATGATCATGACCAAATATTGCCAGGATCGCGGGGTCTTTGTGCTGCCCGTGTTGCCCCCGGCGGTGGCGGAAGGAGCGGCCCGGCTGCGCGCCAATGTCACCGCAGCCCACAGCGTGGAAGATATTGACTTTGCCTTGGACGTCTTCATCGGCGCAGGCAAGCTTGTGGGGTTGATCTAGTGACCGTCCTGGTGACCGGTGCCAGCGGCTTTTTGGGCGGAGCGTTGGCCCGAGAGCTGGTCCACCGGGGCGAGGAGGTGCGCATCCTGGCCCGCTCCACCAGCAAGCTGGATCACCTGGCGGATCTCAGCTTGACCGTGATCCAGGGCGGATTGGGAGACAAAGCCGCCCTGGCCAAAGCCGTGGCCGGGGCGACCCATGTCTACCACTGCGCCGGCCTCTCCGCGGACTGGGGCAGTTGGGACGATTTCTTCGCCACCAACGTCACCGGCACCCAGAACCTCCTGCACGCCGCCCACGCCGCCGGGAGCGTGCAGCGCTTCCTCCACATCAGCACCACGGATGTCTACGGCTATCCCAAGGTGGCCTGCGACGAAAGCCACCCCATCACCGACGTGGGCCTGCCCTACAACAAATCCAAGGGCATGGGCGAACAGGCCGTGTGGGACTTCGGGGCGGAAACCGGTTTGCCTTTTACCGTTATTCGCCCGGTGACCATTTATGGTCCCCGGAGCAAAGATTTCGTGGTGGAGATCGCCAACCTTTTGGCGGATCGCAGCATGATTGTTGTCAACGGTGGCCAGGCGGTGGCCGGGCTGCTCTACATTCACAATGCGGTCAAAGGCATAATCGACGCCGCCAATTCCCCCAACACCTTGAGCAAAGCCTACAATCTGCGGGATGAATCCACCGAGACGTGGCGAGAATATGTGGATGCCCTGGCCGACGGGCTGGGGTTGCCCCGGGCCAAGATCAGTCTGCCCCAAGGCATGGCTCTGGGTGTGGGCCGCCTCTTCGAGACCCTCTACGGTGGTCTGCGCCTCTCCGCCCGCCCCCTCCTCACCCGCCACGCCGTCTATCTGATCGCCGTGGACCAGGCCTACGCCATCGACCGGGCCAAAGCCGACTTTGGCTTCCGCTCCGCCGTCGCCTTTCCCCAAGCCATGCAAAAAACCATCGACTGGTGCAACAGCCCGGAAGGTCGGGCGGTGATCAAGCGTCCAAAAAGCAAATAATGTCGGCTAAAAAACTATCCACAAATCTGCACAAATCTTCACGAATCAAAGCTAAAAAAGATTCGTGAAGATTTGTGCAGATTCGTGGATCTCTTGCAAGGAGGCCACATGAAACATATCGTGTCCATCAGTTTGGGGAGCAGCACCCGGGACAAGCGGGTGGAAGCCGTGCTTTTTGGCGAGCAGTTTGTGATCGAGCGCCGGGGCACGAATGGGGATGCGGCGGCCATGCGCCGGCTCTATCAAGAGTTGGATGGCAAAGTGGACGCCTTTGGCTTTGGCGGCTATGACCTGGGGCTGACGGTCAATGAGCGCTACTATCCCTTCCATTCCGTGCGAGGATTGGTGGCCGGGTTGACCACGCCCGTGGTGGACGGCGGCGCGGTGCGGGCCTTTGTGGAGCGGCGCACGGCCAAGGCCATGACCGATCTCCTGCCCCAAGTCCCCTCCCCCAAACGGGCGCTGATCACTGTGGGCGTGGATCGGTATGACCTGGGCCGGGGCTTTGTGGACGAGGGCTACGCCATGATCTTCGGCGACCTGGGCTTTGGCCTGGGGTTGCCCGTGGCCATCCGCAAAATGAGCACCATCCACACCGTGGCCAGCATTCTCCTGCCCGTGTTGAGCCGTGTGCCCTTTCAATGGCTCTATCCCGCCGGGGACAAACAGACCCAAATCATCCCAAAATTCCCCGACTGGTACGCCTGGGCCACGGTGATCGGCGGCGATTTCCTCTACATCAAGCGTCACCTGCCCGCCCGTCTGGACGGCAAGATCATCGTCACCAACACCACCACCGCCGAGGATCTGGATCTTCTGCGGGTCCGGGGCGTGGCCGCCCTGGTCACCACCACCCCCCGGCTGGACGGGCGCAGCTTCGGCACCAACGTGATCGAAGCCGTCCTCACCGCCCTGGCCGGCAAAGGCCGCCCCCTCACCCGGCAAGAAGTGGCCGACATGGTGGGGGAAGGGGAGTTATTGCCCACGGTGACGGTATTTTGAGCAATGCACAATGGGCCAATGCACAATGCACAATGTGGCCACGAAACACGGAACAGATTCATGCCCCATGATCACCCCACCACCTCCGTCCTCTTCATCTGCCTGGGCAATATCTGCCGCTCGCCTATGGCCGAGGCGATTTTCCGCAAACTGGTGACGGATGCCGGGCTGGCGGATCAGGTCGAGATCGACAGCGCGGGGACCGGGGAGTGGCATGTGGGCAGCCCGCCCCATCACGGCACCCAGGCCATCCTGCGCAAAAACGGCGTCACCTTTGACGGCCAACGCGCCCGCCAGATTCAGCCGGTGGACCTGGGCCATTACGACTATCTGATCGTCATGGACAGCAGCAATTTGGACGACGCGCAGGCTCTGGTGCGCCGTCACGACACGGGGGATCACAGCCTGATCATCGCTCGTCTCCTCGACTACGCGGACCCATCCATCGCCGGGCGAGAGCGCAACGTGCCGGACCCCTACTACACCGGAAACTTTGACTATGTGTTCGAGTTGGTCACATCCGGCTGCCAAGGACTCTTGAAGGAAATCACCCAATGAATCATCCCACCCTCGCCGATGTGTTGATGGCCCAAAAGACCATCGCCCCCTATTTGGCCCCCACGCCCCTCTTCACCTATCCAACTTTGGATGCGTTGATCGGGGCAAGCATTTATGTCAAACATGAGAACTACCAACCCATCGGCGCGTTCAAGGTGCGGGGCGGCATCAACTTTATGGCCCACATGACCGACGCGGAGAGGGCCAAGGGCGTGGTCACCGCGTCCACGGGCAACCACGGCCAATCCATCGCCTATGCGGCCCGCTTGTTCGGCGTGCGGGCAGTGATCGTGGTGCCGGAGGGGGCCAACCCCATCAAGGTGGAGGCCATGCGCAGCTACGGCGCACAGGTGGTCTTCTTCGGGGCGGACTTCGAGGCGTGCAAGACCCACTGCATCACCCTGGAGAATGAGCAAGGCATCCGTTTTGTCTCAGCGGGGGACGAGCCGCTGATTGTGGCCGGGGTCGCCACCGAAACGCTGGAGATCCTGCAAGCCCAGCCAGATATTGACGTGATCATCGTGCCCGTGGGCGGGGGCAGCGGGGCGGCCGGCGCGGCGTTGACCGCCAAGGCCATCAACCCGGCCATCCGGGTGATCGGCGTCCAGTCTGCCCAGGCCCCGGCGGCCTATCTCACCTGGCGAGATCACACGGCCCACACCGCGCCCATCCGCACCATCGCCGGGGGCTTGGCCACAGGCGCACCCTTCATGATGCCCCAGGCCATCATGTGGGATCACATGGACGATTTTGTGTTGGTTGATGATGGGGAATTGATGCGGGCTGTGCGTCTCTTGTTGGAAAAAGCTAAAACCCTGGCCGAGCCAGCGGGGGCGGCCCCGTTAGCCGCGGCCATTAAGCTAAAAGAGGAACTAGCGGGGAAAAAGGTGGCGCTAATTCTAAGCGGAGGCAACATTGCCCCGGATCAGTTGGTGCAGTGCCTCACTTAAAGTTGATGCCAGCAATCATCAAAGCCAACGCCAGTTGAGTAGGCCGAGTTGACCACGGATTTCCGCTGACCTTGGACCGAGGCCGTATCGAAGCCAAGTGGGTCAACCCGCACCCGCTGGTTTTACGCCAATCTTATGGGCATAACCGTTCGCACCCAATACGGCCAAACTCACGTCAAAGCCTTGCCGACCCGTTCGCACCAGGGGGTGCGAACTCCTCATGTATCTTTGGTCACACCCTAGCGGAGTTCGCACCCCCTGGTGCGAACGGCCATACCCGACATAGTCTTTTTTAGTCACACCTGGCCCAAGCGATTGGCTTCCATCTGCAACATTTGGGCCTTGAGCATGATGACAATATGCTCGATTCGTTCCAGTTCGTCCATTTCTTTCTCTTCAGCTTCTCCGGCTAGGCCCGCGGAGTTAAGCGCAAGCAATTGCCGCACGCGATTTTGCCCCCGTTCAGAGGCATGGTAGGCCAAGATTTCCTGGGGCGTAGGATTGCCCGTCAGAAACTCCACGGTTTCCACCGCAGTGGGATGGGTTGACAACCTCAGTTCAGCCAAAGTTTCTTCAAGATAATCATCCATTGCCCGCTCGTCCCTCCAATCTCACGCCCTCGCCCGTCTTCGCCAATTCAGCACCGGCACGGAATAGCGCACCTTTTCCTCCACAAAGACCTTGACCAGTTCCGCCACGGTGTGATCCCCAAAAAAGTGTTGCCGATACGCGCCCTTGCCCATAAAGCCCTCATCCCGCTTGAGCAGGCTGAGGCGGAGTTTGTTTTTGGGCAGATAGGTTTTGCCGTCCAGGGTGGCGAGGAAGGCTTGGGGCACCCAGGGATAGCTGTGAAAGATGGCCCGCATCTCGGCCACGGCACGGTCCACCTGGGCCTCGTCCGTGGGGTCGGTGGCCTCCATGATGGTGTCGATGCGGTCGGCAAAGGTGAAATATTCGTCAAATCCGCCCCCGGCCAGGGTGAGGCAGGTGGCCTTTTCGACGTAGTCCGCCCGGCTGGTGGCCATAGCCCGCACGGTGTTGAGCTTGAGAAACTCCAGATAGGCCCCGGTCAACCACAGGGCCGAATAAACCTCCCATAGCTTGATGTTGCGAAAGGCATGGAACGAATTGGCGATCAGCCGGTCGTTGGTGCGCACAAAGGCCAGGGTCTTCTTTTCCAAAGGCCGGAAGCGCTCCGTGGCGTAATCCCCGGCCGCGTGGGCGTCCAACAGCAGATGGGCCAGGACCAACGTGCTCATCATGGACTCGTACAGCCCTTTGGAAAAGAGGGGGTCGATAAAGCCCACGGCATGGCCCAAAAGGGCGAAACGATCCCCCACCACCTTTTTGGATGAATATTGGATGCGTCCGGCCCTTGTCCACGAGCGCACAGAGCGGGCCTTGCCCAGTTGGGCGTGGATGCTGGGATAGCGGCCAATAAAGTCAAAAAACTCGGCCTCGGCGGTCAGGTCATTGCGTTCGGGATGCAACCTGGGGTCCAACAGCAGACCCACGCTGCACAGGGGATTGGTGGATCGGGGATGGTTGTCGAAGGGGATCACCCAGAGCCAACCGCCGTCAAAGATGTGGTGGAGGGTGCCCTGTTCCACGGGGAAGGGCAGGTCGTTGGCCTTGCCCGCCCCGCCGGTTTCGTGGAAGCTGGGCACATCCACCATGTGGGTGAAGAGGCCCCGGGAGTGGGTGAGCAGATCCCGATCCCGCAACTCAAAGCGCTCGGCCAGGATGGAGCGAAAGCCCCCGGCGTCCACCACATAGTCGGCCCGCACCCGGTCGCCCGCTCCCGTGATCACATCCACGCCGCCGGGGTCAATGGCGATGTCCTGGACTTTGGTGTTTTGACGCAGATCCGCCCCATATTTGACCGCAGTGGCGGCCAAAAAGGCGTCCGTGTCCTGGCGGAAAAGATGGAGCTCGTGGCCGTGGGGCTGCTTGGGGATGATGGCCTGGAGGCTGCGTTTGGGGTCGTGGGGCTGGCCGGGGGTGTGGTGCAAAAAGCTAAAATGGCGCTTGACCCCGTGGGAGGTGCCAATATAGTTGAAGTAGTTTTCGCTGCTGAAGTAGGCCATCTCCGGCACATCAAAAAGCTCGGCCATGGCCCGCATGGTCTCGGAGGTTTCCAGGATCATGCTTTCGCCGATGGCGAAGCGGGGATGGCTACCTGCCTCGAAGATCACCACCTTCAGACCATGTCGGGCCAGGATCGACCCCAGGGCCGACCCAGCAATGCCGGAGCCGATGATGGCGATGTCATATTTGTCAGTTTGCTGGGTGGTGTTGGCCGCTGGCACGATAGATCTCTCCCTTTTGGATGGAATACGACTGCGAAATCGAAGTCTACGCCAGATCCCGGCCCGGCGTCAACTGGCCAAAACCACGCATATCCTCGAATTCACCCATTATCCCCCCAATTTAGCCTCTGCTGTGTAAGCCCGTCCACTTCCTCCGGCGCAACCTTCCCGTATGCTCAAGGACAGTGCTTTCTATCCACGAATCTGCACGAATCTGCACGAATCTACACGAATCAAAGGAGATCACCTTGTCTACCCCAACCATCACTCTCTACGGTGCCCACTGGTGCCCGGACTGTCGGCGCAGCAAGCAGTTCTTGGGCGAACATCAGATCCCGTACAACTGGGTCAACATTGAAGAGGACGCCGAGGCCGAGCAGTTTGTGATCGCCACCAACGATGGCAAACGCATCATCCCTACCATTGTCTTTGAGGATGGGTCGTTTTTGGTTGAGCCGAGCAACGCGGATCTGGCCGGCAAGTTGGGGTTGAAGACCACAGCCTCACGCACGTTTTATGATGTCATCATCATCGGCGGTGGGCCAGCCGGGCTGACTACGGCGCTCTACGCGGCCAGAGAGGGCATCGACACCCTTGTGATCGAGCGGGCGGCCTTTGGCGGCCAGGCCGCGGCCACGGAGAAGCTGGACAACCTGCCCGGCTTCCCGGAAAGCATCGCCGGCATCGACTTCGCCAACCGGCTACGGGAACAGGCCGAGAAGTTCGGCGTGGAGTTGCTTCAGGCCCAGGACATCGTCTCTCTGCACACCCACGACAACTATCACTGCGTCGTCACCGGGGATGGCAGCAGATACTCGGCCCATGCCCTGGTGATCGCTACGGGCAGCCGCTATCGTCGCCTGGGCGTGCCGGGGGAGAGCGACTACATCGGCGCGGGGGTGCATTTTTGCGCCACCTGCGATGGCCCTTTCTACAAGGGCAAGCAGGTGGTTGTGGTGGGCGGCGGCAACAGCGCGGCGGAAGAGAGCCTACTACTGACCAAGTTCGCCGACAAAGTGACCATCCTGGTGCGCAAGGACCACCTCAACGCCAGCCAGATCATCCAAGAGAGCGTGCTGACTCACCCCCAGATCGAGGTGATCTGGAACACGGAAGTGCAGGAATTCAAAGGCGCGGCGAGCAAGTTGACCACCCTGGCCCTGCTGGACAACAGCACGGGCAAACCTAGCGAAATGGCCGTGGATGGGGCCTTTATTTTCATCGGCCTGGACCCCAACACCGGCTTCCTGGCCGACACGGACGTGCGGCTGAACGAGTGGGGCTTCATCGTCACCGGCCACGACCTGGTCCACGACCCGGCCCACCGCCCCGCCCCCTTCGCCCAGCGGGAACCGGCCATGCTGGAGAGCAGCGTCCCCGGCATCTTCGCTGCGGGGGATGTGCGCCAGGGCAGCACCAAGCAGGTCGCCTCCGCCACGGGCGAAGGGGCCGCGGTAGCCCTGTTGATCCGGGCGTATTTGAAGCGGGTGTAGGAATTTTGGATTGATGACTTTGGATTTCAGTGGACCCAATACCAGCGTCGGTTGAGTAGGCCGGGTTAACTACGGATTGACTCAACCCTTGAAAGAAGGCTGTATCGAAGCCAACGCGGGTTGATCCGCGTTGGCTTCGATACGACCGCAAACTGCTCCGGTCTGCTCAACCTGGGCTAGTCCTCGGCCACGGACAATCCCGATGAACTCGGAGATCTATGCCTGCCGCATGTCCGTGGACATGATGCACCTGAAAAAAGAAGACATGATCGACGAGGTAGACGAGATTGTGGGCGCCATGGAATTCCTGGAGATGACCGAAGGCGCACAGATGCTCTTCGTCTAGTCCCACACATAAGAATCACAAAAATTTAGGTGTAAAAAAAGAACTACCTGGTGTGAAGTACACCGGGTAGTTCTTTTTGGTTCTCTGCACGTCTACAACCAGGCGGCGGACGACAACCATCAGGGGAAGATAGATCCAATTCGTTTTGAATAAACTATTTGCGCCTCAGATAATTTCATATTATAATATGAAAATAGCATAACTTTATGGGTATTTTACAATTATGCTACTCAAAAAAGACCATATCCGAGTTCTCTCCTCTTCTCGTACGTGCAGGCTGTTCGACCAAATGTCGCCGATGTGGACCCTCTCCCCACATCGGCGACATTTGTGTTTAGATCAACCGCAGCCGCCCCCGCCCTTTGCCCCGGCAAACTGTAATTCCACCTTAGGGATAAAGAAAACGCCATTGTCGTGCTGGCTGGGCACGGCAGCCGGGGCATTGGCTCCCAAGGCCGCGCCGAAGGCATAGTGCAGGCTCTCGTCACTGCCCGCGGAGGCCAAAAGGGCGTAGTCCCCGTGGCCATAGACAGAGATCCAATTATTGATGCCACCCTCCAGGATATAGGTATTTTTCAGGCCTAGGGCAGTCAGCGTCTTCCAAGCTTCGGTGGAGAGGGTCTCACCATTGCTGAGTAGGATATAGACCGTGTTGGCGGGCATGGCTTGCAGATCCCGCATGGCTGCGGGCAGATCCGCCGGGTCCATGCGCACGGAGTCCCGCAGGTGGAAGAGGTTGAAGTTGGCCTCATCTCGCACGTCGATCACAGCCAAGTTTATTCTGACATCATAGGTCAGCTCGCGCAATTCCGCCGGGTGAATCTGGACCTGGCGCTGGGTCAGGCGCACCTGCTCGGTGGCGGCCACCCGCTGCCAGAGATCATCCACGTCTGGCTGGCCGACCAGGAGTACGCCCAGGGCAGCCAGGGCCAGGACACCGGCAGCCGCAAAGCGCCACGGACTGGGCTTGGCTTCCGGTTGGGTGGTTTCCACAAGTGCCTGTTCGGCCGCCTGTTTGGCCGTGTAGACCCGGGCAAGCTGCTCGGATCCCCAGAGCAGGAAGATAGCCACCACGACCACCACAAAGACCACCCAGCCCACATCCACCCCCAACCAGTCTGGGATCATGAAACGCCCCATATAGCTGGAATTATAGAAGGTGTCGAAGCGGCTGGTCTCCTCGCCAAAGATCACGATGCCGATCAGGATGCCGCCCAGGTAGAAGAAGGCGTCGATCTTGCCCGTGGCCGCGGCCATGACCGAGGTGCCGGGGCAGAAACCGCCGATGATGAAGCCAACCCCGATCAAGAAGCCGCCGATGATGCCTGGCCACATATAGGTCTCCGGCACCCAGATGCGGTTGATGTCGAGAAAGCCCAATCCGGCGGCCCCAAAGACCAGGACCATGGCCACGATCACACCGGTGAACATGACCTGAAAAACGGTCTGATCCCGCAGGTAAAACTGGCCGGTCAGCTTGGTCGAAACCGAAAAGCCGGACATCTCCAACGCCACGCCAAAGCCGATACCGACGGCTATGTAGATGGCGTACATGCCAAATTTGCCGAAAAGTCCAAGTAGATCAAAAGGTGCCATGTCGAATTCTCCTTAAAATCAGTTCCACAACCGGCGCACGAAGAAGGCCAATAGATAGCCACCGGCAAAGAAGGCCATCAAAAAGGCCCAACTGCCCACAGAGAGGGTGGCCGCGCCGGACAGCCCTTGGCCGGATGTGCAGCCCCGGGCCAGGCGCGCCCCAAAGCCGGTGATGATGCCGCCCAGGACGGCCATCATCCAGCGGGTACTCACGCTGATGTTGGGGCCTTTGATTGTCTCCCAGGCGAACCGTCGGTTCACCCAGGCCGAGACAAAGCCGCCCAGGGCGATGCCCACGGTCATCAGGACGATCCAGTGGTCCAGGGCGTTTTTGTCCCCCCCGGCATAGGAAACCAGATAGGAGACCCGGGCCGAGTGCTGGGGGGCGACCAGATCGATGACCCAGATGATCATGCGGTTCAACCCGCCGGAGGCCCCCAGCCCATTCCCCGTGAAGAAGAAGGCGGCAAAGAGGACCAGTCCCAGCAAAGCACCCGCCACATACGGGTTGCTAAACGGGCGTGCGGTCGGTTTGGTTTTGAAATCAGATGGTGCTTGTGTCATGGCTGTCATGTTCGTTGCTCCTGAGAGTGTTGCGTATTGCGTGTTACGTGGGCATCACGCGTCCGTAATATGTACTCGCAGCCAGTCCGTGACCGAGGGATGGTCCCGCCGCTTCGAGGGATTCTCATTACTCGTTATTGTTCTCGTCGATCAGCTCCACTTTTTCCCAGCCCACGGTCATGGCTTTGAGGGCAGCCGTGGGGGTGTGGCCTGTGGTGATGAGATAGACGTGCAAGACCACAAAGGTGGCAAAGAACCAGGCAATTAGCGTATGGAAGGGAGCCAGCCAGGGCAACCCGCCCAGGCGAGCCGTGAGAATCGGCCATTCCTGAACACCCCACATGAGGATGCCGGTGATCACTTGCAAGGGCAACAGCACATTGAGGATGACCAAATAGGTCACTTGCTGTAGAGGGTTCAGCTTTCGACCCGGCAACTTTTGGAAGGGGTGCGGATCGCCCCGGAAGATGCCTCGCAAATAGTATTCTGCCTGGGTCAACATCTGGGGGAAGTAGCCCACGGGTTCCGGCAGGTATTGGCGGATCTGGCCACTGGCAAAGTGATAGAAGGCGGCGAAAAGGGCATTCGCCAGAAGCAGGACAGCCAACACATTATGGATAGGCACAACCAACCCTAGATCCATGAAGCCCAAGGTGTCTGGGCGGTGGATGATGGTGCCCGTGGCCAGCAGCAGCAGAATCACGATGGTCTGCAACCAGTGCCAGGCCCGTTCGTAGTAGCTATACATGTAGAACTCGTGCATGGTTCCCGCAGGATGATGTCGGTTCACCCGACGGCCAGCCTGATAGACCCGCAGGCCGCCGTGGACAAAGACCCCGGCCAGGGTAAGCATAAAGGCCGAAAGGCCGACCCACCCCACCCATTCCACCCGATTGTAGCCGGGCAAATAGAAGCCCAAGGCGGCTGTGTCGGGGATATAGTTGACCGTGCTGTTCTCGCCCACCATCAGCTCACCAACTGGGCCCATGCCCGACGCCTGGGGGAATTGAGGCGAGACACCCCCCGGCGAATAGGCGACCACCTGGAAGGGGCGATTCAGCCGGGAGTCCTCTATGTGGCAAGTTCGACAATCGCCCGTGGCAAAGGTGCCGTTGGTCACATTGTGGCTGATGGCGTTGGACTGGACCTCCCCTTGGATCTGAGGATTTGTCAGGCCGAGCGCAGAGAGTTCGGCCTGGACCAGCTCGACTTTGGCCGTGCTGTCCAAGCGCAGCTCAATCTCGTCCAGTTGGCCGTTGCCGTCCCCGTCAAAGATGGCCAGAATCTGGGGCCGATACGTATCCCCGGCACCGTCATCGGTCAGATAGACCCGACGCAGATCTTCCAGGCGCACGGGTCGAACCGGATCACCGTAGGTCCAGAAATAGGTGGTGACCAGGTTGAACGGGGCAAGCTGGGACTCTCCGTCCACGCCCGTGCGCAGCATGAGCACCGGCTCATAGCCTGTGATCAGGGAGGTCAGGTCGTTTACATCGCCATCCACACCCCGATAGGTGGCCAGACCCGCCCCATCCGGCTGGATGACGGTCCAGTCCATCTGCTCCAGGGTGGGGGCATAGAGTTGGGGAATGTGGCAGCTCTCGCAGCTCAGGGCAGAGAGATGCAGATCCGTGTAGGGCAGCCAGTCGTGGTTGCTTTGGGCATCGTGGCAGGATTCGCAGCGACGCATAGAGTCGGCATATTGGGGTGACACCAGATCTTGAGCGGTTTCGCCCCGGGCAAAGTTGTGCTCCGGCTGCACCAGATAGTAGTCATAGTCCAGCCGCCGGGGATCGAAGGTCAGATGGTCTGGGCGAGACGCGTCTGTCTCTCGGTGATAGATAGGATTGTTGACCGCGAAGTGACAGTCGTTGCAGGCAACATTGCGCTCGGCGTGGATGTCGTAGGATCGGCTCAACTCGCCCTTGTTCTCCACATTCAGCCCCGTATCCATGATACGTTGACCCGTGAAGATCTGACCCGTGTGCAGGGTGTGCAGGTCATCTTCCGTGATCTCACCGGGCAGCAAAGGCGTTGCCCCTGTGTGGACCGTTCCATGACAGGTGCCACAATTGTCTGGTGCCGGATCTTGAATGAACACCCGATTTGCAGACAACTCACCGTCGGCAGTGAAAGCGTCCGGATTCCAGATCCAGCCTTCCCCCTCTTTGAGCACGATATCCGTGTTGGCCAAGGTGGCTGTATTGGCCCAGCCAAAATTTCCCCCTGCCAGCTCATCGGATCGAGCGTCCAGATCCGGATCGGCCATGTGGCAGAGGAAGCAGTTCATCTCCTCCACGCCGGACTCGGTCCAATCCCAGACCGAGAGGGTGCCCGTGGTCGGGTCATAGCTGTGGGTGATCGGGTCGCCGTCCACCACGGCCACATCGGCCAGGGGGGTGCCGTCTGGGGCGGTTGTGGCGGGACCGCCGCCCACGTGACGTTGGCCATAGAGCTTGACCCAATCGGCCACGCCCAGATCATAGAGTTCGTCCCCGGATGGGGTGAGATAGCGATAGGTGATGGGGTCCCAGCCGCCATAGAGACCGTTGCTCATCTCCCAGGGCTGGCCGCCGGGCTGGGTGCCCGGGGCGGAGAAGGTGTCCAGCCCCACGTTGACATGGAAGTTGTGGCTGGCGATGAACGCGGTGTTGTGGCAGGTGCCGCAGGTCTGCATGGTGGAAAGGGGCAGGCCCGACGTGAGTACGTTCTCCCCGTTCGCATCCAGCAGGGAGAAAGTGGGGTGCAGGGGCGAGGCGACAGGTTGGGCCGCGGGGGTCGGGACGGCGGGTGTGGCTTCCTGGGCATGGAGGTCCCCGATGCCCCAAAGCCCCAGACCCGTCACCAGGGCAAGCGTCAGGAACAGCCCAACCAGCCGAGTGGTCGAAAATCGAAAGAAAAAGCGGGATGGCCTAGAGACGTGGTTCACTTTTGCGCTCCCTGGTTGCTGGAGAGGGTGGCGGACGAGACGCCCAACTGCTGTTCCCGGCTGCCGAAATACATGGGATCGCCGTTATAGCCCAGGGCTTTCCAGTCCAGCCGCCCGACTTGGCCATTCTCTACGTGGCAGGTCTCGCATTGCAGGGCGTCTTCCGCCGGGGCGACCATGTGGGTGATGGGCCAGTACATCACTGTGGGGGCAAAAGCGTACTCGCCGGAATAGTCCAGGCCCACAAGTTCCGAGCCAAGGCGGGCGGCTAGATCCCAGTCAAACTCGGTCCAATAGCCCCCTTCGCCCACGGTCTTGGGCTGGAGCAGATAGCTGTTGATGGGGTCGTAGATCTGGTCGGCCACATGCACTTTGAAGGGGAAGATCTTGGCCGTGGGGTCGGTCACGCTGCCCTTGGGCTTGGTGATCAGGGTGGGGACCGTGGGGTCGATGATGTCGCCCAGAATGTAGTGGTCCGCCGTGCCCGCATACCAGGCATAGGTGGGGACCACATTGTCTTCATAGACAAACGCGCCCTTGATCTTCAGATATTCATGGACATCTTCCGGGATGTCCTGGCCGGCCTCGGACCATTTCCATTCCACCTTGGTGGCTTCTTTGCGGGCAAATTCGGGGATGTGGCAGGTCTGGCAAGCCACGGCGTCCGTGTGATCATTGAGCCGATCATCGCTGTGAGGCTCGGCCGCGTGGCAGTCCGTGCAATAGATCTGGTTTGCATCGTCCAGGCTGACGCTGATGGAGCGTCCAGACACGACGTGGTCATCCGTGGTGTGGCAGTCGGTGCAGACAAAATCATGTTCGCCCATGTGGACGTCCAATTCCGGGCTGGGATAGAAGAGGCTGTTGTCCAGATCCCCATGCTTGACCGCATCCCCGCCGCCGCCGCTGAAGTGGCAACTGCCGCAGTTGTCCCGGCTGGGGTTGCCCACGCTCTCCGCGGCCAGGACCAGATCCACCGCCTCGTCAGGCAGACCGCCCTGGGATTTGAAATATTGGCCGGATTGATCGTGACAGGCCAAGCAGTCCACGGCTTCCGGGTCGGTGAAATCGAAGGTGTTGTCCACCCACCCATAGCCGGCATGACAGGAGGTGCAGGAAGTTTCGTTGCCCCGGATGCCAATACAGAAGTTGTTGATCACATTGGCCTTGCCGGTGAAGACGGGGTCTTCGTAGCCGGGCAGGTCATAGGGGCCGTGGGACCAGGTCCAGTGAGAGGTGGCCATGACCTCCGTGGACGCGTCTTCGTGGCATTCCAGACAGGCGGCTGTCACCTCCGGGCCGGTGGTCAGGGGGTCGGTGAAGAGGCCAGCGTGGTCAGTGTGGGCCGGATGATCCGGCAGGCCGTCCCAGGGGTCAATGGTTTTTGGCCCGGCGGTGACGGTCACATAGGCGATGGGCAGGGCAATGATCAACAGGGTGACCAGGGCACCGATAATCCATGCGTTTTTGGGAAGTTTCATAACAACCTCATTTCATTGCAGATGGCACAACTTCTAACCATTCAAAAGTTCTGCATGGGCGCTGATGCGATCATGCAGGATAGCGCGCAGAATCTCCAGGGCCTGAATCACCCGGTTGTCACCCAGGCTGTAGTAGATATGCCGCCCATCCCGCCGGGTGCGCACCAGTTCGGCAGCGCGCAAAATCCCCAGGTGCCTGGAAACTGACGACTGGGGTAGACCAAGGGCATCGATCAATTGAGAAACGGTCTGAGGACGCTCAACCAGAAGATAAAGAAGCCGGATTCGCACCGGATCGGAAATGGCTGAACAGAGATGGGCATGTAGTTGGTTGTTGGCCACACAAGGTGGAAGATTGGCAAACATTATAGTAAATTCAACTTATATTATGAAATTCGGATATGTAAATTCATAGCATATTGTATCATGCTGGTGTGGGCTGGGCAAATGGTCAAGTGTCCCTATTTGTGCGGGACATTGAGAGGAGACTGGGGGTGGGCTGCTGACGAGACAATGCGGAGAAGATCTTTTGGCGGTGGTAACGAACCGAGCGTATACTGCATCCAACTTGATGCTTGACTGACCTATCTGAACCATATCCCTTTACTAGATGCACCCACCGTGCAATTCGTTACAGGAGAAACCCAATGAAGTTTTCCAACTTTCGTATGACCCTGCTCATGGCCCTGCTGATCCTGGCCACCGTCGCCCTGGCCGCTTGCGGCGGAAGCAGTGCCCCGGCTGCCGTGGCCGACGCCCCGGTGGTGGAGCAACCCGCAGCCCAACCGGAAGCCCTCAACCTGCCCGTGGACATCAACCCGGCCAAGACCAACGAAATCCGCAGCCGGGATGACGTGGTGATCTTGGACGTGCGGGAAGATTGGGAATATGCCGAGGGCCATGTGCCCGGCGCGGTCTGGATCCCCCTGGGCGAGTTGCCCACCCGGCTCAACGACATCCCCAAGGACAAGACCGTGGTGGCCGTCTGCCGCAGCGGCAACCGCAGCAGCCAGGCCACCAGCTTCCTGCGCGGCCAGGGCTTTGACAATGTCCACAACATGACCGGGGGCATGAACGACTGGCAGCAGGCTGGGTATGATGTAGAGAAATAGAGAAAAGCAAACCGCAGAGGGCGCGGAGAGGGGCGCAGAGAATATCATTTCTCTGCGCCCCTCTCCGCGTCTACTTTTCGTTCTTTGCGTTCTCTGCGGTTAAGTTGTTTGTTCGGTCTCTTTCCGCATGGCCCGTTGAATGCCCATGCGCAGGATCATGAAATAGCTGAACCCGGCCAGGAGGGCGAAGCTGAACCATTGCACGGCGTAGCTGAGATGCGTGCCAGCGCTCATTTCGATGGTGGCCTCTTCCCGCAGGGGCAGGGCGTCGAAGGGGCGGTCCGGCTCGGCTTCTTGGTGAATGAAAAGGGGGAAGAGGGCTGGCCCCACATAGCCATCCATGGCCGCCACATCCATCTGCGTCCATTCGGGGGGGATGCTGCCGGACGTTTCCGGGGTGATGCCGGCAGGCAACGGCTCTGCCGGGCGCAGGGTGCCCAGCACCGTGGCCTGGGGGCCCTCGTCAAAGCGGGCCACATCCGCCGGGGGGAGGTTTTCATAGGGCACCCATCCCCGGTCCACCAGCACCGCGGAGCCGTCCGCCAGCACCAGGGGGGTGATCAGCCGCTGGCCCAGTTCCCCATCCACAAACTGGCCGCGGATGCGCATTTGGTCGGCGTACGCATACGTCCCCGACACCGTCACCTGGCGATAGGCCAGCTCGTCCGGGGTCAATCCAGCCACATCACCGGGCAGGGTGAGGACGGGCAGGCGGTAGCGCTCCACCACCAGGGCGTTGTAGGCCTGCTTCTCCTGCATGCGGTCCAACTGCCACAGGCCCATGCGCACAAAAAAGACCATCAAGGCCAGCACCAACAGGGTCACCCACCAGAGCTGGCGGGAGATCATTTTTTTGAAGACGGACAGGGTCATAGATTCACCACTTGGGTTGGTTCGATTTGCTCTGGGCTTCCATAAGTTTACGTGCCACATCTCTGGCAATTTCAAGCGTTTCGGCGATCGTGCGACCCTGGGCGACCAGGCCGGGAATGTTGTCAGACGTGGCTAAATAGACACCTTCGGGCAGTTTTTCAATATGCAGATTGACCATTCTCTCCATCACATTCCTCCGTGGCTCCAAATCTTTACCAATACAACTGAACTCTCATCCGTTTCGCATTTTCTCCATTATATCACGACAATCGCGCCGGTCAACCAGTTTCACGCTCCGTCCACCCGCTCACCCGCTCCAAATGCGCCCAGATGTCCGCCTCGTCCATCCAGACGGGCTTGAACCGTCCACCAGAAAGATCCGTTTTAGTCCGTCAAATCCGTGACCTATTTTTAGTAAACAAACTCCCGCACATCGTAATGCGAAACCCGGACGCCCCGCGCCTTGGCCCAGAGCAAAAGCGCACTTTTGAAGCGCTGCTCCTCGGCCCGAATCTCATCGTCGCTCATGGGGACGAAACCGGCGGCGGCCAGGTCGGTGACGTAGGGGGAGTCTGGCCCGGCCACGAAGGGGGAGAGGTAGATGAGGTCGTCCGCGCCCAGGGGGAGGCGTTGGAGCAGGGCGATCGTGTCGGCAAAGTGGGCGTCCCGGAAGTGCGTCCCGCCGATGCCAACCATGAAGATCAGCCCCACGCTCACCCCGCCGGCCTTGATGGTCTGCACGGCGGCCAGGACATCCTCGGCCTGGCCTTGCTTGGCCAGGAAGGCACGCAGGGGATCGTGGCCGGTCTCCAGGCCCACGTAGACCCGGCGCAGGTTGCGCTCGGCCAATTCCCGGAAGTCCGTAGCGGATTTGCGCAGGGCGTCCGGCGCGCTGATGAAGGCGTAGATGCCGTTCAGATCCTGGCCGGGGCCGATGGCGAACTGTTCGTTGACCGCGTCCATCAGGGGCAGCAGCCGGGGTTGGGGGATGATCACGGCGTTGGCATCGGCCAGAAAGAGCGTGCGGCGCAGGCTCAGTCCCCGGCCCAGGAAGCTGCGGATCTGGGCCATGTGATCGGTTAACTCGGCCACGGATTTGATGCGGAAGGGGCGGTCCCGATAGAAGGTGCAAAAGGTGCATTCGTTGTACGAACAGCCCTCCGCGGCCTGGACCACCACGGCCATGTATTGGTCCGGCGGCAGGATGGAGACGGGTTTATAAATGGCGCTGAAACGGTCGGCTTCGGCCTCCAGCCGGGGAAAATCCCAGGCGGATATGCAGGCCAGCCAGGCGGGGGCGAGGGGCGAATGGCGAATGGCGGGAAGCGAAGAGACCTCGGCGGTCAGGGCATAGGCCCGATTGAGGAGGGTGCGACGTTCGTCTGCGTCCAAAAAGCGGCGGATGCGCTGGCCGGGGCGAGCCGGATCGATCCACTTGGCCAAGATGCGGTTATCCAAGGCCCGGCGATAGGTGATCTTGTCCCAAAACACGCCCACCATGCGCCCCTCGCCGTCAAAGGAGAGGTTGATGGCCCCGTCAAAGCTGAGGGTCAACGTCCCCGCGGCCGTGGAGAGGTGGATGGGGCGGTCATGGGCGTCAAGAAGTGTACGCATCGGCACCCGCCCTGCGAGATTGGGTCATGACTGATCCTTTAGGGATTTGCCGAGGAGATCGCGCAGCCAGCCCGACTGCTTCCCGAAGGGGCCGGCACTGCCTGCCTTGAGGAAGGCGATATAAAGCCGCAGGCGAGCCTGGACCGGATAGTCGTCTTCGATGCCTTCCCACATCTCCATCCATTTTTCGGCCCCCTCCACCTGGTCTTGGGCCAGGAAGAGACGGATGAAGCCTTCGGCCAAGGCCCGAAACTCGGTGATGTGCAGCTTTTCTCGGGAGAGCAGGGTGTCGAGCAGGGTGCGGGTTTCTTGGAAATTTTCGTCGGCGAACGCTCCGTTGGCCCGGGCGATGACACCAAAGAAATAGTCAGGAAACTCCGTGTCGATGCGATCCTGGATCGCCTGGCTTTCGGCGGCCCGACCCAACTGTTCATAGGCCATTGCCAGGTTGTTGAGGAGCAATGGTTCGTCCGGGGCCAGTTGGAGCGCCATCTCCAAGAATTGCGCGCCCTTCTCAAAGTCCTGGGCATTGAATGCATTGAGCGCCGGGATAAAGATCGATTCCACCGCCCTGGACAATTGACCAGTCGGTTCCATTGTGACGGTGAACCCCATTACAAGCACATCTTTTTGCTTGCCGTCGAACCACATGGAAACCATACCCGGCGGCAGAATCCCCTTGCTCATGGCGGATTTGGTCGTTTCGGCGCGCAAGGCGTCCGGGCCGTGGGGACCGGTGACAAAGTCATACACGGCGCTGCGGTCGGCGGGGGTGTCGGCTTGCAGGGCCAGGCTACGAAGTACGCGCCGTGCCGTTGGATCGCCCCGTTCCATCAAAATTGGGGCCAGGGCCAAGACTTCCGGGTGGTTTTTGATAAAGCGTTGCGTCGCCCTTTTTGCCGAAGCTGAGTCGGCCTTGTCCTTTTGGGCAAGGCGTATCTGATTCAGATCGTGCACAGCTTTTTGGGAAATCCAGGAGGTGAAAGAGAAAGCCCAGGCCCCCTCCCGTTCGCTGACAGGTTTGGCCAGATCAGCCAGATTTTCTGCGGCCAGAGAGTGGCCCGGCTGAAGCTTCAAGGCCATCTGCCATGCCCGCTTGGCAAGACGGGTGTTGCCCGTGCGGGCGGCGGCAGCGGCCCGATAATGGTACAACGCTGGATTGATCCCTTCCGCTGTGAAGTAACCGGCGGCTTCTGCTGCGTCCACCACGGCCAGCACATCCTGATGTCGGCCCAGGTAACTCAGGGCTTCCGCTTTTTTGAGCCAGACGTCCTTATCGTATTCCATATTGTCAACAGTGACGGTCAAGAGGTGATCCGCGGTCTGATTGGCCTCATCTGGCCGCCCGGCCGTGAGTTGGAAGCGAGCCAGATTGGACAGGGCTTGGAAGTTGTCTGGATTCTGGGCCAGCACCTGTTCGGCCAATTCAATCGCCCGGTCTACCTCCCCCAGCATGAACTCGGCCAGGCTCAGGTTGTTCAAGGCCGGGATGAAGGTCGATGCCAGGGCCGAAATCTTGCGGGCCGTGACTCGCACATCCAATAGATCTTCGTTTTGCAACTGGATGCGCAGCCGATCGTTCAGCGCCATCACGTCCAAGGCGATCTCATCGGCCAGATTTCCGCGTTTTGCCGAATCGGCCAGCAGATTTGCCAACGCGGCAATCGTGTTTCTGGCCTTATCCGCTTCGGCATGGTCCGGGAAACGCTGGACCAGATCGTGAAGCGTGGTCAATGTCAAAAAAGGATAGTGGTTTTTCAAATAAGCCGCGGCCAGACTGCCCAGCATCGCTGCATTGTCAGGGTCCAGGCGCACCAACCGCTCGGCATGGGTCTGATAGGCGCGCAGGTCATTGGTCTCATAGGCCAAGTTGACCAGTTCCCCCACGACTTCGATCCGATTGGGATAGGCCCGATCCAGCTCCGTGAGCAGGGCCAGGGCCTCTGCCCACTGGCGGCGCTTGGTCAGCTTGTCCACCTCTTCCAGCCGGGCCAGCAGTTTGGGGGACGGCGGGGTGCGGAGGGCGGATCGTTGGGGCCGGGGCGTGGATTTTTTCGATTTGGTGCGGCCCTTCTTTTTTGCCATGATGGGTACTCTTTCGGATTGGTGGGTGGATTGTTGGTTCGCCGCCATCATAGCACAGCGGCAAAGTGCATGACAAAGCAAGCGGGGGATCGGCAAAAAGTGGGGTCGCATGGAACGGTGTTTTCTGCTATACTCAGGGCGTAGTGAACTCGTCATTACCTTCGAGGGGAGATAAATCATGACCGTATCCACTTCAGAACAAACTCTTTTACAAACTTGGCGCGCTTTGAAACCGGACCAACAAAAGACAGCGGTGGAGTTTGTCGAATTCCTGCGCCACAAGTCAGTCTCCAAACAACCCCGGCGTAGCCTGCTTGGCCTGTGCGCAGATCCCGCAGTACACATCAGCGCGGACGATATCGCCGAAGCCCGCCGCGAGATGTGGGGCGACTTCCCACGGGAGATCGGGTCTTCCCAGCAAAGGAGACGAACATGAAACAGTGGACCGATCTGGATGCAGTTGCACAAGATCCCGAAAAGGTCAGTGGGGCCTGGGTATTTCGGGGCACGCGGGTGCCGGTTGCAGCCTTGTTCGAAAATTTGCGGGATGGCGCGACCGTCGAAGAATTCTTGGCTTGGTTCCCCGGCGTGGAACGCGGCCAGGTTGAAGCCGTGCTCGATTTTGAACTCAATTCGTTGCGTCGGGCCAGGGCACAAATGGCTGTCTAGCGTCTGCGCAAACAGGCGGTGGTTCAGGGGTTGGATCGGCTTTCGGCAGAGCAGATCGAGGCAGAGATCCTGCTGTTCAGAAGGAACAACGACCATGAAGCTTGCTCTACACACAGAAGCCCCACCCTTGCGTGAGGATGCCACCGGTGCGATCCGGGTTGGCAATTCTCGCGTGTTGCTCGAATTGGTCATCCACGCCTTTGCAGATGGCGCCACGCCGGAAACCATTGCCCAACAATACCCCACTACTTCTCTGGCCGACATCTACAGTGTGATCGCCTATTATCTCAATCACCCCGAAGAGATCGATACATATCTGGTCGAACGAGATAAGCAAGCGACTGAAGTGCGCCAACGTATCGAGCAACGCCAAGGGGATTTGGCGGGTATCCGCAGCCGACTGTTGGTCCGAAAACAGGCAATGGTGGCCTGAACTATTTTGGGGGACCATCAAGGAAACTCAACGGCCACATTCTCTATTCCACGAGAATGTGGCCGTTCGCTTTGTCACCCACCTCACACAATCGGTCATTGACCGCCGATCGCAACGCGTCGGGTGTGCGTCAAGTTTTGGAAACGAAATGGATCATCCCGGAAAGGGCCGGTTCGTTCTGCGTTTGCGGAGATCTGTTGGCCCATTCCGGGATGGGCGGATACCCCAACGCGCCAAGTGGCGGAGCGGCCCCGCCGCCGGTCACGGACCGGCTCAGAGCCAGGTAAGCGGGAGGTAGATCGTGAACGTTTTGTAAAATGGGGAGGAATCGTGCAACCATCTTAGGAAATTGGCGTATAATGGAGAGTGAAAAAAAGCAAAAGGCAAAAGGAATTGGTGGTATGCACCCAATCTCTTAATCGCCCAATCGCCAATCAACAAATCAACGAATAAACCAACCCGAAGGACACACCACCCATGACCCCACCCATCATCCAAGCCAGCAACATTCACAAGACCTTCCGCAATGGGCAGATCCAGGTCCATGCCTTGCAGGGGGTGGATTTGACCATCACGCCGGGGGAGATGGTGGCGGTGATGGGGCCGTCGGGCTGCGGCAAGACGACGTTGCTCAACTGTCTCTCTGGGCTGGACAGCTTTGACCTGGGCGAGGTGCAGATCGAGGGCACCTCCCTGGCCCAGATGAGCGACCGGGTGCGCACGGACTATCGGGCCAGGCGCATGGGCTTTGTCTTCCAGACCTATAACCTGCTGCCGGTGATCAGCGCGGCGGAGAATGTGGAGCTGCCTCTGCTCCTCTCCGGCGTCAAGCCCAGGGAGGCCCGGCGTAAAGCCTTGGACGGCCTGGCCGCGGTGGGGTTGAGCGACCGCTCCAACCATCGCCCGGCGGAGCTTTCCGGCGGCCAGCGCCAGCGGGTGACCATTGCCCGGGCTTTGGCCAACCAGCCCGCCATCATCTGGGCCGACGAACCCACGGGCAACTTGGACAGCCAGTCAGCGGACGACATCCTGACCTTGATGCGCAAGTTGAACAGAGAGCAGGGGCAGACCTTTGTGATCGTCACCCATGACCGGCGCATCGGCGAGCTGTGCGACCGCATTGTGCAGATGCGGGACGGGCAGATCACCGACCAGGGGCAAGGGGCGGTGGCGCAATCATGACCCAAACTCTCGGACTGGGCACGGCCCAGCAATGGATGTTCGTTTTGCTGGCCCTGATGGGGCTGGCTTTGCTCTATGTGATCGTGTTGGGGCTACGCCGCCGCATCATCTTCAAGATGGGGGTGCGCAATATCGCCCGGCGGCGGACGCAGACCGGGCTGATCATCCTGGGGCTGACCTTGAGCACAGTGATCATCGTCAGCGCCCTGAGCATCGGGGACACGTTGACCTATTCCGTGCGCCGCCATGCCATCAACGCCTTTGGGGAGATCGATCAGGTGATCTCACCGCCCCTGCTCTCCGCGTTGGCGGGCTTTGCCGCGGACTCTGGGCCGGGGGATGATCCGGCGGCGGCCTTGGCGGACACGGAGTTGGCCGGGCTATTGGATGGGGATATTCTGAGCATCCTCACCCTGCTCCAAGACGGCCTGCCGGGGATCAGCGAGGAGCGCTATGCCCAGATGCGGGATGAAGCTCAGTCGAACCCGGCCACCGCGGCCCTGGTGGATGGCTTGGCCCCCTCCATCGCCTTCCCCACCATTCTGCGGGACCGCACCAGCGGCCAGGGGATTCCCCTGGGCTTTATCGTGGCCGTGGACAATGAATATGACGAGCAGTTCGGTCTGACCACGGTGGAGGGCGAACCCGTGCGCATGGAGGATCTGCGCACGGGGGTGGGGAATATCTTTGCCCAGGCCAGCAACCTCTTCCGCTGGGCGGACAGCGTGGGCATCAACGTGGACAACGGGGCCGCGGCCATCGCCCAGGCCGGCGCGCTGCTCACCCAAGGCCAGGATCTGCTCAACCAGTTCACCCAACCTACCCCGGCTCCTGGAACAGATCCCGTCGTCGAGCCGACCGTTCAGCCCACAGCCCCGCCACCCAGCGAGCCAACCACTGCGCCAACCAAACAGGCCGCAGCTCAACCAACCCTTGAGCCGACCGCCCAATCAACCAATCAACCAATCAACACACCAACCGTCCAACCCACCCCCCAATCCCCACTCCCCACTCCCCAATCCCCCCTCCCCCAAACCCTGGATCTCTCTGCCATCGGCCTGGGCACGATTGATCTAGGCGCGTTGAGCGGTACGGTGTTGACCGACACCTTTGACATTGCCGCCATTGGGGATGCTTTGGGCATCGACACAGAGGCTGTTCTCAGCGCGGTCAACCTCAACACCCTGGGATCCGAGATCGACCGGGTATTGGAGCAGGTGGGGCTGGAACTGCGCCAGGGGGATGTCTACCTGAACCGCCTGGGCGCGGAACAGCTCAACGCCCAGCCTGGGGACATCCTGGACATCTATATCGGCCCCATCCCCGTGCCCTATCGGGTGCGGGCGATTGTGGAAGAGGCCGGTCCCCTGGGCGCGCTCACCCCGGTGGTGATGTTGCGGCTGGACGAGGCCCAGGAACTGCTCTTTATGCGCGGGCGGGTCAACAATGTGCTGGTCTCCAACACCGGGGATGCCTACACGGGCATGGAGAACACCGCGGCCGCGGCCCAACAGCTGCGGGCTTTGGCCCTGAACGAAGAGGCCATCACGGATCTGGTGGCCCTGCTGCGGGAGCCGAAGATCCTGGCGGTTGTCCAGGCCAACGCCGCCAAGGAGATGGCGGACCCCTTCCAAAACCGGGAGCCGGGGCCCGAGGAGATGCTCAACTTCTTCACGGCTTTTATGGCCGGGGAAGGCGATGTGGCCCTGATCGACCGCACCCAGGCCCTGGCCGGGGAACTGGACGGGGATCTGGACAGTGCCGAAATCTCGCCGGACTTGCGGGTGCTGCTGGCCCAGCCGGACATGCAAGTCTGGCTGCGGGAGTTGCCCCTGACCCAGACCGACGGTGAGCGCGTCAGCGAAATCTTGGGCCGGATCAGCGATCTGGATGTCTTGGACGTGTTGAGCAAAAACTCGGTGGTCCAGGTGGCGGAGATCGGCGGCTCGGTCTTCACCACGGTCTTCACCATCTTTGGCATCTTCTCCATCTTTGCCGGGGTGCTGTTGATCTTCCTGATCTTTGTGATGTTGGCGGCAGAGCGACGCAGCGAAATGGGCATGGCCAGGGCCATCGGTATGCGCCGGGGCCACTTGGTGCAGATGTTTGTCTCCGAGGGCATGGTCTATGATCTGTTAGCCGCGGCCCTGGGCATTGTATTGGGGCTGGGCATTTCGTATGCCATGATCGGCTTCTTGGGCGGCATCGTCAACACGGCCACCCAGCAGGTCAGCGCGGAACTGAGCAGCAGCCTCTTCACCTTCCGCTTCAACGTGGCCCCCACCTCCGTGGTGATCGCCTATGCCCTGGGCGTGCTCTTCACCTTTGCCGTGGTCACCGTCTCCGCGTGGCGGGTCAGTCGGCTCAACATCGTTTCGGCCATTCGGGACATCCCCGAGCCGGAAGGCAACGGGCGATCCGTGGGCAAGATCTTTGGGCGGCTGATCACTGGTCCCCTGACCGCGGGGATTGGGGCGTGGATCTACTTTGGCGTGGACGGCGGCCAGAGCGGCACCCTGCTCCTGACAGCCCTCACCTTTATGCTGGTGGGAGGCGTACTCAGCCTGGGCTGGCTACTTTCGGCCACATCCATGCGCACAGAGCGGCGACGACGGCTGATCTATTCCCTCATGGGGTTGGGGCTGGTTTTGACATGGGGGTTGCCTTGGGAAACATTGCTCCCCGGTGCCGGCTTCGGCCTGTTGGAGCAAGACCCGCGCTGGACGTTGCTCTCCTTTGTGGCCAAAGGACCAGCCCTCATCTTGGGCGGCATCTTGTTGATCATGTTCAGCGCTGACACCCTCTTGAATGGACTGAGCCGACTGTTGGGCGGCATCGGCGCCCTGACCCCCGTGCTCAAAACCGCAGTGGCCTATCCCCTCAGCACCCGCTTCCGCACGGGCATGGCCATGATCATGTTCGCCATGATCATCACCACGGTGGTGCTGATGTCCGTGGTGATCCAGGCCACCCAAACCGCCATCACCCCGGACGCCAAAAGCAGCGCCGGGTACGAGATCCGCACCTCCTTTGGCCTCCTCAGCTTCTTCGACCGAGAGACGGATCTGGCCAAGGCCATCACCCAAAAGCCCGACTTCCCCCTGGCCGACGTAGCCGGGGTGGGGGCCATCACCGCCCAGAGCGTGGATGTGCGCCAGGTGGAGCCAGCCGGAGCATCCGCGTCGTGGCTCTATCTGGATCTGACGGGCATGGACTCGGGCTTCATGGCCCAAGCCGAAACCGTCTACCCCTTCCAACAACGGGCCGCCGCCTACGCCGATGACCTGGCCGTATGGCGGGCCTTGGCCGAGCGGGACGATGTGGCCATCGTCACCCCCTCTTTGGTCGCCAATGCGGACGGCACCTATGGGGCCCTCGGTCAATTCGAGGAGATGCCGGAAAATCATGGCGGGCGTGGGCGCTGGGATTTCCGGCTGACCGGCTTTACCCAGGCCGACGCCCTGCCGGAGGTCTGGCTGGATCTGCGCAACGAGCAACCTGACGGCACCGTGATCACCCAGCGGGTGCAGGTGATCGGCGTGCTTGCCGACAACACCACCGTGCGCGAGAGCAATCTCTATCTAAACGACCGGGCCATCGCCACCCTAACGGGCAAGGCCGTGCAGCCGGAGACGTTTTACATCAAAGTGGCCGAGGACGCGGATGTGCGCACGGTGGCCCAAGCCGTGGAGCGGGCCTTCCTCTCCTCCGCCCTGGACGCCACGGTGATCGCCGACAGCTTTGCCCAGGGCCAGGCCCTGACCCGCAGCATCCTGCAACTGTTCCAAGGCTTTCTGGCCCTGGGGCTGTTGGTGGGCATCGCCGCCTTGGGGGTGATCAGCTCTCGCACGGTGGTGGAGCGACGGCAGCAGGTGGGCATGTTGCGGGCCATCGGCTACCAGCCGGGCATGATCGCCCTCTCCTTTGTGCTGGAAGCCAGCTTCATCGCCCTGGTGGGCATCGGCCTGGGCACGGCCACGGGCATCCTGTTGGGCCAGGCCATGATCGGCCAGTTCTTCAGCGTGATCACCGCCGGGCGCACCTTGGCCATCCCCTGGGGGCAGATCGGCGGCATCGTCGTGGCCGCCTACCTCTTCTCGTTGCTAGCCACGATCCTGCCCGCCATCCAAGCCTCCCGCATCTATCCCGCGGAGGCGCTACGGTACGAGTAGGGGAGTGGAAATCTCGTTCCAACACTCTGCGTTGGAATGCAACTGGACGCTCTGCGTCCCTGGGCGCAGAGCGCCGAACATACGCTCCCACGCAGAGCGTGGGAGCGAGAGCGAGAGCGACCGGGAACTGAGGTGGCATGTGAACGCCTCTGCAACATCGTGCGATTAAACTATTCGCATCAGCGGAGTTCGCACCCCCTGGTGCGAACGAGTCTGCGCCAGGGGGCGCAGACTCCGCGGCCTGACTCAAACGATGGACACAAAAAAGAAAGGGATACATCATGAAATTTACGCGCATTAAATGGCTGTCTCTGTTTTTGACACTTGTGATGTTGACAGCCTGCACAGTGGCAGCGCCCCCGCCCGCCGCCGACTCAGAAAGCCCGGCACCTGCCATGCAACCGACGCCAGAACCCACCGCCCTCCCCGCCCCGGAACCCACCGCCGAGCCAGCCCCGGAGACCTCAACGAGCGGAACAGCCTCTCCGGTGGTGGGCCGCTGGGTGGGCCAGATCAGCGTTGCGGGCCAGATACTCGACATGGTGGTCAAGTTTGCAGAACAAGATGGCGTGTTGTCGGGCGACATTGACGTTCCCCAGCAAGGCGGCGTTCCCTTCAACAGCGTCACCTACAATGCGCCGCAGATTGACTTTTCCATGCTGCCCAGCCCCCAGACCGCCACCTTCTCCGGGCAGATGATCGACACGGATACCATCACCGGCACCTTTAGCCAGGCTGGCTACGAGGGCACGTTTGATCTGGCGCGAGCTGCGGAGGTAGCAGCCCCGCCCGTGCCCTATGCCGAGGAAGAGGTCATCTTTCAGAATGGGGAGATCACCTTGGCCGGCACCCTCTCCATCCCCGAAGGCGACGGCCCCTTCCCTGCCGTGGTGTTGATCAGCGGCAGCGGGGCGCAGGATCGCAACGAGACCGTCTTCGGCTTCGAGGTCTTCCGCACCCTGGCCGACGCCTTGACCCGCAACGGTGTGGCCGTCCTGCGCTATGATGACCGGGGCGTGGGTGGCTCCACCGGCGGCAGCCCGGACGACACCAGCGCCGACTTTGCTGAGGATGTGTTGGCCGGGGTGGAGATGTTGGGCCAGCGGTCTGAGATCGACCCGGCCCACATCGGGCTGCTGGGCCACAGCGAGGGTGGCCTGATTGCGCCTATGGTGGCCAACGAAAGCGACAAAGTAGCCTTTGTGATCCTGATGGCCGGACCCTCTCTGCCCGGCGAAGAGATCCTGGACGCCCAGTTGCACCTGATCCTGGCGGCGGATGGGGCCACCCCGGACCAGATCGACCAAGCCAGCGCCCGCCAACAGCAGACCCTGTCCGCGGTGCGCACGGGGGAGGGCTGGGATCAACTTGAGGCCGATGTGCGGGCCGAGCTTCAGGTCAGCATCGACGAACTGCCCGAAGCCCAGCGCGCCCAGATCCCGGATGTTCCGGCCTATATCGATGGGGTGGTGGCCTCACAGCTTGGCGCGGTGCGGGGGGCCTGGTTCAGTTTCTTTGTCACTTATGACCCCGTCCCGGCCCTGGAAAGCCTGACTGTGCCCATGCTCGCCCTCTACGGCGGCAAGGATCTCCAAGTCCCGGCGGATGGGAACGAAGCCGCGTTGCAGGCCATCATCGACGGCTCCAGCAACCCGGCCATGACTATCAAGAGCTTCCCCACGGCCAACCATCTCTTCCAAGAGGCCACCACCGGATCGCCCACGGAATACGGCGCTTTGGAGAAGGCCTTCGTGTCCGATTTTCTGGACACGATCACCCAATGGATTCAGGCGCATAGCCAGACGCAATAGCCTCAACCCCACGTTTGAGGATGAAAAAGGCAGAGGGGCAGGTGAGATTCACCTGCCCCTCTGCCTTTTTCATCCTCAAACTCGCGCCCATAGTCAGCCTAACGGCAGGGTGCTGTCAAGCTGGCTGTGGGCGTGTGGTGTATCCTGAAGCAGTCGGTCAATTCAAGAACCACCACGTTTAGGAGACAGACCATGAGCGTCAAAACCTTCACCCCCAACCCCAAGTATATGACCAAGCAGCGGGTGGCCTTCGGGCTGATCGCCCTGTTTCCCATCGCCTTCTTCACCTTCCTGGCCACGGTTCTCACCCTGGACGGGGAGTTCGGCGTCCGTGGCGCGCTGATCATGATCACCGTGTCCATCGGTGTCGTTGGCCTGCTGTGGGTCATCGCTGCCTTGCTGGTCATCCCCTATTACAAAAGCCTGCGCTACGAGATCCACGACGACGAGGTGATCGTGCATGTGGGCATCATCACCAAATCGGTGAAGCATGTGCCCTATCGCACGGTGACCAACATCGTGATCAACCGGGGCATCCTGGACCGCTTCTTTGGCCTGGGCACGCTCAACATCCAGACCGCGGGGATGAGCGGCCAGACCGGGGCCGAGGAAGCCTTGGTGGGACTACCCAATGTGCAGGAAGTCTACGATCTGGTGGCGACGGAGTTGCGTCGCTTCCGGGCTGGCATGAGCCCCACAGGCGCGGATGCAGATGGCTCCCAGCCAGTCGCCAGTGAATCCGCCGCCTTGGCCGCCATCCTGGCCGAGGTCAAGGCCATTCGCACTACCCTGGAAGCGTAATTTCACAAGAGGTCCGGCTTTTGGCAAAAGCCGGACCTCTACATTTTCACCCATTTACAGGAGGCAACCCCGCCCATGTCACTCCTAAACCCGCTCGACATCGTTCCCCGCACGGTGGATGGTCTGGCCCTCTACGATCTGGGCCACGGCGCTGGCCAGGAAGAACCGGTGCTGCTCATGCCCGCCCTGACGGAGCCGGAAGAGGCGCGGCTTGCAC
Organism: Caldilineaceae bacterium; assembly: GCA_018003515.1. Classification (GTDB taxonomy): domain Bacteria; phylum Chloroflexota; class Anaerolineae; order Caldilineales; family Caldilineaceae; genus JAGNDO01. The sequence continues at coordinate 36,841 of JAGNDO010000001.1, forward strand.
GTCACCGGTTGGCCCTGCTGCTTGTGCGCCTGGGCAAACGGGTGATCACCTTTGATCCGATCGGCGAGTCGGGCGGGGAGATCGCCCCTTTGCTGCGCCACGCCCGGCACTGCCTGGACCTGTGCCTGATCGACACTCCCCTGGATGTGGTGTCGGACGGGCCGGCCAACCTCCTGGCCCTGGCCTTTGCCCAGGCCCACCCAGACCGAGTGCGGCGATTGGTCATGGTGGGCAGCCCGCCGGCCATGCTTGTCCACAGTGCGCCAACGCTATTTTATGTCAACGAGGAAGATCCCGTAATCGTGGCCCAGGCCCAAGCCCTGGCCGCGCGGCTGCCGGATTGCCGACTGGAGATCAGCGCCTACAGCAGTCAGCGGCCCTTTGACACAAACCCGGTCCATTTCGGCTCCGTCCTGCGCGACTTTCTCGCCCCAGGCCACCCTGCCCCGTCCAAGCCCATCAGCGTCGAATTATGAAAAACGTGAAGCGTCTTGCGTCTTGCCTGTTACGGGGTGATTGTTGTACGATCCACTTGAACCACACGCATCACGTTTCACGCCACTCGCATCCCACCCCAGGAAACCCCAATGACCACCATTATCTCAACCACGGATCTGACCCGGCGCTTTGGTGACACCACCGCGGTGGATCGGCTCAACCTGACCGTCGAGGCCGGGGAGATCTTCGGCTTTTTGGGCCACAACGGCGCGGGCAAGACCACGGCTGTGCGTCTCTTCAACGGCATCCTCACCCCCAGCGCGGGGAGTGTGCGGGTGCTGGGCATGGACCCGGTTGCCCAAGGCGCGGAGTTGCGCCGCCACACGGGCGTGCTCACCGAAACCCCCTCCTTGGACGAGCGCTTGAGCGGACGGGAGAGCCTGACCATCTTCGCCGATCTGTACGGCGTGGCCGTGGGCCAGGTGAAGAGCCGGGTGGAGGCCCTGCTGGGGGTTTTTGAGCTGGCCGACCGGGGGGACGAGAAGGTGGGGGGCTATAGCAAGGGCATGAAACAGCGGCTGGCCCTGGCTCGCGCCCTGATCCACGCCCCGGAATTGCTCTTCTTGGATGAACCTTCCGCGGGGCTGGATCCGGCGGCCACCCGGCGGCTGCACGAGCTGATCCTGCGCCTCACCCGCAGCGAAGGGCGCACGGTCTTCCTCTGCACCCACAACTTGGACGAGGCCCAACGCCTCTGCCACCGGGTGGCCGTGCTGGAAAAGGGGCGCATGATCGCCCTGGGCACCCCGGCGGAGTTGGCCCGGCAGGTGGGCGGTGTGCGCAAATTGGAGATCACCGTAGGCGAGAGCCATGTGACCCCGGCCCTGGCCTTGGTCAACAATCTCCCCGGCCTCTCCGCCGCGGCCCACGAGACCGGCACCCTCACCATCAGCGGCGCGGCCGCGGAAGATGTGCCGGATCTGGTGGCGGCCTTGGTGGCGGCGCACCTGCCCATCTTCCGGGTGATGGCCCAGGAGCCGACCCTGGAAGATGTCTATTTTGCCCTCCAATCCTCCTCAGCCCATCCTCGCCCTCAACAAGAAGCAGGTGCCCTATGAACAAGCGCGCCATATTGGCCGTCGTGCGCAAAGATCTGAAGGTGGTGACCCAGAGCAAGAGCGTGATGATTCCCCTGATCATCGTGCCCGTGATCATGCTGGTCTTGCTGCCCGGCCTGGTGGCCCTGGTCCCCCTCTTGGACGCCCAGTTCGGTGCCTCCGAAATGCAGGATATGCAGGCTTTTCTAGCCAACATGCCCCCCTCTTTGCAGGCGGCCATCGCAAACTTCAACCTCAACCAACAGATGGTTTATCTCCTGTTGATCTACTTCTTTGCCCCCATGTATCTAATCGTACCCATGATGGTGGCCAGCGTGATCGCCGCGGACAGCTTTGCCGGGGAGAAGGAGCGCAAGACCCTGGAGGCCCTGCTCTACACCCCCACCACGGATTTTGAACTGGTGGCGGCCAAGCTGGTGGCGGCCTGGGTGCCGGCCATCATCGTGGCTTGGGTGGGCTTTGTCCTCTATGGAATTGTGGCGAATGGGGCTGCGTGGGGTACCATGGGGCAGATCTTCTTCCCCAACACCATGTGGGTGGTGCTGGCCCTGTGGGTGGCCCCCGGTGTGGCCGGTCTGGGTCTCAGCGCCACGGTGCTGGTCTCCGTACGGGCCAACAGCTTTCAGGATGCCTATCAGGTTGGCGCCATGGTGGTCCTGCCCCTGGTGATCCTCATGATCAGCCAGGCCGTCGGGGTCATCTACTTCAGCGCGGGCTTTGTCTTCCTCCTGGGCCTGGGCTGCTGGATCATCGATGCCGGGCTGCTTTGGCTGAGCGTGAAATTATTCCAGCGCTCGGAGATCATCGCCAGGCTGTAGATTTTGGCATGGATGATCACAGCTTGCCAATTTCGGTGAATCGTAGGTGCGATTTTCAACCGCACGACTCCCATGATCATGGTTGGTGAATGGACCCTGTGCGGTTGAAAACCGCACCTACAATTTGGATAGGACCCGTTCCTCGACGAATGAACCATGCTTAATTTTGGATTGGGTGCTTGGCCCAATCCCTGTCACGTCCACAATCAATCCAAAATCCTCAATCCAAAATCCAAAATCAAACGGGGTTTTTATGTTCAGTCTTGGGTCCGGTCGGTCCATCACCAAAAGTCGCCCGCCGGCCGTGGGACGGCGGTGGATTTTGGTGGGACTGGTGCTTTTTCTGCTCTACTCCGTCAATTTTTGGGGATTGAGCATTATGCCTTTCTCCCAATCTTCCCCCATCAACGTGCTGGGGGTGGCCATGATCCATGCGGCGGCCCTCAACATCTTGGCCAGCGGCGCGGCCTGGCGGGGATGGCGGCTGGTGGGCGCGCTGTTCGCCTTCCTGTGGGGGTTGACCGGGGTGCTTCCTTTTGTGGATGTCCTGATCCTGCCCCAGCTTCTCCCCAACCTTCCCCTCAGCCCGATGGTGGCCCCGCAGATCTATGGCGGCCCCCTTGCCCTGCTCGTCAACAGCGGCATCAGCGCCGGGGTGGCGGCCTGGGTGACGGCACGAGCCTTCGCCAAGTTTGGCCCGGCGGACGCCCAAAAACACGCGCCCATTTCATTCGGCCCAGAAAGCTGGGGCCGTCTTCTGCCCTTGGTCATCGCTGGGACCGCCCTCTTTGGCCTGCTGTGGGGCGGACTCTATGTACAACTGGCCGGGCTTGAGGTTCAGTTCTCCGCCGGGCTGTTTGGGGTGCAGGCCATGCGGGTCTTGCTCTGGCTGCTCTTCACGGTCCCCGGCCTGCTTATGTTGCAGGGCCAGCGCACCCAGATCAGCCTGCTGGCGGGCATCCTTTATGCCCTCTTCGCCGGGGGAGTGCTGCTCTATCCAAACGGCCTCCCCGCCGCCGCTCAAACCGCGCTCATCATCGTCACCCTGACCGCGGCCCTGCTCTTTGGCTGGGGGGTCGGCTGGGGAATAAGGCGTGATGCGTGACCCCTCATCTGTACGGTCAAAACAAAAAGGCGGCGTTTACACCAGAGGGTTTAAACGCCGCCTTTTTGTTTTGACCATCCTTCGTTTGAATTGCACACCAAAAAAAAATTAGTGCTTGACAAGGCCAAAAAATCATGCTATTCTAATGACAGCGTTGTCGTCATCGTTAGCGACAACGATTTCTTCAAAACATTTCCACAAAACCTGCCAATCCAAACATACCCCTATCCACATGGAGTTGCCTTGTGCCTGTCACCATGCGCGATGTTGCCGAGCGAGCCGGTGTGTCGATCAAGACCGTCTCCCGCGTCGTCAACGAGCAGGGGGAGATCTCCGAGGCCACCCGGCAGAACGTGCTGGCGGTGATCAAAGAGTTGCGTTATCGGCCTAACCTGCTGGCCCGGGGGTTGGTGACCCAGCGCACAAACACGATTGGGCTGGTGATCGGGGACATCACCAACCCCTTCTTTTCCGAGGTGGCCCGGGGGGTGCAGGATGTGGCCCGGGCCGAAGGGTACAACATTTTTCTGGCCAACACAGACTCCCTGCCCGACGACGAACGCAAGGTGCTGCGTTCCCTGGCGGACCATGCGGTGGATGGCATTATCATCTTCCCCAACTCGGACAACGAAGAGTTGATCGGTGAGTTGGCCAGCCGGGAACAACCGATTGTTCTGGTCAACTATTTGCTCAACCACGAGCATGTGGGGCTGGTGACCACGGATCTATACGCCGGGTCCAGGCTGGCGGTGGACCATTTGGCCGCCAAGGGCCATCAGCACATCGGCATGTTGGCTGGGTCGAATCTGGTTGTGGGGAACAATCAGGGACGCCGACTGCGGGGCTTTCGGGATGGGTTGGCCGCCTACGGTTTGCCCGACAACCCGGATTATGTGCGGATCTCTCCCGGCAATATGGAAGGCGGCCATGCCGCGGCCCTGGCCCTGTTGGCCCAGCACCCGCAGATTACGGCCATCTATGCCTACAACGATCTGCTGGCCATGGGTGCGTTGCAGGCTTGTCGGCAGATGGGCAAGCGGGTGCCGGATGAGTGCGCCCTGATCGGCTTTGACGATATTTTGATGGTCTCCTTGGTCAATCCATCCCTGACCAGTGTGCGGATTGACAAGAGCAACTTGGGCCAACAGGCCATGCACCAACTGCTGTCCATGATCCGCAACCCGGATCAGCCGCCCGCCCCCATTGTGTTGGGCGTTGATCTGGTTATCCGAGAGTCTACCTAACCCTGCGCTTTTGTTTGATCATCCACAGGAGAACGCTTTATGGCAGTCAAAGCACCATCCATCCCCACCATGCCGGGCAACCAACGGCTGTCCAAACGCTGGTTGAGCGGCGAGGCCCTGATCGCCTATCTGTTCATCATCCCCAGCTTGATCGGCTTTGTCACCTTCTATGCGGTGCCTGCGGGACGGGGCATCTGGATCAGCCTGACCAACTGGAATTTGTTGAAGCCACCCACCTTTATTGGTCTCGACAACTATACCAAGCTGCTGGGGGATGCAGAGTTTATCAACTCCCTCAAGGTGACTCTCTATTATGTGATTCTGAACATTCCCGTGCAGACCATCCTGGCCATTGTGATTGCGGTGATGATGTCCCGGTTGACCAAGTCCATGATCGTGCGGGCCATGTTGATTTTGCCCTGGCTGATGCCGCCCGTGGTGGTGGGGTTGCTCTGGCTCTGGCTACTTGACCCCAACATCGGCATCGTCAACGTGGCGCTCAAGGGGCTGGGGCTGAATGCCATCGCCTTCCTGGGGCTGCCCAAATATGCCATGCCCTCCGTGGCCATGATCAACATTTGGGAATATGTGGGCTACACGGCCCTGCTGGTCTTTGCCGGGCTGCAATCCATTCCCAGCTCGGTCTACGAAGCGGCCTCGATTGATGGGGCGTCGGAGATGCAGATGTTCTGGCAGGTGACCATCCCCCTGCTGCGCCCGGTGCTGGTCTTTGTGCTGGTGACCTCGGTGATCGGCTCCTTCCAGTTATTCGATGTGGTAGCCATCACCACCAAGGGCGGGCCGGTCAACGCCACCAAGGTGATCAACTGGTATATCTACGAACAAGCCTTTTCCCGCTTCAACATGGGCTATTCCACGGCCCTCTCTATTGTACTCTTCGGCATGTTAGTCTTTGTCAGTCTGGCCCAAATGCGTTTCATGCGGGCCGGCGAATCGGACATGTAGGGCAAATTGCGAATGGCGAATGGCGAGTTTTCGGCAAGCCGAAGAAACTGAAAGGTCAAGTAGACTATGACAGCCCAAGTAAACCTGAACACCCCCTATCGCCGTGGATTTCCCTGGGGCAAGACCCTGGCCTGGATCGGGCTAATCCTCCTGCTTTTTGTCACCGTGTTCCCCTTTTGGTGGATGCTGCGCACGGCCCTGACCGCGCCAAAGGCCGTCTTCCTCAACACGGGATCTCTGCTGCCCGTGCAGGCCACGATCATCAACTTCCAACGGGTCTTGGGCTTGGTTGATGCCCAGACCGCCGTGGCACTGGGCGGCTCCGGTCAGTCCATCAATTTTATGCAGGCCATGATCAACTCCATCATCGTCTCGGCGATTGTGGTGGCGGGGCAGACTACTTTGAGCGCCATGGCGGCCTATGCCTTTGCCCGTCTGCGCTTTCCCTTCAACAACACCCTCTTCACCATCTACATTGCGGCCTTGATGGTGCCGGGCATCGTCACCACCATTCCCAACTTCATCCTGATCCGCAACCTGGGATGGCTGGACACCTATGCTGGCATCGTGGCCCCCACCTTTTTGATGACACCTTACGCCGTCTTCTTCCTGCGCCAGTTCTTCTTGGGGGTGAACCGAGAGGTGGAAGAGGCGGCCCGCATCGACGGGGCCAGCATCTTTACCATCTTCTTCCGCATCGTGGTGCCCATCACCATGCCGGCCCTGACCACCCTGGCCATCATCACCCTGATCGGCACTTGGAACAGCTATCTATGGCCCCTGATCGTGGGCCGGGACGAGAGTGTGCGGGTGTTGACCGTGGCCTTGGGCATCTTCCGCTCCCAGACGCCCCAAGGCGCGCCGGACTGGACCGGGCTGATGGCGGGGACAACCCTGGCCATCATCCCCACCTTCATCATCTTCATGCTCTTGGGGCGCAAGATCTTGGATTCGATTCAATTTTCCGGGTTCAAATAGAGATAGTCAATCTTCCAGGAAGGGGCCAGTAACCCTTGGGATTGACCAACAGGTGCTGGCCCCTTCCTGGAAGATGTAGTTGTTCCACCCTTGCGAGGTCTTCTCCACACATCCGCACTGGTCAGATTGGGCGGGTCGAGGAGTCACCATATTGTTCGTTTGTTAGGTAGTCCGTTCGTTTAGTCGTTCGTCGTTCGTCGTTCGTCATTCGTGATTCACCATTTCACATTCGGAGGAAAACATGCAGAAAAAGTTCGCTCCTATCGTTGTTCTGCTCATTGTCTTGAGCATCCTGGTCAGTGCTTGTGGTGGGGCCGCTCCGGCCGCCGCCCCCGCTGCGTCCGAATCGGGTGGAGAAGCCGCCGCCCCCGCCGCCAGCGCCGATGTCGTTGACATCAGCTATTGGCTGTGGGATGCCAACCAGCTTCCCGCCTATCAGCAGTGTGCGGATGCCTTCATGGTCGCCAACCCCAACATCAAGGTCACCATCACTCAGAGCGGGTGGGACGATTACTGGAGTACCATCCAGACTGGCTTTGTGGCGGGGACTGCACCGGATGTCTTCACCGATCACTTGGCCAAGTATCCGCAGTTCGCCGCCAACGATCAGTTGGTTGACATCCAACCCTTTGTCGAGCGGGACGGCGTGGATGTGGGCGTCTATCTGGGCGAATTGGCCGACCTGTGGGGCCGTGACGGCGCTCGCTTCGGCCTGCCCAAGGACTGGGACACCATCGCCATCGTGGTCAATCAGCCTGCTATCGAGGCCGCCGGCGTCAGCCTGGACGATGTGAACAGCCTGAACTGGAATCAGAGCGACGGCGGCAGCTTTGCCGAGATGATCGCCAAACTGTCCGTGGACGAGAACGGCAACAACGGCCTTAGCGCCGACTTCGACAAGACCAAGGTCAAGCAGTATGGCCTGATCATCAACGGTGCCGGCGAGGCCTATGGCCAGACCGAGTGGAGTTGGCTGACCGCCACCACGGGCTGGGCCTACAACGACGGTCTGTACGACACCAAGTACTACTACAATGACGCCCGCTTCATCGACAGCATCCAGTGGGTGGCCGACATGATGGCCAAGGGCTTCATCATGCCCCTGGAGCTGGTCACCAGCCTGGGCGGCTCCGCCTCCTTCAACGCTGGCATGGGTGCCATGCACGCCAACGGCTCTTGGATGATTGGTGACTTCGCCAACAACGCCACCTTCCCGGTCGCCTTTGCCCGGCTGCCCGAAGGCCCCGAAGGCCGCAAGAGCATGTTCAATGGCTTGGCCGACTCGATCTGGGTTGGCTCCAAGCACCAAGAAGAGGCCTGGCAGTGGGTGAAGTACGCCGCCTCCCAGGAGTGCGCCGACGTTGTGGGTACCTATGGCGTGGTCTTCCCGGCCCAGCAGAGTGCGGTGGACAATGCCTTGGCTGCCTACGCGGCCAAGGGGCTGGATGTCTCTGCCTTCACCCTGCAGGCCACTGAGGCTGACGGCACCTTCCTCTTCCCGGTCACGGACAACGCGTCCGAGGTCACGGCCATCATGAATCCGCTGATGCAAAGCATCATGCTGGGTCAGGCCACAGCCGCTGACGCCATCCCGGCGGCCGCGGATCAGGTCAACGCCCTGTTCCAGTAGACAGTAAATTGATACGTTAGATTGAACGCAGATCGCCGCCCTTTGCCCTGGTGCAGGGGGCGGCGATCTGGATCAAAGATGGGGTTCATGGGATCATGCAGCGGCAAAAATGTGGGGTGATTGGCATAGTGATGGTCGTTCTGACCCTGAGCGGCTGTCTGGCCCCCGGCTTGGTTGACACGACCCGCCCGTCCGCCGCGGCAACGGTGACAACCAACAAACTGGCCGTCCCTTCCCCCTGCACAGGCCAGTTTACAGCCCATGATCTGGATCACATCACCACGGCGCCGGGCGAGATTGTGCGGCTTTTTGACAGCAACGGCACCGGGTTGGCCGTGGGCGATCTGGACGGGGACGGGGACATGGATCTGGTTTTGGCGGATCTGGCCGGACCGGTGGCTATTTTTTGGAATCAGGGCGACCTGGTTTTTACGAAAACATCTGTGGATCTCGTGCGCCGGGCCAGGGCAGTCAACCTGGCGGATGTTGACGCCGATACACGCCTGGATATCGTCTTGACCACAGGCCGCTCTGCCCCCATCTGGCTGCGCAACGTGGATGGGGCGAACGGGATCGAGTTCCAATTTGCCCCCTTGCCCGGCGTGAGCGCCCCGGCCTATGCCATGAATTGGGCCGACTTGAACCAGGACGGCAGGCTGGATCTGGTCACCGGGAGTTATGATGCGGGCATGATGGTGGAGATGGGCAGCAACAGTCTTTTCGCCGACAACGCCGGAGTTTATGTCTACATTCGCCAGCCCGACCGTGTGGCTTTTGAGGGCCACCGGCTGGCCACCAAGGCCCAAACCCTGGCCGTTGCCCTGGAAGATCTCAACCAGGACCGCCGCCCGGACATCTCTGTGGGCAACGATTTTGACGAGTTGGACGGCTACTGGCTGAACGCGGGGCCACCGTCTCAGCCCGACTGGCAGGCCGCCATGCCCTTCGACACCATCAGCCACAGCACCATGAGCTTTGACTGGGGCGACGTGGACAACAGCGGTCACCTGGCGCTTTTCACCACGGACATGAAACCGGTCAGCCAGGACATCGACACCCTGGCCCAGTGGCTGCCCATGATCCAGGAATCGTACACCGAGCGCCCGCCCTTGGACCCTCAGCGCATGGAAAACACCTTGCAAGTGCCGGGTGCGGGGGGAAAGTTCCAAAATTTGGCCTACAAACGGGGCATGGACGCCACAGGCTGGAGTTGGTCGGGCAAGCTGGGGGATCTGGACCAGGATGGCTTTTTGGACATCTACGTGGTCAACGGCATGATCGCCGCCGACCTGCTGCACTATCTGCCCACCCATGAGTTGGTGGAAGCCAATCAGGTATTGCACAATGATGGCACGGGCCATTTTGTCCCCGCACCGGCGTGGGGGCTGGGATCCACCCGCAGCGGACGGGGCATGAGCATGGCCGACCTGGACGGGGACGGGGATCTGGACATTGTGGTCAACAACCTGACCAGCCCGGCCCAACTCTTTGAGAATCAGCTTTGCGGCGGCGAGAGTTTGCTGGTCGATTTGCGCCAGCCGGGCACGGGAAACCCCTTTGCCATGGGCACCGTCGCCATTTTGCACACCAGCATGGGCGATCTGCGCCGGGATGTGCGGGTGGCCAGCGGCTATCTCTCCGGCGATGCCCCCCGGCTGCATTTTGGTTTTCCACAAGGCACGACCCTGGACCGGCTGGAAATTCTGTGGCCGGACGGGACGGTCAGCGAAATTGGCGACCTGTCCGCCCACACCCTATTGACTGCGACTCGATCCGATGATTGATCCCTACGGGTTGCGACATTCTTTTGACATTTTGTTTCATTTCACCCATCACGAAAGGCGCATCACCCCAATGTCTAAAATCACCTTTATCGGTGCGGGCAGCACCGTCTTTGCCAAGAATTTGCTGGGGGACATTCTCAGCTACCCAGAGTTGGCTGACAGCACCATCAGCCTGCACGACATCGACCCGGAACGGCTGCGCACCTCGGTGATCGTGGCCGAGAAGATCGCCCAGGCCCTGGGCGTCAACCCCACGATTGAAGCCAGCACGGATCGGCGCAAATCCTTGGCCGGGTCCGACTATGCCATCGCCATGTTCCAGGTGGGCGGTTTCCGCCCCAGCACGGTGGTGGACTTCGAGATCCCCAAGCGGTACGGTCTGCGCCAGACCATCGCCGACACCTTGGGCATCGGCGGCATCATGCGCGGGCTGCGCACCATCCCCGTGCTGACCTCCATGGCCCGAGACATGGAAGAGTTGTGCCCGGACGTCACCTTTTTGCAATATGTCAACCCAATGGCCATGAATATGTGGGCCTTGGACCGGGCCAGCACGGTCAAGAGCGTGGGACTGTGTCACAGCGTCCCCCACACCGCCGGGGAGTTGGCCAAGGACATCGGCATCCCCGTGGAGGAGATCGACTACAAAGTAGCGGGCATCAATCATGTGGCCTTCTATCTCAAGTTTGAACACAAGGGCCGGGATCTTTACCCGGAGATCCGGCGGGTGATCGACGAGGGCCGCGTCCCGGAAACCAACCAGGTGCGCTACAAACTGTTCGAGAAATTTGGCTACTTTGTCACCGAATCCAGCGAGCACTTCAGCGAGTATGGCCCCTGGTTTATCAAGCGAGACCGCCCGGACCTGATCGAACAGTTCAACATCCCCCTGGACGAATACATCCGCCGCTGCGAGTTCCAACTGGCGGGCTGGGAAGCCCTGCGCGACCGCTTCGAGGCCACGGATGTACAGTTCCGGGTGATCCCAGAGGGCGAGGAGCCGGAGGAGATCCGCACGGACGGCAGCGAGCGGGACATGGAGCGGCTGCTCAACCACCTGCTCCAGATCAAGCGCAGCGTGGAGTACGGCTCCCAGATCATCTATGCCCAGGAAAGCGGCACCCCGGCGGTGATCTATGGCAACGTGGGCAACCACGGCCTGATCGACAACCTGCCAGCGGGCTGCTGCGTGGAGGTCCCCTGCCTGGTGGATCGCCAGGGCATCCAGCCCACCCGCATGGGCAGCCTGCCCCCCCAGTTGGCCGCCCTCATGCAGACCAACATCAACGTCCAAGCCCTGACCGTGGAAGCCGCGCTCACGGGCAAGCGAGACCACATCTACCACGCCGCCATGCTCGATCCCCACACCGCCGCCGAACTGGACATGGACCAGATCACCAATCTGGTGGATGACCTGATCGAGGCGCATGGGGATTGGTTGCCGGAGTATAAATAGCGATTGAGAGATTGGGCGATTAGGAGATTGGGGATGTTTGTCGACAGAATCACCTAATCGCCCAATCTCCCAATCTCTTCAAAAAAGAAAGCAGGCAGACATGAAAGTACTCGTCACCGGCGGGGCTGGGTATATTGGGAGTGTGGCCGTGGAGGAGTTGATCCGGGCCGGGGAAGAGGTGGTGGTCTTCGACAATCTGTATCAGGGCCATCGGGAGGCGGTGCATCCGGCGGCGGCCTTTGTGCAGGGGGATTTGGCTGTGCGGGGCGAGATCGACGCGGCGCTGGCTGCCCACCGCCCGGACGCCATCATGCACTTTGCCGCCTATTCGTTGGTGGGCGAGTCAATGCAGAATCCCTTCAAATATATGGGGGACAACGTCACCAACGGGCTGAATCTGCTACACAGCGCGGTGGAGCATGGGGTGCGCAAGTTCATTCTGTCGTCCACAGCGGCCCTCTTTGGCACGCCGGACGAGATCCCCATCACCGAAGCCACCCGCATCGATCCGGGCAGCCCGTATGGGGAATCCAAGTTCATCTTGGAGCGCACTCTGCGCTGGCTGGACGAGATCTACGACTTCCGCTACGCGGCCCTGCGCTACTTCAACGCGGCCGGGGCCACAGCCGAACGGGGCGAAGACCATACGCCGGAGAGCCACCTGATTCCCCTTGTCCTCCAAGTCGCCCTGAGCCAGCGGGAGAAGATCATGATCTTTGGGGATGACTATCCCACCCGGGATGGAACCTGCATCCGGGACTATATCCATGTGGTGGATCTGGCCCAGGCCCACATCCTGGCCCTGCGGGCGCTGGACGGGGGCAGCCGAATCTACAACTTGGGCAACGGCCAGGGCTTCACCGTCCAGGAGGTGATCGACACGGCCAGAGAAGTCACCGGCCATCCCATCCCCGCAGAGACCACCCCCCGCCGCCCCGGGGACCCGGCCATCCTCATCGCTGGCAGCGACAAGATCCGGGCCGAGCTGGGCTGGGATCCGAAGTACCCTGACCTGCGCTCGATTATGCAGACGGCGTGGGATTGGCATGTGGCCCATCCGCGGGGGTATTGAGCGGGTTCCACCTGTGCCGCTCCTCTGTCGGCCAAGGCACACGCGTCTCTACTGCTTCCCCAGCTCTTTGACCACTGAACCTGGGACGGCATATTCACGCTTTATCTTGTGTCCACCCCTCGTTCAAAAACTGAAGCCAAAACGGGAGCGTTGAAGAGGGGTTGCCCCCTCTTCAACGCTCCCGTTTTGCTCTCTCCCCCATCGCCGGCCCTACCCCCACGCCAACATCTGATTTGGCTCCACGGACGGCGTCACCCCATCCCCCAGCCGCCCGGAGGGGGCCAGGTTGACCGGGATCTGCGCGCCGTGGCGGACGAAGACGGGGATGTGATCGATGGGCGTCTTGACGGTGAACGTTTGCCCGCCGTCGAAAACCTCGCCGTCCCACAGGCTGACCCAGCGCCCCACGGGCAGATAGACGAGCCATTCGGCCACATCCGGCTCGACCACGGGGACGACGAGCAGATCTCGACCCAGGAAGTAGGCATAGGTGGAGGCGTCCGGGGCCAGGAGTTGCAGGCTGCGCATCATGGGCTGGCCGGTGGCCGCGGCGTGTTGGGCCTCTTGCCAAAGGTAGGGCAGCAGGTTGTGGCGGACGTTGACGAAGAAGCGGAAGGCGGGCAGCACCCGCTCGTCCCCCGTGCGGGCTTGCATGTTCCAGGGGGTGCGGTCCCGGCTGGGCGTGCGGTGGGCGTTGAATTCGGCATGATATTGCATGACCGGGCAGAAAGCGGCCATGGCCGTGGCCCGCAAATAGAGTTCCGCCGAAGGGATCTCGCCGCTGAAGCCGCCAAAATCCCAGGTCCAAAAGGGGATGCCCGACAGGCCCGCGGACAGCCCGGCCAGGATCGAGTGGCGGTAGGCGTCCCAGGTCGAGTTCTCGTCCCCGGCCCAGTGCAGGGGGCCGCGCTGGGAGCCGGTGAAGCCTGCCCGGCTGAAGGTGATGGCCTGGGGGCCTTCCCCAGCGGGTTGGTTGCGGTTGGCAAAGTCAAAATAGGCCTGGGTGTAAAGTTGGGCGTATTCGTTCCACACCTCGTCGCCCCGGCGGCCATCGGCAAAGCGCACGGCTTCGCTCCACAGATGCTCGCCGCCGTCGGTCTTGAAGCCGTCGATGCCCATGTCGTCCAGCAGATAGGCCCGCTTGTTGAGCCACCAGTCCCGGGCGGCCGGGTTGGTGACATCCCAAATCTCGCCGCCCCGGAACCAGAAGGGGCGAATGGCATGGGGCGTGCCGTCCGGGTCGGCCACGCCAAAGCCGGATTGCAGGAAGTGGCGGCGGTCATTGTCGTGCTGGACGTGGGTGCCTTCTGCGGCCTTGAGCGCCGGGATCTGCCACAGCAGGATGCGGATGTTCTGGGCGTGGAGCCACTCCACCATGCCCTTGGGGTCCGGCCATTTTCCATCCGCAGGAAAGGTGAAATCGGTGTAGCTGAATGATGACTGACCCGGTTTGGGCGTATATTGGGCATCATTCCAAATGTAAAAGGTGGCCTCATCACTCCACGCCTCAATTACAACCACGCCAGGCACAATGCCATGCTCAAAAGAAGCTTCCACCTCTTGGCGGATACGGGCCTGACTGTTCCATTCGTTGCTGCTCATCCACAGGCCAAAGACCCAGGCCGGAGGCAGCACGGCCGGTCCCGTGCGCCGGGTGAACTGGCCCACGATTTCAAAGGGATCATCGTCCTGGAACCAGGCCAGGCAGAGTTCGGCATCGACACCCAGGTCGGCTTCCAGCACCCAGCGGTCCGCCTGGCCCGCGGCCAGATCGAACTGCATCCACCGGCTGCTCTGCACCCAAACGCCATAGCCTTCGGACGAAAGCAGAAAGGGGATGGGCATATAGGTGCGTTTGCCCTGGCTTTTGTACTGCTCGTAGCAGCGGATATCCATCACGTTGCCCCGTTGATCCAAGGCGTTGAAGCGCTCGCCTAGACCAAAAAAGCGCTCGTTTTCAGTGCAGGTGAAAGAGAGACGCACACGCCGAGCATTCTGGCCATCGCTCAACCATTCCACGCCCAAGAGTTGGGGCAAGTGGGGCGATGATTCAATCCCGGCTGCCATGGGAGAGACCAGCATGTCGCCCCATTTGTCCATTGTGCATCCGCCCTCGGCTACCCAGGCTTCCCCGGTCAGGGTGAATTTGGGCGTACGGCCGCCTTGCCCATTAGGTTTGGTCTCCGTTTTAGCCCCAATTTCGGCCCAATAGGTCAAGGTCTGACCGAATGGAGGCGCCACCAGTTGGGACTCCCACACATCCTGATCAATACGCACTTCCCGATCCAGGAACTCAGCCCCAACACCCTCCTCCAGTTCGGGCCGCCAGGTGGGGCGATGGACGGCGCTGTGGCGTTGGGGCGGGCCGTCGCCAAGCTGGGTGAAGACGAGTACCTCTTTGACCGCACCCGGTGGCCGGGTCACCAGCCCGATCTTAAAGGGCTGATCGGCCAGGGGCTGACGGGGGAAGCGCTCTTCGGGCAGTTGTTCGTAGGGGTGTTCCAGGCCGAATGGGGTGTGGAGTAGGGTGGTCATGGTGGTGGGTCTCGGTGTGAAGGGTATGGGATGAGAGGTGGAGATTGGGAGATTGAGAGATTGGGAGATTGATGTGCCAATGGTGGCGTATCAATCTCCCAATCTCCTAATCTCTCAATCTCAATTCAAACTACCGACAAACCAACATTACTGAATCAACTTGTCCAGCTCGGCCTTGGCTTCGTCCAGGGCCTCTTGGGCGGTCAGTTCACCGGCGGCGGCTTGGCCGATCAGGGCGTTGACCGTGTCCTGCATTTCGCTCTGGCGCACGATCACCGGCGGGGTGACCGGGCTTTCCAGGGCTTTGAAGACGGCGGCTCGGTTGGCCGGGGGGGTCTTGGTCAGATAGGCCTCGAAGTAGGCGGGCTGATCCAAGGCGGGCAGTTCCCAGCCCGTGTCCACCCGCACGGTGGCGGCTTCGGCGCTGCCCGTCAGGAACTCGGCCCACTTGGCCGCGGCTTCCGCATGGTCGCTGGTGGCCGAGACGGCCACACCGTTGGCGAAGAAGTGATGGGCGTGCTGGTTGATGATCGGCTCCAACTGCACGTCCCAGGTGAAGGGGGCGTCCTTGAAGGCGTCAAACATCCAGATGCCGGTGACGAACATACCCAGCTTGCCGCTCATGAAGAGTTCGGAATCGGAGACACCGGAAAGCTGCGCCTCGGTGGGCATGATGCCGGAGTTCAGAATGCCGGTCATCAGCTCCAAGGTGGCCACGCAGGCCGGGGAGTTGAGGAGCGATTCGGTCATGTCGGCGTTGAAGAACTCACACTCGCCGTTCTGACCGGCCTTTTTGTAGAACTCCCAGAATTGTACGGGGGAGAAGATGCCCCACATGTCGTCGCCCAGGGCCTGGATGGTCTGGCCAGCGGCGATGGCGTCGTCCCAGGTCCAATCTTCGCTGGGATAGGCGATCCCGGCCTGGTCAAAGAGGTCAGCATTGTAGAACAACAGCACGGTGGAGAAGGTCTCGGGCAGGGCCATCTGTTTGCCCTCGTACTGGAAGGCGCCCAAGGCACGGGGATAGAAGGGGGTGTCGGCACTCAGATAGCTGCTGATGTCCATGAGCGTGTCGTTGGCGGCGTAGGTGACGAAGTTCTCGAAGTTCAGCTCGAAGACATCCGGGGCGGCGTTGCCGGCCACGTCGGCCTGGAGCAGGGTGAAGTAGTCATCATAGGGCGCGGTGGCCACTTCGATGGTGATGCCCGGATTGCGTTCCTCGAAGATCGTGACCAAGCCATCCAAGTCATCCAGATGGTCCGGCGCGGCGGAGAAGGTGAAATAACGGACGGTGACGGCTTCAGCTTCGGCTTGGGCAGGGGCCTCAGCCGGTTGGGTGGCGGTCTGTTGAACTGGCGGGGCGACGCAGCCAGCAAAGGCCACGGCCAGCACGGTCAAGATCGCCAAGATCAAAAGCGGGTTTAGCTTGCGAAACATGGATGGTTCCTCCTGAGAAAGTGAAAAATGGTTGCGAGAACAGATTGACCAAAAGAGAGAAACACGAACAGAATGTGTTGGAGGGGACGAAAGAGAGATCCGGCGTAACTGCCCAGCCACCCCCTCCCAGCCTCCCCCAGGTTGGGGGAGGAGCAGGATCGCCGTAGACGAAAATCCGGTACGCACGATCTGTCCCCTCCCCAATCTGGGGAGGGCTAGGGTGGGGTTGGTAGGTACGATTTAGCCTTTGATGCCGCTGGTAACGATGCCCTGAACAAACCAGCGTTGGGCCAGCAGATAGACCAGCAGGATGGGCAGGACCGTCACCACCGCGCCGGCCATGACCACATTCCACTCGGTCAGCGCCCGGGGACCGGATTGGAGCACGGCCAGGGCTACGGGCAAAGTCATGGTGCTGGCCTTGCGGGCCACAAAGAGGGGCCATAGATAGCTGTTCCACAGCCCCATAAAGCTAAAAATGGCCAGGGTCGCCATCGCCGGGCGGGAGAGGGGCAGGACGATGCGCCAGAAGATGGTGAAATAGTTGGCCCCATCCACAAAAGCGGCTTCCTCGAAATCCTTGGGCAGGGTCAAAAAGGATTGGCGCAGCAGGAAGGTACCAAAGGCGCTGACCAGTCCGGGCACGATCAGGGCAGCATAGGTGTTGACCCAACCCAGACTGCGCACCAAGGCAAACTGGGGCAAGACCAGCACCACGGATGGAATCATCATGGTGGCCAGATAGAGCAGAAAAACCGTGTCCCGGCCCCGCCAGGTGATGCGGGAGAAGGCGAAGGCCGCCATGGCCGCCACAAGAATCTGCCCCGCACTGCCCACGATGGCCACAAAGAAGCTGTTAAAAAAGATGCGCCCCAGATCGATGCGCTGGGCCAGGGTCACATAGCTTTCCAAGGTGGCCGGCTTGGGGATGAATTGGGGCGTGACGGTCAGGATGTATTCCTGAGATTTGAGCGACGTGCTCACCATCCACAGAAAGGGCAGGACCATGACGGCGATCAGAAAGAGCATCACGGCCAGGGTCCAGGTGCGGCGTCCCCAGCCCAGGGATTGGCTAGTTGCCTTCATAGTAGACCCACCGTTTCTGCATGCGCAGTTGCACAAAGGTGATGGCGAAGATCAGCAGAAAGAGTACCCAGGACATGGCCGAGGCATAGCCCATGCGCCCATAGCTAAAGGCGTTCTTGACCACTTCGGTGACGATCACCTCCAACTGGCGGTCCGCCGCGCTGTTGGTCATGGGCATGAGCCAGACCTGCTCGAACATCTGGAAATAGTTGATCAGCATGGTGATCAGCACAAAGAACATGGTCGGGGTCAGCAGGGGAATGGTGATACTGCGCAGGCTGCGCCAGCGCCCGGCCCCATCCATGCGCGCCGCCTCGTAGTACGTTTCCGAAATGCCCTGCAAGCCGCCCAGAAAGAGCAGCCCGATATAGCCCACATCCTTCCACACGCTGGTGATGACGATGGCGAACATGGCCGTGGTGGGGTCAAAGAGCCAGGCCGGCCCGGTGATGCCCAGCAGCCCCAGGCCATAGTTGATCAGCCCATAGGCCGGGTTGAATAGCCATTTCCAGATGATGGAGACCACGACCCACGAGGCCACCACGGGCATAAAGCTGACCGTGCGCACCAGCAACATGCCCCGCAATTTCTGGTTAAGAAAGAGGGCCAAACTCAGCCCCAGGACAAAGACGGTGGGCAGATAGAGGCCGATCATGGTCACCGTATAGCCAAAGGCGCTCCAGAAATCGTTATCCGTCCACAATTCCTGAAAATTGGCCAGGCCAATATACCGGGGCGGCGTGAGCAGATTCCAGTCGTTGAAGGCGTACCACAAGGACGAAACGATGGGGTAGATCACAAAGAGCAACAGGCCCAACGCGCTGGGGGCCAGAAAGAGCAACACCCATTTCCATTTGTGCCAGCCGCGTTGTCCGGGCATGGAATCTGCACCTTTTATCAAAAAATGAAAAATCTTGTCGAAAAAAATTACCCCACCCTAGCCCTCCCCAGTTTGGGGAGGGGACAGATCAGGGGTTTACCGGACTCCCGACTACGGCGATCCGGCTCCTCCCCCAAACTGGGGGAGGCTGGGAGGGGGTGGCAGTTGCCAACTCTACCCTTGATCCGCAGCCGTCCGCTTGACCACGTGGGCGTCCAAACTGGGGGAGGCGAAAACCTTGCTCATCACCAAACTGGCCGCACCCTGGGCCCAGGCCTGATCGTCGGTCGGGCGCACAATCACTTCGACGTTGTCAACCAGGCCGTTAAAACTGTACCGGCGCAGGGCGGCCAGCATGGGGGCCAGCCGATATTCCCCCGCCGATACCCCCTCACCGCTGACGATCAACAGGTCGGGGCAGAGGATGTTGATGACGTTGGCCAGGCCAATCCCCAACCATTCGCCGCTCTGGTGCAGGACGGCCTGGGCGTGGGCATCGCCGGCCTGGGCCAGGGCCGCCACCTCGTTCAGCGTGACGTCGGAGGGATGTTCGCTCTCCGCCATCCTGTTCATCAAGCGGCTGATGGCCGGGTCTGCGGCCAGGTCTTCCAGGCTGCGCACCGCCCCGTCTGCGTTCTCGGAGCGCTGCATGACGATGTGGCCCAGTTCGCCCGCGCCCCCCTTGCCGCCGCCGTAGAGTTGGCCGTTGATCACCATGCCCATGCCGATGCCCCGGCCCACGGTCGCCACAACAAAATTCTCGTGATGGCGGCCTGCGCCGAAGAGTTGCTCGGCCAAGGTGAGGGTGTTGACGTCGTTCTCCACATAGACCGGGCGGTGGATGCGCTGGCCGACCAGGGCCGCCAGGGGCACATCCCGCCAGCCGAAGAAGGGGGAATAGTGGACGACGCCCGACTGGGCATAGATCACCCCGGCCAAACCGATGCCCACGCCAAAAAATCTGTCCAGGGGGATGCCGGAGCGGGCCATGCTGGCCTCGATCACCGTGGCCAGGATGTCGGAGAGGTGGTCCGGGTTATCGTCAAAGGTGAAATGGTGCTCGCGGTAGTCCAGCAGGGTGGTCTCGAAATCGGTCACAGCGCTGACCACCCGGTCCTCCATCAACTTCAGCCCCACCGCATAGCCCGCCTTGGGGTTCAGGCGCAGAGGGGTGCGGCGGCGTCCGCCCGTGTAGTCGCCCTCGCCCACCTCCAACACCCAGTGGTTGCGGATCAACTCGTTGATGATGCCCGAGACCGCGCCCACGCTCAGGCCGGAAATGGCGGTCAACTGGGTGCGGGAGATCTGCCCCTCGCGGCGGATGATGTTCAGGAGTAGGTTGCGGTTCATTGGTGGGTCAGGTTTTCGGCTGGGATGTGGGAAGTAGCTTGGGGAGGATTCTTTTTTCATCATGTGAAATAAGGTGTGGATTCAATATAACACTTGCGGGGTGGGATGTCAAGAGGCAAAATATTTTTGACAACCCGTGGTCCTGTTGCTGGGGTCGATGGGAGTAGCGACGAGCAAGGGCGTGGGGTGAGCGATGGCAAATCTGGACCGTTTGCGACCTGCATCGGCTGATAAAGCAAGAGCAGATTTGCATCTTGCATTTTCGTATCCCCTGGGATACAATGCGCTATGCCCTAGCACTGGCAGAACAGGTATAAGGTGGCAACAATGACACAACAAACGATCGAGACTCGCCCTTGGGATGCCGCCGAGCATCTCGAAACAGAAGAAGATATGGTCGCCTATTTGGAAGCTGCCTTGGAGGATGGCGACGCCAGCTTGATCGTGGCTGCCTTGGGCGACATTGCCCGGGCCAAAGGCATGACCCAGATCGCCCAGGAGGCAGGCTTGGGGCGGGAAAGTCTTTACAAATCCCTTTCGCCAACAGGCAACCCTGGATTTTCGACCATTCTCAAAGTCGTCCATGCGCTTGGATTGCAGTTCCGGGTTCAGACGGCGCAGGTCTAAACGCTGCCATTTCTTTTCCAAACTCTGATACGAGAAACTCACCCATGCCCTACGCATTCTTTCACGAACGATTCCCAGCCATCTCCGCCAAAGAGACCCGCACGCTAACCGCCTTCAACCTCCCGAATTTGCCGGCTGGGGAATACGGTCTTTTTGAGATGTACTGCAACGAGCCGGGCTGCGATTGTCGGCGGGTTTTATTCAACGTGATCGAGGAAAATAGCCTCGACGTCAAGGCAGTGATTGGCTATGGCTGGGAAAGCCATGCATTCTATGCCCATTGGCTGGGCAGGGACGACCCGGAGGATATCTTAGAGATGCAAGGTCCGGCGTTGAATCTCATGAGTCACCAATCGCCCCTTGCCCCGGCCTTATTGAAGATGATGCCCGCCATCCTGTCCGACACCGCCTATGTGGAGAGGATCAAGCGCCATTACGCTATGTTTCGAACAGCGATCGAGCAGGAGGCAGGCAAACAAATCAGAGCTAGATCCCTGACAAAGTTAGCCGAAAAACGCCCCAAACGCCCGAAACCGACCAAACAAAAGAAAAGCCGCCGCCAGAAGAAGAAATAATCGGAGCCACCCCAATCTATGCACAAAACCATCCAAACCCGCCTGCAAGAGATCGCCCAACAGCAAGAGGTCAAGATCATCCACGCCGTGGAGTCCGGCAGCCGGGCGTGGGGCTTCCCGTCCACGGACAGCGATTACGACGTACGCTTTATCTATGCCCACCGGCCCGAGTGGTATCTGTCCATCGACATGGAAAACCGGCGGGATGTGATCGAGTATCCCGTGGACGACGACGATCTGGACATCACCGGCTGGGATCTGCGCAAGGCGTTGATGCTGCTCTACAAATCGAACCCGCCCCTGCTGGAATGGTTCAGCTCGCCCATTGTCTATGCGAACGACCCGGCCACCTTTGGCCCCCTGCTGACCCTGGCCCCGGACTTCTTTTCGCCCTCATCGTGCATGCACCACTATCGGCGGATTGCAGAACAACAGTATACGGGCTATGCCAAAGGCGGCAAGCGCAAATTGAAGCAATATTTCTACGCCCTGCGCTGCGCCCTGGCCTATCATTGGATCGACCAGGGCCGGGGCATCGTGCCCATGCCCTTCGCCGATCTGGTGGCCGGGGTGGTGGCTTCGCCCGAAATGCAGCAACAGATCTGGGATCTGGTCGAAGTCAAACGCACCAGCCGGGAGTCGGATTCGTCCCCCCACATGGCGGAGATGGAAGGCTATTTGGAGGCCATGATGGACGAGATGGAGACGGTTCACCTGACCGTGACCCACAGCGGCGGCACGGTGGACACGCTCAACGACTATTTTCGGGCATCGTTGGGGACGCTTTGGTAGACATCGGGTTTGAGTGGGTAAAAAGAGGGGGGAGGTGACACTCATTTTGAAAATGAGCGTCACCTCCCCCCTCTTTTTACCCACTCAAGCCCCTACATAATTTACCCCGCCCCAAATTCCACCACGAACACACTGCCGTTCCCCGGTTCGCTCTCCGCCCGGATCTGGCCGCGGTTCTGCTCCACCAAGGTCTTGACAATCGACAGCCCCAGCCCGGCCCCGCTGCCCAGGCCGGGATGTGACCCGCGCCGGGATCGGGCCTTGTCCACCCGATAGAAGCGGTCGAAAATGTAGGGCAGGTCGGCGGCGGGGATGCCGGGACCGGTGTCCGTCACCCGGATCTGGCAGAGACCGGGCAGGCGGCGGGCTTGGACGGTGACAGCGCCGCCCGCCGGGGTATACTTGATGGCGTTGTCCACCAAGTTGACCAGCACGGCCTCCAATTGGTCGGGCCACACACGCAGGGTGGGCAGATCAGTGGGCAGGTCCAAAGCCAGGCTAACGTCTGCCCGCCCGGCTTGAAGCTGCATGACTTCGCCCACGCCCAGCAGGATGGGACGAATGTCCACCGCGTCCAGCGGCGGGGTGGCGGGACTATCGTCCAGCCGAGAGAGGTCGAGGAGGGCGGTGGCCAGACGGCCCAGGCGGTCGGCTTCGCTGTCGATCTCGCCCAGATATTTGTCCAGGAGGGGCGGGTTTTCTTTGCCCATTTTGACCAAGGCTTCGCTGCGCAGTTTGATGTTGGTGAGAGGGGTGCGCAGTTCGTGGCTGGCGTTGGCCACAAAGCGCCGCTGTTGATCGATCAGGCGGCGCAACTCCTCGACCATGTCGTTGAAGGCACTCCCCAGCGCGCCCAACTCGTCCCCGCTGGTGACGGGCACCCGCTGGGAGAGATCCCCGGCCGCGATGGCCTGGGCCGTGCGCTCCATGATCTGTACGGGCTGCACCAAGAGACGGCTGAACCAGATGCCCAGTCCGGTCATCACCGCCAAGACCAGCACGCCGACCCCGGCCATGCTCATAAGCAGGTTGCGCCCGCTGGCGGTGATCTCGGTCATGGGCACGTTCAATTGCACCATGCCCAACAGCTGATCCCCCTGTTGAATGGGAGCGGCCGCATAGAGGGCCAAATAGCCAGCCTGGGGATTCACACGCACGTCGTGTTGTTCCATGCCCCGCAGGGCCGCCTGCACTTCGATCTGCGCCAGTTGATTGCCCATCATGGTGTTGGAAAAGTGACTGTCCGCCACCACATCCCCAGAGGGATCCAAAATGGTGGCTTGGGAGCCAGTGTCCGCCGCATAGGTCATGGCCACCTGCTTCAATCGAGACGATTCGGGCACAGCAGAAGCAGTGGACGCGGTCCCGTCATCGGACCCTTCATCAGGCCCGTCATCAGTCTCACCGGGCTTCTTGTCCTCGTCGTCTTCCGAGTGACGGGAAAAATCGTCAAATTCCGTCGCATAGCCGCTGAGAGGATCTTCCAGGGCGTTGGCGGCCAGGAAGGCTTCCACTTCCAGGTTATGCTCCGCGGCCTCCAGGTTGCGGACATAGACCATCTGCCCGACAATCAGGGCAAAAAGGACGAAGACAACCACAAAGATCGTGCTATAGGTCAGCACGATCCGGGTTTGCAGACTGCGTTGCCAGGGCCAGCGTCTGGAGGGAAGTGTCGATTCAGTCACAGATCATGCCTCCACTTCGTGCGCGGAGACCAGACGATAGCCCACCCCCCGCACGGTCAGGATCAGCACGGCGTTGGCCGGGTCCGCTTCCAGCTTGGTGCGCAGCCAGCGGATGTGGACATCCAAGGTGCGGGTGTCGCCGATCCAGTCCACGCCCCACACCTGGTCCAGCAGATCCCCCCGCTTCACCACCGCCCCCTCTGCATCCAACAAGGCCATGAAGAGATCGTATTCTTTTTGCGAAAGGGCGGTCTCCTCGTCTTGGCGAAAAATCTGGTGGCGCTTGCGGTCGATGGTGAGGTCGCCCAGGCGGATGCGGCCATCGTCCTCTGGGGCAGCGGGGGCAGCCATGGCCATGCGGCGCAGGTTGGAGCGCACCCGGGCCAGCAATTCCCGGAAGCTGAAGGGCTTGACCACATAGTCGTCCGCGCCCAGTTCCAGCCCCAGCACCCGGTCCAGCTCCGCACCCCGGGCGGTCAGCATGATGATGGGCACGTTGCTCTCCCCGCGCAGGATGCGGCAGACCTCCCAGCCCTGCATCTTGGGCATCATCACGTCCAAGAGCACCAGATCCGGAGATGCATTGCGGGCCAAGGCCAGAGCCGCCTCGCCATCATGGGCGGTGAGGACGGTGAAGCCCTCGTATTCCAGTTGATCCTTGAGGACATCCACGATCATTTCGTCGTCGTCGGCCAGGAGTAGGGTTGGGTTCATGGTGGGTAGTTGGGTGGTTTGGTGGGTGACTGGTTTGTTGGTTTGTACCTGCTAACCCCACCCTAACCCTCCCCAGATTGGGGAGGGGACAGATCAGGTTAACCGGACTCCCGGTTGCGGCGATCCGGCTGCTTTGCGGCGATCTGGCTCCTCCCCCAATCTGGGGGAGGTTGGGAGGGGGTTGGCAGGTACATAATCGATTGGCCTATTGTACGCCAACTGGCGCTTTCTGCCCATCTCGCTCAATCCGGGGCGGACGCTCGGCTTTGCCGGCGGTGAGGATGCGGTAGTAGGTCAGGAAGAGAACCGAGCCGCCGGTGAAGAGGTAGAGGGTCTGCACCCAGAGTTGACCGGAGTCCGTGCCCAGGAAGAAGGCGTGGGCCAGGGCGATCCAGAAGGCGATGAAGCCGGTGTAGTGAAAGGCCCGCCACACTCGCTGGCTGATCCACTTGCGCACGTAGAAGCTGCCGATCAATAGGGCCGAGAGCCACAGACCGATCTGCCCGGCAGCCACCAACAGGGGTTCGTATGTACCGGCAAAGGGCACCAACACCGCAGAGAGGGGGAAGCTCAGATATTGGTCACCCATGAGGACCAATCCGTGAAAGAAGGTGAACCCCAGCCCCACGGCACTTAAAAATTGATGAGCGTCTAGCAGGGCCGGGGCCTTCAACCGACCCCGGCCAATTTTTGTACTGAGCAGCAGCCCCCAGACCACGGATCCCCACAGCAGCAGCAGGGCCACAAAGCCCGCCGAGCGGCTCAGATACCAGAAAGACTTGGTCTCTCCGCTCAGGCCAAAGACCCCGGCCCCGATGACCATGCCCGCCCCGGCCAGGGCCAGCCCCACCAGCCCACCGTAGATGGCTCCCCGGATGGTCTCGCCGGGGTCGGTGGATTGGTTGATTTGTTGATTGGTTGATTGATTCGACATGATTGCATCCCCTTCAATAAATACTCGATACTCGATAATTTCTTACGCCAACGCCATCACCGGCAACACGCCGACTTGCTCTTCCCAGCCGTCCCGTTCCACCAACAGCCCGCTGAGGCCCTGGGCTTCCAGATGACGCTTGCCCGCCTTGCTGCCCAGGATCAACGCCACCTTGGCCGCCACCTCCGCCTGCACCGTGGTCCCGGCCAGGACGGTGACTGTGTGCAGGTCGCTGGTGCTGGGCCTGCCCGTGCGGGGGTCGATCAGGTGGTGGCGGGGTTCGCCGTTCCGCTGCCAATGGCGACCGCCGATGCTGCTGGTGGCAATCGCTCCCCGCTCCAGCCCCAGGACCGGGCCGGGGCGAGTGGGGACGAAGGGGTCTTCCACGGCCACGGGCCAGGGCGTTCCGCCGGGTGCGCCGCTGGAACGCATATCCCCGCCGGCGTTCACCAAAGCCTCGCCCCAGCCCGCCAACAGATCCACGGCCTGATCCACGGCCCAGCCCTTGGCGATTCCGCCCAGATCCAGGCCTGTGCCTTTGGGCAGGAAAATTGTGTGCCCGGCTGGGTTTAGCACCACTTGCCGCCAATCGGGGCGGGCTGGGACAACATCCGCGGGGCCAGTGCTACCCCTTGCCGCCAATAGGTCAAAGCTGCGGTCATAGCCAGCGTGTTCCAAGGCCATTAGCACCGTGGGGTCAAACACACCCCCACTGTTGCGGGCAGCGGCCAAGGCCAGGGAGACCACCCTCCCCAACTGCGCCGAGACCGGCTGGGGACCATTCCCCGCCCCCCGGTTCAACCGGCACAGCCCAGAGTCGGGGCGAAAGCGGCTCATCTCCGCCTCTATCGCGGTGAAAAGCTCTTCGACCTGGCTCAAAATAGCCCCGGCCTGGGCCTGGGGGTCCAAGTTCCACAACCAGACGGCGACATCGGTATTCATGGCTCGGAAACGGTGTTCGTGTAACATGGGAATCTCCACCAATCTCCCAATCTCTCAATCTCTCAATCTCATGCCGAGATTAGGAGATTGAGAGATTGGGAGATTAGACTTGCGCACTAGGACGCTTTGGTAACGGCAACGGGTGCCCGGAAGACCGGCGCAACCGGCATGGCCGGCATGGTGATGGCGGGGGCCGGTGCGCTGGCGAAGGATGCCTGGCTGGGTTGAGCAGCCTGTTGATTATTGGACTGGCCGCTGAAGTCTCCGCCGCCCTGATTGGCTACCGTCTGTCCCCCGCTGACCGAGACCGGTACCCGCACGATGAGGGTGCGGGGTTGGTTGGCGCTACTGGCCTGGGCCGCCATCTGGGCCGTGCGGGTGGACTGGGCAAACTCCAGGGCCTGGACCACCTGCACCACGGCGCTGGCCTGGGTGGTGCGGGCCGTTTCCGCCGCGGCGTTGGCCTGCTCCACACGGGTCAACAGGGTGGAGCCTAACAGGGTGACGCCCACACCGGCAGAAAGAATGATGCTCTTCCAACTTATACTGGTATCTCGCTTGATGGGTACAGGTCTGGTTTGGGCGGCCCCGGTCTGCGCAGACCGGGGCCGGGATGCCGTGCTGGCCGGGATAGCCGTGTTGGGTATAGTCGGATTAGTCATTGTCGCCACCATCGTGGTCGTCATCGTGTTCGCCATCTTCGCGCTCGCTGCCGTGGTCATCGTCACCTTGATAGCTGATGTTGGTGGCAACTGGGGCGGTCTGCAAGGTGTCGATCTGGGTGTAGGCGTCTTGCAGGGCGGCGTAGGCCTGTTCCAACTGGGCCTGATAGGCGGCGGCCACCTGATCCACGGCGGGATCACTCTGCTGCGCCGGGGCAAAAGCTTGTCCCCCCCCGTCCCACTGCTGACCACCGGAAGAAGCGGCGATCTGCTGCTGACCTGCCATGTAGATGGGTTCCACAGTCACCACAATGGGCGGCTGCTTGCCCGTGGAGGCCGAGACGGTCTGGGGAGCCAAGGCCGAACGCAGGGCCGACTTCAGACTCTCCTTCAGCGCCGGATCCATGTCCGGGTCCAAGGCGGCGTCCAGAGCGGCTTCCAAGGCCGGGTCCAGGGCCAATTCCGGGGCAGCGACTTGATCCGCTGCCGTCTGGGCGTCCAGGCCGTCGAGTGAGGCGCTGGCCAGGTCGGCGGTCTGGGCCTGTTCGATCTTCACTGGGTTGGTCAGGGCCATGCTCCACCCCTGCCTGCTGAGGTTGACGCCCACAAGACCGATCAAGATCAGGCCGGTGAGGACGGCGGAAAAGCCCATGGCTTTCTTGCTGGGTTGCTGTTTCATGGTGTTGCTCCTGTTGGATAGTTGATTGGTTGGTTGATTCCTGAACTGCTCGGCACCGATTACCTGCTGGACTCAGTATGGCAGAAG
The DNA here is from genome assembly GCA_018003515.1 of Caldilineaceae bacterium. GTDB lineage: Bacteria > Chloroflexota > Anaerolineae > Caldilineales > Caldilineaceae > JAGNDO01. Next base: position 64,435 of record JAGNDO010000001.1, read on the forward strand.
TTCTGTCCGCCTGGGTGAAATCGGTGTAGTGGTTACGTTAAGAGCAGGTGAAGAAAAGCGGGGATCGATAATGATATCGATCCCCGCCCCAACCAGAGTCCAACCATCCATTTATCAGGATCGTCGGGTGCGGGTGATCGGTCCTCGAAAGACCGGTGACTCAGATGCCGACGACTGGGTCACCGTGGTGTCGGACGGCGTCACCGTGGGGTCGGGCGTCACGGTAGGATCGGGTGGGGCCACGCTGGGGTCGGGCTGGGTCACGGTGGTGTCAAGCAAGCCCGTGCTGGTGATCTGGATCGGTTGAGCATCCGCAACGGCTTGGGGGCTGACAGTGGGCTGGTCGAACTGGTCGAACAAGACGGCCCCAACAAGCGTAATCCCAAGCGTGGCACCCAGCACAACGCTCTTCCAGCCCGTGCCGGTTCCTCGCCGCCTGGCTGCTGCGGTGTAGGATGGGGTCTTGGGGCTGACCCGGTCTCTGTTTTGTGTAAAGTCACTCATCTTCGTACTCTCCTTCAAAGTAGTCCTGCTCGATGCGGTCATGATGACCAGGATAGGTGCGATTGGTTTGTTCGGCATAGCTGTTCAACAGGATGTCACGGCCCCGAACAGACTCACACCTGTGACTTTACCCACATCGAGTAAAAAAGTTGTGGAAATGGTATTAAAGACGGGTATAGCAAAACAGGGACCGGTATAAAAACCGGTCCCCGTTTCGCTTTACAACGTGCAACTGTTTGGGTTGCGTCTCCTACCGGCTGACCCCACCCCACGCAACACGCAACAGTTCTCTACCTCCCCACCCCAGGCAGGAACAGCTGTTGCCACCATTCGGGCACAGGCGTGGGGGTAGACGTAGGCAGCGACGTCGGGGTCACTGTCGGCGTGGGCGTGGGCGACCCTGCGTTGGGGTTGGCCATGCCGTGGGGACCGGGTCCGGCCGGCACGCTGTCGCCGTGACAGACCGTGCATTCTTGCAAAGTGCCCGCATAGCCCTGGAGGGCGATCACCTGCATATTGTCCAAAGGTTCCATGCTGGGCAGGATGGCATGGGTGCTGCCATGACAGGTGGAACAGTAAAGTCCGCCGTGACCCGTGGAGTTGCGGTAGAGGGTGTCCGGGTTTTCGGCGTGGTCCGCGCCGTGACAGTCGCCGCACTGGGGTTCGTCCACCCAGGGCGTGCGGTCCGGGCTGGCCACATCCTGCATGGAGCCGTGACAATCCGTACACCACATGCCCGCCTCAGCCATCACCCCACGCAGGCAAGAGGTCTCCTCGCCGGGGTGACACTGATAGCAGTCCTGGGTGCCTTCATCCACCGGAGCCGCCAGATCCGAGAAGCCGCTGGTTTTCGCCGTGGGTGATTCGCCCCGTATCCAGCCGATCAGGTTGGTCAACTGGGCCGTGTCGTCGCCGCCCAGCTTCGGGGCGGCATCCCCGTCCCCGCCACCATCATCTCCGTCCTCTTCGATATCGGAGGCGTGCTTGCTGTGCATGGCCCGGGAGAGATTGGGCACACCGGCCACGCCCGTGGTCCCCAGGGCCGGGGAGGCGTGGCAACCGGCACAGAGGACAGGCTGGCTGCCCAGCAGATTGGTCTCTTCTTCCTCGTCGTGCAGGGCCAGGATATTTTTGCGCACGTCCCCCGTGGCAATGTCCTCCTGCTGGCCGTCGGAATGACAGTTCTTGCAGTTGATCTCGTCAGAGACCGGGGCCACAAAGGTGGTTTCGGCCAGAATGGCCCCGGTGCTGCTGTCCCTGGCCACCAAGTGGGCCAGTTGGTAGGGGTTGGGGTGGGTCGTGTCGCTGTCGTTGTAAGGGGTGAGGGGTACGCCGACCGCCTCGAAATGGTCCGTTTTGGCCGTCATCTGCCCCGTCATGCCCAGACCGGTCAGGCCGATGTTCGGGGGCAGGGAGACGCCGAAGAGACCATTCACATAGTCCCAGAAGTCGACTTTACCCGTGGAATAACTATTGTCCACAAAGCCATACTCGATGGTGACGCCCTCGGTGACGATCTGGGGGACGCCGCCATCCGTGGGCTGGCGCACCAATTGCGCCCATAGGGTGTTATAAGGGGGCAGAATGGAGAAGACCTCAAAACTGTCATCCAAACAGTGCATGCCCAGATCATTCCAGCCGATCAGCTTGAACTCACCGGTCTGGGATGAAGGGGGCGGGGTGGCGGTGGGCGCACCGGGGAGGGGGGTCGCCGTGGGGGTGGCGGGGAGCAGGGTGGGGGTGGCCGTCGCCCCGGTGATGGGATGATCCCCACTGTCACCGGGGAAGGTGACGGCTTGGATCTCGGTGATGTTGGACCAACCGTCGGCGTCCGAGTCCAACAGTTCTATGGAGGGGAAGTTGTGTCCATTATCCTTGTAGGCCTGGCCATAGGGGTTCAGGGTGGGGATGGACGTGTGACAGACCTGGCAACTATTCAGCTTCGTGCTGGCCAGGGCAGGATAGGTGTTCATCATGCTGGACAGATAGCTACTTTTGGCCTGCACCGTGGTGGGTGACTGGATTAACGCCAAAACCACGGCAAACCCTGCCGCCAAAACAAAGGTGCCGGCCATCCACAGCCAGCGGGGACGTACAGAACGCAAGCGGGTCATGAGGTTGTTTTCTCCTTTTGAGAATGGACTATCCCCACAACGCAAACATCACCTCGTGGGAGTAGCCAGGCGGGGTTGATAGAACGTACAGACTCCTCTGATTAAGGAGACATTAAAGCTAGAGAAAAATACACCCTCCCAGTATGCCAAAAACCATCACCTCCCTGGTGAACTGGAGGTGATGGTGACGTTAGGGTTGGGTTAAGGGGACTGGGGATTGGGGGTTGGGGATTGGGGATTGGAGATTGGAGATTGGGGATTGGAGAAGTGGCGGTCGCGTAAAGCGGTGCCCAAAATCGAGTATCAATCGAGCATTTACACAATCAAGATAGGGGGAGTCTTGCAGCTTCCCTCCTCCCACACCACCGGACATGCGGGTCCGCATCCGGTGGTTCGGTCAGGTCCGACAGGGTTTGACTGATCGGCCCCAACCAATCACGCTTTATATTGTGTCCAGCCGTCGTTCAAAAAACTACAGACTAAACCCTGCCGTCGTGGTGACCGCAAGGGTCTTGCTCACCACGTAGGCTTCGCAGCCGGGCAGGCTTTCCACCAAAGCCAGCCCCGCGGACGATCCCAGGACCATGACCGCGGTGGCCAGGCCGTCGGAGAGCATGGCCGAGGGGGCGATGACCGTGGCCGAGGCCAGTTCCGGGGCCGAGTAGCCCTGGCGGGGGTCCAGGATGTGGTGCTGGCGCAGGTCGGCGGAGTAGGGCTGCATGTAGTCGCCGGAGGTGGCGGCGGCCTGGTTGCACACGGCGAATTTGCCCAGCAAGGACTGGGCCTGCGTCCCTTGCCGGGGAGATTGGAGGCCAATCTGCCACGGCTGATCCCCCTTTTGTCCGGCGGCCATCAGATCGCCCCCGGCTTCCACAAGCACGTTGGCAAAGCCGGCCTGCTCGAGCACGGCGATCCCCTCGTCCACGATGAAGCCCTTGGCAATCCCATCCAAGGTGATGGCCATGCCCGGTTGCTGGAAGGCCACATGCCGCCCGTCCACGCGGATCTGGCGATAGTCGACCCGGCTCAGGGTTTGCTCAACCTGGGCGGCTGTGGGCAGGGTGTTGGTGGCGAGGTGGGCTTCATAGAGATCAACCAGGGGCTTGACCGTGATGTCGAAGGCCCCGCCGGAGCGAACGCTCAGGTCGTGGGCCTGGGCCAGCATAGTCAGCAAGGCCTGGCCAGCGTCGGCCAGTTCACCGTGCAGGTTGAGGCGGGAGAGTTGGCTGTTGGGCTGATGGCGGCTTAACTGGGTCTCCAGATCCGCCATGCGGCTGAGGGTGGCCTCGATGGTGGCCTGGGCCGTGGCGGGGTCGTCACTCAGAATGGTCAGGTTGACCACGGTGCCCATCAACATGCGGGTGGCCGTGGCGGTGTGGGCATTGGCTTGGGCGGTCGAGGGATCTACGCCGAGCTTGAGCACAGCCCCAGCCGCGCTGACCATCACCGTACTCGCAGCGAATATTTTGATGAAATTGCGTCTTGAAAGTTGTTTGTGTTGTGGCATAGGTCGTCTCTAATTGGATATGGTGCTTTGGCGCAGAATCTCTTGTAACTCTTCTGGGGTCAGGGTGGGGGTGGCGGTGACCGTCGGCTGCACCTGGGGCGCGCTGATGATGGCGATGCCCTGACCGTCCAGCTCGTTGACCACGTTTGTACTCACCTCCGCCAGGACCAACAGGGTTGTCGCCACCACAAAGGTCACAACCAGGGCTTCGACTATGCGGTTATTTTTTCGTTTTGGACCGGTTGAGGCTGTGGGTTTGGGGTCCGTTTGGGTTTCAGGGTTTGCCATAGTTCTTTTATCCAACTCCGTACCATTCTGATAAATTCGTCCACCGGGTGCAAGGGGCAGAGAAAGCCGCACCAGGGTCGCTTGATAAACAACGCCGCCAGCAGCACCAGGGCCAAGAGGGCAATTTGGAACACAGAGCCGCTCAGGTCGAAGAGGGTGCCGAAGATCTCGTAGCTGGTGAGGCCAGGATTGCGGAAGAGCAGGGCCAGCACAATGGCCAGCCAGGCCAACCCGCGCTGGCTCCACTTGAACAGGTTGCGGTATTTTTGGGGCGTACGGCTTTTGGCTCCCCCCAGGGCACCCATGCATTCTTGGGCCGCGCCAAAGGGGCAGAACCACTCGCAATAGGGGTTCTTGTTGTCCACGGTGACAACAAGCATGATGCCACCCAGCAACAAATACCAATAGAGATGGGTCTGCCACGCCGGCCAGAAACCGAGCAGAAACTTGCTAAAATAGGCAATGGTCAGGGGTGCGTTATAGATGAAGCCCAGCACCACAAGACCGGTGATCATGCTGACCCAACGCACTTGCTTTGTATATTTGAACGTGCGCTTGTGGCCAAAATAGCCGAGAGCGAAGAGGCCGATCAGGACCATTTCGGGGATGCCGAACTGAATCGGCGGCGTGGGCTCTGCGGCCACGGGCAGCCCCAACTGGCCCCCGGCCACCTGAGTGCTGCCCCGGCGCACGGCATCGGCCAAGGCCCGGGAGGTATAGGTGGCCCCGGTGACGCCATCCACATCCTTGCCCAGTTCAAAAGCATCCGTGTAATTCTTGCCAAACAGGGTGCCGACAAAGTCGCTCTCCATGACCCGCTTGTACCAACTGGGGGTCTCCCGATCTTCAACCACGGACATGCCGATCACGTTGCCTTGCAGATCCGTGGCAACCGCAACCTGCATGGGTCCGCCATAGCCGCTGGCTTCGCCGATGGAGAGATAGCTGATCAGCGTGCCGTCGGCGGCGTAGGCGGCGTAGCTCTCGCCGTTGATTTTTTCGATCCGATCCGCCTGGGGTTGGGCTTGATACAGAAACGGCTCGACGCTGGCCTTGGATTGGGCGGCCCCCACAAACCAGGCAATGACGATGGTGGTGATGGCTATGATGCCCAGAATTCGGTCGATCTTCTGGGTTTTGTTCACTTTTCGTTTGGGTTTCAAGTCGATCACAAAATCGGTTTGCATAAGGCTACTCTGCGATTTCAGTAAGTTCGTTGAGAAGGGATTGGGCGTTGTAGAGGGCTGATTGTGCCCCAATTTCTTGCAGTTTGCTCTCTGCAAAGGCGGCAATCGCCTTTTTGCAGCATTCAATCGCCTGGGGAATCTGCTCCAGATCCCGGTGGTTGAGGGCGAGAAGACAGAGCAGTTCGCCCACGGTTTGGGCATTGCCCAGGCGGCGGGCCACTTCCAACGCCCCGCTGGTATAGGTAATCGACCGATCCAACTGGCCCTGTTCCGCATAGATCGATCCCATGCGGCCCAGAAGGTGGGCCTCAAAAATCGGCTGGTTGACCTGGTTGGACAGGGGCAAGGCCTGCTCAAAGGTGGCCAGCGCCGTCTCGTAATGGTCCAGGGCAAAGTGGGCATCACCCAAGGCCATCAGCAGATCAAGCTGCCGGGGACCGTCGGTGTGACCGTTGTTTTGGCCATCCGGCTGCCCATTCACTTGGGCCAGGGCCGCGTTCAGCAGGGGGATGGCGGGCGCGTAGCGCTCGTTGCGCAGGAGGGCATCTAACAAGAGGTTGGCGTAGCGTTGGTCGGTCTCCTCATCCTTGGCATCTTGGGCCAGGGCCTGGGCCCGGGCGGTGTAGGCCAACAAAGGCTCAACTTGGTCGAGGCTGTCACAGGCCCGAATCAGTTGGTGGAGCAAGGCTCGCTGAGTGGGCAGATCATCGGCATTGTTGAGCCGGTCAAGATGGGAACCAAAGAGGTCGATCATCTGCTCGAAAGCGCCTTGGGCGGCCAGGGTTGATCCCAGCATCCCGATCAGGTGAACCGCATCGCTCTGGCGGTTGAGGTCCCCGGCCAGTTGCAGGGCCGCGGTGCCGCTCTCCATCATTTGATCAAACAGGCCGATCTCTTGGTACAGTCCAAGCTGTTTGAGCAGATAATCCAAGCGCTGATTTCGGTCCCGCACCTTGCGGATCAGCCGGGCGGCGTGGGCGGCGGCTTGTTGGGCCTGCTGGGTCTCTCCCTGTCCATGATAGATGGAGATCACGGCCTGGTAAAAGGGCAGCAGGAATTCCGGCTCCTCCGCTTGGCCCACGGCGATGCCTTGTTCGGCATAACGCAGGGCGTTCTCGGTGTCGTGCAGATCCGTATAGCCTTTGACCAGATAGTTGAGAGACTGAAGCTGGCCCTGGACCTCTGCGACGTTGACGAAATAGGCATAGACCTGCTCGAAGGCGCTGATCGCCTGGTGATGATCCCCGGACCAGCTCAACAGCATGCCTTTATTTCCCAGGAAGCCATAGGCAGCTTGCTCGTCGTTGATCTCCTTGGCCAGACCAAAGGCATAATCAAAATGGGTCTCGGCCTGGTTGATGGCGGCAATGGCCAGGCTGATGTGGCCCATGACCCCTTGCACAGCCATTTGACGCCGCTTGTCGCCCAGTTCAAGGGCAATCTCTTTGGCTTCCCGCACCCGTTCCGCCGCAATCATGGGCTCGCCGGATTCCAGCATGGTCTGGCCCTGGCTGATCAAGGCGTCACACTTCATGCCCTCATCCTGGGCCGCTTCCGCCAAGGCCAAGATCTGGGTGGCGGTTTCATAGGCATCGGGGAAGCGCTTGATCTCTTGAAACGCCACGGCTTTAATGGCCAATACCTGCTTCTGCAATTGGACATCGCCCAGATCCTGGGCCAAAGCCAGGGCCTCGTCAAACTGATCCATGCCTTCTTTATATTGTCGGGTTTGAAAGAAGGCTGACCCCAAATTCGCCAAGGCGACACCCAGTTGCGTCGGCGCATCAGCCTGCCGGAGCTGGGCGACGGTTTCTTGGCTGATCTCTAGGAACTGGCGTGAAAGCTGCTTTGCATTTGGCATAATGTTTCCCCGCAAAAACCACAAAAACGGGGCTGTTCAAACCAAGTCTGGGGAGTTGGTTTGAACAGCCCCAATCGTCTATCCTTGCTTCATTCTTCCCTATGCATTCTTCGGTTTGAGGGCCAGCAAACGCCACAGCCCAACACCCAGAATGGCACAGACAAACAGCGTGACCAGGAGGAACTTGAACCCGGCGCTGCCCTCTTTTTCGCCGATCAGCGTACCCCAGGCATAGAACCCTGTGGCGAAGATCACATACCACACAATGCTCAACACCCACTTCCACCAGGACAGCACCCAGCCCCGATCCTTGGCGAAGACGTTGAGACCGGCACCGATCAACACGGCGCTCATGCCCATCAAAAGCCAGAAGATATTGCCATCAAAAAACATTATTTACCTCCATCTTGAGGATTAGTGATCGGGATATTCAGGAAATCCTCGGCGTGCAGGAAGGCCGGTTCCGGGCGATACGAGGCAAAGCGGCCCCCAGCGCCCACCCGGCGATACTCTTCCGCTTCGGGATAGTCAAAGAAGTTTTTCTGCATAAAGAGCAGACTCTCTCGGGTCAGACCGGTCGGGTCTCGGGGATCGACCTCTCGGGCGGCTCGGTGCAGCCAGTTGTCCTTGCGGCTGTAGGGGCAGACGGCCACACAGAGGCGGCAACCCATGGGCCCCATGCTCTCCCGCCAGAAGTTGTAGCAGGCACCGTTGTTGATGTACCAATGCTTGTAGCCCCGCAGCACCGGCCCAGTGCCCCATTCCTGCTCATCCGGGCTGTCGGCCATGGAGATGGCCCCGGACGGACAGCTTGTTGCACAGATCTTGCAACTGTTGCAGAAGGCCTCCACGCCGAAGTCGATGGGTTTGTCTGTGGCCATAGGCAGATTGGTCACCACCACCGCGGTGCGGCAGTTGCTGCCCAACTCCGGGGTGATCATGTAGCCAGGACGAGAGACTTCGCCCAGACCGGCCTCGATGGCCAGGGGGGGCACGATGCAGTCATAGTAAGTCTGCGGTGTGCTGGCACGGGACGCGTAGCCCAGGTTCTTCAGCACCCCTTCCAGGCGGATGGCCGCGGTGGAGACCCGATCATAGCCTTCATAGCTGGTGGAGGCTTGGGGGCTGGCCAACACCGTATCCCACTCCATAGGCACGCCGATCACAACGGCGTATTGCCAGTGGTCGGGCAATTTGGAGTAGTCGTAGTCTTCGGGGCAGCCGGCCCAGCCTTCAGAATAGAAGAAATCGAGCTTGGCCTTGGTGATGCCCACCAGGGTGGCCCCATATCGATGGGCCACCTCTTTGATAAACTCAGCCGCCTTCTCAGGACTCTTGAAGGGAACCTGCTCGCCGATGGGCCGGGGTTCGGGCCAACCTCGCTGCATTTCCATGAAATCCGACTCTTCCGGGGGCGTTTTGGCCGAAGGCAGATAGGCAGAGTGGGCCGTGAAACCGTTTGAGTAGGCATTGGCCAACTTGTAGTAGTTGCCATAGACCTTTTGGTCTTCCAAGTTGTTCGGGATCGTCTCGCTGAAGGTGCGATAGTCCCACTCCAACCGCTCCGGATACTCATTGTAGAACGTCACCAACGGGGGCGGAACCCCCAGACTTTCCACCGGGTCGGTCGGTTTCCAGGTGGGATTGGCCTCAAAGGCCTTTTGGAAGGTCGCCACCCGGCCAAAGACATAGTCTGTCAGATGGCTGGGGCGGCGTACCTCGCTAACAGCCACATGGGCCGGGCCTTCAAATTCAAAGGGCTTGCGGTTGAAAAACTGGGTGGCTGGGTTGAACGACTCCCAGCCCGTATAGGTTTCGGAACTGGAGCCTGCTGCTTTGCCGGCGACTACCAGCCCGCCCGCTTGCAGAGCCACAGCCGTCACCCCACCGATCTTTAGAAAATTCCTTCGAGAAACGCCTTTTTTGGTCGTAGCTTCTTCCATTGTTGCCTCCTGAACAGACGACGATTGGATTGATATAAAAAAAGGTGACACCACGGCAATTTATGCCGTGGTGTCACCTTGTTCTCGAGATTCACACCACCAACGAGTATCTGGCTCCCCTGGGATTTGCCCAGGGCTACAGTTGCGGAACAGCGCCGGCCTGGCCCATTGTGGGCGTCACCGAACTTCCTCGTGATGAAAACAGGATGTTAACAGGGGTTGTGAAGTTCTTCACGAGTATACAACTATAGTGGGTGTCTGTCTTCCCCAGGAGTGGTGATCTTTTGGGGAGGTTTGAGGTTTTGGCGGAGGTGGGCCTCACTAATTTTGGTGAGGTGGGGGGAGGAAGGCAAAAGGCAAAAGGCAAAAGGGGTGTGGCGTTGTGCGGGGATTCGGGGGCAGACAACGATTCCGTGTTACAGCAATCCCAACTCATTGGCCCGGGTGACGGCGTGGGTGCGGTTGTGGACATCCAGCTTGTTAAAGAGGCTTTTGACGTGGGTTCTGACCGTGTTGGCCGTCACCACAAGGGCTTCGGCAATCTCCGCGTCGGCCAAGCCGGTGGCGAGCAGGTGCAAGACATCTGTTTCCCGTGGCGTGAGGTAGATCCGTGGCTGATCTGGGCTGGCTTGTTGCCCAATGGGGACGACGGGGCTGGGTGCAACAAACCCAACCATTGGCTCGATGACCGGTTCGGCAGCAAAGGCGGCCAGCAGTTTTTTAATGTATGCAACCGAATAGGACCTTTTGCCGCGTTCTCTTTTTTGTGTGTTCTGTTCCGCATCAAGAAGCTGCCCCAGCACCTCTTTGATGGGATCTCCCTCATCCAAAAATGTGCGCACACAGCCTTCCGGTTCGGCCAAAGCCAAGGCGTGTTGGAGATGGGCTTGGGCCTGGCCTGGGTCACCTTGAAGCTGCCAGCTTTTGGCCAGCAAGGTTTCAATGGTGATCAGACTTTTGATGCGGCCTTGGTCATGGGCCAACGTCTGCAACGGGGGGAGCCAGGTCAGGGCCGGGCCGAACTCCCCCTGGGCCAGGGCGATGCGGATCAGGATCAGCAGGGGGATCTCGTGCTGAAAGGCCACCGGCCCCTCAAATTCGGCGGCGAAGCGTGTGGCCCATCCCGATGCTTTGACCAGCTTCCCTTGGGCCAGGGCGACGATGGCGGTTTGGGCCTCCATTCGGGCGCGGATTCTGGGGGGTGCATTGTAGAGGGCGGCAACCCGTTCGGCCTGTTGTAGTAGCTGGTTGGCCTGGACAAAGTCGCGCCGGGCACAATGGAGACGCAACATTAGACCATAGCCATGCACAATTCGATCCAGAAATTCGCCCGTATTCACAAGGGCAACCCCCTCGTGTAAATAGGTTGCGGCGCTCTCCAGATCGTTCCATTCGTAGTGCAGGGCACCCAGGCCGACGACCGATCCAGAAAAGGTGCTGCTCTGTCGCGGGTGGATCTCTTGGGCGAGCGCGTAGGTTTCTTGATAATAGGCTTGGGCCTGGCCAAGAGATCCGGAAACAAAGGCCAAATGACCCAGATTGGTGAGGATTAACAAGCGAGACACTGAACTGTCAACCTGCGCGCTCAGGGCCAAGGCTTCCTGCAAATATCGACCGGCTTCTGCCAACTCGCCCAACAAGATCAGAAAACCGCCCCCATGAAAGGCCGCCACGCACCGCTCGTAAAAATAGTCGGGCGGCAACAGGGCCAAGGCCCGTTCAGCCAGCCGCCGCCCCTCAGCCAGATCCAAATGGCGATGAAAGGCCACGGCGGTTTGGAGCGCTGCCAGCTTTCCATCCAAGATCGCTCTGGCATCCGGGGCGGCTGGGGGATGATTGGTCAGGTCCGCCTGCAATGCGGCCACCGTATGTTCGGTCGCTTGCAGATCACCGCTGTCGATCAGGGCATAGGCGTGGAGGATGCGCAGAGTGGGGCGGCTTTGCAGCAAGTCGTCGGGCAGCTCTGTCAGCCATTGTTGAACCTGATTGGAGCGGTTTCGCCAATAGATATGTTGACCGATCTCCTCGATGATATCGGCTGCCTCCACATACATTTGACCGTCAAGCGCATACGCGATGGCCTGTTCGAGCAAATTGTGCGCTTTGTGCCACTCAAATGCCCGGCGATAGGCGTGGGCCATCTGCGCCGGCGAGCGACGTTCCAGCCGGGTGCGCAACATCTCGGCAAAGAGATGGTGATAGCGGTACCATTTGCGGCTGTTGTCCAGGGGGATGATGAAGAGGTTGGCGCGCTCTAGGGTGTCGAGGATGACCTGGCTGCTGTCGATGTCCGCCACCGCGTTGCACAGGCTGGCCCGCAGCCGCTTGAGAACGGAGGTTTGTAGCAAAAAGTGTTGAATCCCTTCGGGCTGCTGGGAGAGTACTTCATCGATCAGGTAGTCGGCAATAAAACGATTGTCGCCGGAGAGGGTCTCGATCACCCGGGCCGCGTCTTCTGCGCTGTGGATGGAGAGGGCGGTCAGTTGCAGCCCGGTGATCCAGCCCTCGGTCTGGGCTTCAAGCTGGGTGATCTGCTCCCCGGACAGCCCCAGGTGCATGGTCTGGTTGAGGAATGACTCGCTTTCGGCCCAGGTGAAGCGCAGGTCCGGGCCGTGGAGACGCACCAGTTGGTTCTTGGCCCGCAGCTTGGCGATGGGCAAGGGGGGATCCGTGCGGCTGATGATGACCATGTGCAATTGGGCGGGCAGATGTTCCAACAGGAAGGCCACGGCGTCGTGGATCTCCTGCGACTTGATCAGATGATAGTCGTCCAGGGCCAGGACATAGGCATGTGCTTGGGCGGCCAAATCGTTGATCAAATGGGTGATAATAGCTGTGGATGGGGCCGGATCGGCCTGTTGCAGCAGATCCAGGCTAGTGCGGCCGATTTTGGGGTCAAGCTGATGCAGGGCGGTGACCAAATAGGTGAAAAACCGGATTGGATCGTTGTCGTTCTCATCCAACGAGAGCCAGGCCACGGGCCGCTCCTGCTGAGTGAGCCAACAGCTGACCAGGGTGGTCTTGCCAAAGCCGGCCGGGGCCGAAATCAGGGTGAGCTTGTAGGGATGGCGCTGGAGCAGGGGGCCGGTCAAGCGGGGACGCCGCACAAATTCAGCCCGAATCGGGGGCATGTGGAGTTTTGTCTGCAACAAGAGAGCGTTCATGCCAACAAGTATACCATGAGCGGCGAACGGGGCTGGTTTCGAGGGGCACATCATGTGGGGGCAGAGCGGCCCAATCCGCTGGGGCGCATGGATGGGCTGTTTCAGGCGTTGCCCATGCCAGGGGGTTAGGTTACTCCAACACACCCATAATCAACCACTCCACCCCAAACGGATCCCGCACCGCACACGCCCGCACGGGCACATACATCAGTTGATCCGACGGCTCCGCCCCCGCCCCGTCCGCGGCGATGAACGCCCGCTGCAACCGTTTGACCTCCTCTGAACTCCCCATTTGCACAGTCACCTCCACATTCTGCGCCGCGCCGGACGCACCCCGCAGTAGGGTCAGCCAGCCGGACCCCAGGGGCCAGCCCCGGGTGCTTTTGCCTTCCGCATAGGCGGGCGGACCCAAGACGTGGGTGTAAAAGTCCACGGCGGCCTCAAAATTCTGGTAAAATAGGGTGAGGCCAAAAAGGCCGGTGAAGTCGAAGCGGGGATCGGGTGTGGGATCCGCAAAGTAGGCGGTGCGGTACGCTGCGTAGTCCATTTCTTGCCTCCGATGATTGGCTCCCCCGCAGGTGGGCGAGGAATTGGACGATAACAGTCCTTTGGTTTTTGTCGCCAGCGCATCAAATTGCGTTTGACCAGATTATGGATTACAAAGATAGTGCTGTCCGTGCTTTTGATTCCTGTCAAAGCGTGACAAGAAAACCCAGGAAGAAGTCAGACCCTATGTCTCCATCTCCGTTGCCACTCGCCCAGCCTTCAAACGACCGCCTGGTCCAAGCCTGTCTGCGCGGAGACGAGCGGGCCTGGCAGCAGTTGGTGGACCGCTACAGCCGCCTCGTCCACTCCGTCCCCGTGCGCCACGGACTGTCCGCCCCAGAGGTGGATGACGTGGGCCAGGATGTCTTTCTGGCCCTGGCCCGCCACCTGCACCAGGTGGAAGATCCCCAGGCCCTGCCCGCCTGGCTGATCACCACGGCCCGCCGCCTCAGTTGGCGCGCCGTGCAGAAGCGCCGCCAAGAGGCCACCATCGAAGACGCGGAACTGAGCGATGCCCTCGTGGGCCACCAGCCCGCGGTCACCGTCTCTCCCCTGCCCAGCATGGGCGACCTCCTGCGCGGCTGGGGCCATCAAGAGATCCTGGCCGCCGGCCTGGGCCATTTACAAAGCCGCTGTCGGGATCTCCTCACCCTGCTCTTTTTGGACCCGAACGAACCCGACTACGATCACATCGCCGACCGCTTGGCCATGCCCAAAGGCAGCATCGGCCCCACCCGCAACCGCTGCCTGGCCAAACTGCGGCAGATCCTGGATGGCCTGGGTTTTGGGGCGGAGGACATCTGAAAATAGGTACGCGTCATCCGCGTACCTATTCCTGTATTTTCTCACCCCGATCCCCCCTCCTTTGCTACATCGGACGCATCCAAACCGGAGCATCATACCATGAATCACTTAACCGACGACCAACTGTTGGCCCACAAAATTGACGACCTTGCCCTCTCGGTTGAGGCCCAGACCCATTTGGACGCCTGCCCGATGTGTCGCGCCCAGGCGGATCGTCTGGCCCACTTGGCCGCGGAACTCACTGTCGCCCGGCGCAGCGCGGTCACCCCGGATCAACAGAACCGCTACTATGCGTTGTTCGATCAGATCCAGCAGACCGACCGCCTCTCCCCGGCCAAGGTGTGGCAGCGCTTGATCGCCAGCCTGACCTGGGACAGTCGCCAGCAGCCCGGTTTTGCCGGGGTGCGGGGCGGCAACGCGGCCTTTCGTTTGCTCTACGCCACCGCGGCCGCGGAGGTGGAATTCCTGGTTGAACCCAGCGCCACCGGTCAGCGTGTACAAGGCGAAATCTTGGATCTGACCCACGGCAAGCTGGCCCTGCCCGCCCTGATCCAGGTGATCGATCAACTGGGGGTGGCGCAGCACGAGACAACGTCGGATGGTCGGGGCCGTTTCCGTCTGGAAGCTGTTCCTGCCCGGCGCTACGATTTTCTGCTCACCCCCGCCCACGGGCCGGAGATCATGCTGGATGGCGTGGACCTATCATGAGCGCCTTGACCCCGGATCTGCTGGACGCCTTGGCCGCCGAACCCGTAAACGCCGGTTTGGCGCGCCTGGCTCAGATGGGCCTGGCGGATCTGGACAGCGCCCTGGCCCTGGCCGCCGCTGCCCTGGACCACGCCGAAGACCGACCCCAGGCCGCCCATGCCTGGTTGGATCTGGCCGCCGCCCTCAACCCCGCCGGGAACCCCGGCTTGCAGGGCCGCATGGCCTATGCCCAGGCCCGCCTGGCCTTGGTGGCCGGGGATCTGGTCCAGGCCGAGGTCACCCTGCGCCAGGCCCAGACCTATTGGCTGGCCTCCGGGGATCGGGCCGGGCTGGTGCGCAGCTATTTGGGCCTCACCCAGATCCTCACCCTCACCGGGCGCTATGCCCAGGCCGAGCAGACCGTGCGCCTGCTCCTGGCCGAGGTGACCGGGGCCAACGCCGCCCAGGCCGACCCCCAGGGCGACCTGCGCGTCTTTGCCCACATCAACCTGGGCAACCTCCTGCGCTATCAAGAACGTCACCCCGCAGCCCTGGCCGCCTACGATCAGGCCCTGGATCGCCTCGCTCCCCACCAGACCGAGGACATGGCCCAGATCCAGGTCAACCGGGCCGCCTGCCTCATGTTCACCGACCGCCCCCTGGAAGCCGAACAGGCCCTCGACGCCGCCCTGCTCGTCCTTGATCAAAGCGACGACGCCCTGAACCGGGGCCGCGCCCACACCAATTTGGGCAGCCTCTACCTGCGCACGGGCCAGGTCGCCGCCGCCCTCACCCACTTTGACCGGGCCGCCGCCGACCTCCTGAACGATGACCCGCGCCAGGCCGACATCCTGCTTCTGGACCGGGCCAACGCCTACCTGGCCCTCAACCTCCTCCCCGAAGCCCTTGCTGCTTTAGAGCAGTGCGCGGCGTTTTTTGTTTTTGAAAAAGAGAGTGCATCTTTCGGTCAACCGTACGAGTTGGCCCAGACGCTCTACTTGCGCGGATTGGTCCATCTGCGCCAGGGGAGTGCGGACCAAGCCCGCGCTGACCTGGGCCGGGCCGCCGAGATCTTCCGCACCCTGGGCAACGACCACTGGGTCCTGCGCAGCGAACTGGCCCTGGCCGGAGTGGAGGCGGACCTGGGCCACCCCGCCGCCGCCGCCCTTCACCTTGACCGCCTGCCCGCCCCCGATGCCCCCGCCTGGGATCTGGGCACCCGCACCGAAACCCGGCTTCTGCGCGCCCGCCTCCTGCTGGATGCCGGCACGCCCGCCGCTGCCCACTCCCTGATCACCGCCGCCCAGGCGGATCTGGACGCCGTCGCCCCGCCACCCCTCTTCCCCCACCTGCGCATGAAACTGGCCCAAGTTCACGGCCAACTAGCCCAGGCCCAGGGGGAGTGGGCCGCTGCCCGCACCCATTTCCAATCCGCCGTGGCCCTGCTGGAAGATCAGCGCATCTCCCTGCCCTTGGAAGAGGTGCGCACGGCCTTTTTGGACGACAAATCCAGCCTCTATCGAGACCTGATCCTGAGCCTGTTGGACGCCCCCGAACCAGCCCCCACCCAACTTGCCGAGACCTTCGCCGTCATCGAACAGGCCCGATCCAGAGTGCTCTTGGAGCGATTGCTGGCCGTGGTGGAGGCAGATCCGGCGGGCAGTGATCCCGCCCGCAGTCAAGTGCGCCAGGAGTTAACCTGGCTGTACAACCAATTGCTGGGCGAAGGGGGCAGCCGTAAACTGACCCCCGCCCTCACCCGCCAGATGCAAAGCCTGGAAGAGACTCTGCGCCAACTCGAATGGCAAGCCTCCCCGCTGTTGGCCCAAGCCCAGCCTGTGGATCTGGCCGCCTTGCAGGGGGCATTGACTGCCGACCAACAGGCCCTCGTCTATTTCATGGCCGAAGCAGGCCAGGGCGATGGCGAAGTGATGGCCTTTGTGGTCACCAAAAATCGGGTGGACCTGGTGCGCCGACTCTGCACCCCGGCCCAACTCCACGACGCCCAGACCGATCTGCGCTTTCAAATGGGCCGGGCCGAGTTGGGCGCAGACTATTTGGCCCGCCACGGGGCGCGCCTGCAAGAGGCCTTGACCCACACTTTGCATCAGCTTTACCATCTGCTCGTCGCCCCCCTCGACCCGCTTTTGCACAGCGCCCGCCTGCTCATCATCCCCCACGGCTCCCTGCACCTGCTGCCCTTTCACGCCCTGTGGGACGGGGCCGCCTATCTGCTGGCCCGCTTCGAGATCGCCTATGCGCCCAGCGCCAGTGTGGCCGTGCGCTGCGCCGCGGCCCCGGCCCTGCCGCCCCACCCCACCCTGGCCGGGCTGGCCATCACCGACCCCTCCATCCCCCACGCTCGCCGAGAGGTGCAGACCGCGGCCACCCACTTCGCCCAAGCCCAGCTCTTTTTGGACGCCGACGCCGGTCGGGCCGGTCTGCGCCAGGCCGCGGCCCAGGCGGATGTGTTGCACATGGCCACCCACGGCCTTTTCCGCCCGGACAACCCCTTTTTCTCCGCCCTCAAGCTGGCCGACGGCTGGCTGGATGTGCGGGAGATCTACCGGCTGCCTTTGTCCGCGGGGCTGGTGGTGTTGAGCGCATGCGAGAGCGGTGCCGGCCAGGTGCGGGGCGGCGACGAGGTGATCGGTCTGGCCCGGGGCTTCCTGGGGGCCGGGGCCGCCGCCTTGGTGGTGAGCCTGTGGAATGTTCACGATGATAGCGCCGTGGGGCTGATGGATGACTTTTACCGCCATCTCACCGGCGGGGTGGGGGCCAAAATGGGTCAACGGCCATCCGCCGCCTTGGCCGCCGCCCAACGCCAAGCCGCCCAATCCGGCCAACATCCCTATTTCTGGGCACCCTTTGTGGCCATTGGGTGAAGTACTGCCCCCCTGACCCCCAACCTTGGGGGGAACTGTCCACAGCCTCCCCCAGAATTGGGGGCCGGGGGGCGAATAGCGAAAACCGTAGGTGCGGTTTTTAACCGCACAAGCCGCATTTACCGATAGATCGTGCGGTTGAAAACCGCACCTACGGTTGTTCGGTCTATGAGAGGAATGAACCATGCGCAAAACACACCAAATCTGGCGACCGATTATCCTGAGCGTAGGCTTAATTGCCCTGTTTGCCATAACCCTGGGCATGACGCTGGCTGCGCCGTTGGGCTTGCCCGCCAGTGATGGCGAGGTGGAGATCCAGGGCCGGGTCACCGCCGCGCCGGGGGACGCGTCTGGGATTGGCGCATGGACCGTGCAGGTAGGCGGCACCGTCAGCCGCACGGTGATCGCCGATGCAGCCACGAAATTCCCCGACGGGGTGCCGACCATGGGGCGAGTGGTCAAAGTCGCCGGGATTCTGCAAGGAGACGGGTCAATTCTGGCCGAGAAATTTGAATGGAACGGGAACGATGGCAACGAGGTGGAGATCAAGGGCATGGTGGAGAGCCGTCCCTTGACGACCACGGGCTTCGGCCCCTGGGTGATCCAGGTTGACCGGGGGCTGACCCAGACCGTGGTGGCCGACGCGGCCACCCGCTTTGATCGGGGGGTTCCCCAGGTGGGGCAGCGGGTCGAGGCCAAAACTGTCGCCCAGCTCGACGGCAGTCTGCGCGCCACCCGTCTGCGCCCCGACGAGTTTGAGGACGGTCAGGTGGTGGCTCGATTGGCGGCGGGTGTCCTCTCCGCCACCGTGGCCGCCCGCTATGATCTCACGCCCCAATCCACCCTGCTGGCTTCGGCGGACATCTATCTTTTTGACACGGCCAACGTGGACGACGACGTGCAAAATCTGACCGGTCTGCTCAACTCGGACCCGAACGTGTTGTGGGCGGAGCTCAACTACGTGGGCAGCATCCCCACGGGCAGCCCCTACACCATTTGGAAATGGGGTGGCCAGGATGCCTCCAGTTACGTCAACCAGGCAGCGTTTCAGCAAGTCAACCTCGATCCCGCCCTCAGCCACTATCAAGGCGACGGCGTCACCGTGGCCGTGTTGGACACGGGCGCGGATCTGGCCCATCCGGGATTGATCGCCCACCTGATCTCCGGTCGGGACATGGTGGCGGACGATGCCCTGCCCCAGGACGAGGGCACGGGCTTGGGCTGGGGTCACGGCACCCACATCTCCGGGGTGATCGCCCGCATGGCCCCCAACGCCAAAATTTTGCCCGTGCGGGTGCTGGATAGCCAGGGTCGGGGCAACACCTTTATCCTGGCCTATGCCATCGATTGGGCCGTGGCCCAGGGCGCAGACGTGATCAACCTCAGCCTGGGCACGCCCTTCGATTCCCAATTGTTGCGGGAGAGCGTGGCTCAAGCCCAGGCCAAGGGTGTCGTCATCGTGGCCGCGGCCGGCAATGCCGGGGATGATGCCCTCAGCTATCCCGCCGCCTATCCCGGCGTGGTGGCCGTCACCGCAGTGGATGGGGCGGATCTCAAGCCGGACTTTGCCAGCTACGGCGCTTGGGTGGACGTGGCCGCGCCCGGCGTGGGCATCACCTCCACGGTCATCGGTCCCGACGGCAGTGGCTACGCCGGATGGACCGGGACCAGCATGGCCACCTCCTTTGTCAGCGGGGCCGCGGCCCTGGCCCGGCAACAGCAGCCCGCCCGTCCGGCCCGAGAGTACGAAACCCTCTTCCGCACCACCGGCGCAGACCTCTCCGCCCTCAACCCGGCCTACCCAGATCTCCTGGGCACCCGCCTGGACGTGGCCGCGTCCGTTGGTGTCCCCAGCGTGGTGTGGAGCCATTGGGTCTATTTGCCCTGGGCCGTTCGGCCCTAGTGCAGCCCGGCGGAAACAGGTTCGGGAAAAGACTGCTCTAGCCAGGTCACGGACCCATAGGCATCAAGCTAAGGAATCGGGTATGGGTGAGCGCGTTGGAAACGATCTGGGCAATCCCGGAAAGGGCCGGTTCTTCTTGTGTTCATGCAGAAGTGTTGGCCCATTCCGGGATTGGTGGGGGCGATCTCGCTCATTCCGGGAATGGGCCAACACTTCTTCCTCTACCCCAAATCGCCCGGCCCATTCCCGGAATGCCCTGGTTTTGAGCGCAAAACCCTTAGCTTGATGCCTATGGGTCCGTGACCTGGCGGGTCGACACGGGATCTCCGGGCGATCCATTCGTCAACCCGCCGGTCACGGACCGGCTACGAGCGCAACGATTTCCCAGGGTTATTTACACCCACCGTGGCATGAACACCATTCGTCTCCTCATGCCAGCGATGGGTTGACCCAGACGTCGGGCTTTTCCAAAAAGCCCCGACGTCTTAGCTTGATGCCTGGCAACCAGAATCTCCACGCCCCCAATCCCTGTCCCCCACCACACTCAATTAAAACTTCTCCATTCTCCAATCTCAATTCTCAATTCTCAACGCCCAAACCCATGTATTTCCCCCCCACCTCCCCGCCTCCTCTATTCCAGACCCAATCAACCTATCACCCTACCCAACCAGGAGACACCCATCATGCCAACCCATCCACGTATTCGCCGCCCGCTCATGGCCTTGCTGGTCCTGGCCTTGTTGATGACGGGCATTGCCGCCGCGCCACAACCGGTCCTGGCCGCGGGCTGTACCGAGGTGCTGACCAACGGTGGGCTGGAGTCCGCCGCCGGTTGGACCCTGGAGAGCAGCAAAGGCTATACCCTGATCAGCCCCTATTTGGCCCACACGGGCAGCCAGGCCGCCTATTTGGGCGGCACGGACAAGGCCACGGATCGCCTGTTCACCACCCTGACCGTGCCGGAAAACAGCACCACCCTCCTGCGCTTTTGGTGGCAGATGCGCACGGTGGACACCCGCACGGGCAATGACGGCCTTTCCGTGCTGCTCACCGACGCCGCCGGCGTGCCCTTGCGCGTCCTGCTCACCATCACCGACGCCAACAGCGTGGGCATCTGGCAGCAGGCGGGCATGGATCTGAGCGCTTTCGCCGGGCAGACCGTGCAGCTTCACTTCCTGGCCAAGACCGATGCGGCCCTGGTCACCGACTTCTTTGTGGATGATGTCAGCGTCACCGCGTGCAGCACAGCGGCCCTGAACTTCCACATCTTCCTGCCCTCGGTGCGTCGCTAATGGCTACCCTGTCCATCAACACACCCCACACGTCACACGCGTTTTCCAGGAGAATTGAGATGAAAAACAAGCGAACAATCATTGGGATGATGGCCTGGCTGCTGGCCTTTGCAGTCTTGGGCTTGATGGGGCTGAGCGCCCCAGTTATGGCCGCCCCGGCAGCCCCATTGGTGAACGAAACCGAACTGACCGGCCCGGTGCAGATGCGTCCAACCGACAGCGTGGGCGATTGGACCGTGGCCGGGATCACGGTGACGGTCAACAGCGCCACGGTGATCGAAGAACGAGTCGGCCCGGCGTTGGTTGGGGCCTGGGTCAAGGTGGAAGGCGCGGCCAGCGGCGGCGTCATCACCGCCCATCGGCTCAAGGTGATGCCCGCCCAGGCCAGCGTCAAGCTGGAAGGCATGCTGGATGCCCTCGACGCCACGAGCGCCATGGTTGATGGCATCGGCCTGGGCGTGAATGCCGCCACCCTCCTGGCGGGCGGCCCCACCGTGGGCCAACCCGTGGAAGTCCGCGCCGCCATCCAGGCCGACGGCAGCCTGTTGGCCCTACGCATCCAAAGCCAGACCCCGGATACCGGCGGCAACGGGGATGACCCCAGCGGCCCGCCGGAGTTGGGCAATAGCGAAACTGAACTGCGGGGCGTCATCCAGAGCCTGCCCGTGTCCGGGACCGTGGGCGTCTGGCAGGTGAGCGGCATCACCGTCACTGTGGCCATGACCACGGAGATCAACACCAACGCCGGCCCGATTTTGGTTGGGGGCTGGATTAAGGTGAAGGGCGCGGGGGACGGCAGCGGGGGCCTCATGGCCCGAGAGGCCAAGGTCGTGGACACGGGCACGGTCCACAAACTGGCCGGCATCCTGGCCGAGCTGACCGACACCCGCGTGACCATTGACGGCATCACCGTGGCCGTGAACAGCGCAACGGTCATCGAT
This sequence comes from Caldilineaceae bacterium, assembly GCA_018003515.1. Lineage (GTDB taxonomy): Bacteria > Chloroflexota > Anaerolineae > Caldilineales > Caldilineaceae > JAGNDO01. The sequence goes on from JAGNDO010000001.1 coordinate 86,061, forward strand.
GGTGCCCCCACGGTTGGGCAGCGGGTGGAAGTCCTCTCCCAACTTCAGGCCGACGAAACCCTGTTGGCCGTCAAGATCAACGCCGGACAACAGGGCGATCCCGCCCCCAACCCGGACGGCACGGTGGAGTTCGTGGGCACGGTGGAGATCCTGCCCGCTTCCGGTCTGGTCGGTCAATGGGTGGTCAGCGGTCAGACCTTCACCGTCACCGCCACGACCGAGGTGGACCAGTCCAAGGGCGCTGTGGCCGTGGGCGTGCGGGTCAAAGTCCACGCCGTGCGGGAGAGCGACACCAGCCTCACCGCCGTGGAGATCAAAGTTCTGGCCAACGGCGGCAGTGGCGGCAACGATGATTCCTCCGGCAACTACATCAAGTTCACCGGCCTGGTGGAGAGCCTGCCCGCCTCCGGGCTGATCGGGGAGTGGGTGGTGGCCGGACGCACTATCAGCGTCACCGCCAACACCCAGATCGACGAGGAAGACGCGGCCGTGGCCGTGGGTGTCCTGGTTAAGGTCGAGGGCTACCGCTTGGCCGACGGCACGGTGCGGGCCCAGGAGATCGAAGTCAAAAGCGCGGGCAATGGCCAGCCGAATGAAGGCACAGTGCATCTGGTCGGCCAAGTCGAGGCCCGGCCGGACGGCACCCTCTTGGGCACCTGGACCATCGCCGGGCGCACGGTGGAAGTCGTGACCGCCACGGTCTTTGACGAAAGCCACGGCCCCGCGGCCCTGGGCGTTCGGGTCAAGGTGGAAGGTACGGAGCAGGCCGACGGCAGCGTGCTGGCCGCCCAGATCAAGACCCTGGGCAACGACACCGGCGGCGATGGGGGCAGCGACAGCTATGCCAAGTTCAAAGGCACGGTGGTCAGCATCCCCGCCACACCGGACCGGGTGGGCCAATGGCAGATCCGGGAAAACGCCGGTGTCACCCTGACCATCAACGTCCTGGCCGAGACCTATATGGACGAGACCGGTGGCCCCATCGTCGTGGGTAGCTTTGTGGAAGTGGAGGGCACCGTGGCCGCGGACGGCAGCGTGGTGGCCGCCAAGATCGAGCTGAAGATTCCCGGCGAGTGCGATTGCAACGAACTTGAATTTGTCGGCTTTGTGGACAGCGCCCCCGGCAGCGCCGACGGCCAGGGGGCATGGGTCATCCGCTCCGGCATGGGCCTCACCCGCACGGTGATTGCCGATGCCGCCACCCAGTTCAAGAGCGGCATCCCCGTGGCCGGTGATCGGGTGGAAGTCCACGCCACGGTCCAGGCCGACGGCTCTCTGCTGGCCAGCAAGATCAACAAGGAATCCGAAGGCGGCGGCGGCGGCGGTGTGGAGTTCACCGCCCTCATCGTCAGCTTCCCCGCCGGGCTGGTGGGCACATGGCAGGTGGGCGACAAGACCGTCATGGCCAGCAACGGCACGAACTTTGACCAGAAAGATGGCCCCTTCGCCGTGGGTGTCCTGGTGGAAGTCAAAGGCATGGCCCAGGCCGACGGCACCATTGTGGCCCAACGCATCGAGTCCAAAGACAACAATTAGCCGGAGCGTTAAACTCGCAAGTCCACAACAAAAAGGCTCCCGGATCCACTGGATCCGGGAGCCTTTTTGTTGCGATGATGTAAAAATACTGCTCTCGCCAGGTCCATGACCCATAGGCATCAAGCTAAGACGTCGGGGCTTTTTGCAAAAGCCCGACGTCTGGGTCACCCCACCGCTGGCTTGAGAAAATGAGTGGTGGTCATGCCGAGATCGGGGCGTTGAGAAGTCCGACTTTTTAAAAAGTCGGACTTCCAGGGGCGCGCGTGTGACCGAGAATCCTTAGCTTGATGTCTATGGGTCCGTGACCTGGCGGGTCTACACCGGACAATCGGACGATCCATTCGTCAACCCGCCGGGTCACGGACCCGGCTGGAGCGGAGGGTATCCCGGACTGCCTTGCGCCAGACGGTAGTAGTCCGTCAGCAGATCTCCGCATCGGACGCCGCCGTGTCCGCCAAAAGCTGTTCCACCACGGCGAAGTCGATCTTCTCTGGCCGGGTGTAGCGGATGCAGCCCTTGCCCAGGTTGAGGCCGGCCAACGCGGGTCGGTGGCGGTCGAAGACTTCCTGTTTTAGAATATAGAGGGAGATATACTGTTTTTGGCTGGCAAAACTCACCTCCACCGTGCCCTTTTTGCTATAGCTGGGCATGCCGTAGACCATGCTCTCTTCGTAGCCGGTCAGGTGGGTGACGCATAGATCCCGCAGACGTTGCAAGGCCTCCATGCGCTTGGCGGGGACTTCGGTCAGGTATTGATCGACGGTGCTTGCTTTGCTTTGCATGATTTCTCCTTTGATAGTGGGCTATGGCAACTGGGGCAGTGTCAGCCGATTCGTTTTCGTCGCCAGATCCAACACGGCGTCTGTGCGCAAGATTGCATCCCCTATCCGCAGCACCCCGCCCCCGCGGATCTGGGTGCGTAGCCCGCCCCGCCCCTTCAAAAACGCATGGCCGCCGGGACCGAAGCCGTGATCCATCCACCGGCAGGGGGCGCAATGTTTTGTGCCGAGAAAGGCCACGGTGTCGCCGTCGCCAAAGTCGATCTCGAAGGTGTGGCCGATCAACCCGTTCAACGGCACGCCGGACAGGATCACGTTGCGCCGACAGGCCGCCACCCCCGGCACGTCCCCGCCCAGAGCATCCGCCAGCGCCCGATAGACTTCCCAGTTGAAGAAGGTGGCCTGGCCGTCAAACCCCGCCCGCACGTCGAAGAAGCGATCCCCGACCAACCCTTTCCCGGCCACGGCCTGGACCGCGTCCACGGCGTGGGTGGGGTGGGCACCGGGCGCGCCAGGGGGATGGCCAAAATAATTGTGGCCGGGGGAGATGAACAGGTGATGGATGTGGATGGGATAGGTGGGCATGGGGCGATTATATCACACGGACGATGGGCGGAGGGCAATTCAATTCCGGGGCAGCGTGGATTGCCCTCCCGCCCCACCCTGAAAGGGATGGGGCTACAACTGCCACGCCTGCTAAACCAGGCTTTTTCGCCGAGACCCAGCCCCCTTTGAGGGGGCGTTGCCTTTGTAGCCCTGTGGCTTCAGCCCAGGGCGAACGTCGCAACCCATGCCCGGCAGGGCAACAAAATGCTCCCATCGCACCGGGCAGCCGCACAAAAGAAGCTAGTACAGCCCGGCGGAAGTAAGTCCAGGAAATAATGCTCTAGCCCGGTCCGTGACCGGGCGGGTCTACACGATCTTCTGCGGCATACCCGCCCGGTCACGGACCGGGCTAGAGCGCAGATTTTCCCGGAGTTATTTGCGCCGACCTGTACTAGCGCAGGTTGAGTAGCCGCCGCCAAGATCTCCGCTGACCATTCACGGACTCGGCGGCGTATCGAAACCGCAGCGGGTCGACCCGCTGCGGTTCCGATACGGCCTGGCCACCATTTGTTTTGCACCAGATTGGTCGACCCGGCCTACTCAACCTGCGCTTGCCTTCTGGGCAGTTGCGGCTTTTGAAAAGCCCCTACCGTGACGCAATCCCCCTTGCCTCTTCCCCCCGCTTGCTGTATAGTTTACCCATCGCAACAAGCCGCTTTCCATCGGTCCCATCCCACCCCACAGGAGACACCCCAATGACCACACAGACCGTCCTCCGTATCCGCCAGGACGCCCCGCGGGAGGGCGTCTATCCCATCCGTTTGCGTTTGGAACGACCGGGCCTCGCCGCCTTGGAGGCCGAGGCCCAGATCGACTTCGCCCTCTCGCCCCAGGAGCAGGGGGACCTGCGCTGGTACATGGAGGACTATCTCATGCGCGCCGACACGGTGGAGCAGGAGGTGGTGGCCCAGATCGAGGCCAGCATGGTGGGCCGGGGCGAGGAACTTTACCGCAAGGTGCTGGCCCACACCCTGGACACCCAGGCCATCTGGTTTGCCGTGCGGGAACAATTGGCGGATCTGCGGGTGGAGATCACCACGGGCATCGCCGAGGCCGCGTCCATCCCCTGGGAGTTGATGCGGGACCCCCAGTCGGAGTCGCCCATCGCCCTGCGGGTGGCCGAATTTGTGCGGGTGCAGTCCAACCCCAGCACCAGCTTTGTGGCCCCGCCCCCCAGCACCGGGGATGGAGAGCGGGTGCGCCTGCTCTATGTGGTCTGTCGGCCCAACGGCAGCAACGATGTGGGGATGCGAGCCGTGGCCAACCGCCTCTTTGAAGGGTTGGGCAAGGAGCGGGATCGCTTCGACATCACGGCCCTGCGCCCGCCCACTTTCGCACAGTTGCAGACCGTGTTGACCGACGCCAAGGCCGCTGGCCGGCCCTATCACATCGTCCATTTTGACGGCCACGGCATCTACGCCGACCTGAGCGGGACGACCCTGGCCGGGTGGGCGGTTGACCTGTCGCCCCTGCGCATGGGCGGGGCGAATGGGGGCAAGCAGGGCTATCTGCTCTTCGAACAGCCGGACAGCCCGGAGGGGATGCGCCCGGTGGCCGGTGGGGAGTTGGGCAAGTTGCTCCACGACACGGGCGTGCCCATCCTGGTCCTCAATGCCTGTCAGTCGGCCATGCACGAGGCCACGGAGCGCCCCCAGGCCGCCGCGGATGTCCACGATGAGGTGCGGGCCATGGGCTCCCTGGCCCAGGCGGTGATCGACCAGGGCATCCCTGGCGTGTTGGGCATGCGCTACAGCGTCTTTGTGGTCACCGCGGCCCAGTATATCGGCGAACTCTATGCGGGGTTGGGCAAGGGGCGCAGCTTTGGCTGGGCGGCCAACCAGGCCCGCAAACATCTGCACCGCAACCCGGATCGCTGGGTGGGGCTGAACCCCCGCCCCCTGCAGGACTGGTTTGTGCCCGTGATCTACGAGGCCATGCCCCTGGCCCTGTTGGCCCCCCGCACCGCCCCGACCCTGGGTGGAGGGCTGGGCCAGACCCAAACCCCCAGCCTGGACCCGGTGCAGGCCAACCCGGCCCTGGTGCGCTATGTGCCGGACACGGGCTTTGTGGGCCGGGACGAAACCCTGCTCATGTTGGACCGGGCCTTTGACGCCCACCCGGTGGTCCTGCTCCACGCCTATGCCGGCCAGGGCAAGACCAGCACCGCGGTGGAATTTGCCCGCTGGCTGGCCCAGACCGGCGGCCTGGGCGATCAACCCGTGGTCCTCTTCACCTCCTTCGAGCAGCCCACCACCCTGGCCGATGCCTTGGCCCAGGTGGGGCAGACCTTTGGCCCCTTGCTCCAGGCCAACAACATCGACTGGCACGCCATCAACGACCCGACTGAACGACAAAGTCTGGTGATCCAGCTTCTGCGCCTGGTGCCCGTGCTCTGGATCTGGGACAATGTGGAGGGGGTGGCGGGCTTCCCCACGGGCGTGGCTTCCCAGTGGACGGCGGGGGAACAGCAGGCGTTGGCCGACTTTCTCAAGCTGATCGTGCTGGACAAGACCACCCAGGCCCGGCTGCTGCTCACCTCCCGGCGGGACGAGCGGGGGTGGTTGGGGGGTGTGCCCCACCGGGTGGCCATGCCCCGCATGGCCCCGGCGGACGCGGCCCATTTGGCCCGGCAGTTGGGCCAGGAGCGCAAGCTGGGCCGGGCCGAGATGGCCGGTTGGCAACCCCTGTTGGACTATTGCGCAGGCAACCCCCTGACCCTGCGGGTGCTGGTGGGCCAGGCCGTGAAGATGAATCTGCGGCACGAAGATCCGATCCGCGCCTTTGTGCAGGCCGTGCGGGACGGGGAGCAGACCATCCACGACGCCGACGCGGCCCAAGGCCGGGACCGCTCTCTGGGTGCGTCCCTGGACTACGGCTTCCGCAACGCCTTCCAGGACCACGAACTGCCCATCATCGCCCTACTCCACCTCTTCCAGGGCACGGTGGATGTGGATGCGCTGGTCTGGATGGGCGAGGGCGACCATGCGCCGCCAACCGTGCAGGGCAAGAGCAAAGAAGCATTGACCGACTTGCTCAACCGGGCCACGGAGACCGGTCTGCTCACCCACCTGGGATCGACCTACTACACCATCCACCCGGCCTTGCCCTGGTTTTTGGGCCAGCTCTTCGCCCGCCATTACGACGGCCAGACCGGACGGCCCAGCGCCCAGGCTGCCCTACGGGCCTGGGTGGAGGCGATGGGGGAATTGGGCAATTACTACGTAAATCAGTACATTAACGGCAATCGGCAGGTGATCCAGTTCCTGGCCCTGGAGGAGGCGAACCTGCTCCACGCCCGCCGCCTGGCCCGCCGCCACGGATGGTGGAGTGCGGTCACCTCCGCCATGCAGGGGCTGAATATGCTGTACCAGTACCAGGGTCGGGGTGGGGAGTGGGCCAGGTTGGTGGCCGAGATCGTTCCCGACTTCTGCACGGCCCAGGACGGCCCCGTCCCCGGCCGGGAGGAGCAGTACAGCCTGGTCATGGAATATCGAGTCGGGCTGGCCCGGCACCAGGAGCGCAATCTGGATCGGGCCGCCCGCCTGCAAGAGAAGGGGGTTGACTGGGACCGTCGGCAGGCCGCGTCCGCCCTGGCCCTGTCCGCCGACGTTCCCCTGGATGGGGTGCAGCGCAACCGCATCCGCACGCTGGCTGTTTCCTTGGAGGCCCTGGGGCATATTTTGCGAGAGCAAGGCGACGGTGACTGTGTGACGCAACATAAGGATGCTATTCAGCATTGCCAGCGCATCGACGATACCGCTGAGGAGGCGATCAACCACTACAACCTGGGACATGCCTACAAGAACCTACCCGCCATCCGCGACCTGGACGCGGCCGAGGCTGCCTACCGGCAAGCTCTAAAGCTTTACCATCCTGATGATGCACTAAACCGCTCGATAACCATCAAACAGATCGGGATGGTGCATCACGAACGCTTCAACGAGGCCCGGCAGCGCGACGCTCCCCCGGACACCCAACTGGCCCACTTCCGGGCCGCGGAGCACCACTACCAGCAGGCCCTGGCCCTCTGCCCCCCCACCGCCATCACCAATCTGGGGCCGATGCACAATCAGTTGGGGAATCTGTACGATTACATCGGCCAGACCGAGCGTGCCCGGCAGCACTACGAGCAGGATGTGCAGATATGCGAGCAGACCGGTGATCGTTACGGGGCCGGGCAAACACGCTTCAACCTGGCCCTGATGTACCGGAATGCTGCTGGGCGCGAGGCGTCTTCTGCCCGACAGATGGATCTGCTGCGCCGGGGGCGGGCCTATGCCCAGGCCGCCCTGCGCGATTTCCAGTCCTTCCAGGGCCGGGCCGCGGCGGACGAAGCCGAGGCACAGCGGTTGATCGATGCGATTGAGGCGGCGTTGCAGCAATTGTCGTAGCGTGAAAGGGAGACGAGATGCCCATGACCACACCCATTGCCCCCGCCGCCCAGGTGGCGGGCTATAAGCGCCGGGTCTTTCAATTTCTGCTGCTCTTTCGCTGGGTCAGTCTGTTGCTGCCCCTGGTCTCGCACCCACGCTCTGCGTGGGCGTGCCTGTCCGGCGCTCTGCGCCGAGGGGCACAGGCGGGGGATAGCGCGGTAGGGGCATGAGGTGGGATGGCGGAAGGATCTCCGGGAAGAAAGACCGGTTTCATCGCCATCCTACCTCGTGCCCGGCTTTTCATTCATTCACATTGTCATGTGCGATTTGTTTTCGCCAAGCCGGGCACGAGGTGGGGCGGATGGAAATTTTGCCGTTGTAAGATTGTTCTTCCCGCCCCACCTCATGCCCCTACGCGTTTCTTCGGAAACAAACATGGCTGGCGCAGAACTCTGGTGTTGAATGCGCATGGGTATTCCGGGAAAGGGCCGGTTCTTTTTTTGTCGAGTGGGCGGTTTTGTCCCTTTTCGGGATTGACCGTCCTCTTTCCAAAAACAGGACGCACACCCCGCCCGCATCCAACATTGAACCAGAACCCAACCTGGCGTACAATACAACCACCCAATCTCCCAATCTCTCAATCGCCCAATCTCCAGCCAATCACCAAATCCACAAATCATCCAACCTCAAACCGGGACCCTGCCCATGAACTATGGATTCATCATCGACAACCGCAAATGCATCGGCTGCCATGCTTGTTCCACAGCCTGCAAAAGCGAGAACGAGGTGCCCTTGGGGGTAGCCCGCACCTGGGTCAAATATGTGGAGACCGGCACCTATCCCGACAGCCGCCGCCACTTCCAGGTCACCCGCTGCAACCATTGCGCCAACCCGCCCTGTGTGCGCATCTGCCCCGTCACAGCCATGTATCAGCGCCATGACGGCATTGTGGAGTTCGACAAGGACATCTGCATCGGCTGCAAGGCATGTATGCAGGCCTGCCCCTATGACGCCATCTATATCGACCCGGAATCCCACACCGCGGCCAAGTGCCACTACTGTTCCCACCGCACGGACATTGGCCTGGAGCCGGCCTGCGTGGTCGTCTGCCCGGAGCACGCCATCATCGCCGGGGACATGGACAACCCCAACACCGAGATCAGCCACCTCCTGGCCACCCAACCCGTCACTGTGCGCAAGCCGGAACAGGGCACGGCCCCCAAGCTCTTCTACATCAACGGCAACGATCTGGTCATGCACCCCACGGCCACGGAGCGCACGCCGGAGAACTTTATGTGGGCAGAGGTGATTCCGTTGCACGCCAAGCCGGCAAATGGCGAATTGCAAATGGCGAGTGAGGCCGCATCTCGCATCTCGCAACCCGCAACCCTTTCCAACAGCGGCACGGCCATCCGCAATCCGGGGGTCCAGGGCGTGCCGTCGTATGGCCCGATCCAGATTGGGCAGGGGCGCATGGCGGAGCAGATGGTGCAAACTTCGTACAATTTCCAGCACAAGGTGCCCTGGCACTGGCCTGTGCCCGCCTATCTGGTCACCAAGGGCATCGGCAGCGGCGCGTTTATGCTGCTGGCCCTGGGGTCGATTCTCGGCCTCTTCCCGGTGGGCGGCCTCTCCGCCGTGGTGATTGGCTTCCTTTCCCTGCTCTTCATCGGCATCACAACCGGGCTATTGGTCCTTGATCTGGACAGACCGGAACGATTCTTTAGCATTTTAACTCGGCCTCAATGGGGGAGTTGGTTGACCAGAGGGGCATTTTTGTTGATAGGCTTCACTGGGGTGGCAGGGCTGTGGTGGCTGCTTGAGCTGGTCTCCCTCGCCGGTTTCCTCACTGGGGTGACGGCTGCCCTGCGCCCCCTCTTTATGTGGCTGGGGCTGGTCCTGGCCGCGGGATCTGCGGTCTACACCGCCTTCCTCTTTGGCCAAGCCGAAGGCCGGGACTTGTGGCAGAGCAGTCTGCTCCCCTTCCACCTGATCGTGCAGGCGTTGATGATGGGCGGCGCGTTGATCGTCCTCCTGGATGTCTTCATGGAGATCGGCCCGGAACTGGCCAACGTGGCCCGCCTCACCTTCATCGGCATGTTGATCCTGGACCTGCTGGTCACCCTCTTTGGCGAGTTTGGGATGCCCCACGCCAGCGAAGTGGCCGCTCGGGCAGCCCACGAGATCAGCCACGGACGATACAAGAGCCACTTCTGGTCCGGCAGCATCGCCCTGGGCCACGTGTTGCCCCTGATCCTGCTCTGGCCCGGCTGGCCCATGGCCACCGCCATCGCCGCCGTCGCCGCCATGATCGGGCTGTACTTGTTCGAGTACGCCTTCGTCATGGCCCCCCAGGAAATTCCAAACAGCTAAGGCGAATGGCGAATGGCAAATGGCGAAGCTGGGTCAACTACCCCATGAATCGCCATTCGCCATTTGCCATTCGCCATTCGCACGGAGAAACCGACCATGTCCGAGAACAAACTATCCTCTTTCCTCTCCACCATGCTGAACTTGGGCGGGGCGAAGAAGGCCAATCCCAAGGCCATGACCAACGTGGCCGGGACGGATCTGCCCACCTTCGCCCAGGTGGACGCCGTGCCCCAAAACGCGGACATGACCACCGTGGTCCACCCGGATGGGCGCATGAGCCAATATCCGCCGGTGAAGAAGTGGGACGACTGGGTGGAGTGGGACGGCAAGGAGTGGCCGCGCAAGGTCGCCCGCCGCTATACCTTGGTCCCCACCATCTGCTTCAACTGCGAAAGCGCCTGCGGGCTGCTGGCCTATGTGGACAAGACCACCTACGAGATCAAGAAATTCGAGGGCAACCCGGTCCACCCCGGCAGCCGGGGGCGCAACTGCGCCAAGGGACCGGCCACCCACAACCAGATCTACGACCCGGAGCGTATCCTCTATCCCATGAAGCGGGTGGGGGAGCGGGGCGAAGGCAAGTGGAAACGCATCACCTGGGAAGAGGCTCTGGAGGAGATCGGCGAGAAGATGCGGGAGAGCCGTCAGCGCCGGCGGGACGGCATCATGTACCACGTGGGCCGACCCGGCGAGGACCACTACACCAACCGGGCCATCTCCGCCTGGGGGGTGGACGGCCACAACAGCCACACCAACATCTGTTCCGCGGGGGCGCGCACGGGCTACATGCTCTGGGCCGGTTTCGACCGCCCCAGCCCGGACCATGCCAACGCCCGCACCATCCTGCTCATCTCCAGCCATTTGGAGACCGGCCACTACTTCAACCCCCACGCCCAGCGCATCATCGAAGGCAAAATGGCCGGGGCCAAGCTGATCACCTTTGACCCCCGCCTCTCCAACACGGCCAGCATGAGCGACACCTGGCTCCCCACCTGGCCCGGCAGCGAAACCACGGTCCTGCTGGCGATGGCCAACCACATGATCCAGAACGATCTCTACGACAAGGCGTATGTGGAGCGGTGGGTGAACTGGGAAGAGACGTTGCAGGCTGTAAAAGAAGGGAGATTGGAGATTGGGAGATTGGGAGATTCGGATCTCCAATCTCTAATCTCCCAATCTCCCAATCTCACGTTCGACCTCTTTGATCAAGTACTCAAAGCCCTCTACGCCGAATTCACCTTCGAGCGGGCGGCGGCGGAATCTCAGGTGCCGATTGAGCGCATCATTGAGGCGGCGGGCTATGTGGCCAACTGCGAGGGGAAATTGGCGACCCATACGTGGCGCAGCGCCAGCATCGGCAACTTGGGCGGCTGGCAGGTGGCGCGAGCATTGCTCTTCCTCAACGTGTTGACCGGCAGTTTGGGCACGCCCGGCGGCACCTCCGGCAACAGTTGGAACAAGTTTGTGCCCAAGCCCTTCAAAAGCCCCCCCGCCTTCAACGCCTGGAACGAGCTACATCTGCCCCACGAATGGCCTTTGGCCCACTATGAAATGAGCTTCCTCCTGCCCCACTTCCTCGAAGAAGGCCGGGGCGAGATCGACGTTTACTTTACCCGGGTCTACAACCCCATGTGGATCAACCCGGACGGCTTCATGTGGCTCAAACATCTGAAAAACGAGCAGACCATGAAGTGTCACGTGGCCCTGACCCCCACCTGGAACGAATCGGCTTGGTTTGCGGACTATGTCCTGCCTATGGGCCACGCCGGGGAACGCCACGACATCATGAGCCAGGAGACCCACGCCGGCCAGTGGATCGGCTTCCGTCAGCCCGTGCGTCGGGTGGCAATGGAGCGGGCGGGCAAGCAGGTGCAGTTCAGCTATGAGGCCAACCCCGGCGAGGTGTGGGAGGAAAACGAGTGGTGGGTGGAGCTTTCCGGGCGCATGGATCCGGACGGCAGTCTGGGCATCCGCCAGTGGTTTGAAAGCCCCTATCGCCCCGGCGAGTTGATCAACCAGGACGAATATCACCAATGGCTCTTCGAACACAGCGTCCCCGGTCTGCCCGAAGCCGCGGCCAAGGAAGGGCTGACCGCTCTGGCCTATATGCGCAAATATGGGGCCTTCGAGGTGGTCAAAGAAAACTATGTGCCCTACGAAAAGGTGGTGGACAAGGGCGGCGTGGAGATCGACGGCGTGCGCCGGGCCGGCTTCGAGACCCCCAGCCACAAGCTGGAATTCTTCAGCCCCACCATGACCGACTGGGGCTGGCCGGAAAAGGAGTACACCATCCCCTGGCCGTTGAAGAGCCATGTGCATCCCGATAACATCCACCGGGAGAAGGGCGAAATGCTGCTCCTGCCCAACTTCCGCCTGCCCACCTTGATCCACACCCGCAGCGCCAACGCCAAATGGCTCTACGAGATCAGCCACAACAACCCGGTGTGGATGCACCCGTCCGATGCCCAGCGCCTGGGCGTGAAGAGCGGCGAATTGGTGCGGGTCACAACGGAGATCGGCTATTTTGTGGACAAGGTTTGGGTCACCGAGGGCATCAAGCCGGGCATCATCGCCATGAGCCATCACCTGGGCCGCTGGCGTTTGCAGGATTCCCAGAGCATCAACCCCGGCATGTCCGCCCTGGCCGAGTTGAGCGAAGATGGCCAGGGTGGTCATCAACTCAACATTTTGGAAGGGGGCAAGGCGTGGAAGACCTTTGACCCGGACACCAGCCGCATCTGGTGGAAGGATGTGGGCGTGCATCAAAACCTGACCCACGCCGTCCATCCCGACCCCATCAGCGGCGCGCACTGCTGGCTGCAAAAGGCCATGAACGTGCGCAAGGCCGACCCCAAGGACAAGCACGGGGATGTGTGGGTGGACACCAATCGATCTATGGAAGTCTACGGGGAATGGAAAGCCATGACCCGTTCGGCGGTGGACCATTCCCCCGATGGCACCCGGCGTCCCATGTGGCTCAAGCGGCCCCTCAAGCCCGTGACTGAAGCGTTCAAGTTGCCGGAACGACCCTTTGGGCGCAAGATCCCCGGCAGCGTCGGTGGTGATTCTGTTAATTGGACCGGTATACCAGAGAAAGGAACCCAGGAAATGCCAAGCAAAAAAGAAAAAGTCGGCACCGATTCGGTGAATTGGACTGCCCTACCCAAGGAAGGAGCCAAGACCGCACCCGCGGACAAGGGGGCAACCATCGGCACGGACTCGGTCAACTGGACCGCCGTGCCGGGAGAGGAAGCCAAAGCCGCCCCCGCCGACAAGGGGGGCGTAGGCACGGATTCGGTCAACTGGACCGCTGTGCCGGGGGAAGAAGCCAAGACTGTGGCCGGTGAAGAGGTCGGCACCCGCTCGGTCAATTGGACCGCGTTGCCGGGGGAGGAGGCCAAAGCCAAACCCGCCATCGGCACCGACTCAGTCAACTGGACCGGTCTGCCAGGGGATGAGCCCAAGGCCAAGCCCACCACCAAAGAGTAGGGACAGGTTTCAAACCTGTCCCTACGGGTGTGGCGGGGAATGTGATCAAAAAATGGGCAGGGGATCGATACAATAACGTATCCCTCCCCTGCCCATTCGCTTGTCACCAATCAACCAATCAACCAACTACTGCCCCTTCCCCTCCCGCATCATATGATACGCAATATCCGCCGCCGACAACACCGCCATAGGCCACAGCTTGCCATCCTCCGGCTGGACCGCCACCACCCGGTGGATGTGCTTGCCCACCAGCAGCCGCATAACCGTGTCCAGGCTGTCCTCGGTGGAAACCGTGACCACATCCCGGCTCATATAGTCGCTCACCGGGGCCTTGCGCCAACCATCGTCGGCCACACAAGCCCGCATGAGATCCGTGCGGCTGATCAGCCCTTCCAGATAGCCCTCCTCATCCACCACAACCAGGCAGCTAATGTCCCGGTCTGCCATCTGGCGGGCCGCGCTGCCCATGGTCTCGTGGGCGCGACAGGAGAAGACGCCGAATCGTTTGGCTTCAAGCACGGAGAGATTTTTCATGGTGGACCCCTGGGATGTGAAGTGTTGACCCAGAAGTCCGACTTTTGCAAAAAGTCGGACTTCTTCGCCCGGCAAAGAGAGCGAACTGCTTTGCTCCACGCCCATTATACCCCAGGCCTGGCAAAGTGTGAACCCTCAAAATCGACCAAATGAACGGAGATCCTGTGACCTCACCCTACGAACTCGCCCTGGCCCGCAACCACGGCTATGATTTTCTCGGCCAACTATGGTTGCACGGCGTCACTCGGGACGTGATGGACATGGTGGCCCAGGTACCGGAATTGTCCGCCGTCCTGGGCGCTGCCCCGGCAGATTTCGACGATCTCGCCGCCACCCATCAGCAGATCCTGGGCTTCGACGTCTTCCCCTTCCAAAGCATCTTCCTGGACCCATCCGGTCTGCTGGGCGGCACGCAGACCGACCGAGTCCTCCACGCCTACGCCGCGGCCGGCTTCGACTTCGCCACCGCGGACAGCGCCGGGGATCACATCGGCCACCAACTGGCCTTCCTCGCCTTCCTCTGCGGGGCCGAGGCCGACGCCTGGGAGGATGGCCTGTCCGCCATCGCCCAGGCCATGCAAGATCGGCAAACCCGCTTCATGCAGGATCACTTCCTGCGCTGGATTGCGCCCCTGACCTTGGCCGTCAAGCAGCAAGCCCAGCCCTTTTACACCGCTTTGGCTGAGTTGACCCTCTCTCAGGTCGCCGACCATGTGAGCGAACAAGCGGCGGGCGGGGTCCAGGACCTGGTGGCCCCAGCCCCCAGTTTCGTCCTCCCCACCCCGCCGGATCTCCTGGCCGACGCAAAGACCAGCCTCAAGGACATCGCCGAGCATCTCCTGCGCCCGGTCCACAGCGGCCTCACCCTCAGCCGGGACGACCTCACCCGCCTCAGCCGCAGCCTTGACCTGCCCCGGGGCTTCGGGGATCGGGTGCAGATGCTCACCAACCTCATGCGGGCCGCGGTGACCTATGGATTGTGGGAAAAGTTGATCGGGAACTTACGAGAGGTAGGGGCAGATTGGCAGACCGCATACACCGCCGTGGGCGCAGAGTCTCCTGCCCTGGCCGAGTTTGTGCGTCCGTGGGCAGGGCAGGTGGAGCGGACGATAGGTTTGCTGGAACAAATTGCCCAGTCGAAGGAGTTAGTCGAAGATCGGTGATGGGGGGTGAATCCCCAGATCATGCATGACCGTCTTCAAGGATACCCCTCGCATCTGGGCCAACGTTACCAGCTTTGCTATCCGGCGCGCATTGGCCTCTTCAAGCTGATCCGAGATGGCGATCATTTCGGCCTGTTCATCTGGAGTGAGTGTCTCGTTTTGGCATTTGCGGATCAACTCATTATAGCGCGGCCAATCTGTCTGGGGCATTGCCTGATCGATCTCTTGCAGTAGTTCAGACTCACTTTGGGTCATACGAAACTCGCAATCTGTTCTAATGGCTTCTTCGCAATCACCGGCACCTCCGCCCCATCCGCCGGATAACCCACGACCAACAACAAAAACGGCTTCTCATTCACCGGACGCCCCAAGATCTGGTTCAAAAACTTCATGGGACTCGGCGTGTGGGTGAGAGTCGCCAGCCCGGCGTGGTGCAGGGCCGCAATCAAAAAGCCCACCGCAATCCCCACGGATTCCTGCACGTAATAGTGCTTCACCTTCTCCCCATCCGCCCCCACGCCGTAGGATTGACCGAAGATGGCGATCAAATAGGGGGCCGTCTCCAAAAAGGGCTTGGACGCGTCCGTGCCCAGGGGAGCCAGAGCGGCCAGCCACTCCTCCGACGCCCGCCCGGCGTAGAATTCTCGCTCCTCTTCCTCCGCTGCCTCCCGGATCTGGCGCTTGATGGCCGGGTCCGCCACAGCCACGAAGTGCCAGGGCTGCATATTGGCCCCATTGGGCGCAGTCCCCGCCGCCCGCAGACACTCCTCGATCACGCCCCGCTCCACCGCCCGCTCCGAGAAATCCCGCACGGTCCGCCGCCGCTTGATCTGCGCGTAGAAATCCGCCGCTCTTTCTTTCATCTCCGCTGGTGAAAATTCGAGATAATCGGTCAGTGCTTCATGGTTGGGCTTGGGCATGGATCTTTCCTTTCAAAAAATGGAACCCAGATTTTACGGATCGGACGGATCAAAACGGATCAAAAAAAGATCCGTGAAAATCCGTCGAATCCGTCTAATCCGTGGCCTATTTTTCCTCGCTAACCTGTCCCCAACCTGGCCTAGCCAGAACCAAAAAGATTTACCACAAAGATCACAGAGAACACAAAGATTTCAAAAGAATAAATCCCTCTTTGTGTCCTTTGTGTCCTTTGTGGTAAAAATTCTTGCACAAAAAACAAGGATTTCGCTGGTTAGGTACTATTGTAGAGGGTGAACCGTTCCCAGGCAACTTGGCCCAGGTGGATAGGTTGACCACAAGACGCCTTTTGACTGGCTTCGTCGCGCCGGGTATCATGAGAAAAAGAGATTGGGCGATTGGGCGATTTCCCCCGCTACAATCGCCCAATCTCCCAATCTCTCAATCGCCCAATTTCCCAATCCCAAAACACCCACCCCAAAGAAAGGCTCCCACCATGGACCGCAAAGAGCTACGCCCCCGCATCCAAGCCATGTACGCCGCCGAACACGCCGCCCTCACCGAGGCGCAGATCCAAGCCATGCTGGATCGAGGCCGCACCTTCCCCCTGGCCGACACCCTGGCCGCCGGCGGCGTGGCCGTCTTCGCCCACGCCGGCGTGGCAGATTGCGGACACCAGACCGCGGCCGCGGTCCACGGCGCCCTGGACGCCTGCCTGGACGGGCGGGCCGACCGCGTGGTCGTGATCAGCGTCCTCCACGCCATCGATCCCCTCATGGATCAGGCCCGTATCCGCGTGGCCCGGGGCGGCGACCCAGCCCACGAAGCCCAATGGGGCATCCAAGGCCCGGGCCTCGACGGTCCCCAAAGCTGGCGCGAGGACCACGCCCTCACCAGTTGGCGCTTCCTCTGGGCCGCCGAAGTCGCCCGCCGGGGACTCAAACCCAGCCAAGTCCCCGCCGTCTTCGAGCGCTACCCCTGGCTGGCCGGGGGCCGCCCGGACCGCCTGCCCGGCATGGACGAGCTGGCCCGTCTGTGCGAAGGCGCGGCCATCGTCTCCACCGAAGACCACTATCACCACGGCGTGGGCTACGGCGACCAAGAGTTCGTGGCCCGCCCCTTTGCCCAAGGCGGAGAAACCCTGGCCCGCCGCAGCATCGAGCGCGGCTTGGACACCCTGGGCCGAGGCGACTATTGGGGCTGGAACCAGCACTGCGTGGTCGGCAAAAGTGACGCCCGGGACGCCGGAGCGGTCTATCGCTACCTCTGCGGCCCCCTGCGTGGACGCATCCTGGACCTGGCCTGCACGGACGCCGCCGCCCTCTACGATTCCCCCGCCCCCACCTGGGTAGCGGGCGCGCTGGTCGAGTGGAAACCGGCGGATCGACTATGAGCCATCTCCTGATCGAAACTTTGCGCCAGGCCATGAGCGAAGCCGCCGACCCGGCCAAGGCCCCGTCCATGCAGGCCTACATGAAGACCGACCAACCCTTCTATGGCGTCATGGCCGCACCCCGCCGGGCACTCTTTCGGGCCGCGCTCAAAGCACACCCCATTCGTAGCCGAGAGGAATATGAAGAAAATGTGCGAAATTTGTGGGGTGGCACCTATCGGGAGGAGATGTATCTGGCTTTGGACTTGGCCGAGGGGGCCAAGGTGTACCGGGATCTGGCCTCCTGGCCACTTTATGTCGAACTGATGCGCACCGCCACCAATTGGGACACCCTGGACTGGATCGCCGCCATCCTCCTGGGGGATCTCCTGCGCCACCATCGGGAAAAAGAGACCGAAGTACGCCTTTGGGTGGACGACGCCAACCTCTGGGTGCGCCGCACGACCCTGCTCATCCACCTCAAACACAAGCACGAGACCAACCTGCCCATGCTCTCCGCCGCCATCCTGCACCTGGCCCCCGAAAAAGAATTCTTCATCCGCAAAGCCATCGGCTGGGTCCTGCGGGAATACGCCAAAACCGACCCGGCGTGGGTGCGGGCCTTTGTCGCCACCCATCACGAACAACTTTCCGGGTTGAGCGTGCGGGAAGCGCTGAAAAATTTGAAGGGGTGAAGGGGTGAGCGGGTGAAGCCAGCGCCGGTTGAGTAGCCCGGCTTAACGAAACAGGGTCTCTGCCCCAAAAGGCAGGGCGTATCGAAACCAGAGCGGGTTGACCCGAAATGGGTCAACCCGCTCTGGTTTCGATACGCCGCCAGCACCTGTTCGGTCAGCGGAGATGTTGGCGGCGGCTACTCAACCGGCGCTAGTCTCTGATCCCAATCCCCAATCCCCAATCCCCAATCCCCAATCCCCAATCCCCAATCCCCCCCTCACCCGTACTGGACGCGGGCCAGATAGCTTTGCTCGGCGGCCTGCCGGGCTTGTTGAAGGGTGGTGATGCCCTTTTGTTTGAGCAAGGGCAGAAGTTTGACGAAGATCTCCGCGGTCACCAAGGCGTCGCCCAGGGCGGTGTGGCGGCCTACGATGTTGACGCCAAGGCGGGCGGCGATGGCTTCCATGCTGTGGTCGTCCCGGTCTGGGTGGGCCACGGCGGAGAGGAGGAGGGTGTCCAGCACGGGGTTGATGAAGCTGACGCCGGTTTCCGCCTCCAGAAGTTGGAGCAGGCGCATATCGAAGGCGGCGTTGTGGGCCACCAGCACGGTCTCCTCGGCGAAGCGGTGGAATTGGGGCAGCACCCGGTCGATGGTGGGCTGGCCGTGGAGCATGGCCTGGGTGATGCCGGTGATTTCCGCGGAGGCCGGTGAGACCGGGCGCTGGGGGTCCACCAACTGGTCGAAGATCTCCTGGCGCAGCAGCCGTCCGTTGACGATGCGCACCGCGCTGAGGGAGATGATGGTGTCCCCCTGGGCGATGTTGAGACCGGTGGTTTCGCTGTCGAAGACCGTGAAGGTGAGGGCGGAGAGGGGGCGCTCGTCCAGTTCCGGGCGCTGGCCGGGTTGGTGGAAGAGGTCGAAATCGTAATATTCCGGGCGGCTGGTCGGGGCGGCGGCGGGCGAGACGACGGCGGTTTTGGCTTGGCTCATGGGCAGGAGGAGGCGCAAATAGGCCCGGCTGGCCTCGCTCTCCACCTTGAACCAGGCTTCTCCGCCGTGGCGCTCGGCCACCTCGTTCAGGGTGAGGGCAATGCCTTCCTCGCCGCTGATCAGGGGTTGGCTCTGCCATTCCCGCAGACGGTCCAGGTTGGCGGAACCGCCGGGCCAGAGCAGATCCAGGGTGGCGAAGCGTCCGCTGCGGCCCAGGCGCAGGCTGATCTGGCGCACCCCATAGCTGCGCTGCAACTTCTCCGCCACAAAAAGAAAAAGCTGCATCACCGCGTAGCCATCCACCCGCAGCCATAGATCGGAATCCGTTGCTTCTTCGCTTGTCACCTCAACCCCCAGCTTTTCCTCCAGCCGCCGCTTCAACGCCCAGCGCAGATCCTCGGCCAGCATGTCGGCCAATTGCCATTGGGCGTTGAGATCTTCGCCGTACTCGCCCATCATCTGGTCCAGGCGGCTGCTCAACCCCACGGATTCGTCATAGATGATCTTGTGAAAGAGTGCCCGGTGCTGCGGGGTGATCTGGGGAAAATCCTGGATGGCCTCGATGGCGGCCCGGATGTTGGCCAGGGATCCCCGCAGCTTTTCGGTCAGGGAGCGCAACAGCAGATCCCGGCGGGCGCTGCTTTCGGCCTGGCGGGTGATGTCTTCCAGGGTGAGGACAAAGCCGGAGAGATGGGGCACGCCGTTGATGGCTCCGTCCGGGGCCGGGGTTATGACCGGGGCGATGGCGGCGCGCAAAAGTTGGCCATTGTCCGCGCTGGTGACGAAATGGCTGGCCGTCCGGGGCGATCCCGGTTCGTGGCTTTCCAGACCATAGCGCAGACTTTCCAGCGCGTGGGTGATGGTGTGGCGATCGATCAAGCCGAAAACAGATCGCCCCAGGCCGACAAAGCCGCTACCGGCCCGCCGCTCTTCGCTTTTTCCCAAAAGCTGACGCGCCCGATCATTGTAAAGCAGGATTTGCCCCTCGCTGTTGCAGACCAAGACCCCCTCGGCCAGCTCGGACATGAGGGCGGCCAGACGGTTGCGCTCCTGCTCCAACCCGGCCTGGGCCTGGGTGATGGCGGTCTCTTGGCCGGAGAGGGTGGTCTGGAAGATGTCGGCGGCGTGGTTGACCCGTTGGGCCAGGTAGCGGAACTCTGCGGGGCCGTCCACCTGGGCCCGGTGGCCGGGGTTGGCGCTGAGGACGATGTCGATGTCGTCGGCCAGGCGGCGGGCGTGGGTGAAGGTGGCGTGGAAGGCCCGTTGCAGCCAGATCCCCAGGGCGATGGCCAACATCACGGCCACCAGCAGGGGGATGCTGAGGGGCGTGTCGGGCCAGCCCAGATCCAGCCAGCGCACGACGAGGATACCCAGGGCCGCGCCGACCGCCAGCAGGAACACCCCGGCCAATCCAAGCAGGAATCTACGCTGGGAAGGATTCATTGTCTGCCAACAATCGCTTGACTTCGGCCAGGAGTTCTTTGGTGGAGAAGGGCTTGGTGATATAGGCGTTGGCCCCCAGGGCCAGCCCCTTGGCCACCTCCACCTCCCGGCCCTTGGCGGTGAGCATGACGATCTTGATGGCGTCCCACTCGGCGTTTTCCCGTACCCGCTGGCAGACGTCAAAGCCATCCACCCGGGGCAGCATCACATCCAGCAGCACCAGATCCGGCAGGAAGGAGGCGATCAGATCCAGGGCATCCTCGCCGTTGCGGGCAATCTCCACCACATAGCCGGCCTGATTCATCAGGAATTCCAGGGAGATTACAATATTAGGTTCGTCGTCGACGATCAGGACTTTTGAGGTCATGGCTCGATCTCGCTTAAAAAGCTGAAGGGGTGAGGGGGTGAGCGGGTGAAAGGGTGAGGGGGTGAGCGGGTGAGGGGGTGAGCGGGTGAGCGGGTGAGCGGGTGAAAGGGTGAGCGGGTGAGCGTCGTCTTTTCACCCCTTCACCCCTTCACCCCTTCACCCCTTCACCCCTTCACCCCTTCACCCCTTCACCCCTTCACCCCTTCACCCCTTCACCCGCTCATTTCAATCGGCAACGTAAACTTAAACACCGCCCCATGCCCCGGCTCGCTCTCCACCCAGAGGCGACCGCCGAAGTGGGTGATGATGTGGTGGCTGATGGGCAGGCCCAGGCCCGTGCCTTGGGGCTTGTCCGTGGTGGTGTTGCCCCCCACCTGGCGGAACTTCTCGAAGACAATGTCGTGGTCCTCTGGGCGGATGCCCAGGCCGTTGTCCTGGACATCAATGCGCAGATGGTCATCCGCCTGGGTGAGGGCCACGCCCACCCGGCCTTCCTGCGGGTCACAGAACTTGATGGCGTTGGAGATCAGGTTGAGCATCACCTGCATCAGCCGGTCCCGGTCTGCGGTGAGGGTGGGCACCTGGTCTGGCATGTCCAGATCCAGGGTGATGGCCCGTTCGTAGAAGAGTTGGCTGGTGGCGTCCAGAGATTCCCGGATCACCTCGATCATGTTGACGGGCGAGAGAACCCATTCAAAGGTGCCCGACTCGATCTTGGAGAGGTCCAACACCTGGTTGATCAGCCGGGTCAACCGCTCGCTCTCCCGGCTGATGATGCCGGCGAACTGGCTGCGCTGAACCACGTCCAGCTCCGGGTTGTCGTTCAAAATCTCCGAAAAGGCCCGGATGGAGGTGAGGGGGGTGCGCAGTTCGTGGGTCACAGTGGAGATAAACTCGTCTTTGAGGGAGTCCAACTCCTTTAACTGTTGGTTGGCCGCCCGCAGTTCCCCGGTTGCGGCTTGGAGTTCAAGAGATTTTTGCTCCAACTGGCGAGATTTCTGCTCCAGCCGCTGGCTATAGGCGATCACGCGGGAGGTCTCGTCCAACATGCGCATGACTTCGTCGATGCTGATGGGTTCTTCCTTGACCACCGAGGCCACGGCGGCCCGGGCGGAGGCGGTGCCCACGGCCCCGGCCAACAGCTTCTCCGCATAGGTCACCAGTTCCGGGTCAGCGTCCCGCATCAAGGACCAATCCAGCCCCCGCTGTTGGGCGTAGAGATCCAGTTCCCGTTGCGCCCGTCCCGGCCCCAGGATGCGGGCCAGGAGATCCCGCAAAGCCTGGACCGTGGCCTGCCCCCGCCAGACGTTGAAACTCTCCTCCGGGGCTTGGTCAAAGATGTCCACAAAGGAGACCGCCTGGCTACGTTCCAGGACGTTCTGTTCGCTCCACAAGGAGACCAGGATATAGCTGCCGATGTTGGCCAGCATGGTCCAGAACATGGCGTGGGTGATGGGATCCAACCCAGCCAGGCCGAAGAGCGCATAGGGGCGCAGCCAGGGGATGCCCCAGGCACCGGCTTGCACCAAACCGGCCACCCCGGCATGGGTGTCGGCCAGGGCGGGAATGGGCAGGGTATAGGCCCAGATCCCAAAACCCAGCACCAGCCCCGCCGTGGCACCTCGCCGGCTGCCGCCTTTCCAGAAGATGCCGCCAAAAATGGCCGGGGCAAACTGGGCCACGGCGGCAAAGGAGATCAGGCCGATGGAGACCAGGTTGGCTGATTCGCCCACCAGTCGAAAATAGAAGTAGCCCAGGAGGACGGTGGCGATGATGGCCCCCCGGCGGATGATCAGGAT
Organism: Caldilineaceae bacterium; assembly: GCA_018003515.1. Classification (GTDB taxonomy): domain Bacteria; phylum Chloroflexota; class Anaerolineae; order Caldilineales; family Caldilineaceae; genus JAGNDO01. The sequence continues at coordinate 108,479 of JAGNDO010000001.1, forward strand.
CAACCCGCCCAGGTTGCTGCGCTCGCTCAAGCGCAGTCCCCGCACCTGGAGCAGCAGGGGCATAAACAGATCATTGGAGACCATTGTGCTGAGGGCGACGGTGGCGACGATCACCATGCTGGTGGCGGCGGAGAGACCGCCGATAAAGACGGCCAGGGCCAACCCCTGGCGCTCTTCGGCCATGGGCAGGGTGAGGACAAAGGTGTCCGCGTCCACGTTGCCCAGGGGGAAATGGAGCAGACCGCCAAAGGCGATGGGCAGCACAAAGATGTTGATGGCCAGCATGTAGAGGGGGAAGAGCCAGATGGCCTTGTTGAGATGGCGCTCGTCCATGTTCTCCACCACGGCCATCTGAAATTGGCGGGGCAGAAAAAAGACCGCCAGGCCGGACAGGATCAGCAGCCACATCCAATCGCCGTAGCTGCCGGTCTGCTGGCTAAAGGTGAAGAGCTGGCGCAGGGCCGGGTTTTGGGCGGCCCGGCCAAAGAGATCCCCAAAGCCATCGTAGACGCCATAGGTGATAAACGCACCCACGGCCAGAAAAGCCACCAGTTTGACCACGGATTCAAAGGCCACGGCCAGCACCAACCCCTCGTGATGCTCGGTCACGTCCAGGTGCCGGGTGCCAAAGAGGATGGCAAACATGGCCATGAGCATGGCCACATAAAAGGCCGTGTCCTGCCAGACCGACATGGTCCCCAACTGGTCGGGCATGATGATCTGGGGGTGCTGGATTAGGATCAGATAGCTGGTGCTGACCGCTTTCAACTGGAGGGCGATGTAGGGCACGATCCCGGCCACGGCCACCACGGTGACCAGCCCGCCCAACAGGGAGCTTTTGCCATAGCGGGAGGCGATAAAATCGGCGATGGAGGTGATGCGATTCACGTGGCTGATGCGCATGATCTTGCGCAACACAAAGAACCAGAGGGCAATGGCCAGGGTCGGCCCCAAATAGATGGGCAGAAAGCCCACCCCCGTGGTGGCGGCCCGGCCCACGCTGCCATAAAAGGTCCACGCCGTGCAATAGACCCCCAGGCTGAGGGCATAGACATAGGGATTGTTGATCACACTGCGCCCGGCATCCGCCCGCTGATCCCCATAGCGAGCGATGGCGAAGAGTACGCCAATATAGGCAAAGGAGATCAGCAGAATCACCCAGGGTTGGAGCATCAGGTTGCTACCCTCATTTCGCCCGTCCTTCGATCACCCAGGCCATCAGCCCAATCAACACGATCCACACCACAAAGAGATAGACATACAACCCCGGAATCCCCTCCACCCACGGGGCGCGCCCAAAAAGAGAGAGCAGGGGATAGTTCAACAACAGCCCGCCCAGCAGAAAGATGGCGATTAGTTTTTGGGTGGTGAGTCGGCGTCGGTTCATGGGAGGGTATCGTGTGTCGAGTATCGTGTATTGTTGTGTCGAGTGAAAATTGTGTCGAGATGGATATCGGTCTTGTCACGACCAATACTCGATACACGATACTCGATATCTAAAGCACCGCAGTCTGAAAGTGCATTTCAATCGAATCCTGTAGCTCTTTGATCAAGACAAACGCCTCTTTGAGATGGCGTTTCTCCATGACCGAGAGGCTATCCAGACGCAGGTTGTTGTCCATAACTTTGCCGCTGCGGGCGTTTTGGAGCTGTTGACGCAGACGCAAATGGAGCAGAAAGCGGTAGATCTGGGCCAGATCCTCCGCGCCTTGGCGGCTGAGGGTGTTGGCCTGGGCCGCGGCTTCGATGCGGTCCGTGGTGGAGCGGGTCAGGGAGCGGGCTTCCAGGGCATAGACCCGGGCCATGCTCACCACAGAGGCGATGGCCCCCTTTTTGATGTCCACCAGCCCGCCCTCGTCCCGGATGCGGTGGAAGAGACCCAGGGGTGGACGAAAACCCAGGGCGCCGTGGGCCAGATGGCGCATAAACAGCCCCTGGCCTCCGGCTTCCAAAAGCAATTGATCCAAACCATCCACCCCCAAATCGCCGTAGACCGTGCGAAAGTCGAAGAAGATGGCCGCTTCCATCAGGGCCTGGGGGGTGGGCGTCTGGATCCAGTCCTGAAAAAGCTCTGTCCAGGCGGAGAGGGGCTTGCACCAGTGGGTAGCCATGTAGCCGCCGGGACAGGGTGGAAAGCCGGCCCGAATCAGCCCGGTGACCACCTTGGCGGCCAGACTGGTGAAGTAGGCCTCGGCCCGCCTGTCCGTCTGCCCGTCACCGTCCGGGCTATCCTGGAAGATCAGGGCGTTATCCTGATCCGTGAGCAACGTTTGCTCCATGCGCCCTTCGGAGCCAAAGACGATCCAGGCGTAGGGCACGGGCGGCGGCCCCAGTTCGGTCTCGGCCAGACGCAACAGTCGCTGGATCAGGGTGTCGTTGAGGTTGGCGATGATGCGCCCGATCTGGACCACATCCAAGCCGCCCTGGAAGAGGGAATCTACCGTGGCCGCGGCCTCCGTGGCATAGCGGGCCAGCACCCGCTCATCGTCCAGACGGTCCAACTGTTGCAGCAAATAGATGGGGCTGCGGGCCTGATGACGCACCAGATCCGAGCTGCTGACCACGCCCACAATGCGCCCGTCCTCTTCCAGGGGCAGATGGTGGATATTTTCTTGGAGCAGAAACTGGATGGCGCTGTAGATCAGGGTGTCGGCCGGCAGGGTCTTGGCCGGCTGGGTCATCACCGTCTGCACCAGAGTGGTGACGGGCAGCCCCTCGGCCAGCACGCGGCTGCGCAGATCCCGGTCGGTGATGATGCCCAGGAGATCGGCCTGGATCAACACGGAGCTGACATGGGCATCCCGCATGATCTGGGCGGCCTCTTGCACCGTGGCCGTGGGGGCCAGAAAGAGCGGCGGTCCGCTGATCAGGTTGCGCACGGGGGTGATCAGATCCCCGCCCAGGGTCGAATGTTCACTGCTCAGGCTGCGGCGCAGACGGTCGCTCAACCCCTTCAAGTAAAATTCGGCAAAGGCCACATTGTCGATCAGGATGCGAAAGAGGGTTTCGGGGATGCGATAGAGGGTGGTGTTGGCCCCGGCCACCACATCGGACACGGGAGCCGTATCCCCCAGCATGGAGACATAGCCAAAATACTCGCCAGCTTCCAAAACTTGGGTCACCTGTCCGTCCCGCAGCAGACGCACCTCGCCCGCCCGCACCATGTTCAGGTAGTCGCTGGCCGCGCTGCCCTGGGTCAAAACAAGCGTCGGCTTGGTATAGTGAACGATCTCGAGGTGGGCCCCCACTTGGGCCAACTCGAGATCGTTCAGGTGATGAAAGGGTGGGGTGGTGCGGATGAAGTCGATGGGTTCCATTGAAAAGAGCCTTCTTTATCGAGTATCGTGTATCGAGTATTTTGTGTGGGATGACGAGTCGTTAGCATCATCCCACACAAAATACTCGATACACGATACTCAATATTCCTTAATGCGCGCCTTCCACAACCATAGCGCCGGCGGGAACCCGCACGGATTCCACCAGATCCACGATGTGCTGGGGCGGCGGCGGCGTCATGCGGGAGACGATCAGGGCGGAGACCACGTTGATGACCATGCCCACGGCCCCAATGCCCTCGGCGCTGATGCCAAAGAACCAGGGAGACATGCCCAGGAACTTGTTGCCGATGATATAGACAAAGGTGAAGCCCAGGCCCAAGATCATGCCGGTGATGGCCCCATAGTTGTTCATGCGCTTGTCAAAGATACCCAGGAGGATGGCCGGGAAGTTGCTGGACGCGGCCAACCCAAAGGCCATGGCCACCACTTGGGCCACAAAGCCCGGTGGATTGATGCCAAAGTAGCCGGCGATCACCACCGCCACCAAGATCATCGACCGACCCATCATCAGCCGTTGGCTTTCTGTGGCCTTGGGGTTGAGGATGCGGAAGTAGATGTCATGGCTGACCGCGCTGGACATGGCCAAGAGCAGACCCGACGCCGTGGAGAGGGCGGCGGCCAGACCGCCGGCCGCCACCAAGGCAATCACCCACGGGGCCAGGGCCGCCACTTCAGGCGTGGAGAGGACAATGATGTCCCGGTCGATGGAGATCTCCGTGGTGGCCGCAGCCCCGGTGAAGGTAAGGATACCATCCCCGTCCTTGTCTTCAAACTTGAGCAGCCCGGTCTTTTCCCAGTTGACCGCCCAGTCCAACTCATGTACTTGGTCAATGGTCTGACCGTTCAGGGTGTTGAGCAGGTTGTACTTGGCAAAGACGGCAATGGCCGGGGCGGTGGTGTAGAGAATGGCAATGAAGAAGAGGGCCCAGAAGGCGGAATAGCGAGCAGAGCGCACGCTGGGCACGGTGTAGAAGCGGGTGATCACATGGGGCAGGCCCGCGGTGCCCACCATCAGGGCCACGGTGATGGCCAACACATCCAACATAGACTTGCTCTGGAAGGGTTGGGTGTATTCTTTCAGACCCAGGTCGATCTGGAGGGCGTTGAGTTTGGGCACGATGTCGGTGAAGGTGAAGGAGAGCTGGGGGATCGGGTTGCCCGTCACCTTGGAGGCGATGGCCACCGCCGGGATCAAGTAGGCCAGGATCAGCACACTGTACTGGGCCACCTGGGTCCAGGTGATGCCCTTCATGCCGCCCAAGACGGCGAAGAAGGCCACGATGATCATGCCGATGATGACCCCCGTATTGATGCCCACGCCCAAGAAGCGGCTAAAAACGATGCCCACACCCCGCATCTGCCCGGCCACATAGGTCAACGAGACGATGACCGTGGCCACGGCCGCGATCACCCGAGCGGTTTGGGAGTAGTAGCGGTCGCCCACAAAATCGGGCACGGTGTATTTGCCAAACTTGCGCAGATAGGGAGCCAACAGCAGAGCCAGCAACACATAGCCGCCGGTCCAGCCCATCAGATAGAAGGTGCCGTCATAGCCCAGAAAAGAGATCAGACCGGCCATGGAAATAAAAGAGGCGGCGGACATCCAGTCGGCGGCGGTGGCAGCACCGTTGGCGAAGGCGGGCACGCCCTGGCCTGCCACATAGAAGCCCTTGGTATCCCGCACCCGGTTGGTATAACCAATATAGATGTAAGCGGCAAAAGTGAGGCCTACGATAAGATATGTCCAAAGCTCAACAGACATGGTTGGTTTCTCCTGTGGAATCCCTGCGTCTCGGCAGTGGTGGATGATGGGCGGCGGGTGGGTTATTCGTCAACGCCGAAGCGCTTGTCCATGCGGTCCATCAGCACGGCATAGACCAGGATCAGGATCACAAAGGTATAGATAGACCCCTGTTGAGCAAACCAGAAACTCAGGGGAAGCTGACCAATCTTCACGGTGGACAGAGGCTCGGCCAGGATGATGCCGAGTACATAGGATACAAAGAACCAAATACTGAGCAAGATGCCGATCAGACGCAGGTTGGCCTTCCAATAGGCCTTGGCCTGTTCGGGTGTGAACTTTACCTTCGCTTGCTTAGGTGCTGCCTTGACGTTCTGCTTGGGTTTTGCCACGGTGGTCTCCTTTTGGTGGGTGAACTGCGGGATTAGGGATTGGGGATTGGGGATTGGGGGTTGGGGGTTGGGGATTAGGGATTAGGGATTGGGGAGCATGTGCCAAATCCCCAATCCCCAATCCCTAATCCCCAACCCCCTAATCTTCCAACGTACTCAGATCGCCCGGATCCTGGCCCAGTTCTTGGGCTTTGAGCAGACGGCGGACGATCTTGCCAGAGCGGGTTTTGGGCAACTTCTCTACATATTCCACGGCGGAGGGGGTGGCGATGGGGCCAAGTTCCCGGCGCACATGGGCGACAATGCTTTGGGTCAGGCTCTCTCCCCGTTCAAACCCGGCCATGAGGACGATAAACGCCTTGATGGCCTCGCCCTTCAGGGGGTCCGGTATGCCGATCACCGCGGACTCGGCGATGGCCGGATGGGTGATCAGGGCGGACTCCACATCCGCCGTGCCGATGCGGTGACCGGCCACGTTCAGCACATCATCGCTGCGGCCCAGGACGGCGAAGTAGCCGCTCTCGTCCCAACTGGCCACATCTCCCGCGGCGTAATATTGGCCGGGGATCTCGTCAAAATATTGCACATAGCGGGGATGATCGTTCCAGATCGTGCGCATCATGTGGGGGAAGGGGCGTTTGAGGACCAACAGCCCGCCCTTGCCCTTGGGCATCTCGTTGCCCTCGTGGTCCACAATGGCCGCCTCGGCCCCAGGCAGGGCCACCCCGGCGGACCCCGGCTTGGCCGGGTGCATGATGGTGGTGGCAATGGTCGGGCCGCCCAGCTCGGTCTGCCACCAGTTGTCCACCACAAAGCCCCGCTTGCCCTCGCCCATCAAATGTTGCGAGGCCCACCGCCACGCCTCGGCGTTGAGCGGCTCACCGGCCACGGTGATCAGGCGCAAGGTGGAAAGGTCGTACTTGTCCGGCCACTCCTGCCCATATTTCATAAACATGCGCACCGCGGTGGGGGCGGTGAACATCACATTCACCCCGTACTTCTCCACAATCTCCCAGAACGCGCCCGGATTCGGGAAGTCCGGCGCGCCTTCCCGGAAGACCGAGGTGACGCCCTCAACAAGCGGGGCGTAGACGATGTAGCTGTGGCCCACGATCCAGCCGATGTCCGAGGTGGCCCAGTAGACGTCGTTCTCCTTGACATCAAAAAAGGTGCGCAGATGATAGCTGGTCCCCACCATATAGCCGCCGTGGACATGCACCACGCCCTTGGGCGTGCCCGTGGAACCAGAGGTGTAGAGGATGAAAAGGGGATGTTCTGAATCCACCGGCACGGCCGCGGTGATGGGCTTGTGGCTCCACAACAGATCGTTGAAGTCCACATCCCCCTCGCCCATGGCCACGCTGTCGCCTCGGCGATACCAAACGATGGCCTCCAGCCCCAGGTTGTCCGTGGCATCCCGCACGATGGTGGTCAAGTCCACCTGGCGGCCCCGGCGCATACCCATATCCCCGGCGATCACGACTTTGGCCCCGGCATCCTTGATGCGTCCCCGCAAGGCCCCCACGCCCATCCCCGCGTAGACCACGGAATGGATGGCCCCCAATCGGGCACAGGCCAGCATGGAGATCACGCCCTCGATGGTCAGGGGCATGTAGATGATCACCCGGTCGCCACATGCCACGCCCAAGGAGCGCAGCCCCGTGGCAAAACGGGAGACCAGATCCCGCAGCTCGCCATAGGTCACCTTGCGCTCGCTGCCATCCTCCCCCAGCCAGAGCAGGGCCACGCGGGTGCGGTTCGACCCGTCCGCGTGCCGGTCCAGGGCATTGAGGGTGATGTTGGTCTCGCCGCCCACAAACCAGCGGTGGTCCGGGAATTGCCAGTCCAACACCTTCTCCCAGGGCTTGGTCCACACAAAGCGCTCGGCCCACGCCGCCCAAAAGCCCTCGTTGTCGTCGATGCTGCGCCGATATTCGGCGTCAAAGTCCTGCAAATTGGCCTGGGCCTTCAACGCCGCTGGCGCAACAAACGTCTCTTCCTGTTGCAGAATCTGTTCCAGTGCGGGCATGGGGTGTGTCTCCGATCTTGAACGGGTGAAGGGGTGAAAGGGTGAAAGGGTGAAAGGGTGAGCGGGTGATTCACCCCTTCACCCGCTCACCCCTTCACCCCCTCAAAAATCAGTCCGCCAGCGTACTCGTATCCCCCACCGGCTGGCCCAGGAGCTGGGCGCGCAGGAGGCGGCGCATGATCTTGCCGGAGCGGGTCTTGGGCAGGTCGTTGACAAAGACGATGGAGGTGGGGACGGCGATGGGGCCGACCTCGTGGCGCACGTGCAGCTTCAGCGCCTCTTCCAGATCTTTGCTGCCAGTCAGCCCGGAGTTGAGGATGCAGAAGGCGTGGATCACGTTGCCCCGCAGCTCGTCGGGGATGCCGATCACCGCGGCCTCGGCCACATCCTTGTGGCTGACCAGGGCGCTCTCCACCTCCGCCGTGCCCAGACGATAGCCGCTGACCTTGATCACATCGTCCATGCGCCCGATGATCCAGAAGTAGCCGTCCGCGTCCTTGCGAGCGCTGTCGCCAGTGAAGTACCAGCCCTGGTCCGCAAACTCGCTCCAATATTGCTGCACGTAGCGGTCCGGGTCGCCCCACACCGTGCGCAACATGCCCGGCCACGGCCGCTGGATCACCAGATAGCCGTCCTCGTTTGGATCGCAGGAGGTGCCGTCCGGGCGCACCACATCCGCCACAATACCGGCGAAAGGCAACGTGGCGCTGCCCGGCTTCAGGGGCACCACGGGCGTGGGGGTGATCATGAAGCCGCCGGTCTCGGTCTGCCACCAAGTGTCGATGATCGGGCACTTCTCCTTGCCGATCACCCGGTGATACCAGCGCCACGCCTCCGGGTTGATGGGTTCACCCACCGTCCCCAACAGACGCAGACTGCTCAGATCGTGGCGAGCGGGCCAGGCCTCGCCAAAACGCATCAGCCCGCGGATGGCCGTGGGCGCGGTGTAGAGTACGCTGACCGCGTACTTTTCCACCAACTGCCACCAACGGTCTGGGTAGGGATGGGTGGGCGCGCCTTCGTAGATCAGGCTGGTGGCCCCCAAAATCAGCGGGGCATAGACAATATAGCTGTGACCGGTGATCCAGCCGGGGTCGGCCGCGCACCACCAGCGGTCGTCGTCCTTGAGGTCAAAGGCATATTTGAGCGTCGTAGAAATTTGGACTTGATAGCCGCCGTGGGTGTGGAGTACGCCCTTGGGCTTGCCTGTGGTGCCGGAGGTATAGAGGATGAAGAGGGGATCTTCGGCGTCCATGACTTCGGTTTCGCAATAGGGGCTGGCCACGGGCAGACCCATCAGGTCGTGCCACCAATAGTCTCGCCCGGCCTCCATGGGCACATCCTGCCCCGTGGCCCTGAAGACGATCACCTTCTGCACCACCGGCGAACGCTTGACCGCCTCGTCGGAGATCTGCTTCAGGTCAATGGTCTTGCCCCGCAGCCACGATCCGTCACAGGTGATCAGCACCTTGCTCTGGGCATCCTCGATGCGGCTGGCCAGGGCCTGCTCGCTGAAGCCCCCATAGACCACGCTGTGGATGGCCCCGATCTTGGTGGTGGCCAACATGGCAATGGGCAGTTCGGGAACCCGGCCCATATAGATCGTGACCGTGTCCCCCTTCTTGACGCCCATGCTCTTGAGTACATTGGCCGCCTTGTTCACCTCTTGCCACAGGCGGAAATAGCTGAAGGTGCGCTGCTCGCCGCTCTCGCTCTCCCAGATGATGGCCAATTTGTTCTTGCGCCAGGTTTTCACATGGCGGTCCAGGGCGTTGAGGACAATGTTGGTCTTGCCGCCCACAAACCACTTGTAAAAGGGGGCGTTGCTCTCGTCCACCACCTGATTGTAGGGTTCGTACCAGTCCAACATCTCCTTGGCCTGGGCATCCCAGAAGCTGATCTGATCATCCCAGGCGGCTTCGCGCACGGCCAGATAGTCGGGCACGTTGGCCGCGGCCACCACTTCGTCCGCCGGGGTGTAGACTTCGCTTTCGGCGGCGATCATCTGCGTCTCGCGCTCGCTGTCCGGGTGTACGGTCTGTAGATTTCCACTCATGGATGGGACTCCTCCTTGTGGGTAGTTGGGTAGAAAGATGGAAGAAAAAGAGTGGGGGCGGGGGTAGTTTGCCACGCTTGGGCAAAAATGGAAAGTCGCTAAAATGCACCATCGGCCCGAAAAATTTTCGGGCCGGGCTGATGCGCAACGGGCCATGCGTAAGAGATATGGGGGTGTCAATTTGGGCGGTTGGGTTGCGTCAGGTCCGAAATCTGCTGAGGTTGTCGTTCACTCCCCCGCCCCCCTAGCCCCCAACTTTGGGGGAAACTGTCCACGACCGCCCCCAGAATTGGGGGCCGGGAGGCGGGGGGGTGAACGATTGATTTCGGTGGAGTTCCTGGGTGCGCAGTGAAGCATACAGGATTCTACGCACTCTGTATTCAGCAGAGTGAGTGGTCTTCGCCCACCCATTCGGGTAGGGGGGAAGGGGGGTAGGCGCGGTTGACCTTTGCCCCGCCTTCGGGTATGCTTTCCCCACGCCCAAGCCTCACATCCAAAAGCTGCCCATCCCAAAATTCTCCACCACCCAAGACGCCCATGAACAATCACGCCCAAGACGCCTCCCACCGCATGTTGTCCGTGGCCGAGGAGCAATTGAGCCGCATCATCCTGGACATCCACGATGGACCGGTGCAATATCTCTTCACCGCCCTCTCCCTGCTCACCCGCATGCAAAACCAACTCAGCCAGACCGACGGGGAGTCTGACCTGATCCCCCAACTGGCCCAGGTGGGCATGTTGCTGGAGTCCTCGCTCTACGAGATCAAATTCTTCATGGGCACCTTCCGCCCGCCGGAGTTTCAACGCCGCACCTTGGTCTCCATCATCGAAGGGTTGGTGATTCAACACGAGGAGTGGACGGGCAATCGGGTACATTTCAGCGTGGATGGCGTGCCGGATCCCGTGGGGCTGCCGGTCAAGATCGCCCTCTATCGCATCTTGCAAGAAGCCCTCTCCAACGCCTACCGGCACGCCGGCGTGGAAGAACATTGGGTGCATTTAATTGGGGAAAATCGAGAGTATCCGCAGACGCAAGCGACCGGGGGGGCTGAGGGAACCGGGGCCGCTTGGCTGGTCCTGACTGTGGTCGACAAAGGCAAAGGCTTCGACCCGCCATCCCTGGACGGCCCCATCGCCCCGCAGGACGTCAGCCACATCGGTCTGCGCGGCATGGCGGATCGGGTGGCCCTGCTGGCCGGGGAGTTCGACCTGCAAAGCCGTCCTGGCCAGGGTACAAAACTGACCATAAAGGTGCCTGTCCATGTCTGACACAAAGACCTCTCCCCCGATCCGGGTGATCCTGGCCGACGACCACGCCCTGGTGATCGAGGGGTTACGGGGGTTGATCGACCATGAGCCGGACATGCAGGTCGTCGCCACGGTCCAGAATGGGGATGAACTGCTGCAAATCTTGGCACACCAAGCCGCGGACGTGGTGGTGTTGGATCTGCAAATGCCCTATCACGGTCTCACCGCCCTGGCCGAGATCCGGCGGCGCCAACTGTCCGTGCGGGTGCTGGTTCTCACCGCCTATTTTGACGGCGAAAGCATCCAGTCCGCTTTGGAACTTGAGGCCGAGGGCTTTGTCCTCAAGACCGAACCCCCGGCCCAGACCGTGGCCGCCATCCGCCAAGTGGCCCAAGGCCAGTTGGTCTTCCCCAGGGCGGCCCAACGCTGGCTGGCCAGCAACCGCCACGCAACCAACCCCTTGGATGTCCTCTCCGCCAGAGAACAAGAAGTCCTCTCCCACGCCGCCCAAGGCCAAACCAACGCCGAGATCGCCCAAACCCTGGTGATCAGCGAAAACACCGTACGCTTTCACCTCAAAAGCATCTTCGAAAAGCTGCACCTGGGCAACCGCACAGAGGCCGCCGCCTGGTATTTCAAGAATCGGCGGTAGAATCACACACCAAAAGAGGCGGGACGACCAGTGGGTCGTCCCGCCTCTTTTGGTGTGTGCCGGTGCCGTATTGAGTCTGGGTCAGCCTCACCACTCAAAACTCTAGGCGATTGGAAAAAGTCGCCCTACCTCTTTTCTATTCCATCTACAGCCACAGAGTCTCGGTCCAATTCGTAGTAGACGAAACTGTTCTTCAGGCGCGCCCATTCAGCCACATTGGTCTGTACTCTGGGCAGAACCTGGATGCCCTATAGCATTTCTGTCAAAGCCGGGACAGGGATGCAGAAACGGTCGCCCTGGCTCAACCGTTCCAAAATGTGCGCTCGCAGGGGATGGGTCAAGGTGACCAAGGGCGACAGATGGTTGGTATCCAACAAATAACGGGCCATGACTACAGCCGTCATTCAGCTCGATCATCGGCCAGATCCCGCTCCTTCATTTCAGCTTCAAGGGCGGCCCATTGCCGATTCCATGCCACCGCGTCAATGGGGGCGGCCACTGGCGCGTTGGCAAGCAGATCAGCCAGGGACTCGGTGGGTTCGATAATATTGTTGGGGTTCGGTCCCATGTTCATGATGCGATCAACCACCTGTTCCAGGGTTGGATAGACATCCGGTTCGGATTCAAACGCCGTTTCCTTGTCCACAAAGGTGATGATCACCTGTTCGCCATCCCAGCCGTTGATCGGTTGCTCTGGGAAGGCAACACCGTTACGAAAAAGCCCTTTGACTTTGTACATGATTCACCCCCAAACATCTTTCCATGCGCGTCTACACGCCCATGCAACCTTTTGATGGAGGAATTATATCATGAATCCTCTGCACAAGGCAGTCTGGATTTTCGGGTGGGTGTGAGATTCGTGATGGGTGCGCACCAGTAAGCATTCACTCCCCGCCCCCCTGACCCCCCAACTTTGGGGGGAACTGTTCACGACCTCCCCCAGCATTGGGGGGCCGGGGGGGATGAAGGCTTACGAGTCAGCCTCACCACTCAAAGCTCTGGGCGATGAGGATACCCTGTTTTTGCGCCTCGGCGTGAACCGCGGGGCGGGCGAAGTGGGTAACCAGCAGACGCACCACTTCTCGGTCTGGATAGAGGGACTGCACGACTTCCGCCTTGCGCGCCAACTGCGCTAGCACCTGCACCGCGGCGTCGCGGCTGCCTCGTCTGCGATCCAGTTGTAATTTGGTCTCCCCGACCAGCACAATGGGAGCGCCGTGGCGTTGGCCCAGAGCGAAGAGGTCAATTTCTTCGTCGCCGATTACCGTGCGCACTGCGCGTTTTTCCAACACAATGCCATACTCGGCTTCCAGAAAGATGGGCAACAGGCGATAGGCCTCGTTTTCTAAGGAATAGCTGACGCTGCGAGAGAGACCGCCCATCTCCTGGGCCAGATGTCTCAATTCGTTCTCCGTGCGCACCTGGGCTTGGACCAAATCACGCTGTGACTGGGCTAGCCCGCGCACAATCTCCTTCAACTCGTTGAAGTCGTCGGCCTTGACCAGATTGTTATAAGCATCGTCAATGGCGACGGCCAAAACGGTGGCCTGCTCCGGTGCGAAGACCGTGGCAAAGCGGCGGGTGAGATTTTCGACGTTCATGCTCATGATGGGGACTCCTGGGAACGGTCAGGGGAAATGCAGGGCCGCTTAGGCAACATTGCTGGATAGACATCCGGTTCGGATTCAAACGCCGTTTCCTTGTCCACAAAGGTGATGATCACCTGTTCGCCATCCCAGCCGTTGATCGGTTGCTCTGGGAAGGCAACACCGTTACGAAAAAGCCCTTTGACTTTGTACATGATTCACCCCCAAACATCTTTCCATGCGCGTCTACACGCCCATGCAACCTTTTGATGGAGGAATTATATCATGAATCCTCTGCACAAGGCAGTCTGAATTTTCGGGTGGGTGTGAGATTCGTGATGGGTGCGCACCATACCTCTACCCAGGCACTATTCACCTTCATCGTTCCTGCCCTGCCCCTGTCGTTTCTAGTGAAGAAAAACTTTTTTCACTAGAAATTTTGGCCGTCGCCCCACCCCCTACTCCCTGCGCAGCCCGACCCCAATAGCAGGCATGACAGCAGTAGCGTTTGGCTGGGATGCCGACCGTTCGGTTGATTGTGCAGTTGAACGGGGAGGCCATATGGGTGAGCAGGATGACGGTCGGGGTGAACGGAATACCTTGGGGAATCATTCTCTTTGTGCTACAATCTGCACTATCGATCCATTTGATGAACCCGTTCAGGAGGTTTTGTATGCAAGCTCTCTCCGCTCCCCAAGCTGCGCTCAGATATGATGTCACGGTTTCGGCGGACGGGCAGGTCATCCTGCCGGTCCCTCTGCAACCGGGGGCGCGGGTGATGGTTTTTGTCATGGAAGACCAAGCCGATCCGTTCGATGATCTGCTTGCCGCAGCCCAAAGCAGTTTGGGCTTTTGGGACAATGCCTTTGACGACGAGGAGTGGAACGATGCCTGATCAGGGGGACATTGTGCTGATTCCTGTTCCGTTTACGGATCTCTCTTCTCATAAACGACGACCCGTGATCGTGATCTCCAACGATGCTTACAACCGCCAGACAGCCGATGTCGTTGTTGTCGCCATGACTTCGAATCCAATCCCAACCGAGTACAGTTTCACCATTACCTCATCTGACTTGGCGCGGGGGAGTCTGAATCGGCCAGGCAAGGTCAGGGTGGACAAAATCTACACCTTGTCGCAGTCCATCATCATCAAACCCTTTGGTCAGGTGGACAAAGCCGTCCTGACAAGAATTTCGCAAACCCTGCAAAAATTGGTCACCCAAAACTGACCGTTTGCCGCTTGTCCACTCCCTTTTTGTTAAGATAACTCTTGAATCACACCCCAAAAGGAGGCGGGACGACCCACCGGATCGCCCCACCTCCTTTGCTGTGATGGACAGACTGCATGCCCGATCTACTTGGTGGGGATGCCCAAGATCAACTCAACCGGATCGACGCTCAAAGCGCTGCTGGCCCGGGTCTCCAAGGCCAGTTCGTGGAGGATGGCGGGCGGGGCGTAGGGTTTGTAGGGTTTGCCAAGGGTGGGTGGGTGGATTGTTGGATTGTGGGTTCGTTGGATGGGTGGCTCTCGTTTGGATTCATGATGGGTCTCCTTGTTTTGGGTGTGGATGAGTGCAGGGAAAACGGACGGAAAGACGACGCCGGGCGGACCGGGCCGGATTCTCGCAGGAGGCAACCCGACCCGACCCGCCCAGGCGCATGGCTACGCACGCTTGCGCCGCACCACGGCCACACCGCCCACCAGGAGCAGCCCCAGCAGGGCCATGCCGACCATGAGGGGCGTGCCGCTGCTCTGCGCCCCGAAGCTGCTCAGGGTGATGGCGGTGGGCAGATTGTACACACGCTTAGTCGTTACATCACGGCCGGGGCCACCAAAATTAATCGATTCGGCAAATATTGTCGGGTTCGAGGCTAAACAAGTCGACCAGTCCACGTTTGGCCCTACCGTTGGAGCCACCTCAACATTGTTTCCCACCCTTTCAACTAAATTGGTTGGGGAACCAGAAGAATCTGTCGCGCCGCCAGACCCTCGACTGACAACATACTTATCTCCCGCACTACCACTGGGGAGAATTTCCACAAAAACGTCAACTGCATCGGAATAGCTGTTATTGTTATTACAATCCAAGGACACCTTCAGAAAATCGAATTTACTGTTAGCGCGCCAGCCGTTTCCCAGCGGAAATAAAAGCGGGTAGGGGTAGAGGCATCAGTATTGACGTAAAAATTCACAATTTCGTATTGGTTGTCGGGGCTAAGGGTGCCAGCACTCATCGGATTACCCCAGTTGGCATCTACTGCACCGTCATTGGGATTGATGGTGCCAAGGGCAGCCAAAACTGATACCGGCGCGCCAATGATGAGTGTTATTATCACAATCGTCATGCTGATTGTGCGCAGATGTTTTTGGAATTTACGAACTTGATTCGGTAGTTTCATCTTAATTCCTCCTTGAATGATGTTGAAGAAAGATTAGGCACGCCTCGTGCTGCTCCATTCACGCGAGGCGTGCTTGCGGTCTGGCTCAACTGGATTTGCCCTACCTGAACAACAGATCAATCTACACTTGCATATCCCACTTCTCCATCTCGTCCCGAATCAGCCTCGAAGTTTTCTCAGGAATCGTTACCTGAAGTTGCAGATTGGTGTAGGGCAATTCGTGGCTGCAACCCTTTGGTATATCCACTTGTGCTACATGCAGATCCTGTACTTCGTCAATGGTGGAGTCTCGGACGTTGAAGTTGACCCCATTCTTGTCCAAAAAGGTCATTTCAAATGGACCGAATGGATGTTTGGAGGAAAAGATTAGCTGAGTACACTCGACGTTTTGCTCCAATATGTATTGAACTTGGGAATCGTCATCGTTGAATTCCAGCCTGCGATTGAACATTGTCTCAGCAGAAAACGAAAGTACATCCTGCGGACCATCACCCGCAAACGGAGCGTAGGTGATTTGACCCTCAACATACCTAGTCATAAGCGCAGTCACATCTTTCTGCGTTTCCCCATCGATGAGCAGATGTTTGCTGGACAAACTTCCATCATTATTGGTCACCGAAAAATAGACATAATGCTCAATCTTCGCGTTGTTTCTCACCACCGCCTTTCCTGTCTTTACATTCTTGGTGAATGTAAAGACACCAATGTCTGTAGAGACCTGATCGGCATTTGCTTGAACACCTTCAGCTTGCAACGAACTGTTCGAATACATCCCGGCTGCCGTGTGGGCGACTTTGACGATCGTTCTAAACTATCCCATTTTGAATGCCTCCTGTGTGAATTTTGACAAAGAAACGAAGTTGAACGGTGAAGCGATAACGTTAGAATGGTGGGAGCAACTTTGCCTACTCAGGCATCGGAAAATAGGTGAATCGCCTGGCCTAGATTGGTCATCACTTGTCGTCCATCGGCCCCGCCCAAGTCCATCAAGACCATCTCCAGATGCAATGTACTCAGGGCCTGGATCAGCGCCAGATCCGCCCCGTCGTCATAGATCAGCACCCCCGCCCGCAGGACGGCCACCTGGTCCGCGGCGCTGGGGTCGTCCGGGTCGATCTGGATCACCCGCAGGTTGGGCGTGGCGCGCAGGGTGCGCTCCAGGTCGATCAACCGGGGACTGTTGCCGTAGATCAGGATCAGGGGCGGGCGGTGATGGGTGGTCATGGGAAAAAATATACACCCAAAATGGAAATCAAAACGGCCAAGGTAGGACTGCACGATAGCGTGATGCCAAAAACGCACGATTTTGCTTGAAGGGTTAACGCGAGATTTAGTACTTTTTTGGCTGCGGATACTATATAGCGGGTGATTCAGATAGCATTCCGTCCAAATCTGGCGTAATCGAAATCAAAGTGATCAGATCACGCTATCGTGCAGTCCTACCACTTTTGGGGATTTGGGGCAAAAATGGAGAAAAATAGGCAAAAAGAGAGGGGGGCGACGTGAAAATCACGTCGCCCCCCTCTCTTTTTTGCAAAGTTTTCAGAAGGTCGACATTGCGGAAGGTCGAACTTCACTGCTTCTATTATCCACCGCCTCCTGCCTGTTTCTGGCCCAACGTCGCCACCAAGCGGGGGAGCGCTTCTAGCGGCAAGACGCTGCTCCGTTCGTCCAGGGCGTATTCGTGTCTGCCCGGATAGATGACCCAAAGGTGTTCGAGGTTGAGATCCTGTAGGGCAATCTGCATGGGACTGCAAGGCGGACAAGGTGTTCAGTTATCCTTGAAAATCCAACTATCAACTTTGGATTTTCAAGTTTCTCTTTCCTCTCTTTTTGTCCGTTTGGTGCAACGCACCCAAACGCCTGCCCTAAAGTGTTTTCGTCTGCCAGCCAGCGATCCCCCGCAGGGTCGTGTCAAAATTGACCCCGGCCAGGATCAGGGTCTTGCCCGATTGCGCATACGCCTCGGCGTAGCCCCGCGCCTGGATCTGGGCCAGGGCGGCGTCTGGGTCTCCGTCCAGCTTGAACTCGAATAGGTAGACCGTATCCGCCAGGGCCACCACGGTGTCGATCCGCCCCCGGCTGGTGCGCACCTCGGCCTCGATCTCCAGTCCGATCAGCCGGAAGATCAGATAGAAGATGGTCTGATAATAGCGCTCCTGGCCGATTTGGATATCGTAGGGGATGCCGGCGAAAAAGGCATCCAGCAACTCAAAAAACTGGGCCAGATTGCGCTCGCCCAGGGCGTCGATCAGCCGCCACAGATAGCCTCCGGTCAGGCTTTCGTCCACGGCCCCAAACCTGCCCAACAGCACCTGGGTAAAGGCCTTTTCAACTTCCCGGTTGGGGTAGCCCAGCCGGTAAAGTTGGCGCTGTGCATCATAGCCTTTGATGGTCAGATAGCCGGTCTGATAGAGCAGGGGCAGGACCTGAAGCCGGTCGATTTCATAGGTACTGAAGGCCAATTCGTCCACGTTGAGGTCATCCAGTTGTTGGATATCATAGTTTTGCTGCTGGATCAGCTTGATCAAAAAGGTGGGCGTGCCGCTCTCGAACCAATAGTTGCGAAAATCCTGGCTGTCCAGCAAAAGCAGCAAGGAAAAAGGGTTGTAGACGGTCTCGCAACGCCGGGAAAAGCAGAACCCATTGTACCAGGCCCGGATCTCGGCCAGGGTGGTGACCAGATCCTGCTCGTTTCTGACCGCAAAGTCGTGCAGGTAGGCCCCAAAGTTCTGTTCCACTTCGGCCTGGGTGAAGCCCAACAGGGTGGCATAGCGGTCGTGCAGGCTGATGTCCTGCAAGTTGTTCAAGCCCGAAAAGACACCCACTCGGCTGAATTTGCTGATGCCAGTGAGAAAAACGAAGCGGATATGGGCGTCCAGACTTTTGATCACCGTGTAGAAGCCCTTCAGCACATCCTGAATGCGCTGGGCCTCGGCCCGGTCTTCGATATTGTCCAGGATCGGTTTGTCATATTCATCGATCAGAATTACCACCTGATTCTGGGCCGCCAACCCACGGATCAAATTCTCAAATTGGGAGAGGTGGGTGTGGCCGTGAACGTCTATGCCATGATCCACGGCAATCCGTTGCAGGGTTTCGCCGATCACGATTTCCAACCCTGCGGCGCTATGCACCCGGTGGCGGCTGAAATCGATGTGGATGACAGGATGCTGGGGCCAGGCATAGGGGCTGTCGTCTAGCCAGAGTCCCTGAAAAAGCTGGCGATGGCCCAAGAAGATCTCTTCCAACGTAGAGACCAGCAGGCTTTTGCCAAAACGCCGGGGACGCGAGAAGAAAAAGACGCCTTTAGTATCGTGGATCAACTCATGGATGATGCGGGTTTTGTCCACATACAGGAAGCCACCCTGGATGATGTCTCTAAAGGTTTGAACGCCAATCGGCAAGGGTTTGGACATAATCGCCTCCGTTGATAGGCCGTACGGGTCAAGGTCAGCAGAATTATACCACGAATTTTTTCCACACCATTACATCCCCCGGGCCCTGGCCACCCGCTCGGCCTCGGCCCGGCTTTTGACATGATCTCCTTCATGTAGCGGCGCACGGTGCGCTCGCTCAGGCTGAGGGCGGGCGGACTCAGGGCGGCAAAGCGAATCTCAAAAACGCCGCTGGGGTAGAGGGCAAGCTGGAAGGTGTTGCGGTGATCTTCGTGTTCGGATTCGGGCAGGTTGAGCCAGGTCACGGTGGTCTTGGCCGGGGTGGGGTGGATAAACAGCCCCCCGGTCTCGCCCGCGGCTGGCGGGATCAGATCCAGCCCCAGGGCAAAGATGACCGGGGCGCTGCCACAGCGAAACTGGGAATTTTGCAGACGCAGTTCCCGGCCAAAGGAGACAACCGAATTGCGCATGACATGCAGAAGCGATAGTTAAATTGGAGCAGGCAGACCAATCCCCCGGTCAGAAAGACGGTCTGCAACGGGCCGGCAAACTGGTCCGCCGAGGGATAGAGAACCTGGACCAGAAACATGAAGAGAACGGTCAGCCCCAGCCCGCCAAAGATGCCCAGCAGCCGCCCCATGGTCGCCGCCTCCTCCCCCTGCCGCCGGGCGCGCGCCCACTGGATCGACAGATGGGCGATCACAAAGGTGATAAAGATCAGCAGGGAGAGATGGCTGAGGCTGGCTGGGGTCAAGAAGAAAGTGGGCATGTGGCGCTACTTCCGCCACAAGAGAGAGGGCCAGCACAGGGCACGAAAGGTCAGCGATGGGGTCATGGTGGGCGTTTCCCAGGCCAAGGGCAGGTTGTGTTGCCAGAAGAGGAGGGAATGGTTGCGGACCGCTGACGGGGGAGAAGCGAGGGGAGCAGATACCTATCTGCCGCACACTTCACACGATCTGCCAGGGGAATAGCAAACGGGGGGAACAGGCTCACGTCGTCGTTCCTTAGTGGTGCGAGGTCATTCTTTGGCGATGCGGAGCCGTTCCTTGGTTTGGATATTTAGAATACGTCTGGCATTGTCTGCATAAATTTTGGCCAAGACCTCATCCGGCAGGTGCAGGCCATAGACATGCCAGCGTCCCTGGGTTGGCGGGTCCGTGGGGCTATAGTTGAAATATTCGTCGTCGCTTTCCAGAAAGCGGTAATACAGGCGATACGCATCCAGAGACGGTCCAGCGTCTGTGCCAAAGAGAATGCGGTCGGCGTATTGCATAAAAAAGCGGCGGGCCGTGTAGGGCTGGCGGCCCAATTCACCCAGGCGGGCGCTGATGTCGATGTGGAAATTGGGGCATTCGTCCAGCAGTTGGCCGACCCAGCCCAGATTCTCGGCGTAGCAGCCCACATGCGCCCCAATAAAGGTGGCCGCCGGGTGACGCCGGATCAGATTGGCAAACTGTTCCATGATGGTGAGAAAGGCGGGGAAGGGCGGGCTGGGAAAATGCCAGTCCGGGTGAGCAGCCAACTCCTCGATGCGCTCGTTCTGAGGGGTGATGGGGTCAAAAAAGGCCACGGGGTCGGCCACATGCACGAGAATGGGCCAGTTGAGGGAGGCGGCCGTTTCCCAAATGGGGATCAAACGTTCATCATCGACCGCCACCAATGCGCCCTGCTCATCCCGCACATGCAGGCCCAAGGGCTTCCAGATTTTCAGCCCCTGCGCGCCCCACTTGGCTTGCTGACGCAGGCGACCAGCCGCCCATTCACCAAAATGGTGCCCCTTTTCCGGCCACTGGGACCAATCGACGCCGCCAAAGATGACAAATCGTTCCGGCGCGGGCTGCTTGAAATAGTCCAGATGTCGTTGCAACAGATCTTCGCCCCAGCCGCCGTCCAGATCCACATAGCTCTCCACGCGGGCCTCATCCAGACGGGCGATGAGTTGGGACAAGGGTCGTTTATCCCAGCCGCCGCCAAAGGGTTCGGCCAGGTGATTGTGGGCATCAATGACAGGAAAGCGGGGGTGGGTGACGGAGGTTGCTTTTGTCACCAGGGTGGGTTGGGGTCGAAATGCTTCGATATGCACGATGATCTCTTCTGTTAACGCGAATAAGTCTTGGGTTAAGGGAATCGCCCCACCCTGAAAGGGATGGGGCTACAACTGCTGCGCCTGGTGAACCCGGCTTTATGTCCCGCCCAGCCCCCTTTGAGGGGGCGTTGCTTGTGTAGCCCCATCCCTTTCAGGGTGGGGCGGGCGGCGGCCATTCACTCGCCCGGGGTTAACCCAGAACTACTTCGCACTAACAAATTGCTTGAACCTGGTTCATGGATTTCACTTCCCTTCGAGTGGACTATATGATCACCGAGAACTCATTGTGAGTAACTTACCCAATCAACTTTCGGGAAAGTGTCAAGCAGGTGAAGCAAGGTGTCAGCCGAAAGGATCCGAATACCGACTTCTCCCAATACTTCGATCACATCTGGGGTCAAGAGGTCAAGATCAACGGTCAGGACAAAATCGGCCAACCCATAGATTGCAGTGGCTATCACTTTGTCGTCATCCGGGTCTCGACAGATAGATGGTACATCGGGGGTGTCAACCACCTCAATGTCATCCGCCAGATGGCTTTGATACATCCGCAGGAGTTCTGGATAGATAAGTTCGGCAATATCCGGATACGCCAGCACGTGTCTGTATTCATCGAGCAAATCCGCCGACGCAATCACTGTAAAACGTGCTGACTCCCAGGCCATCAGAAACGTGGCAAGTTCTGGCGGACGCACCAGGGACGCCACAAGTTGGTTGGTGTCGATAACCACACGCATAGACCGTTACTCGCTCTTCGTTGCACGGCGCGCACGTTTGACCAGCGCCACGATCTCCTCATCTGACAAATCAGCCGCGGGATTAGGCGCGTGCATAGCATTCTGAATCGCCTGACGGGTGGCTGCAAAACGACGTCGCCGAGTAGCATCCGCCAACAAACTGATAGCTGATGGCATACGCAACACCAATACCTGTTCTCCTATCTGCAAATGGGAGGGTGCCTTCACTGTGTAGTCAGCTTCAACAACGGAAACGAATGTGGCAGGAGTCATTTTGAATTCAGCCTTTCAGTTCTTATCCCAATCGTAATCATTCACCCCCTCTGCCCCCCGGCCCCCAATTCTGGGGGAGATCGTGGACAGTTCCCCCCAATGTTGGGGGGGTAGGGGGGCGGGGGGTGAACGATTACTCCCAATCTTAGCATCACTGACAACAGTATATCACCCAATCTATCAGCGTTCAACAGCGAAAAACTGGCTGAATTGTCCCTGTAACGCGCCCATGACGCTCACCTGCTATGCTGTGGGCAGGAGCAAGATTCTATGACATCGCGTTTGACTGGCATTGGACAAAAATTCAAAAAACGAGAAGAAAAAATCCGCGTAAATCCGTCGAATCCGTGTCATCCGCGTTCCATTTTGAAGAATTGCAGACCTGCCTCTTGGCAGCTTGACAGAAATTGAAAGCATGGTACAATCAGTTCAATGTTGAACTGATTGTTGGTCAAAGGGAGAGAATTAAATGGGCACTCACTTTTGCGGTACGCCGGAGCAGGTTCAGGCGTTGGATACCTATATCAAGCTGGAACGGGCGGCGGATACGGTGACTTCCCGGATCAATGCCCATCTGTCGGATTATGGACTGACCGTGAGCCAGTTTGGCATCCTGGAATCCCTGCACCATCTGGGGCCTATGTGCCAGAAATCCCTGGCGGGCAAGATCCTCAAGAGTACGGGGAATATCACCTTTGTGATCGATAATCTGGCCAAACGCAATTTGGTGCGCCGAGAGCGGGACACCAACGACCGCCGCTTCATCACCATCCACCTGACCGATGAGGGGGATACGTTGATCCGAGAGATCTTCCCGCTACACGTAGAGATTGTGACCCGTGAGATGGGCGTGCTGGATGGGGCAGAGCAGGAAAACTTGGGTCAACTATGCCGCAAGGTCGGTCTGGCCGAGATGGAGATAAGCCCAAGCAGGTAGTTGACCACAAATGCCCACAAATTAAACAAATTAAACAGAAAAGAAGCGCCCGGCCCGGCCCCCTGGCCCCCCAACCTTGGGGGAAACGGTCCACGACCTCCCCAGAATTGGGGGCCAGGGGGCAAGTAAACGAAGCGCCCGGCCTATTTGATGGCCGGGCGCTTCGTTTACTTGTTCAGGCTGGAGCCGTTAAAGGAGTCGGGGAGCAGGTCGGCGACGGTGGTGGTGCGGAAGACGCCCAGTTCATCGCTGATGTAAACGGTCATCTGCGGCCCCAGCTCGGCCATGACCTGGCGACAGATGCCGCAGGGGGAGCCGCCGTCCGGGGTGGCGACGGCGATGGCCGTGAAGGTGCGCTGGCCTTGGGCCACGGCCCCGGTCAACGCCACCCGTTCGGCGCAGATGCAGGCCGGATAGGCGGCGTTTTCCACATTGCAGCCCAACCACACGGATCCATCCGCGGCCAAGACCGCTGCCCCCACCTGATAGTGGCTATAGGGCGCATAGGCACGGGTGCGGGCCAGTTGGGCCTGCTTTATCAGGTCGGATGGAGTCATCGGGCACTTCCTTTGGTTGAGTCAAGAGAGATCAAGACGATATTTGCAGACCGGGAACGGTGGTGCCATCGGGCGATTTTTTGCCGTTGGTGCGACTAAAACGGGATGGTTCCAGGCTGGCTGCGGTCGGTTCGTCCTCGCTGACCAGGCTTGGCGAGGGTTCGGCCCGCACTTGGCGGATGCGCCGGGATTCCACGGAGAGGACGGTGAAGCGCCAGCCGGCATAGGTCACGGTCTCGCCGGTTTCGGGCACATGGCCCAATTCGGCAAAGATGAAGCCGCCCAGAGTGTCCACGTCCGCGTAGGGCAGGTCTATGCCGAGCAGATCCGTCACCGAGTCCACATCCAGCCGGGCGTTGAAGACATAGGTATCCCGGGCGATCTTCTGGTAGGGCACAGGTTCCTTGTCATATTCGTCCTGGATTTCGCCCACGATCTCCTCAAGCAGATCCTCGATGGTGACCAGGCCGGCCGTGCCGCCGTATTCGTCCACCACAATGGCGATATGAACCCGTCGGGTCTGCATTTCGTGGAAAAGCTCGTCCACCTTCTTGCTTTCCGGCACAAAATAGGCTGACCGCAAGATCGACCGAATCGGCACATCGGTCTGCTTGTCCCGAAAGCACTTGAGCAGATCCTTGGCGTAGAGGAAGCCCACAATGCGGTCGGCGTTGTCCTCAAAGACGGGGATGCGGCTGTGACCGGCCTTGATAATCACATCCAGGGCTTCGGCGAAGGGGGTGTCCACGGCCAGGGCGATGATGTCGATGCGGGGGGACATGATCTCCCGCACCACGGTTTCGCCCATCTCGAAGATGCTGGCGATCATCTGCTTTTCATCTTCTTCGATGCTGCCTTCGCCGTCACCCATGTTGATCAAGAAGCGCAGACCATCCTCGCTCAGAAAGAGGCTCTCTTCCGAGGCTTGCGGGCCACGCACGACCGCCCCCAGCTTGCGCAGGCCAAAGGAGATGGGCAGCAGAATGGCCGAGAGAACCTGCACCACGGGCGCAAGATAGAGGGCTGCCTTTTCCGCATCCCGCAGGACCAGGGCGCGGCCCAAAATTTGGGTGATGGACAGGATCAGCCAGACGGCCACCAACCCGACTAGGGCCTTCATATCCATCTGGGGCAAGCCCAAAATCAGAGAGACGGCGGCGGCACCGGCCATCAGCCAGCCGCTGCTTTTGACCAACATCAGGGAGAGAAGGAATTTGGGGGCATCCTTCAACAAGCTATCGATCACAGCCGCCTGGTTGACCCCTGCTTCCTTCAGCGTACGCACTCGGCTGCGGCTGACCGAGGCCAGCGCGGCTTCTGCGGCGGCGGCAAGTCCCACCAAAATCAGGGCCACCCCTACCAATATCCAGGCTGTTAAATCACCAGCGTCCACGTTTTATTGCTCCTTAAGAAATCTGGTCGTTCTTCAATTTTCAATTTTCAATTCTTACTTTTCAATCTTCAATCTTCAATCTTCAATCCTCAATCTTCAATCCTCAATCTTCTTCTCTTTCGGCGGTCGAGCGGGCACGCCATAGACCAACCCATCGGCGGGCACGTCCTTGGTGACCACAGACCCCGCCCCCGTGCGCGCATTGGCCCCGATAGTCAAGGGGGCCACCAGCATGGTATCGCTGCCGATAAAGACCCCTTTGCCAATCACGGTCTTGTTTTTGTTTTTGCCGTCATAGTTGCAGGTGATGGTCCCGGCCCCGATGTTGACGTCCCCCTCGATCTGGGCGTCGCCGAGGTAGCTGAAGTGGCCCATTTTGGTGCCCGGTCCCAAATAGCTGTTCTTGACTTCGCCAAAGTTGCCCATGTGCACCCCCTCGCCCAGGTGCGCGCCCTTGCGCAGATGGCCAAAGGGGCCGATCTCGCTGCCATCATCCATGCGCGCCTCCTCCACCACAGAATAGACAATGCGACAGCCCGATCCGATGCGGCTGTCCACGATCTGGGTGTTGGGGCCGATGGTGCAGTTGGGGCCGATGGTGGTCTGCCCGTGCAGGTGCGTGCCAGGGAGCAGGGTAGTGTCCACACCGATGGTAACAGTGGCATCCACATAGGTGGTGGCCGGATCGATCACAGTCACCCCGGCGTCCATGTGTTGCTCCAGGATACGCTGACGCAAAACCTGTGCGGCAATGGCCAGATGGCTGCGGGTGTTGACGCCGTAGGCCTCTTCGACGACCGCGTCCATAGTCACCACCCGGCGACCTTGGGCCACCGCGATCTCTACCATATCGGTCAGGTAATACTCACCCTTGGGGCTGACCTGAATCTTTGGCAAATTTTCCCAAAGCCAATCGGCATCAAAACAATAGAGGCCAGGATTCAGCTCCTGGATGCGCTTTTGCTCCGAGGTGCAGTCGGCCTCCTCGACGATACGTTGGATAGCCCCCTCTGCATTGCG
Source organism: Caldilineaceae bacterium (assembly GCA_018003515.1). Taxonomy (GTDB): domain Bacteria; phylum Chloroflexota; class Anaerolineae; order Caldilineales; family Caldilineaceae; genus JAGNDO01. Next base: position 134,322 of record JAGNDO010000001.1, read on the forward strand.
CACAATGCGTCCAAAACCCTGGGGGTCCGTGCGGTGGATGGTGATCATGGCAATGGCCAAGGGGGCGGCCTGGGGATCAGCGGCATTGGTTTCAAAAAGATCGACCAATTTCGCCAAGGTCTCTCCCCGCACCAGGGGCATGTCCCCATAGAGGGCGATCACCCGCTTGCTCTTGCCCCGCAACAACGTCGTGGCCTGCTCCACGGCGTGACCGGTGCCCAAGCGCTGAGACTGCTCGGCGTAAACGGCGCGGTTGCCCAGGAGAATTTTCACCTGGTCTCCGCCATGACCAATTACCACCACAGGGGGCAGATCCGTGACAGACCTGGCGGCATCCACAACCCATTCCACCAAAGGCCGCCCGGCCGCGTGGTGGAGTACCTTGGGTAACTCTGATTTCATGCGGGTTCCCTGGCCCGCGGCCAGGATCACAATGGCGGTTGTCATGGGGTCGCTCCTCGGCGGTGCGCTGGAATGTGGATAATTTCTGTGGACGCGCAAAAAGCCAGTGCGCCCGGCTGTATCAGCCAAGGTGTCCCGGTAGAGGTTGTGCGTATAAGTTTTTGTGTGGGCTGATAACAGATTGACCCGATAGAGAGGGGGCGAACGGCGGATAAGGGACCGGGTAACCGGGTATCCAGCGCACGACGGGTCATGTTAGGTTCTGGCGGGTTATCGTCCATCGATACTCAGTGACTCGGAACCAAGGTGCAATTTCTGGTCAAAATCTACACCATCTATTGTATCATGGAGTCAAGGCCGGAACCAATTTCGAGCGGATGACCGGTGAACAAGCCATCCGCCGTTGATAACGGCCATATTTTTGGGCAATAAAAGACGAGTTTTTGTTGGCGACGGTCTACTCTCGCACACAGTTACCCATGCACTACCATCGACGCTGGTGGGCTTAACTGCCGGGTTCGAGATGGATCCGGGTGTACCCCCACCGCTCTTGTCACCAACAAAAACTCGCACTTTCCAAAGTTTTTGTCTAGAGCGTGTCTAGATTGTTAACACTGCCTGATTATACCCACACTTTTACGTGCATGCATAACCCACAAGTGCGTCTACCAGGCGTTCAACCTGGCACACTAAAAACCAAACAGGATGCTTGTATCTTTGTTACGTTTGTATACCTTCCGGTATCGGCAACCCATGACACATGATAAAAATCATTGTATAGGTTAAGCCCTCGTGCGTTAGTACGGCTTTGCTAAAGACATCTCTGCCTGTACACATGCCGCCTATCAAACTGGTCGTCTCCCAGCGCACTTACCAGATTATTCTGTGAGGGAACTTATCTCGAAGCTGGCTTCCCACTTAGATGCTTTCAGCGGTTATCCATTCCAGACTTAGCTACCCAGCTATGCATTTGGCAACACAACTGGCACACCAGCGGTCTGTCCACCCCGGTCCTCTCGTACTAGGGGCAGATCTCCTCAATTCCCTTACGCCCACAGCGGATAGAGACCGACCTGTCTCACGACGGTCTGAACCCAGCTCGCGTACCACTTTAATGGGCGAACAGCCCAACCCTTGGGACCTACTCCAGCCCCAGGATGTGACGAGCCGACATCGAGGTGCCGAACCTTCCCGTCGATGTGAACTCTTGGGGAAGACTAGCCTGTTATCCCCGGGGTAGCTTTTATCCGTTAAGCCATAGCCCTTCCACTCGGTGCTATAGGATCACTAACGCCGACTTTCGTCTCTGCTCGACTCGTTGGTCTCGCAGTCAAGCTCCCTTATGCGTTTGCACTCTTCGACTGGTTTCCATTCAGCCTGAGGGAACCTTTGCACGCCTCCGTTACCTTTTGGGAGGCGACCGCCCCAGTCAAACTACCCACCTGACACGGTCCCCTAACCGGATTACGGTCAAGGTTAGAGTCAAAACTTGATCAGAGTGGTATTTCACCGACGACTCCACCGAACCTGGCGGCCCAGCTTCTCTGTCTCCCACCTATCCTACACAGATCAAGCCCTAACCCAATGCCAAGCTATAGTAAAGCTCCACGGGGTCTTTTTGTCCTGCTGCGGGTAAGGAGCATCTTCACTCCTATTTCAGTTTCACCGGGTCCTTCGTTGAGACAGTGCCCCATTCGTTACGCCATTCGTGCGGGTCGGAACTTACCCGACAAGGAATTTCGCTACCTTAGGACCGTTATAGTTACGGCCGCCGTTCACCGGGGCTTCAGTTCGCAGCTCTCACCACTCCCCTTAACCTTCCGGCACTGGGCAGGCGTCAGCCTGTATACTTCGTCTTTCGACTTCGCACAGACCTGTGTTTTTGGTAAACAGTCGACAGGGCCATTTCTCTGCGGCCTCCTCAGGCTCCAAGGCGCTAGGCCTCTTCACCCTACTGAGGCGATCCTTATCCCGAAGTTACGGATCTATTTTGCCGAATTCCTTAACGAAGGTTATCCCGTTCCCCTTGGTATTCTCTACCCGTCTACCTGTGTCGGTTTGCGGTACGGTCGCGCAAGTCTAACTAGAGGCTTTTCTTGTCAGCTTGGGCTAAGTCACTTCCGCCCTTTCAGGCTCGCCTTCACCCCTCAGCTCAAGCAGTCTTTTAACCCCGCTCTCATCGCCTACAGGCTTGGAACCAGCTCGACCAACGGCTGGCTGACCTACCCTCCTGCGTCACCCCTTCGCTCAAACAACTTCACGCGGTACTGGAATATTAACCAGTTATCCATCGACTACGCCCTTCGGCCTCGCCTTAGGACCGACTAACCCGACGCGGATTGACCTTCCGTCGGAAACCTTAGACTTACGGGGACTATGGTTCTCACATAGTTTTCGCTACTCGTGCCAACATTCTCACTTCTGACCGCTCCACCACTCCTTCCGGTATGGCTTCTATGCTGTCAGAACGCTCGCCTACTACTCAACAAGACCCGCAGGCCTTATCAAATCCGTAGCTTCGGTGGGTGGCTTGAGCCCCGTTATATTTTCGGCGCAGAATCACTTGACCAGTGAGCTATTACGCACTCTTTAAAGGAATGGCTGCTTCTAAGCCAACCTCCTGGCTGTCTCAGTAACTCCACATCCTTTCCCACTTAGCCACCACTTAAGGACCTTAGCTGACGGTCTGGGCTGTTTCCCTCTCGACCACGAAACTCATCTCCCGCAGTCCGACTGCCACCCTAAAGTATCGGTATTCGGAGTTTGATTGAGTTCAG
>JAGNDO010000001.1:145000-171339 GCA_018003515.1 Caldilineaceae bacterium
CTTTGATGGGATTCGCTCCAGGTCACCCCTTAGCTTCCCTCTGTACCGCCCATTGTAGCGTGTGTGTAGCCCTGGATATAAAGGCCATGCTGACTTGACGTCATCCGCACCTTCCTCCGGCTTGATACCGGCAGTCTCGCTAGACACTTGTAACTAACGACGCGGGTTGCGCTCGTTGCGGGACTTAACCCAACATCTCACGACACGAGCTGACGACAGCCATGCAGCACCTGTGTACGCTCTCCGAAGAGTCGTTCCTCTTTCGGTTCACTACTACGTACATGTCAAACCCAGGTAAGGTTCTTCGCGTTGCATCGAATTAAACCACACGCTCCGCTGCTTGTGCGGGTCCCCGTCAATTCCTTTGAGTTTTAACCTTGCGGCCGTAGTCCCCAGGCGGAGTACTTATCGCGTTTGCTTCGGCACAGACGGGGTCGATACCGCCTACACCTAGTACTCATCGTTTACAGCGTGGACTACCGGGGTATCTAATCCCGTTCGCTACCCACGCTTTCGCACATGAGCGTCAGTTCAGTGCCAGGGTGCCGCTTTCGCCACTGGTATTCCTCCCGATATCTACGCATTCCACCACTACACCGGGAATTCTGCACCCCTCTCACTGCCTCAAGCCAAACAGTTTCCAACGACCTCTCCCAGTTAAGCCAGGAGCTTTCACGTCAGACTTATTCGGCCGCCTGCGCGCGCTTTACGCCCAGTAATTCCGGATAACGCTTGCCACCTACGTATTACCGCGGCTGCTGGCACGTAGTTAGCCGTGACTTATTCCTGGGGTACCGTCCTTCCTCTTCCCCCAGAAAAGGAGTTTACGACCCGAAGGCCTTCATCCTCCACGCGGCGTTGCTGCATCAGGGTTGCCCCCATTGTGCAATATTCCTCACTGCTGCCCCCCGTAGGAGTCTGGACCGTCTCTCAGTTCCAGTGTGGCTGATCGTCCTCTCAGACCAGCTACCGATCATCGGCTTGGTAGGCCTTTACCCCACCAACTACCTAATCGGACGCAGGCCCCTCCCAAAGCACCGGAGTCTTTATCTGACAACCTCCACAGTCGTCAGAACCATAGGGTTTTAGCCACCGTTTCCAGTAGTTATCCCCTTCTTTGGGGTAGGTCACCTACGTGTTACTCACCCGTTCGCCACTTTCAGGGATACAAGTACCCCCTCACGTTCGACTTGCATGTGTTAGGCACGCCGCCAGCGTTCATCCTGAGCCAGGATCAAACTCTCCGTAATAGAAAGAGCTTTTCCTACTCGCCCCTCCAAGCCCCGTCACCAAAAATAACCTCTCGGTTACCTCCAGCAACTCACGCTCGGAAAAGCTTAATTTACTGTTTTTTGCACCTGCCCACAACCAGCCAAAGGCTCTCGCCCTAAACCAACCATGAACAAATACCAAACCTCTCACTTTGTCACTCTTCAGTTGTTAATGTACAGCTAACTTTTTTTATTCGTTTGCCCAGCAGACTTGATTACTGCTCACTGGGCACAAGAGATAACTTTACCACTTTCGGCCTCGTCCGTCAAATCCAACCCAGTGTGATTGACAACCATGTTATGGTGTAACCAACCCTGGAATCAGCTTGAGCCTTCAAAGCCTTGGTGAAAAAGTTGACCTTTGTTCTTTGATGCCCAATGCTTCCGTAGACTGGCTTCCGTAAAAGGAAGCCATCTTTAGAAACAAAACACCGCCAGTTTCCTGGCGGTGCCAACTACTCCCGAAATGACTTTTCAGCCATCAGGTGACTTGGGAGTATGTTATGCTTGGCACCAAAACAAAGGTCATATTAGTTCGCTTGTTAGTGAGCAGGCGTCAATTTCGCTGACCCCATCAATGTATCACAGGTGGGGAGAGATGTCAATTACAAATCTTGAAAAAACACACCAAGGCTTGCAGAAACAACCACGGCCAGGCTTTTACGCCTCACCCCAGAACCATGAGTACGGCACCCTGTTCCATTCGGTTGCCTGTGCTGGCATCGATCTGCTTGATCAACCCAGCGCGGGGTGCCCGGATTTCGTTCTCCATCTTCATGGCTTCCAGCAGCACCAAGGACTGACCTTCCTCGACGGTTTGCCCCACTTCCACCAAAATTTTGACCACCAGGCCAGGGATGGGGGCACGGATGGAGAGGTCTCCCTGGGGGGCAGCCGGACCCCGACGCCCAGCGCTCAGGCGGCGGGTGCGCTCGTCTTCTATCCGCACATGGAACTGCTCGCCCCGCAAGGTGACCGCGTAGTCCTGGGCGGATGGTTCGATCAGGGCCTCGTAGCTGGCCCCACCCAGGATCAGGCTGTATAGCTCTGGCACGCCGCTTTGGGCCAAATCCACGTCAAGCACTGCGCCGTTGAGGGTGACGGTGTCTTGGGAAATCTCGATCTCATATTCGTTGCTGCCGATGGTGGCAAAGTATTTCACCAGCGACCTCCTGTGGCTTGGATGCGGCCGGCCTGTTTCCAGGGGTTTTCCTGAACAGTCGCGTCGGTGGATGTGCCGATATGGACGGCTTTACGGTTCTCTTCGTGGGCGATCAGGGCGGCGGCCACGGCGGCGATGCGGTCATTGCCATCTTTTCCCGCCGGTTCTTTGACGAATTGGCGGCGGTTGAGGAAGCCGGTGTCAAAGGTGCCCCAGATAAATTCGGTGCTGTCCATGATGGATTGGTGAAAGGGAATGGAGGTTTTGATGCCCCCGATGCGATATTCGGCCAAGGCCCGGCGCATACGCAAGATGGCTTCGGCCCGGGTTTCGCCCCACACCACCAGCTTGGCGATCATGGGATCATAGAAGAGGCTGACCTCGTAGCCCCGATATAGCCCACTTTCCACCCGCACGCCGGGGCCGGTTGGCTCCTGCAAAAAGGTGATCAGGCCACTGTTGGGCATAAAATTATTGAAAGGGTCTTCGGCGGTGATACGGCATTCAATGGACCAACCCTTGGCCACAATGTCCTCTTGCCGATAGCGCATACGCCGACCCGCGGCGATGGAGATTTGCTCCTTGACGATGTCCACGCCGGTGACAAACTCGGTCACGGGATGTTCCACTTGCAGCCGGGTGTTCATTTCCAGGAAATAGTAGCTGTTGTCCCGGCTGTCAAAGAGACATTCGATGGTGCCAGCGTTGACATAGTTGACCGCCTCTGCCGCGGCCACGGCCATTTTGCCCATCTCGTCCCGCAGCTTGGCGTCGATGGCCACGCTGGGGGACTCTTCGATCAGCTTCTGGTGGCGGCGCTGGATACTGCATTCCCGCTCGCCCAGGTGGATGGTGTTGCCAAAGCTGTCGGCCAGGATCTGGAACTCGATATGTCGGGCATTGACGATCATCTTTTCCAGATAGACCTCGTCGTTGCCAAAGGCCTTGCCCGCCTCGCGTCGGGCCGCTTCCAGGGCGTTTTGGAACTCTGCCGGGCTGTTGACCGCCCGCATGCCCTTGCCGCCCCCGCCAGCGCTGGCCTTGATCATGACCGGATAGCCGATCTGATCCGCAATGGCCCGCAGTTCTTCATCTCCCAGACCCGGTTCGCTGCCCGGCACCAGGCGCACCCCCCGCTTGGCCACAGTCTGCCGGGCCGTGATCTTGTCCCCCATCTTTTCGATGGCTTCGGGGCTGGGGCCGATAAAGGTGATGCCGGCATCGGCGCAGGCTGCCGCGAATTCGGCATTCTCGGCCAAAAAACCATAGCCGGGATGGATGGCGTCGGCACCGGAACGGCGGGCGACGTCGATGATCTTGTCGATACGCAGATAGCTTTCCAGGCTGGGGGCGGGACCGATGTGGTAGGCCTCGTCTGCCGAGCGCACATGCAGGGCCGTGCGGTCGGGGTCGGAATAGACCGCCACCGTGGCAATCCCCCGCTCCTGACAGGCGCGCAGGATACGCACAGCGATCTCCCCGCGATTGGCGATCAATACTTTTCGGAACATGGCGGCTCCCGGTGGGAATGGCGAATGGCGAATGGCGGACGAAAGGCTGGGAGATAGAGATAGAGATAGAGATAGAGATAGAGATAGAGATAGAGATAGAGATAGAGAGATTTATCGAGACCAGGCACTCAATCACCCACCCTCTATCTCTATCTCCCAATCTCTATCTCTCTGCCTTTACAGCCCCTTGCGATGCAGACGGGCGGTGACAAGAACCTGGTCGTGGGTGAAGGGGGAGGTGAGCAGTTCGGATGTGTCGTGCCAGTGGCCGAAGAAGGGATCCCCGGGCAGCAGGCTGAGGCGGCGAAAGCTCCACAGGGTGATGCCCACGGTGCCGCCGACGACGGTTGTATAGTCGTCCTCCATGGTGCCGATCACAGATCCCACGCCGGTGAGGGTGCGGCCTTCCCAGGTGCCGAAGGGCAACCGCCCATCCATGCCCGGCCCGCAGGTGATGCGCAAGGGAACCCCGGCGCACTCCACCAGGACCACACCGGTCTGCTCTCCCTCTTCCATGAAGTGTTCGGCTTCCAGAATCTTGCCTGTAAAGGCATAGCGAGCGTGGCCCACCTGTTCAAAGCGGCCCGGCAGTGGGGCCTCCTGCACCTCGTACCAATCCCCTACGCCCGATTCTGGCAAAAGCACCCCCACATCCAAAACCAGGGACAAGGGCTGTCCTTGCTCCAAACGCGGATAGCCCATGCGCTCGTATTGGGCTTTGGTCAGTTCGAATTCGATCTCTTGTAATGCCATAGGTAATTGAGAATTGAGAATTGAGAATTGAAAGTGCGTGTGATTTACCGGGACTTTTGATGCGCCGATCCATTGGGCATTGTGCATTGAAAATTGTGCATTGCTACAAAGGAATATTCCCGTGCTTTTTGGGCGGCAGGCTGGCCCGCTTGTTGCGCAGCATTTCCAGGGTGTTGATCAGCCGGGGGCGGGTTTCGTGGGGCATGATCACGTTGTCGATGAAGCCGGCGGCCGCGGCCACATAGGGGTTGGCCAGCCGCTTGCGATAGTCTTCGACCAGTTCGGCCTTCTTGGCCACGGGATCTGCGGCCTCGGCCAACTCGCGGCGGAAGATGATGTTGACCGCGCCCTCTGGCCCCATGACCGCGATCTCGGCGGTGGGCCAGGCCAGGACCAGATCCGCGCCTGTGTGCCGAGGATTCATGACACAGTACGCACCGCCATAGGCTTTGCGCACAATCACTGTCAGCTTGGGCACGGTGGCTTCGCAGAAGGCATAGAGCAGCTTGGCCCCGTGGCGGATGATGCCGCCATGCTCCTGGTTGAGACCGGGCATGAAGCCGGGCACATCCTCAAAGACCACCAGGGGAATGTTGAAGGCGTCGCACAGACGCACAAAACGGGCGGCCTTCTGACTGGCATCCACATCCAAAACCCCGGCCCAATAGGCGGGCTGCTGGGCCACAATGCCCACAGTGCGTCCACCCAAGCGAGCAAAACCCACCAAGATGTTGCCAGCCCAATGCTCGTGGACCTCTAAAAACTGACCATCATCCACAATATGCCGGATCAGCACTTTCATGTCATAGGGTTTATTGGGATTGTCCGGGATCAGATCGTCCAAGGCCATATCCTGGCGCAAAGGATCGTCCTGGCTGACGACAAAGGGCGGGTCTTCCATGTTGTTGGAAGGCAGATAGCTCATCAATTGCTGGGTGAGGAAGAGAGCGTCGGCCTCGGTGTCGGCGACAAAATGGGCCACACCGGATTTGCTGGCGTGAACGTGGGCCCCACCCAGGGTCTCGAAATCCACATCCTCATGGGTGACGGTCTTGACCACATCCGGCCCGGTGACAAACATGTGGCTGGTCTGGTCCACCATGATCACGAAGTCGGTGATGGCCGGGCTGTAGACCGCCCCCCCGGCACACGGTCCCATGATCAGACTAATTTGGGGCACGACGCCGGATGCCATCACATTGCGGAAGAAGATGTCCGCATAGCCAGCCAGGCTCATCACCCCTTCTTGGATGCGGGCGCCGCCGGAGTCGTTGAGGCCGATCACCGGCGCGCCGTTTTTCATGGCCGTGTCCATGATCTTGCAGATCTTCTCGGCGTGACGCTTGCTCACACTGCCGCCGAAGACGGTGAAGTCTTGGGAGAAGACATAGGTCAGCCGTCCGTTGATGGTGCCGTAGCCCGTGGCGACCCCATCTCCGGCGATCTTCTGCTCGTCCATGCCGAAATCATGAGAATCGTGGGTGACAAAGATGTCCATCTCCCGGAAGGTGCCTTTGTCCAGCAGCAATTCTAGCCGCTCCCGAGCGGTCATTTTGCCCTTGGCATGTTGGCGGGCAATGCGTTCCTCGCCGCCACCCTGCTTGGCCGCGGCCTTGCGCTCTTGAAATTCCTCAAAGCGATCGGTGATTTTTGTCTTGTTCAAGGGGCTTCCGCCTTTGGTGTGATGGGGCTGGAGAGAACCAAGGGGGTTGGTTTATGACTGATGGGGCGCATTCTTCGACGCGTCGCTGCGATTCATCCACAAAAAGAGCAGGGGCAGCACAAAGGTCATGGCAATGGTGCCCCACTGAATCAGGGGCAGGGGGATAAATTGTTCGGGAATTTCAGGATAATAGAGCAGACCGTAATCCATGTAGTCGCTGAGGGCAAACCAGAGAAAGGCTATCCCAATACTGACCACCCTGGGCTTGATATAGGAAAGCAGAAAGATGCCCTGGGCGATCAGGCCGAGATGGGCAAGGGTCATCACTATGCTGTCAGGTGTAAATTGGGGCGCACCGAGAAGAGCGTTGGTATTATACCAAAAGATCAGCCAGACCGATACTGTCCAGATACCGTAGAGGATCTGGCCAAAGGCAAAGAGGGTGATCAGCCAGTTGGGGGCCTGCTTGAAAAGCAAACCAACCAGGATCAACACCCAGGCGGCCAGCCCGATCATGGACGCCTGCTGCTGCCACCAAAGCGGGGCGGCGGCTATATAAGTAGTCAACCAGAGCAACCCAGAAACCCCGCCCAAGATCAACACCCAGCGCTGGCCCTGGGCTTGGCCCGCGTCGGTCCAGCGCTTTTTGGCGATCACCATGAGTAGCCCCAAGGCCCCCAACAGCCCAAAAAGCGGACAGTCGGGGATAAAGGGCCACGCCCACATAGGAACAAAGGGATCGGCCATCACATAGCCGTACCAATAGAGCAGCCCGGCAAAGTAGGCGAAGACATCCACGATCACGATGATCGTGAGGATGGCGCGCTGTTCGACAAAAGGTTGGAATGAGCGGATAAAGCGGAAGAGTGCGTTCATGATTATCGAGTATCGTGTGTCGTGTATCGAGTATTGAACCTTGGACGAGTATCATGCGGCGAGTATGGCGGTCCACACCATCAATACTCAATACACGATACTCGATAACTCACAGCAGTCGAATCGGCACCCCGCCCACCTTCGCCCCCGCCGGCACATCCTTGTTGACCAAGCTCATGGCGCTGACGATGGCCCCATCCCCGATCACCACGCCGGGCAGGATGGTGCAGTTGGCCCCGATGGTGACGTCCCGGCCAATCTGCACCGGGCCGGTGCGCCATTCGGCCCGCAGATATTCGTGGGCCAAGATGGTGGTGTTGTAGCCGATGATGGTGTTGGCCCCCACGCTGATCAGCTCAGGATAGAGCAGATCCGGCGTGGCGGTCCAGGCGAAGGCCACATCTTCGCCCACGGTCATGCCCCGGCTGCGGTAGAGCCAGCGTTTGAGGGCGACGCTGGGGGCGTGACGGGCGATCATGATGGCGAGGAAATTGAGCATCACCCGCACAAAGGGCACATGATCGTACATGAAAAGCAGACTATTGCGCCCGTCCGCCGTCTGGGTGACAGTGAGCCGGGCGTGGCGCACGGAGGACGGGGGCAGTGCGTCGGGCAGGATGCCCGGCGGCACGGGATCAACATATTTAGCCACAGGCCTACCCGATCTCGACCAGAATTTTACCGAAATGGTCCCCGGCCAGCATGTGTTCCACCGCCGCCCGATAGTCGGCCAAGGGGAAGACGCTGTCCACAACCGGGTCCAGCTTGCCCGCAAAGACCAAGCCCATGACTGTCTCGTAGTCGCCTTGGGTGCCCATTGTGCTGCCGATGATGCTGAGATGCCGGGCAAAGATCAGGTTGACCGGCACGTCGGCCCCATAGCCGCTGGTGCCGCCCACGGTGACTAGCCGTCCGCCGGGGCTGAGGGCGCGCAGGCTGCTGGGCCAGGTGGCCGCGCCCACGTTGTCCACCACCATATCTACGCCCTGGCGATTCGTGGCCTTGAAGATGGCCTTGCCCCAAGCCCCATCCTGGCTACGGTCGTGGACCCAATCGGCCCCCAATGCTTCGGCTTGGGCGGCTTTGGTGGCGTCCCCGGCGATGACGTAGACCGTGGCCCCAATCAGCTTGGCGATCTGGATGGACGCCGTGTTCACCCCGCCCCCGGCCCCCACCACCAAGACCCGTTCGCCGGCTTTCAGCCCCCCGGCCACCATCAAACTGTGCCAGGCGGTGACATAGACCAGGGAGGCCGCAGCAGCTTTCTGCATGTCATAGCCGGCGGGGATGGCGATCAAATTGCGAGCCGGAACCCGCACAAACTCCGCATCCGCGCCGGGGATGTGTTCGCCCAGGATGTGGCCCGTGACGCACTGGTTGTGCTTGCCCCGGATGCAGGCGGCGCACGTGCCGCACCACATCATGGTGTTGGCCGTCACCCGTTGGCCCACGGCCCAGCCGGTCACATCCGCCCCGATTTCGGCAATCTCACCGCTGAAATCGCTGCCGGGGATGTGGGGCAGGGCCAGATCCAGCCCCTTCCAGCCCTGGCGCACAAAGTCGTCCAGCCGGTTGAGGGCGGCAAAACTCACCCGCACCAAGACATCCGCCGGGCCAATGGCGGGGACGGGCATATCGTCCACCACTGCATATACATCTAAACTGGGGCTATGTTCACGAAAGATGGCTGCGCGCATGGGTGGGTCCTTTCAGAAGTTCGACTTTTGACAAAAGTCGAACTTCTTGACGAGGCTATCCCGCCAAGGTAAAGGTGGCCGTGATGGCCCCAATCAACAGACAGAAGCCAAAGAAGATGGCGGCGAAGAAGACCACCCCACAGCTGATCCCCATATTCAACAGGGTGGCCTGGCTATCCGTGAGCCGCCCCAACACGGCCGCGCTGACCCCAATACCGGTCAACAGGGCCAAAGTGCCCAGCCCAGCGCTGACCGGCGCAATCAGAAAGAGCAGTTGATAGGCCACGTACAGCCCAAAGATCCCACACCCCACCCCCACCACCGCGCTGATCAAGATGATAGGGAGTGAGGGACCGGCGTCAGCGGCTGACGCATCCGGGTAGGTGAAGGATAGGGGATCGTTCGGGTCATCCATCCACGAGGGGATGGGGAGTGGTGGAGCCAAGGTGGCGGTCCGTTTCAAATCGACAATTTTGGGTGCAGTACGTCTTAATGTAATCGTTCACCCGCTCTGCCCCCGGCCCCCAATGCTGGGGGAGGTCGTGGACGGTTCCCCCCAAAGTTGGGGGGTCAGGGGGGCGGGATGGTGAACGCTTATGCCAATCTCCGCGTCCTCGGCGGTTGCCCTCTGCGCTCTCGGCGGTTAAATAGCTTGTGCGTTGAGTAAGCGTGGATTGGCCCAATTCTACACGATGGATGGGTAGATCACAAAGCATTGGGGCGGAACCGCGTAAAATCGCCACCGCCTACCCAGGGCCAGGTTTTGGTTTTCGCCAGATCTAGGGGACAATCGGAGGTATCCGCCGAACTATTTTGACATCAAAGACGCGCGTAACCCCAGAGAACGCCGAGGAAGCCTTATGTCCACCTCGCCCGACGATCTACGCCTGACCACCCTGGCCGCCTCCTTGGCCGATCAGGCCGTGGGCCACACCATTTATCACCATGACAGCGTGGAAAGTACCATGCCCTTGGCCCACAAGCTGGCCCCCACCGCTCGGTCGGGGACCATCATTTTGGCCGACGAGCAGACCCAGGGCCGGGGACGGCTGGCCCGGCGTTGGGACGCGCCGCCAGGGTTGGGCTTGCTCCTCAGCGTGCTGATCAAGCCGCCCCATCTGCCCCCAATGCCCGCCCAACTGCCCATGATCGGCGGGCTGGCCGTGATCAATGCCCTGGAAAGTGCCTGGCCCGCCACCCTGGGCCACCTCTGGCTAAAATGGCCCAACGATCTACTCCTGGACGGCGGCAAGGTCGGCGGTTTGCTGATCGAAAGTGCGCTGATGGGCAGCCAGATGAGCCACGCCGTCCTGGGCATGGGCATCAACGTGCATCAACAGCCCGCGCATCTGCCCCCGGTGCCGGACCATCGGCCCCAGCCCACCAGTCTGGCTATTTTTGGGGAAAGGATAGGCAAGGCATCCCCATCAAGAGCCGAGCTTCTCCTTGCCTTTTGTTTGGCCTTGGGGGATCTTTTGGGGCCAAATGCACCTTCTGCCGTCGATCTGCACCGTCTCTGGCAGGGAAGACTGATCACCCTGGGCCAGATCGTGACCGTGTGGCCCACGACCGCGGGCGATTCCTTTACCGGCACAGCGCTTGCCACCAGCCTGACCGGCGAACTGATCCTACGCGACCCAACCGGTGCGGAACAGACCTTCGCCGCCGGAGATGTCACCACAGGGTCACAGTCCGGCGCATGACAGAACACGAGAAAGCGCTTATCATTCGTCAACCTGGGCGGGTCGGTGTATAATACCCCCCATTATCCTGTCTTTTCCCGTCCTAATTCTCGCGGGACTATCAAAACCATATCGTCCTATTCTCATGGATTCTCAACTTATGCGTCAATTCTCATCTCTTCGTTCTGACTATATATATAAGACCCAAAAAACCACCGTGCGGCGACTTGGCCTGATCTTGGTTTGCGCCGCACTCCTGGTCTCGATGACCACCGTCGCCTTGGCCCAGGATGCCTATCCCGGCCCAGCCACCGACGTAGAGGCCGCCCCCACCGTGGTCATCGAGAGCTATCCGGGAGCCGATGCGCCGGTTCCAGCGCTGATCGGCGATCCGGCCAATCCCACCGCCTACCCTAACCCCGGCCAAGCCACCACAGGCGCGGCGGTTCCCAGCGATTCCGGCCAATCTGGCGTCGCCACCCCCGTGCCCCTGCCCTCCGTGCCCGTGGAGAGTGGCAGCCAGGTCAGCCTGCTCTTGGTGGGGCTGGTTCTGCTTGGACTGGTTGGGGTGGTTGGGGTCATCCTGGCCCGTCGCCGCAAGTAGCCATGTCTCCGCAACGGCCCGATTTGCCCAAATACCCAACCCGTTCCTCGATTGCCCCCAAGAAGTTGGCGGCAATAGTTGGCGCGTTGTCAACAAGAGGTCTGGGCTGATGGGGACTTCTTTTGCCAAAACAATCCGCGCCCTTCGAGGACCATTGACTGTACTGCTGCTCACCGGGCTGCTCTTGGCTTGGTTGGTAAGCAGTCCGGCCAGCGCCGAGATGCTCTTTCAATCTTCGCCGGTGCTGCCGACTGAAACCCCCTCCCCCATCCCGGATGGCCAAGCCACGGTCGTGGTACCTCCCACAGAGACCCTGCTCCCCACCGCAACCATTGAGCCGACCGCAACCGAAACGGTCGAGGCGACAATTCCGCCCCCCACCCCGACAGCCGAAGAGAGCGCCACCCCGGAGCCAGCTTTGCAACCGCCTGGACCGGCAGATCCCACGCCCATACCCACGCCCACGGCCACGGTGGATCTGGCGGGCATGTTGTTGCCCTTGACCATCCCCACCCTGCGCCCGGTGACGGTCCCCACCCCCACCCCGGCCCCGGACCGTCTGCTCGTGGCCGCCACGTTGATCGACCGAGCCGTGGGTTCCCTGGCCTGGCTGTGGTTGATCTGCGGGTCGTTCCTCTTCTTTGTGGTGGCGGGCATTGTGGTCGGTCTGGGTGTCACCGGACGGGTGAGCAATCGTCGATCCCAAAGCTACGATGCCTACACCGATTCCGCCTTCCATCCCTATTTGGACACGCCGCCCACCAACCCTGGGCGCGACCCCTATAGTCCCCAAGATGACGACAACTGGCCCGTTTCGTTGCCCTGACCCGGCTTCTTGCTGCCATGCTGACACCTCTCGCCCCACTTCAATCCCACCCTAACCCTCCCCAGAGGGGGACAGATCGGACGTCACTCCCCTTCTGTGGAGGATTTGAACGCGTGTTGCTGTTGGCCGGGCTGCTGTTGGCCTTTGGCCTGCGGGTGCAAGGCTTGACCCGCTTCGGCCTGTGGCGGGATGAGGTGGACGCCATCTATTTTGGCGTGCGTCCCCTGGCCGAGACCTTGGCCATGTTTGTCAACCCGGCCCAAAATGGTCCCCTCTACTTCGTCGCTTTGCGCCCCTGGTTTGGCCTGGTGGGAACCGGGGAGTTTGCCCTGCGCTTCCCGTCCGTGTGGGGTGGGGTGCTGGCCGTAGCCCTGCTGTGGAGTGTGGGCCGGTTGCTCCTTCCCGCCGACCGTGACGGCACAGACTCCATCGAAAATTGCTCTAGCCAGGTCCGTGACCTGGCGGGTACTTCCCAAGATCTTCTGTCGCAGACCCGCCGGGTCACGGACCCGGCTAGAGCAAAGTTATCCCGATCTGCCTTGGTCAGCGCGCCCCTGTGGGCGGCTCTCTTTTTGGCCGTCAACCCCTATCAACTTTGGTATGGGCAAGAGGGCAAAATGTACGCCCTGATCGTGGCCCTCTCCCTGCTCTCCGCCCGGCTGTGGCTGGTGGGGATGGCCCGGGGCGGCTGGCGGCCCTGGCTGGGCTATGTGATTGTGACCAGTTTGGGCTTCTATACCCACCTCTTCATGATCCTGCACATCCCCCTGCATTTTGTCTGGTATTTGATCGCCCGTCGCCACAGCCCTGGCCGCCGAGGCTATCCGGCTGCCCTGGCCGGGCTGACCCTGCCCTATCTGCCCATGCTGCTCTGGCAGTGGGATTTTGTGGTGCGGGCGGACTACACCACGGGCTTCAGCTTCATCCCCCTGGGCCAGATGGTGCGCACGTTGATCTTTGTCCACAACCGAGGCTTTCTCGCCACCCACTGGGCCTGGATGATCCCCGGCCTGCTCTTGGCCGTGGCCGGGCTGCTGGTGAGCGCTTCCCGGCTGGAAAGATCGCCCCGCACCCTGGCCTTGATCACCACCTGGCTGGCCATGCCCGTGCTGACCATCTACGCCATCAGCCTGATCAAACCGGTCTTCGTAGATCGTTATGTCATCTGGATTGCCCCGGCTCTCTTTTTGTTGATGGCTTTGGGGATACAAAGTTTGGCCAATTCGAGGTGGTTGAAGGGTGTGGGGCTGGTCTTGGGGCTGATAGTCGGGGCAATCTGGCTGGGGATGGGGATACAGCAAAGCCGCACCCCGCTCCGGGCGGACCTGCGGGGAGCCGTGGCCCTGGTAGAAAGTCAGCGTCAGCCCGGAGATCTGCTGATCCTGCAAGTTCCCCACATGGCCTACAGCTACGCCTATTACACCAGCGACTTTGGCCCCAACCCCTTCCAAAACCAGGATCAGCGGCTGGCTCCCTGGGCCGAAGGGCTGTGGACCAACAACGGCTTCGGCCTGGAAGTGGCCCAACTGGAGGTGGATCGATCCATGCAGGCCATGACCACGGATCACGACCGCATCTGGCTCCTGCGCAGCGAGGCCGACCTGTGGGACCAGCGCGGCCTGATGGACGCCTGGCTAGACACCCACTTCAGCCTCACCAGTTCAACCGAGTTTAGTCGGGCCGAGGTGAGGTTATATGAGGGGATTGGGGATTGGGGATTAGGGATTGGGGATTAGGGATTGGGGATTGGGGATTAGGAGATTTTTCACCCGCTCCCCCCTTCACCCGCTCACCCCTTCACCCCCTCACCCCTTCACCCCCTCACCCCTTCACCCCTTCAAACAACACCGGCTCAACAACCAGCCCCTTGGGACCAGGGCGCAGGCGACCGGTGATGACCTGGCCGTCGTGTTGGAAGACAAGGAGGGCGTTGCGGGCCAGGGCCTGGCTGCGCAGACGGCGTTTGGTTTCCATGCTGGTCATGGGGTCGATGTCAAAGGCGGGTACCCAGGCCAGCCTTTCAAAGTGAACAGCCCAGGAGGCTGCATCGCCCAAAAAGAGCAGGCTTTCCCCGCCATCCTCCACCCAGACGACTTGCAGACCAGGGGTGTGGCCAGGAGAAACCTGGGTGCGCACACCGGCGCAGATCTGCTGATCCCCGTCCACAATGTCCAGCACGCCCCGCTCTTGCAAGGGCAGCCAGTTTTCGGCCAAATAGGTGGCCGCCGTGCGTTCGTTGGGGAAGCTGGCATCGATCATGTCCAGCCGCTGCACCTGATAGCGGGCGTTGGGGAAGGTGGGCACGATGGGGCCAGGGGTGTGGTCCGGCGTCTCCCAGCGGGTGCCGCCCCCGGCATGGTCGCCGTGGAGATGGGTCAGGATCACCAAGTCCACATCTTGCGGCCCTACACCCAAAGAGGCCAGATCGGTCAACAATCGCTCTTTGGATTGGCTAATACCCAGATTGCGGCGGCGTTTGGCATCAAACTTGTCCCCATTGCCCGTATCTACCAGGACCAGCCCAGCGTCAGACTCAACGAGCAAACAGCGATAGTCCACGGGGATCTGCTGCTGATCCGTGGCCTGCACCACCCGCTCCCACAGCACCCGGGGGATCAGGCCAAAAAAGCCGCCGGGGTCCGCTGTGCCATGACCGTCATTCAGAATATGACAGCGGATCGAACCAATTTGCAAAGAATATGCCATGATGGTGACCTCCTGAGTTAGTACCTAACCAACGAAATCCTTGTTTTTTTGTGCAAGGATTTTTACCACAAAGGAGACAAAGAACACAAAGAAGGATCTATTCTTTTGAAATTTTTGTGTTCTCTGAGTTCTTTGTGGCAAATCTTTTTGGTTCTGGCTAGTCCAGATTGGGGCTGTTGATCAAACAAGTCGCTGATTTTTCGAGATTGAGAGATTGGGAGATTGTGTCGTGGCAATCTCCCAATCTCTCAATCTCTCAGTCGCAAGAGTTGTTCAACCGTCCGTACCAACTTACCCGAATTGAGTATAGCATTCAGCCAAACCAGAGGCCAATCCTCTTGACAGAACAGAGGGTTGACAGCATACTACTTGCAATGGGTTCAAGTGGGTTAAAGGTCAGCAGTGCCTGCCAGATCCGCCCAGGTATCACAGCCCCGACACGTTTTGCTCACCACCATCAAGACGCCACTCAGGTCCAAAATCAGCACAATAGCTGATATATCCCATAGTAATTTTGCGCAAGTTAGGGTGAAATAGACCCGCACGCTTGCATGCAGCGCTCGATGACTATGGACGACACAGGTTGAGAACCAGGGGAAAATCATGCCGAATCCGACAATTCTGGTGGTGGACGACGAAGCCACTTTGCGCAAATTGATGCAGTTCCATCTGCGCCCCCACGGATACAACGTGATCACCGCCGGCAATGGGGTGGAGGCCTTGGAAGTGATCAATTCACAGATCCCGGCCTTGGTCATTATTGATGTGATGATGCCAGAGATGAACGGCTATGAACTGACACGCCAACTGCGTAAAAATCCCCGCACGGCCCATATCCCCATCATTTTGTTGACGGCCTTGAGCAATGTGCAGGAAAAAGTTGAAGGCTTCCAAGCCGGAGCCGACGATTTCCTGATCAAGCCTGCCGAACTGCCCGAGTTGCTTATGCGGGTGGAGGCTTTGTTGCGCCGGGCGGCGGCGGCCCAGCCTGTGGCGGCTCCGCTGGCCGAGGCCCGCATCTATATGATTCTGAGCGCAAATGATCCAAACCAGGCCACCAATATCGCCCTCAACCTGGCCGGGTTGACCCAATCCCGACAGCAGACCATTGTCATCGAACTGATTCCGGCCTTTACAAACACCGCCTTTCGTCTGGGGCTAGAGGCCAAGCAGACCCTGGACGATCTGCTCAGTATCAACGCCAGCAGTATCGGCAAGCCCCAGTTTGATGACGCCCTGATCACCCACCCATCCAGCCGGATCAAACTCCTGGTCACCGCCCAGGATGGCAACGCGCCCAAACCCCTAACCCAAGAACATACGCGAGCTTTGGTCAACATGGCCCAACGCTCCAACGCCATCGTCTTCTTTGTCACCCACCCCATATTGGGTGACGCCCTGCTGCCCCTCTACGCCAGCGCCGAGGCGGCGCTTATGGTCTCTCGCAACTTCCAAGAGGATCTGGTCACGGCTATGGTGTTGAGCCAACAGGTGCAAAACCGGGGCCTGGCCCCCACCCGGCTGGGGCTGCTGGTTGAACATTCCCCCACCTCCCACAACCCCACCCTGCCCGACATGAGCGCCTTGGTCACCCGCATGCGCATGTCATCCGCTGGCGCGGTACCGGCCCTGGGTCAGGCCCTGGCCGTGGCCAACACAGAAAAGAAATTGCCCATCCAAGTGGCCTCCAACGAAGATCGCGCAGCCTATCAAATCGTTGCCGACCTTTTTAGCGAACACACCATCTCTTGGCCTCTGACGCCGGGACGGGTGGCCGCGCGCAGCAATGACCCATCACCCAACCTGCCGCCCTCGCATCCACACACCTTGGCCACCCCAGGCACAGCCGACGGGGAGATGAAACCGATGTACACCTCTCCACAACCCGCGGACCCACAATCTGCCCCTGTGACCCCGCCGTCCTTTGAACCCAACGCCGCCAACCGGCCCCAGCCCGTTGCCCCCGCGCCACCCCCGCCCGACGATAGTTCAGTCGGCGGGTGGTTCCGGCGCCCTACCCGCCGCGGGGACAGTTAGCCCTTGTCGGCAGAATTCAGGAACCTCAGCCCCATGCCAGAAAATCAATTTCCCTTGCATCTGGACGCGCACGCCGCCCAGACGCCCTCTGCGCGCCCGGCACCCAGATCCAACATCGAACTCACAGATCACACCACGGATGACCCCACCGACCCCTTCCGAGAAGGCCGGGAAGCCGTGGCCGCCTTTCGCCAGGTCCTGACCGCCGCGCCGGATCAAGCCCAGCGTGACCCCACGCCGGATCTCGTTTTGGCCCCGGAAGAGGTGATCCGCCTGGGCCAAAATTTCTTTGGGGATCTGGACGGAGACGCGCCGCCGCCCCCCCGCTTGATCCAGGGCATCATCTTCGACTTCGACAACACCCTGGCCTACCTCAGCCGCCCGATCCACGAGCTGATGGTGGAGGGGGGCAAAAATGCCGTGGGCTACATGCGGGCCACAGGCATGGATCTCTATGACACCTTTTGGGAGCAGATGATCGAGGCCCGCACCTTCGCCGAGTCCAAATCCGACGAGGAACAGGAGGAGCATATTGCCAACGACACCCTCAGCTTTCTGCTCCAATTCTTCAACTATCCGGCCAGCCGCATGGACCCCAACGTACTCAAGAGCGCCGTGGACATGTTCTACGCCCCGGAAATGGTGGCCTGGCAACTCCTGCCCCACGCCAAAGAGACCCTGGCGGACCTCCACGCCCAGGGCTACAAACTGGCCCTGATCGCCAACTATTCCTGCGAACGGGTCTTCCAGCGCATGGTGGACTATCTGGGCCTGCGCCCCTATTTCGACCTAGTGGTGTGCAGCGCCGGGGTGGAGTGGCGCAAACCCGTGTCCGACATCTTCCAACTGGCCGCCACCCGCTGGGACGCCATGCCCCACGAACTGGTAGTCGTCGGCGACAGCCTGGCCCACGACATCCTGGGTGGGCTGGAATTGGGCACAATGACCGTGCAAACCCAACTGGTCCCCAGCCTGATCAGCGAAGCCGACGCCCTCCTGGCCGACCAGATCGCCCCGGACGCCACCGTCACCAGCCTGGATCAACTCCCCGCCATCATCCACGAATGGGCCGCCCCATGAGCGAATTTCCCGCCACTCAACCGGTCACCGTGCGCCGAGAATATCCGGACGCGCCCTTGGTGGGTGTGGCCGCGGCGGTTTTTAATGCCGAGGGGCACGTGCTTTTGGTAAAACGGGGCCGCCCGCCAGGATTGGGGAACTGGGGACTGCCCGGTGGCCTCTTGGACCTGGGCGAATCCCTTGAGGCGGGCGTGCATCGGGAAGTGTGGGAGGAGTGCGGCGTGGAGATCGAGATCGGCGGACTGACCGGCATCTTCCAGCCCGTGGACCGGGACGACGACGGGCACATCCGCTATCACTACGTGGTCATCGACTACTGGGCCAGCCACGTCAGCGGTCAGCCCATCGCCCAGGACGATGCCGCCGACGCCGCCTGGGTGGACCTGTCCAAAATGGCCCAATTGCCCATGAACCCGGAGACCCGGCGGGTAATCCGCGAGGCGCATGGGGCGTGGGCACAAAGGTAGCAGCCCTTCCCGGATTGGGCCGGTGAGTCTCGTTTTACCCAAAAAGTGCTGGCTCAATCCGGGAAGATACGGAGAAACCCATGAACAAAGTTGTCGATCAAATTGTTCAAATTATGGAAAACTTACCCCCAGCAGAGCAGAACAAGGTTTTGGATTACACACAGATCCTGGCCGCTCGATTTCCAGAACAGCCGAATGTGGGCAACCCATACCCCCTGCGCGGCACAGCCTCGGTATCCCTCGACCCGTCTGAGGGTGTCTTCGTCTACCCTCAAAACAGCCCCACAGACTGAGCGATCAAAATACTTCCCAATACCACCAAAATCCCATAGATCAACCGCGTAAACCGCTGTGCTGGAATGCGCTGGTTGAGCCGGCTGCCCAGCCAGACCGCGATCAACGCCACGGGCAGACAATACGCGTACAACGTAAAAACCTCTCGATTCCACAGCCCGCCCAACCCATGACTGGTCAAGATCAACAACCCGCTGGGGAAGAAAAAACCCTGCAAGGTGGCCCGGAATTGGGGCGCGGTCCAGCGGCGCAGAGTGCCGTAGAGGATCACCGGCGGGCCATTCGTGTTGTAGGCCGCGCCCAACACCCCGGCCAGAAAACCCGCCGGGATCACCCAGATCCGGCTCTGCACCTGGGGCAACATGGGCTGAAACAGAGAATAGAGGGCAAAACCCAGCACCAACAGCCCCAACCCCCCGATCACCCACGCTTCCGGTGCGTAGCGCACCAGCCACACCCCCACGGGAATCCCCGGCAAGGAGGCCGCCACCAGCCGCCACGCCGACCCCATGTCGATCTCCCGCCAACTTTGCCACAGGATCAAGGTCGTCGCCGTGGTTGCCAAGAGGGCCACAAGGGGTGTGGCCGTGCGCACGCCCACGATCAGGGTCAAGAGGGGCATGGCCAACAGGGCATCCCCAAAGCCCACGGTGGCGTGCAATATCTGGCCCACAAAAACGATCAACAAAATCAGCCCAATCGAGAGCAAGGACATGGTCAATCCCCCACCGCAGGCAGGGGTGTGCGGCCCTGCACCCAGACTACGCCGGTCACCAGCACCAAGGTGGCGGCCAGGCCAATGGCGCTGACCCCGATGATGCCGCCAAAGGCAAAAGCCGTCCCCGTGCCCAGGCTGCCGGCACCCGAGGCCAGGGCCACCAGCATCTCGTTGGTGCCCTGCACCCGCCCCCGCTCGTTGGCGGCCAGGGCATCGGACAGCAGAGACGACCCGGCGATAAAGCAGAGATTCCACCCCAATCCCAACAAAAAGAGGGACGAGACCAGCAGCCAAAAGCCCGTGCCCAGGGGGATCATCAGCCCGGACACAATCAGAATCCCTGCGCCCAGACCGATGGTGGGCACAGGCCCCAGGCGGTCGATCATGCGCCCGGTCAGGCTGGAGAGGCCGAACATGCCCAGGGTGTGGGCCATGATCACCCAGGAGATGGCCTGGGTGTCATAGGCGTGCTGGCTCATGTGCAGGGGGGTGATGACCATGAGCAGGGTCATCACCATCTGGCCGATGACCATAGCGCCGATGGCCAGACGCACCCGGCTGCCGCCCAAGATCTCCCGCACGGGCCGGGCCGGGGCCAGGGGGACGGGGTGCGCCTCGGCCGCGCTCTCTTCCGCGGCCAGGGCCAGCCCCAAGCGCAGGGGATCCGGGCGCAGAAAGGCAAAGATGATCACCAGGGCGATGGCCGTGAGCAAGGCCGCGGCCAGAAACGACCCCATTTGGGCGTCCAGGCCAAAACGGGCCGCCCACTCTTCGGACGGGGCCGTCAGCAACGGACCGCCCACCGCGCCCACGGTGCCGGCAAAGACAATCAGCCCAATGGCCTTGGCCCGCCGGGAGGCCGTCACCACCTCCGCGGCGGCAAAGCGGATCTGCTCGGAGGCCGCCCGGCCCATCCCCAACAGCCCCGCGCCCAGGCAGAGGACCACGAACGAATCCCATCGCACCGCAGCCGCGCACAGCACCAAACCATAGACCGCCAGCATAAAGCCCAAAGAAAAGCCCATGCGCCGCCCAAAGCGATCCATGAGCAGCCCAATGGGATAGGCCACCGCGGCCCGCCCGATCATGCTCACCGTCTGGGGCACCCCCGCCGCCGCGTCCCCGGCCATGTTGGCGGACAAGATGGTCAACACCGGGAAGGTGGCAATGGTGGCCGCGCCGAACAAACTTTGGGCGGTAAAGAGGGTGCCATTGATACGACGACGCACAGCAGGGGTGACGGCTGGTGCGATAGGGTTCTGGCTCATGTGGGTCACTTGACCTTCTGAAAGGTAATTTCATACGAAAAATGCACGGCCTGGATGGGCCAGTCGCATTTGACGTCGATGGTGGGGCAGACGGCGTATTCGTAGTCAAACCCGCCCAGTTTGCCCACAATGTCGGGCAGGTGGGGGAAGGCCAGCCCCATCTGGTTGGAGACCTGGCTGGACTCCCCGACCACGGTCAGCTTGTACGGCTCCCAAAACATGGTGATCTCCGCGCTGCCCGGCCCCTTGCTGCCCGTGGTGACATCGAGCTTGTCCCCCACCAAATTGCGCACAGTGACGCCGTCCATGGGGTTGCCCCCGGCGTCCAAGACCGTGACCAAAATATAATGCAACGAGGTGCTGCTGCGCGTGCCACCGTTGTTTTCGCCCAGGCCCAACACCCGGAATTTCGTGATCTGATAGACCGCATTTGGATCAAAGAAGCCAGCGCTGGACGCCGTCGGATCCGGGGGCTGGGCGGAGTTTGCCGCCGGCACGGCCGTGGGGGCCACGGCCACGGGGGCTGGGGTGGGCGTAGGCGGCAGGGTCGGGATGTCCACGACGGCCACGCCCTCCACATCCTGCCCCGTGGTCAACGCCGCAAAGATCCAACCCGGCTCCCCGGCAAAACAGCAAATCTGCCACCAATCCCCCGCGGCCGTGCGCCCGGTCACGGGAAAAGTCTGGCCCGTGTTCCCCGTGCCAACGATCTCATAGGCCGTGTCCGGCCCGCTGCGGATGTTGACCCCATCCCCGTCCACGGTGAGTTGGGGGGCGAGGGGCGCAGGGGCAGGGGGCGAGGTGGGCGCGGGGGTGGGCACCTCGGCCACACTGGCCACGGTCGCCGTCGCAGTGGGCGCAACAGGTGTCGCCGTCGCCGCCTGGCTCTCCACCATCACCGTGGGCGTGAAGGTGGGAAATGGGGCGCGGGTGGGCGTCGGCGTCGGCTCCGGCTCGCTCCCGCAGGCGGAGAGGAGCAGGATCAATAGAAGGCTGGTCAAGAGGAGGCGGGGAGCGGAAATTGGATTTGGCATAGGTAGTTCACACTTTCGGTAAACACTGCTCGCTCCCACGCTCCGCGTGGGAGTGGTAAATCGGCGCTCTGCGCCGTACGGGGCGCAGAGCGCCCGTTGGCATTCCCACGCAGAGCGTGGGAACGAGAAGGGGACTGCGGAATTTTAACAGGTCTTGGGCCGGTTGACACATTCCCATCGGGAACGGAAGAGACCGGCCAACGTCCCCGGCACTTTCCGCACCAAACAAAGCGAGCAATTCACTCTGCGCTCCCAGCGGTTAAATAGTTTTTGGTGGGAGTACATTCCCACCTCCCCAAATTGGACGAAACTCCCCACACTCGGTACACTTTCCCCTATGAATATCATCCACGCCCACTGGCAACCTCCCGTATTACCCGAACAGCTTGGCCGCTTCCTGATCTGGTCCGAATCCTCGGACGCGGTGGCCGAGCCGGCCAAGATTGACCGGCGGCGCAAGCTACATCCCCACCCCTTTGCCGGGGACGAGGCCGGGCTGCGGGGGCGGGTGGCCAAGCTGACCGGGCTGGACCTGCCCCTCATCGGCGAGATCCTGACCCTGCGCCTGCCTTCGGGCAAGCAGATGCCCCAGCCCTCCCCCCGCCTGCTCTACGAGCGCCCAACGGACGACGGCCCCCTCTCCCTGCAAACGTGGAGCGTCCCCGCCCTGGCCCTCAGCCCGGTGGACGCCTTCTATTTCCTGCTCAATCTGCCCGCCGCCGACCATCTGCCCCAGAACATGGGTATCGGCGACGATCTGCGCTATTGGGCGGTGGCCTCCCGGCTGGCCTTGGAGAGCATTGTGCAGCAAAAGGTGCTGCCCGGTCTGGTGGCGGACGAGCGGGGGACCGCCCTCTACGCCCGCTGGTCGCCCGTGCTGGACAGCCCCAAGGATGGGCCGCGCCTGGCCCGACTGCGGGAGGCCATGCCGCCCCTCTGCCGCGCCGGGGTGACAGAGGGCGACAAAAAGTCCGATCCGGTGACCGATCTGCCGCCCCATTTTCTGCTCGACACCTTCCTGGCCGGGCTGGTGGATGGGCTGATGCGCCGCTGGCGGGATGAGGATGCGCCCACCCAAGGCTCAACCATGGTCTTCCCGGCCAACCGCTGGCGGGAAGCCTCATCCATCACCGTCGCCGCCAGCGGCCCGGCGGACTGGCCCGCTGCCCTGGTACGAGACGACGCCAAGGTCAATCTGACCACTGGCCAAATCCCTCGCATCCTCTCCGGATACAACGCCTGGCTGCGCAATCTGCACGTGGCCGGGGACCGCTATTTCCGCGTGGCCCTGCGCCTGGAAGCCCCCAGCCAGGGCGAAGGCGGCCAGGGCTGGACCCTCCATTTCCTGCTCCAAGCCAGGGACGACCCCAGTCTGCTGATCGAAGCCGCCCAGGTGTGGCGCAGTCGGGGCAACCTGCTCTCCGCCCTGGGCCAGTCGTCCCAATCCGACCGGCGGCTGGACAGCCCCCAGGAGTTGCTTCTGGGCGGCCTGGGTTTTGTGGCTCGCCACAGCGACCCCGTGCGCGCCACCCTCCAGGGCAAAAACCCCCAGACCGCCCCCCTCACCGACGCCGAGGCCTACGCCTTCATGCGCCAGACCGCCCCCTTGCTGGAAGAGAGCGGCTTCGGCGTCCTCGTCCCCCCGTGGTGGAACAAGCCGGGCACCCGTCTGGGCGTGCGCCTGAAGATGCAGGGGAGTACCTCCGGCGGAGACAGCGACGGCGTGGGCAAGGGCCTGGTCACCATGGAAAATCTGGTGCGCTATCGCTGGGAGATCTCCGTGGGCGGCGAGTCCATGAGCCGGGAAGAGTTTGAGGCGTTGGTGGCGCTCAAATCTCCCCTGGTGCAAATTCGGGGCCAATGGGTGCAGTTGGACTCGGAGCAGATCGAGGCGGCTATTCGTTTTTGGGAAAAGCAAGAAGAAGGGGCCGAGATCGGTCTGTTGGGCGCGGCGGCCCTGGCTTTGGATGAGGCGACCGTTGACGGTTTGGACGTGGAGAGCGTGGAGACCGAGGGCTGGCTCCACGACTGGATGGCACGCTTCACCGGCAGCGAGGCCCTGACCGTCTTGCCGCCCCCAGATGGGCTGAACGCCACCCTGCGCCCCTACCAGAGTTATGGCTTTTCGTGGCTGGATTTTCAGCGCCGCTATGGGATTGGGGTCTGTTTGGCCGACGACATGGGACTGGGCAAGACTATCCAAACCCTGGCCGTGTTGCAGCGCATCAAAGAGCAAGAGGGTGCCCTGCCCGGCCCAAGTTTGCTCATCGCCCCCACATCGGTCGTGGTCAACTGGGCCAAGGAAGCCGCCCGCTTTACGCCGGGGCTGCGGGTCATGGTCCACCAGGGGCCGGACCGCCTGCGAGACGAGGCGTTCCTGGCCGAGGCCCGCGCCCACGACATCGTGGCCACCAGCTACGCCCTGGCCCGGCGAGACGGGGAGACTTTGGGCCAGATCCCCTGGTTCGGCGTGATTTTGGACGAGGCCCAGAATATCAAAAACCCGGAAACCAAGCAGGCCCGTATGATCCGCAAGCTGCCGGCCGGCTTCCGTCTGGCCCTGACCGGCACGCCCGTGGAGAACCGCCTGAGCGAGCTGTGGTCCATCATGCACTTCCTCAACCCTGGCTTTTTGGGCAGCCGCCAGGGTTTCCGCAAACAGTTCGCCCTGCCCATCGAGCGCTATGACGACGAGGCCGCGGCCCACCGTCTGCGCCGCCTGATCTCCCCCTTCATCCTGCGCCGGGTCAAGACCGACCCCACGGTGATCACGGATCTGCCCGAAAAGCAGGAGATGAAGGAGTATTGCTATCTCTCCGCCGAGCAGGCCACCCTCTACCAAGCCGTGGTGGAGGACGCCCTGCGGGCCATCGAGGAGAGCGCGGACGACATGCAGCGCAAGGGCATGGTCTTCTCCATGCTCATGAAGCTCAAGCAGATCTGCAACCACCCGGCCCAATTCCTGCACCAAGTGGGGGACGGCTCCACCGTCACCGCCATTGCGGATGGGGCCAAACGCTCCGGCAAACTGGAACGGTTGGAAGAATTGTTGGAAGAGCTACTGGACGCCGGAGATCGGGCGCTGATCTTCTCCCAGTTTTCCGAAATGGGGGGCTATTTGCAGAGCCATCTGCAACAGCGCTTTGGCCGGCCCGTGCTCTTTTTGCACGGCGGCACCCCGGCGATCAAACGCCAGGAGATGGTGGACCGCTTCCAAGAAGAAACCGGCGGCCCGGCCATCTTCGTCCTCTCCCTCAAGGCCGGGGGCACTGGGCTGAACCTGACCCGGGCCAACCATGTCTTCCACTTTGACCGTTGGTGGAACCCGGCGGTGGAGGATCAGGCCACAGACCGGGCCTTCCGCATCGGCCAAAAGCAGAATGTGCAGGTCCATAAGTTCGTGTGCGTGGGCACCTTGGAGGAGAAGATCGACGCCATGATCGAACAGAAAAAGGCTTTGGCCCAGACCATTGTGGGCGGCGGCGAAAATTGGCTGACCGAAATGTCCACGAACGACCTGCGGAATCTGGTCCATCTGCATCGGGAGGCTTTGGCATGAGCTGGTATTATGACAAGCCGCCCAAGCGCATCAGCACAGACAAGGGCATCAAGGCCCGCAACAAACGAGGGGAGTTTGCCGAAAACTGGTGGGCCTTGCGCTGGATTGCGGCCTTGGAGCGCATCACCGATTCCGGGCGTCTGCGCCGGGGCCGCACCTATGCCCGCCAAGGCCAGGTACTCTCCATTGTCGAGAAAAAAGGGGCCATCGAGGCCAAGGTGCAAGGCTCTCGCAGCACGCCGTACAAGATCAGCATCCGCATGGAAGCCCTCACCCCCGCCCAGTGGGACGCCGTGGTGGATGCCCTGGCCGAGCGAGCCATCTTCACCGCCCAGCTTCTGGCCGGGGAGATGCCCCAGGAGATCGAGGAAGCCTTTGCCGCGGCCAAGGTCAGCCTCTTCCCAGACACCACGGCGGCCCTGGTCACGGACTGCTCCTGCCCGGATTGGGCCAACCCGTGCAAGCATGTGGCCGCCGCCCACTACATTTTGGGCGAGCAATTTGACGAAGACCCCTTCCTGCTCTTCCGCCTGCGCGGTCGGGATCAGGAGCAGATCTTCGCCGCCCTGCGGGCCAAACGCACGGACGCCGCGGTGACCCTGGCCGAGTCCGGCGTGGACTATGAGGTTTCCCCCTTTCCCGCCGCTCCGCCCCTGGCCGACAATTTGGACCACTTCTGGGAGATGGGGGCATCGCTTGAGCATTTCCCCCTCACCATGAAGGAAGCCGCCACCCCCATGCCCATCCTGCGCCGTCTGGGAGATCCCGGCTTTTTGGAGGGGAATCTGGAGGCCAAGCTGGCCCCCCACTACGCCGCGGCCAGCCGGAAGGCATTGGAGACCGCGTTCCAAGGGCAGGAAAACGGCGAACCGACAGACGAAGCATAGGCTCAGGCTCGTTCCCACGCTCCGCGTGGGAACGGTTTTCGGCGCTCTGCGCCACGGGACGCAGAGCGTCCGTTTGCATTCCCACGCGGAGCGTGGGAACGAGACCGACAGACCGAGAGACGAAGCATAGGCTCAGGCTCGTTCCCACGCTCCGCGTGGGAACGGTTTTCGGCGCTCTGCGCCACGGGACGCAGAGCGTCCGTTTGCATTCCCACGCGGAGCGTGGGAACGAGACCGACAGACC
>JAGNDO010000001.1:171439-193469 GCA_018003515.1 Caldilineaceae bacterium
GAGAGACGAAGCATAGGCTCAGGCTCGTTCCCACGCTCCGCGTGGGAACGGTTTTCGGCGCTCTGCGCCACGGGACGCAGAGCGTCCGTTTGCATTCCCACGCGGAGCGTGGGAACGAGACAATACTCAAAGGACACCCCATGTTTCTACTCGAACGTTTTTCCAACATGACCGTGGACCAACTGACCAAATATATGGCCCTGTGCGGCGGGGGCAAGAGTGCCCCACGCAAGGCGGACCGGGTGGATTTCCTGATTCGCACCTTGAGCAGCCGTCAGGAGATCGCCCGGCTGTGGCGAGAGATGGACGATCTTTCCCGCAAGGCCGTGGCGGTCGCCTATCACAACGATGGCCACTTTAACGAAGATGCCTTTGTGGCCCAATATGGCAGTTTACCGGAACGACCCAAGCACAAGTGGAGTTGGGAACGAAATCTCATCGTCGTGGATCTCTTCATCCACGGCGAGACCCTTCCGCCGCAGATCATGGTCAACCTGGCCGATCTGGTGCCAGAGCCGGAGCGTTTTCAGCTCACGGGCAGCCAGGAGATCCCGGCGGAGGAAGTGGACAGCCGTCAGCATCCGATCCCCCAGACGGTGGCCCTGCGCCAGGAAGCGGGCCGCCACGATCTGCTGCTCTTCCTCTCCTTGGCGGCCCAGGGCGCGCTCAAATTCAGCAAAACCAACGGCCGGCTCACCCCCAAGGGGGTCGAGACCATCCTGGGCCAGTTGCAGGAGGGGGAATTCGCCGCTGAATTTATCAACAAAGACGGCAGCAATCGGGAAATCAAGAAGATCGACGAGAGCATTTGCCTCTTCGGCCTCAACACCTTTGCCGCCCAGGCAGGATTGCTCGACAAGGAAGGAAATTTGACCACCGAGGGCCAAAGCTATCTGGCCACGGAGGATCCGGCCCTGCTCTTGGAGGCACTGGAAACCTGGACCCACAATGGCCTCTTCGACGAACTGACCCGCATCGGTGCCCTGCGCGGGCTGCGGGCCAAGGGCATTGATCTGACCGATCCAGCCATGCGCCGGGAAAAGGTGGTGGAGGCCCTCTCCTGGTGTCCCGTGGGCGAATGGATCAGCATCCCCGACTTTTACCGGGCCGTGAAGGTCTGGCACTTCGATTTTGAGGTGGAGGAAGGCGGGCTGGACAAGATCTACGCGGGCTATCGTTATGGCCGGGACGGTTGGTACGAGGATTGGGCGGAAGAGGACAGCGCCTGGAAGATCACCACGGGGCTTAACATCAACGTGATCCTGTGGGAGACCTTGGCCAGCATCGGGGCTTTGGACATTATCTACGCGCCAGAGGCCGATGACGTCTTCCCCGCCGAGACCTACAACTACGACGAATCAACCTACAGCGACTACGACGGGTTGCTCTATTTTCGCATCAACCCGCTTGGAGCCTATCTTTTCGGCCAATCCGGCGACTTCGCCCCCGCCCGTCCCCTGGACGCTGCCCTCTTCGAGATCGACAACGACGGCGTGGTGCGGGTGCTGGCCCCTGGCGGCCTCTCCCCGGTCCACCACGCCCAGATGGACCCCATGAGCGACAGCACAGCCGAGGCCAAGGGGGGCATCACCCGCTATCGGCTCTCCAAGCAGAAGCTATTGACCATTCTGGAGAGCGAGGCGGATCTCTCCATGCAGCGGGGTTTCCTGGCCCAGCGCAACAACGGTCCCCTGCCCGCCGCGGTGGAAGCCTTCCTGGACCAGACCGAGGCCGACAGCACCGCCGTGCAGGAAAAGAGCCGCATGTTCACCGTGCAGGTGCGCTCTGATGAACTGGCCCAGGCCATCCTGGACGACCCGGTGGCGGGGAAGCTGGCCCGGGCGCTGGACAGCCGCACCCTGCTGATCCTCGAAAGCAAGAAGACCGCCTTCCGCAAGGCGTTGAAAGAGATGGGGTTTGGGTTGAAGGGGTGAGCGGGGGAAAGGGTGAAGGCACAAACAAAAAGCGCCGACCTGAGTAGGTCGGCGCTTTTTGTTTGTGCCAGTCAAGCCACCGCCGCCTCCACATCCATCCGCCGCGTATTAATAAACTCCAAACTCTGGTGCCGGAAATAGGTGTTGTACAACTCTGCGTAGTGGCCGCCTTGGGCCATGAGTTGATCGTGGTTGCCCTCTTCGATGATGCGGCCTTGGTCCAGGACGATGATGCGGTCGGCGGCTTTGACCGTGGAGAGGCGGTGGGCGATGACGATGGAGGTGCGTCCGTGCAGGAGCAGATCCAGGGCAGATTGGATCTGGGCCTCGGTGAAGGGGTCAATGCTGGCCGTGGCTTCGTCCAGGACGAAGATGCCGGGGTTCTGGGCCAACATGCGGGAGAGGACGACTAACTGGCGTTGGCCCATGCTCAGGCGGGCACCTCGCTCGCCCACGTCGGTTTGCAGACCGTCGGGGAGGGTCTCCAGCCAGTCGCCCCGACCAATTTGGCTGGCGATGCGGGCCAGGTCGGTATCGCTGAGATCCGGCGTGGCATAGCGGATGTTGTCCGCCACTGTGCCGGAAAAGAGGAAGGGCACTTGGCTGACAATGCCCAGATTGCGTCGATAGCTCTCCAGATCCAGGCTGCGGATGTCCTGGCCGTCAATGCGCACGTCGCCTTCCTGAAATTCGTAGAAACGGGTCACCAGCTTGGCAATACTGGACTTGCCCGCGCCCGTATGGCCGACCAGGGCGATACTCTCCCCAGCCCGAATATGCAGGCTGAACTCCTCTAGCACCCACTCTTTTTCCCCGCTGTAGCGGAAGCCCACTTGGTCAAACTCAATTTCGCCCCGCAGCCGGGTGACGGGCAGATGATCGGTCTGGCGCACGTTGGGGGTAGCATCGATCAGGGCGAAGATGCGCTCCGTGGCGCTGAGGCCGGCTTGGAATTGGCTCCAAAAAGCCGCCAAATTGATCATGGGAAACCAGAAGCGATCCACACTGCTCATAAAAAGATACCAGGAGCCTGCTCCGATCACCGAGGTGGTGACGCTGCGTCCGCCATAATAGAGCAAGATGGCCACCCCCAGGCCGCTGAAGAAGTTGAGGGTGGGGAAGAGCATGGAGAGGACCAGCCCCTTCTGCACGTTGATCTGGTAGCTTTGGGCGTTGACCCCCAGAAAGTCGTCGTAGACCGACTGTTCCCGGCGGAAGTTTTTGGTGACGCTGATGCCGGTGACGGCTTCCTGGAT
Organism: Caldilineaceae bacterium; assembly: GCA_018003515.1. Taxonomy (GTDB): domain Bacteria; phylum Chloroflexota; class Anaerolineae; order Caldilineales; family Caldilineaceae; genus JAGNDO01. The sequence goes on from JAGNDO010000001.1 coordinate 174,630, forward strand.
GCTGGTGTTGACCTCGGCGATCACCCGCTGGCTCTGGCGGGTGACCCGGCGGGCCACTTCCCGGAAGCTGGTGGCGATCCAATAGGCCACGGGGGCCAGGATCAGGACCAGGAAGGCCAGACGCACGTTGATGTTGAACAGCACCACCAATAAAATCACCACCAGCAGCAGTTGGCTGACCAGTTCGGTGATCAGGGTGGAGACCCGGCCAAATTCGTCCGTGTCGCTGGTGATGCGGCTGACGATGCGCCCGGATTGATATTTGTCATAGAAGCTGAGATCGTGGTTCATGGCCGCGGCAAAGGCATCCACGCGCATGGCCAGCACCACATCCGCCACCAGCATGGCCGTGAGCCGTCGTTGCAGCCAGTTGACCGCCCATTGGCCCACCCCCAAGAGCAGCACCGCCGCCACCAGCAGCACGACCAATTGCTCCACCGCCGCATCCCCGCCCACCCGCAGAGAGTCCAACATGCCCACGCCCGTGGAGACCAGGATGGGGCTGACCGCGCCGATGATAGAGAGCAGGCTGACCGCGCCGATCACCGTCACCAGCCGTTTCCGCCACGGGGCGAAATAGTGGCCGATGCGCCGGATCAGCTCCGGGGTGTCATATTCGCGGTCATACTCTTCGGCTTCCAGTCCTGCGCGTAACATGCCCATGCGGATTCTCGATTTTGGATTTTGGATTCATTGCAAAACCACGAATTTTACGAATGACACGAACGACACGAATTGTCTCATTCTTCCTGAGTTGTCGTTTCGAGGACCAGGCTGACCAAGGTCCAGCCGGGAGCGGGGATAAACGATTGATCCGTGGTGGCGACGATCACATTTTTGTCCAGATAGGCCAGGAGGGGCACAAAGCGGCCCTGACTTTGTTGGATAAACTCGCTGTATGTGAACTGGGGTGTGATCGACGTGCGTTTGACCACCGCCCCTTTCTCTACCATGTCCAAGATCAAGTCATGGGTCGCCTCCTGGCTGAAGAGCAGCCGGCCCAGGGTGCCAGGACGCTGGGCCTGGGTCTCTCCGGCGTCAGCCTGTTTGGGGGGCAATTGGTAGACCTCGGGCGACCCGAACTCCTCTCGCAGTTGCAGACAGGCCAAAGAGTTAGCCTCGTCATTGCTGGTCAGGGCGAACATGCGCCCGATCCCGGACATGTCCAGTTCGGACTCCACAAACTCGGAGAGGATGTTGCCCTCGTGGGCCTCCAGCCCGGCCATGCAGGCCAGACGCACGTTGCGTCGGTTCAGATCCACCATGCGCACCACAAAACCGGCTTTGGTCAACGCCTCGGCCAGCAGGATGGCAAAGCGATTGGCGCTCACGATCAAGAAGCCCTGGGGTTCCGCCTCGGCCACACCCAGGAAGCGGGCGAAGGGTTTGGCCGTCAGCCCTTGCAGCACCACGGTACCCACGATCACCATGAAGACCAGGGGTTCCAGCACCTCGGCACCGGGGAAACCGATCTCTTTCAGCCGGAAGGCGAAGAGGGAGGAAACCGCTGCCGCCACAATGCCCCGGGGGGCGATCCACGAGAGAAAGGTGCGCTCGTTGCGAGTCAGATCACTGCCCAGGGCGCTGAGTTGTATCCCCACCGGGCGCAGGACAAAGAGTACCACAACCAGCAGAACCAGGCTGCGCCAATCCAAAAGCGCCAACTGGTCCAGCCCAATATTGGCCGCCAAGATGATAAAAAGCACGGAAATAAAGATGACGCTCAATTTTTCCTTAAAATACCAGACCTCCCGCAGTTGATGCAGGTTGCTGTTGGCCAAGAAGATGCCCATGACCGTCACAGCCAACAGGCCGGATTCGGTCTGCATGGCGTCCGAGGCGGCGAAGACCAGGGTCACCAAGGCCAGCACCACCACATCCCGCAGATAGTCGGGCACCCAGTAGCGTTTGATCATTTGGGCCACCACCAGGCCGCCCAGCAATCCCATGCCCGTGCCGACGGCCACGATGGTCAAAAAACCGACCAGGGCGCTGGCCCTCAACTCGCCGGGCGCGCCTTCGGAGACGATGAAGTCGAAGATCAGCACGGCCAGCAAGGCCCCCAGGGGATCGATGAGGATGCCTTCCCAGCGCAGGATGGAGGCGATCTTGGCCGTGGGGCGCACGTTGCGCAGAAGCGGGGCGATCACCGTGGGGCCGGTGACGACGATCAGCGCCCCGAAAAGAATGGCGATCTCCCAGCCCAAGCCCAGGATAAAGTGGGCCGCGGCCGCGCCGCCCACCAAAGTGACCGCAGCCCCCACGGTCATCAGGTTGCGCACAGTACTCGCCACATGGCGCACATCACCCCATTCCAGGGTCAGGGCACCCTCAAAGAGGATGATCGCCACCAGCAGGGAGACCATGGGAAAGAAGAAATCCCCCAGGATCTCTTGGGGATGCAGCCAGCCAAGCAAGGGACCAACCGTGAATCCAGCGGCCAGGAGGGGCAAGATGGCCGGCAGCTTCAGCCGCCAAGCCGCCCATTGACAAAAAATACCCAGGGCCAAGACCCCGGAAATAGCGAGCATTTCCAAATGTTCCACAAAGCCACCCTTTCGTAATGTTATCGATACAGAGAGCCGATACAGAAAGCCGACATAGAGAGATGAACACGCGATGCCAGACACACTGCATGTCAGTGTACAGGGTGCAGGCGTCGCGGTCAAACTTGTCTTCATTTACGCAATGATTCTCAGGCTAACCGGCAAGCTGGCCACAGCTTCTCCTGCTGCATCCAGAATGGCCCATCACCGGCATTGATGGACATGCGTCAGATTTGGTATACTAGCGAAGGTACCCGTCGCCTCTTCATCAACCCTCGCCAGCGATTGCAGGATCATCCATACCGCTTATGACAAGGACAACCCATGAACCCTTCGCCCATCTTCGACCGATACATTCCCCGTCGCCTGCTACTGCTGCTCGTCGGCTTGATTTTGACCCTGCTGATAGCTGGCTGCATGGCTTCCGGCCAGCCAGACACGCCCCAGCCCCTGGTGGAGATCACGCCCCCACAGGCCACAACACACGTTGAAGCCACCCCCCTGCCCACCCGGGAACCGATCCCCGAACAGCCACCCTTCCCCTCCTTCCAGCCGGAAACCGTTCACCTCACCCTCACCCCCTTCATCACCGGCCTGACCCAGCCCGTCTTTGTCACCCATGCCGGGGATGGCTCCAACCGTCTCTTTGTGGTGGAACGCCGGGGGCTGATCTGGGTCTATGCCGATGGCCAGACCGGGGCGACCCCCTTTTTGGACATTCGGGATCGGGTGACGGACGCTGGCCAGGAGCAGGGGCTGTTGGGCCTGGCCTTTGACCCCGCCTTTGGGGAGAGCGGTGCGTTCTGGGTCAACTACACCGCCGGCCGGGGAGACACCACCCTCTCCCGCTTCACCATCTCGGCGGACGATGCCAGCCAGTCCGACCCGGATAGCGAACAGGTGCTGTTGACCATCGACCAGCCGGCGGGCAACCACAACGGCGGCATGGTGGCCTTTGGGCCGGATGGCATGTTGTACATGGGCACGGGGGATGGCGGCGCGGCCAACGACCGCTATGCCAACGGCCAAAACCCAGCCACCCTCCTGGGCAAAATGTTGCGCCTGGATGTGACCAGCCTCCCCGGTAGCTATGCCATCCCCGATGACAATCCGTGGATCGCCACCCCGTGGAACGGACAGGATGTGCGGGACGAAGTATGGGCCGTGGGGTTGCGCAACCCCTGGCGTTATAGCTTCGACCGCCTGACCGGGGATCTGTGGATCGGGGATGTGGGGCAAAACATATTCGAGGAGATCCACTTTGTGGCCGCGAACAGCCCCGGCGGTCTCAATTTTGGCTGGCCCATCATGGAAGCCACCCACTGCTTCCCCGACAGCGCCCTTTGTGACCCAACTGGGCTGGAGATCCCCGTCACCGACTATCAGCACGGGGCCGACGGCTGTTCTGTGACCGGGGGCTACGTCTATCGGGGTCAGCAGGTTCCGATCTTGGGCGGGGTCTATTTTTACAGCGACTATTGCAGCGGCAATATCTGGGCCATCTATCCGGCGGCATCAGCGATCGGGGGCTGGCAAAACAGTTTGTTGGCCAAGAGCCAAGGCACGATCAGCTCCTTTGGCGAAGATGAGGCCGGGGAGTTGTACGTGACCGATCTGGTCAAAGGCATTGTCTATCGGTTGGGGGTGGAGTAAGTTGGGTTGAAATTGGGGATTGACATAGGTTTGTGTATATGATACACTTTCCATCAGAATGTGTAAATTAGACACTAACCCAATGGGAGATGCCCAATGGCTCTTTTCCAATCCACTCTACCCCTGATTCTGCTCCTGGCCCTGGCCGTCATCACCCTGCTGGCGGTGCAGATGGTGCGTTTGCGTTTGGAGTTGTGGGCCAACCGTCGGGTGATCCGGGCCTTGGAGCAAGCCGGGGTCAAGCCGGAGACAAAGTCAAAATCCCGGGCCCCAGAGCTGATGGCGTGGAGCGTGTTGCTGTTGATTGTGCTTCAGATCGTGACGGGGCTTTTGGGGGTAAACTTTTGATCGTGCTATCATGCCCTCATGAATGATCACCCAACCACCTTCAACCCATCAGGTTCGCCAGCCCAGGCCCTGCATGGCGTGGTCAACGGCTGGTTTGTGGGCCGTTCCCATGCGGGCAGCGGCCAATACACGGACCATCTGCTGGCCCACCTGCCCCCCGTTGCCCCCCAGGCCAAGTGGACCGTTCTGCTGCCCGAAGACACACCGCTCCCCGCCCCCATCCACCCAAATCTGACTTTTCAATCAATCCCCCTGCCCCGGCTGCCGGCCAGCCTGGCTAAGGTGTGGTGGGAGCAGATCACCATCCCCCGCCTGGCCCGACGGTTGAGGGCGGACGTGCTGTGGGTGCCCTATTGGGCCGCGCCCTGGTGGCAGCCTATGCCCACGGTGGTCACCATCCACGATCTGATCCCCCTGCTGCTGCCCGCCTACCGGGGCGGATGGCTCAACCGGCTCTATACCCGGCTGGTCAGCGCCACCGCCCGCCGGGCAGATCGGGTGCTGACCGTCAGCCAGGCCAGCGCCAGGGACATCACCGAACATTTGGGCATCCCGGCCCAACGCATCACCCCCGTGCATCACGGCCCCAACCAAGAGGGACACACGGCCCACAGTGCCGTTGATGCCGAGAAAATAAGCGCCAAATATGGCCTGCCCGCCCGCTATTTCCTTTATTTGGGAGGCTTCGACGTACGCAAAAATGTGGTCATGCTGCTTCTTGCCTACAAGCGCTTTCTGGAAAAAGGCGGAGATCCCAGCGTGAAGCTGGTGATCGCGGGCAAACTGCCCCATCGCTCCACACAGTTCGCCCCAGACCCCCGACCTTTGGCCGGTGGACTGGGGCTGGCGGACAGTATCATCTTCACCGGCTGGGTGGACGAGGCCGACAAGCCCACCCTCTACGCCCTCTCCCTGGGCTACCTCTTCCCCAGCCAGTACGAAGGCTTCGGCATGATGCTCCTGGAAGCCATGCAAGCCGGGACGCCGGTGGTGACGAGCCTGTAAAAAGACAAGGAGACAAGGAGACAAGGAGACAAGGAGCAGTGTTGCTCTCCCGGTCTCCTTGTCTCCCCCTCTCCTTGTCTCCCCTTCACCCCTTCACCCGCTCACCCGCTCACTCCACGGGCGGTACGTAACAGATCTGCCCCGCGGCCAGGGGGGGGTGGTTGTTGCCGAAGTTGTCGGTGATCTGCCAGAGGAGCTTGTTTTTGGTCAATTTTTCGGTGACGGGTTTGCAGGCGGCGGTGACATCACCGTCAGCGGCGTAGCTGTCCAGCCATGTTTTTGCCAAGGCCAGATAGGGGGAGTCTGGCTCGCTTACGGCGAAGTCGGCCAGCATAGCGCCAGCTGTATCGGCTTCCCCATTCAAGGTGAGGGTCTGGGCCAGCCGGAGCGCCGCCAGCCCCCGCAGCAGAGCGAGTTCGTCCGCCTCCGCCGTGCCCACGGTGCTGCACGCGGCCAGCGAATCATCCGCCAGGGTCTGCTGATAGATCTGAATCGCCGGTTCATAGCCGATCAGCGGGGAGGCCTGCAAAGCCACATCCGCCTCGACCAAACGCAACCCCAGACAGTTACTAAGCCTGTTCTCCCGGTCATAGGTCCAACTAATCCGGCCATAGGGCGCACCGTCCACGCTCTGCCATACTTCCGTGTGGGGTATGTCCAGACCGCCCCTGGGCGTGCCGTTGGTCCCCCCCACCATCACCAGTTGCTGACCTTGACCGGGTGCGTTTGGTGGCACGGATTCCAGCCGCACCTGACTCTCGAACATAATCGCCCCTGATTCGATCCCCGTGGTATAGGCCTCTCCATTCCAACTCAAGATCTGCACCTGGGTCAGGCAGGAAACACCACAACTTTCCACGGTCCAAGCCAAGTCCAACAGCCCATCGGCGTTGATGTCGTCCAGGGCCAGGGGGATGGGCAAGCCACTGGTATCGGACTCGACCGCCAGGGTATAGGTGCCATCCAGGTTGCCATAATAGACCAGCACCAACCCCTCGGCACCGCCGGGACCATAGCCCGCATTGCTGACCACAACGGGCATCACCACAAAATCATCGATCTGGTCGTTGTTGAGATCCTGAAGCAGCACAGCCCCCCGGTCGTTGTCCAGGGCATTGCATAGACGTAGCCATGTCTCCAAGATCAGCGGGTCGCCTTCAAAGAGGGTCAAGGCCTCGGTTGTGGCGTCGGCATAGGCCTCCAAAGCCGTGGGACAGGTTGGCTGATCGGCGCTGGGTTGCAGGGCGGCTACCGTTGGAGCTACCGTTGGAGCTACCGTTGGGGCAGACGTGGTCTTGGTGACCGGGACCGATGCGGTGATCGGGGCCGCTGCGCCAAGGGGGGTGGGGGTGGCCGGGGCTTCCGGGGCAGGCTGGGCCGTGGCCTGGACGTCGATGACGGCGGGAGCGGACTCATCGCTGACGGTGATGGTGACGGTTTCGGTGATGGCAGCCGCGCTAGTTTCCGGGCTGATTTGGCTGGCCGTCACCACTTCTGTGACGGTGACAGCCGCCGTGTCGGTAACAGCCGACGTGTCGGTGACAGGCGCGCTCACCGCCGCCCCCACCACGGGGACAAAGGTGGTACTGGACAAGGTGGGCACCACAACCGGGCAGACATCCTTGGCGGCGAAGCTGGGGTTGGCATAGCCAAAATCGGCCAGGATCTGCCAGCTTTCCGGGTTCTCTTGGGCAAAGACCGTGGCCGCCTGACAGGCCTTGGCCGCATCGTTGCCCGCCGCCATATAGGCCGTGTGCCAGAACTGGCCCAAGCGGTCATAGACAGTGCCGGGGTAGTCTGCGGACAGGACGCCAAGCACCGGTGGGATCGCCTCTGTATCGCCGCTATAGCCAGCAAAGACCGCCAGCCGGAAGATGGCGAAGGCTTGTAATTCATCCACTTCGTTCTCGCGGCTGCCACAGGCTGCCAGGTTGTCCTCACTGGCGGCCATTGAATAGAGTTCGGGTGTGATGGGGCTGACGGGTTCTTCGGCCCCCTGGCTGGTTGACGCAACCAGATCGGACAATTCATCCAAAAAAGCAGCGTTGGCATCGATCACCGCAAAGTAGAGACAGTCGCTTGGCCCATACTCGGTGTTCGCCAGGGCATAGGGCGCGCCATCAAGACTGGTCCATGTCTCCGTGCGTTGACGCTGAGGACCGGCCCCGGCGCTGCCATATTCGCCGCCCACCAGCACCAGCGCCTTGCCCTGGTCCCCCGCCCCCGCTCCGAGCAGAATCACCTCCGCATTGGCCATTGTGACCGTGCCCGCGGTCCAATCTTGCCAGACCGTGCCGTCCCAACTGCGCACATTGACCGTGCCAAAGCAGGTGCTGGCCCCGCAGTTCGTCTCCATCCAAGCCAGATCCGGCAGACTATCTTGGTTGATGTCGCCGGTAGCCAACAACTCCACCCGCCCGGCCGCCTTGGCCCGGAAGCTCTCCACAAAGCCCGTCTCGCTGCCCGCAAAGAGAATCAGATCCCCCACGGCATAGGCAGCCTCGCCCTTGGGGTCCACATATTGCACCAACAGATCATCCACCCCATCACCGGTGAGATCCTGCACCAAAAATTCCCCGCCGGTCAATTGGCCGCAACTTTCCAGCCGTTCCCGCAGGATGACCGGGTCGTTGGCCGCGGCCTGCAACACCGCTTCCATGAAGGCGGGCAACTTGGCAAAATCCGCCGGGCAGAGGTTGAGCGGATCCGTCAGGGCATCCACCTCAACCATCGGCGCCACGGTTCCGGTGACCACCACGGTTTCGGTTAAAACGGCGGTCTGCGTAAGTACGACAGCCTCAGTGACAGGGACAAGCTCTGGGATAGGGGTGGCCGTCGGCTCCACAACCGCCACGCTCTCCGGGGAGGGGGTGGCGGTGACGGGAACCAGGGGGAAGACGGCGGCGGGTGCGGTGGGGGCGGTGGGGGCGGCGGGCTGGACCGCCTGGGTCAACCCGGCCATGTTGGCGGCCGGCGGCACAAAAACCTGCTCCTCCCGATAGAGGACTTGGTTGGCCCGCATCAATTTGGGGTTGGCCCCCTGGAGCAGACGCACCTTCACCCCATATTGCAGAGAAATGCTGCCCCAGGATTCCGCATATTGGACCACATGGATCACCCCTTGGGCATCCGGCGCAGTGGGGACGAAGATCTTCTCCCCGATGGTCACCCAGCCGTTGGGCCGCACGGCCTGGGGGTTGGCGCTTTGCAGATCCGCCACACTCAGCCCCACCATACGCGCCAGGGCCGGCCACGAATCCCCCGGCTGAACTGTGTACTCATAGCCGCTGCGGCCCTGAGCTTGCACACTTCCCGCCCCGGCCAGGGTCAGCCCCAGGGCCAGCAACAGGACAAAGCCCAGGGTCAAAAAGAGCGTTTTCAACGAAACGAACGGTTTGATTTGCATAGTCATGGTCGCCACCTCTTGTGAGAATTGGGGATTGGGGATTGGGGATTGGGGATTGGGGATTGGGGATTTGGCATCCAAATCCCCAATCCCCAATCCCCAATCCCCCACCCACTAATAACTGATCTTATCCGTGTCCCGCACCACTTGGATCCAGGTTTGGCCGGGTTTGAGGGGCACGATGCCCTCACCGGGGCCAAACCAACGGGGCGGATTTTCCGGGTCTGCCCGCCACGTGCCGGCATAGACCAGCCCGTCCCGGAAGATGCGGAAGTCGCCAAAGTCATAGAGCTGAATGTCAACGCTGCGGGTGCCCAGGCTGTCCTCCACAATATCGGTCAGGGTATGGGGCGCAAAGATCACCGCCACATTTTGAGCCACAATGGGCTGGCCCGTGGCGTGGTCAACCTGCTGTTCACCGCCCTGGAAGCGCAGATAGCCGCCCTGGGCCGCATCATAGCGCCACTCTACCCCATTGCCGCCCGGATACGGAATGGAGACCACCTCGGCCTGACCCTCGGCGTTGGGGCCGGGTTCCTGGCTAAACAAAAAGCCGGGCACGCCCCACTCCTTGCTGCGGCCATTGTCCGCCAACCAACGCCGCACCCCCTCGGTGCTGATGGTGAGCCGGGTGCGGTAATCGTTGCCCTCGGTGTTGAAATAACGGGTGTTGGACGGGTCGTCGATGTCCGCATCCAAATAGGGGAAGCCGACCTCGTTTTTGAGCAGATAGCGCACTTCGTCGCTGCCGCCGGAACAGGCCAGCACCCCATCGTACATATCGGTCATCCAGATGTTGGGCAGCCGGGCGCTGCGCACCGGGCCGACGATCTGCGCATCCCGGCTCTGATACATGGCCGTGATACGGGTGATGGTGAAGCCGTCCACGATGTACTCGTAGACCAGATCCGCCTGGCTCAACCCCCTGTGGGCCGAGCGCCCCACGGGATCATTATTGACACAGATAAAGAGGGGCCAGCGCCGGGCCAGGGTGGCATCATCCACGGGCAGACCGGTGTACGGCCCAATGTTGGCCGGGGGCACGGGCGTGGCCGTGGGCGGGATCGGAGTCTCCGTGGCGGGGATGGGCGTGGGGGAGGGGGTGGCGGCCTCTTCCACTTGGGCCGCACTGCCCACAGGCGTCTTGGTGGGGGTGGGAGTGGGCAAAGCTTTGTCACCACCGCAGCCGGCCAGGATCATCACGACCAACAGCAGGACGGGCAGGGCAAACCAAGGGCGACGATACCAGTGCGAAGATCGCAATAGGCGCCTAGACATACTAGACATAGAGTGATCGTTCCATTCTTATAAAAAGTCAGATGAAAGTTGGTTGACGGTTTGTTCGACGGCTTTTTCGATGATCTGTCGAACGCCTGGGGCGCAAAAGACGAAGATCCAAGTCTGGCAGGCAGTATACCATAGGTGAAGGGAAAGATGACAGTGGGCACAAAGTCAATTCAGAACTTTCAAACGCCTCTGCGCCATGACCAAACCTCTATGCCAAATCCCCGGCTTTATGATAGAATTCAGCCCATGCACAATCCGCCGCAAACGCCTTCTGCCAACCCACACCTTTCTTCCACCCTGCCGTCCTGGGTGACCTTTCTGGCCCGACACAAGCTGGCCGCACCGGCCCTGCTCTTTGCCGCCGGCCATCGCCCCTTGGCCTTTGTGACGGGACAGATGATACACTTGGTGGACCCGGTGCTGGGGCTGCTGGGCTTCTCCGCCTGGGAGCGGAGGGCCGGGGGATGGGCCGACCTGCTCAGTCACCCCGACGGAGCGGAGCAGATCTTGGCGGCCCTGGAAGCTGCCAGCAGCCAGCCAAAGGACGCTCCCCAATGAGCCACGCCCACGGTGACGCCAGCACCATTTTGTCCATTTGGAGCCGGGAAGCGGCCCAGGAGTTGGAAGCGGGACGGGTTCCCCTGATTGTGCTGGGCGCGGGCAGCCCCGGTCTGGATGCCCTGCCCGCCCTCTCGGCCCTGGCTGGGGTGGATGACGAGCGCACCGGGCTGGCCAACCCGGCCGTGCTGGCCGGGGGAGATGGCGGGCTGTGGCTGCTGGCCCTGATGCAGCGGCCTCGGCGCGTGCGCCCCCAGGCCGGGGGAGACGCGGCCCGCCGGGTGCAGGCCATCCAAGAACAGGTGCCGCCCGCCCTCTTCACCGGCCCGGACCCAGCCCTCCACGCCGCCGCCCTCAACCTGGCCGCCCAAAGCGTGACCCAGACTGCGGTGGTCAATGCCGGGGGGGTGGGCGAAAGTGTGCCACCGGGTCTGGCGTGGACCCTCTTCCCGGCCCGGGCCACCGGGGCGGTGAACCAATGGGCCTGGCTGCCTTGGGAAAGTCTGGGGCCACCCGCCAATCCTGACCCAATCCCTGACCCAAGCCCTGACCCAGGAACGGCCCCGGTCGCCGCGCCCGCCGGGGTCTTGACCGCCTATGCCGGTCTGTTTCTGGCCCTGGGCTTGCTGCTAACGGCTCTACTTTTCTAAAAAACAACCCCACCGCAAGGACGCGGAAGACGCAAAGGAAAGCAGTTTTCTCTGCGAATCCCTGCGAACCTCTGCGCTCTCGGCGGTTATTTTTTTCGTTTTTCGAGTCCTGATCTATGTTCGCAACCCTGCCCGCCTGGTCCCGACGTTTGGGCCAGACAATTGTACTCCTCACCGTGGGGCTGATCCTGGCTGACCGCCTGGGGTCGGCCCAATGGACGTTTCTGCCGCCCGTGACCACCCAGATCTATACATGGGTGCTGATTTTGGGGGCCTTTTCCCTGTTGTTGGGGGTGGCCCATGTGGCCTGGGTACATTTGCGCCGCATCCAACGGGGGCGGGCGGAATGGCCCATGAGCCTGGCGTTGGTGGCCGGATTGCTGACTGTCTTTCTCTTGGGGGTGACCGCTTCTGGGGGAACCGCCAGCCCCATGGTCAGTTTTGTCTTTACCAGCGTGATTGCGCCAGGCCAGGCCACGCTTTTTGGTCTGTTGGCCTTTTATATGGCGGCCGCGGCCTATCGCCTGTTGCGCTTTGGGCAGGGCGGCGGCGGCTGGATGTTGACCGGTGCCCTGTTGGTGATCCTGTCCCAGATCCCCTTGACCGGGCAGACCGTCTTTGCCCCCTTGGGGCCGGTGGTTGATTGGCTGGTCAGCACCCCGATCATGGCCGTGCTGCGGGGGGTGCTGCTAGGCACAGCCTTGGCCGCCCTCATCCACAGTCTAAAATCCAAAATCCCGAATTAATATGGCAACCATCTCCTGTCCCCACTGTGGGACACCCAACCGAGGCGGGTCCAAGTTCTGCAACGAGTGCGGGGTCACCCTGCACGGGCATGTTGAGGCGGACGAGCGGGAGCGGGAGAGGGAGATAGAGGCAGAGATAGAGATAGAGATAGAGATAGCGACGGGGGGTGATGTTCAGGGGGAACTGGGATCTTCTGCCTCGGTGCGGCCGGTCATTCATCGCTTTGGGCGTGGGCGCTCTCGGTCCACGGAAGCCGAACCGGCGTCCTCGCCCGCCCAGGCCCCGGACCCGGACCAGCCCTGGCTGAACCCGAAGATGGACGATGCGGATGCGGCCACGCCCCCCAGCGCGGAGGCGCGCCCAGAGGAGCGGCGTCTCTTCTCTGGGCTGCAAGGGCTGTTGGACCCGGCGGAGATGACCGATTCTGTGCTACCTCTGGCCGTCCCCCAGCCACCCGTGGGCACGGCGACAGGGATTGGCTTGGACAGCCAGACCCGACGCCATCTGCGCACCCTCTCCGGCAGCGGCATGGGCCTGGCGGATGCCGTGGCCGCCCCGCCCCAGCCCGCGGCCCCGGTCCAACGCCCCGGCTGGATCGCCCTGCTTATCGGTTTGGCCCTGGGATTGCCCGTGCTGCTGCTGGCCACCAGCCCGGATCTGCGTCCCCACCTGTGGCCGGGATTGACCGCTGCCTACACCGCCATCGACCAACTGACCCCAGGTAGCCCCGTGCTGATCAACTGGGCCTACGATCCCGCCACGGCCGGGGAGATGGATCTGCTGGCCCAACCGGTGATCGAGCATCTGCTCACCCGGCGCGTCCAACTGGTGGTGGTGAGCCAGCTTCCCGGTGGCCCGGCCACGGCCAGGGGCTTGATCGATCAGGCGGCCTTGGATCTGCGGCGCAGCGTCGGTTTCTTCCCCGCCAGTTCCCAGCCACTCATGATCGACGGCGGCTTTCTGCCCGGTGGGGCCAGCGTACTCCCCCTCTTGGGCCAGGATGCGGCCAACACGGTCAGCGCAGCCACTCTGCCCGGCCCAACCGGCCCCCTTTCCGCCCAGGCTGTCTCAATTCTGGCCAGCCAAGGACCAGCCCTGACCCTGATCTTTGCGGCCCAAGCCGAAGATGTGCAAGAATGGCTGGAACAGGTGCAGCCCTTGGACGGCGTCCCGGTGATCGCCGTGGTCAGCGCCGGGGCCGACCCCATTCTGCGCCCCTACTTAGACAGCGGCCAACTGCTCGGTCTGGTCAGCGGCTTTGATGGGGCCTTCAACTACAGCCAGCGGCTGCCCCATACACCCTCTGCCGACCAGTCCACCCGCTTGCAGGTGCAGGCCGTGGCCCAGGATTGGGGCATGTGGATCATCCTGCTTTTGATTTTGGCGGGCAATGTGCGGGGTATGGTGGAGCGGGCGGGCCACAACGGGGGGCAGGCTCTATGATCGGCTCCCTAAGCGCCAGCGAACTGCCCGGCCTGTGGCAGATTGCGGGCATGTGGATCGGCTTGGGGGTCTCCCTGGCCATCTTCAGCCTCATTTTGGGCGAAAACTGGCTCTCCCGGCTGGCCCAATATCTGCTGGTGGGAACCGGGCTGGGCTATGCCGCAGTCCTGGCCTGGCAGGCGGTTTTACTGCCCCGGCTCTTTGCCCCCCTGCTCACCGGCCAGGCCTCGGATTGGACACTCTGGGTTGGTTTGATTTTAGGTGGCCTGCTTTGGTTGGCGGGCATCGAACGGCTGGCCAACGGGCAGGACGACGATCCGGCGGCCAGACCTCCCCGTCCCCGCCCCTTCACCCGGCTGTTGCGGGGCGTGGGGGTGTTGCCCGTGGCTCTGCTTGTGGGCACGGTCGTGGGCGTGGGCGTGGCCGGGGCGTGGCAAGGCACTCTCTTGCCCCAAATCATGCGGGCCGTCACCTGGCAATCGGACCACGGCAGCCAAACCCTGGATCTCCTGACCGGCGGCCTTGTGCTTTTCCTCACCACCGGCGCACTGCTGGCCCTGGTCATGGACGTAGAGCGCTATCCCGTCGGCCCAGCCCTGGTGCGGGGAGTGGTAAAGCTGTGGATCTGGCTGGGGCAACGGGGCATCTGGCTGGCCGCCGGGGTGATCTTTGCCCGCCTCCTGGCCGCCCGCTTCAGCCTCTTGATCGCCTGGTTTTATGGTCTCTTTATCTTCCTGGAAAACACCGGTCTCTGGCGTTGGGCGGATCGGGTGTGGGGATCGTTTTTTAAGTGAGAGATCCACGAATCTTCACAAATCAAAAATTAAAAGATTCGTGTCGATTCGTGCAGATTCGTGGATAAAAAGGCTTTTCTTATTTTTATGTCTAATGCTGGCCTGTTGGCGATCAGTGCGGAATTGAAGAGGGTGGACAAGGCGGCGGACGGAATGTGCGTCCGGGTCTGTTTGCTCGATCTCTTTGCTGGCGGCTATCGCCTGGCCGGGTGGCACGAGGTGGAGGGGCCGGAGATCTCGCCCAAAGAGGTCTGGGCGGCCAGGGAATTTGGCCTGATCCGGGCGGCCGTGCAGGGGTTGGGGGAAAATTTGGGCCGGGATCTGTGGGACGATGACCAGGATCGGCCCTTGGTGGAGAGCGCGGATCCTGTGCGCCGTCCGCCCCTGGGACAGGTGGCGGCTCTGGCCTCTCCCTTGCCCCGGCTGCGGCTCTGGCTGGCCGGGCTGACCCCAGCCGGGTTGAATATGGCGGTCCAGGCCGCCAGCAGTGGGCCGACCCAAATTTTGGGCAGCACTCGCTTAACCCGTCACAGCCACCCCACCCAAATCACCGAGATTGTGGCCCGCCACCGGCCCCAAGTGTTGTTGATCAGCGGTGGCCAGGATCTGGCCGACCCTGCCGCCCATGAGCCGGTGCTGGCCCTGTGCAATTTGATTGGCCGGGGGCTGGAAGCCGTCCCCCCCAGCCAACGGCCCACCCTGCTCTATGCGGGCAGCGCCCCGGCCCGGCCCGCCGCCGAGCTCTTGCTGGCCCAAACTGGCGGGCGGGTGCGTATGATGGGGGTGGAAAATCTGCATCCGGCACCGGGGATCCTGCGCCTGTCGGCCACGGCCCAGGCCCTGCATCGTCTGCACGGCTCCCTGAGCCAACGCTTGCCCGCCATGCAGCGCTTATCCACCCACTGGGTCACCGGTGCCGCGCCGGTGGAGGGGGTGGATTGGGGCTTTGCCCGGCTGGTGCGTCTGTGGGCGGCAGCCCAGGATCTGCCCCATCTGCACGGGCTGTACTGCGGCCCCACATGGTGGCTGCACGTTTGGGAAGAGCGGCCCTCTGGCCCCCTCTCCAGCCCAGTTTCCAGCCAAGAGCCGTTGATCCGCCTGCTCTACACGGAACCCGGCGCTCGGCCCAAAGCCCTGGATGGTTGGCCGCCCCTAAAACTCGTATGCGGCGAATGGCCTCAACAGATCTGGCCCCGGCCCACGGGTTCCTGGCTGGACAGTCTGCGTCTGGCCCCCGCCGTGGCCGCCTTGGCCCAAACCGAAACCGACGCCGTGGTTCAGGTGCTGGCGCGAGATTTGCTAAACACGTGAAGCGTAAAACGTGTGTATCAACCAAATCACGTTTCACGCAACAGAAAGAGATTTCCACCATGTCCAATACCTTGCGCTTGTCTGATGGCAGTTATATGCGACACCTGGATGTACGGCGGGTGCTCGACTATTTGTTGGAAATGAAGTGTGTCGAGGTGTTGGGCTTCAGCAACATCGGCAAGTCTGCGCTCATGCGGTTGCTGGCCCAGCCCGATGTGTGGACCCAGGGGGTTGGCGAAGTCAGCCGGGAATTCCTGCCGGTCTACATCGACTGCAACCGCATGTTGGAGATGACGGATCAGGGCTTTTATGAGCTGGTGCTGCGCTGTCTGCAAGAGAGCAGCCCAGAGGTGGCCGCTCTGCCCGCGCTGCAAGAGGCCTACCAGACTTTGGTGCAGCCCCAAAATGAATTTCAAGTGCCCCTCAGTTTCAACAGAGGGCTGCGGGCCGTTTTGGACGCCACCCAGCGCAAGCTGATCCTGATGTTCGATGAGTTTGACGAGCCCTTCGCCAGCATCGAATCTCGCGTCTTTCTCAACCTGCGGGCCAAAAAGGACCGCAACCCGGACTCCTTGGCCTATATCACGGCCACCAACCGCCCCTTGACCACGGGCCGATCCGGGTTGCACAGCAGCGAATTCTGCGAACTCTTCGCCCACCAGCGCTGGCAACTGGCCCCCCTCACCCTGTCGGACGTGGAGCGCAACACCTATCAACGGGCCGAAGAGCAAGGGGTGACGCTGACGCCGGGGGACATCCACTTCATTTATCAATGGACCGGCGGCCACCCTGGCATGATGGAGGGACTGCTGGGTCTGCTATTGGACGAACTGGCCAAGCAGGTGGACGAAACAGGCCCGGATGCCAAAGAGGTGGACGACCGTTGGGCCATCCATCGCCGCTTGACCGAACAGATGCGCCACAACGACACCCTGCAACGGGAATGTGCCAAAATTTTGCAGGGCTGCACGGCCACAGAGACCGAAGCCCTGTTGAGTCTCTATCGGCTGGACAACCGAGGCTTGACCGCGCCCCAACTCCAGGCCGAAGCCCAGGTATTGGATCGACTGGCAGAGCGCCATCTGCTGCTCTCCGTGGAGGGCAAGCTGCGTCCCTTCAGCCGTCTCTTGGCCGAAGCCATCCAGCGGCTGGGCAGCGTGGACCAGGGGGAGGCCACGGAGCTGCGGGTGGATCTGGACAGTGGGGCTGTGCTGGTCAACGGGGCGGCGGTGGAGACCTTGACCGCCTTGGAGTACAAGCTGATGCTGCTACTCAACGAAAATGCGGACAAAATTGTGGACAAATACCAGATCGTCACCGCGGTGTGGGGCGAAGCGTATTTGGATTCTGTGGACGATGCCCGCATCGAAAAGCTGATCAGCCGTCTGCGCCAAAAGGTGGAACCCGACACCAGCACCCCTCGCTTCATCACCACCGTGCGGGGCCGGGGCTACCGCCTGCTGACCGACCCGGAGAGTTAGCCGCGGGTTATGCGGATTTGAACAATGGCCTGATTGCCGCTATACTTCTGACACGATCCCTTGGTGCCTATCCCAATTTCACCAGCTTCATCCTCATCATCTGTTCGGAGGAATTTATGGCTACAGCCACAACCCCAAGCGCGTCCGACTCCATCAGCCCGGCGGCCCAGAGCTTTAGCGGCCCCAAGAAAAATCTGGTCACCGGTGTGGCCATGACTGCGGCTGGCCTCATGGCCTTCAACATGGGCATGACCGAAACCTTTTTCATCGAAGCCATGGCCTGGACCTTTTTGATCTGGGGTGTTTTGATGGTCTACAGCAACCTGCTGGAGATGAACGAGACCTATACCCTGACCGACGAAGCGCTGACCGTCACCAACCCCATGCGCTTCTGGGGGGCCAAGCGGACATGGCAGTGGAAGCATATCAACCGCATGGATCTGACGATCAAGCGCAACGACCCCTCTGCGGACGATGTGAAGGTCTTCGTCTTCTACACACCGCCGACCCAGCCCGGCGTCCTCAACCGGGTTGACCTGGCCTACAATGCCGAGTTGCTCAAAGCCCTCACCAGCCGGGCCAACCTCAAGGCCGAAAAAGGCAGCGCCTTCGCCAACCTGGACGTGATCCCCCAGGACAGCCCAGGCGTCTATTCCTGGAAGTAGCTTGACCGAACCACAATTGAATCATCCCACCCAAAGGCTTCACCGACCGGTGGGGCCTTTGTTTTACATCCCCCCTCTCCCCCTTCTGTCATCATGCACTTCGTCTCCGCATGAGAAATAGTGGTGCCCGTGAGCAGAATCGTCACGCGAACGACAGGAAGCACGCATGGAACAGAGCGTCATCGCCACCAAACTCTATATTCCCAAGCTACGCCCAGGGCTGGTGATGCGCCCGCGTCTGCTGGAACGGCTGAATGGGGGCATCCACGCCCGGTTGACGCTGATAGCCGCGCCGGCTGGTTTTGGCAAATCCACCCTCTTGAGCCAGTGGATCGAACAATTCGGTGGCCCGGTGGCCTGGCTGGCCCTGGACCCGGACGACAATGACCCCATCCGCTTTTGGACCTATGCCATTACCGCCCTACGCACCCGCCTCCCAGAGATCGGCACCCAGGCCCTGGGCCTGCTGAAAACGCCCCAACCCACTCCCCTCTCCACCATTCTGGCCCACCTGGTCAACGATCTAGCCCAGTTGCCCGGCGAAATTGTGCTGGTGCTGGACGACTACCACGAGATCAGCGCCGAGCCAATTCACGAGAGCCTGGGCTATCTCCTCGACCACCTGCCGCCCCAGTTCCACCTGATCCTCGCCACCCGCATGGACCCGCCCCTGCCTTTGCCCCGTCTGCGGGTGCGGGGAGAGTTGACCGAACTGCGCGCCGCGGATCTGCGCTTTAGCGAAAGTGAGGCCGGGGCCTTTTTTAGCCAGGCGATGGGCCTGAGTTTGACGCCCGCCCAGGTCAAGACCCTGGAATCCCGTACCAGCAATTCTCAATATGGGGCAGAGGCAACAGAAGAAGGCACGAAAGGAGGGGGTTTGTGCCGGTGGTCAAAGGGAAATCAAGACAATGGACTTATGTGGCGGCCTCCAGATGAAAAGAGAGAA
>JAGNDO010000148.1 GCA_018003515.1 Caldilineaceae bacterium
GCAATGCCCACGTAAAGGGGGGTAAACTGCACGTTGGGGATATACCCCACCCCCAGTTTGACCGAGATCGGGGCTTCACCTTGGCCTGTCGGGGCATCGACTGCCGGGGCTACGGCACTGCACCCGCTCAAAATCAGGGTCAAAATTAGGACAACCATGCCTATTTTTTTCATGCCGTCACTTTGCTTTCTATGATTAGATTGAGCGTTCAATTCGATCTCGTGTAATCGTTCACGCCCTTGGCCCCCCGGCCCCCAATTCTGGGGGAGGTCGGGGACAGTCTCCCCCAAAGTTGGGGGGTCAGGGGGGCGGGGAGTGAACGCTTTCGATCTCGTAGGTGCGGTTGAAAACCGCACAATTCACATTTATGACGGGATCGTGCGGTTAAAAACCGCATCTACGATGTTCGCTGCCATCGCAACAAATACCCCTCGGCCAGGGAGACGATGCCGTAGAGCAGTTGGGCGATGACCACCAGGCTGATCACCGCCACGAACATCATGGGCGTATCCAGCACCCCCCTTGCCAGGTTGATCAGAAAGCCCAGCCCAGCGTTGGCCCCCACAAATTCGCCCACGACTGCGCCAACAACCGAGAGAATCACGCTCAACTTGAGACCGCCAAAGATCACCGGCAAGGAGGCGGGCAGTTCCAGCTTGGTGAAGATCTGCCAGCGCCCGGCCCCCAGGCTGCGCATGAGGTCGTGCAGATCCCCATCCACCGTGCGGATGCCCACGCTGGTGCTGATCAAGGTGGGGAAGAAGGTGATCAGGGCGCAGATCAGCACTTTGCTGGTCATGCCGCTGCCAAACCAAATAATCAGCAGGGGGGCGATGGCGACCACGGGCACGGTCTGGCTGGCCACAATGTAGGGGGAGAGTAGGCGATCCATGAGGCGGCTCTTGCCCAAAATGTAGCCAAGGATGAAGGCAAGGGTCAGGCCGATGGCCAGCCCAAGGGCCACTTCCGCCAGGGTGACCTGGGCATGGCGCAGCAAGGTGCCATCGCTCATCAAGATGCGGGCTTTGCGGGCCACCACGGCGGGTGAAGGCAGGATAAAGGCCGGGTACGCCTGCCAACGCACCACCCCGTTCCACATGGCCACGAAGAGGGCCAGCACCACGGGGATGATCAGCTTATCCCACCGCTGGCGCAGGAATGCGCGCCACGACGCACCGATGGATTCGTGGGTGCGTGATCCCGGTATGGAATTGGAACGAACCAAGGACTCTTCGGCCTTCATGGTTGTCTCGCTACTTCCTTTTTTTACGACAAACCGACCCCCTCCCAGCCTCCCCCAGATTGGGGGAGGAGCCGGATCGCCGTAGACGTTAGCGGTTGCCCTTTTTCAGGCACAAAAAAACCGGAGCCAAGATCAAACTGGCTCCGGGGCGGCCATGCACTGCGCGCCGGGCACCCACTGCCCAGGCATGGCAAACCTTCTCTTATCCGGACTATACCGTCGGCGTTGGACTTGCTGAGGGTTCAGCGCACCAACTCCTGCTTTGAGTGGGGATGATTTCCCCCTCTCGGCTCGCGGGCTGACTGTGACGTTTGCCACAGATCACCGCCGATCGGGAATTGGAGGACCGCTATGAGTGGTCCGCCGCACCCTGCCCCGAAGGTAAACTATGTGAAATTATTTACAAGATCAGTATACGCCCAGAGCGGGCCGCGGTCAAGTGGGCTGGGCTACCAAAATCACCGGGTAGGGGTGTACCCTTCGATCAGATCGGCGACCACGTGGACTGTGTGCGCCAGGTAGTTGGTGCCGTCGGGGAGCAGGGAATGGACGTCCAAGTAGCCCCCCTTGCCCGTGTGGCCCATTTCGCCCATGAAAACAAACTCAACTTTGCCCAACCGCTTGGCCTGATTCCAAAAAGAATAGGCGAAGATCGGCCAGCGCCCCGGCGAGCAGATGGCCCCGATGCGGTGGGATCTGTCCTGGGAACCGAAGAGGTGATAGGTATGATCCGCGGCCAGGACGCCGGGGTCGTTGGCAAAGATGCCGCCCAGGGAGATCAACACCACGGGACCAGTCAGCCATTCCTTCAAATAGGTGGCCGCGCCCATTGTGACCTGACCGGCCCCGCTGTACCCCATTAAAAAAAGCGGGCGAGGATCTTCTGGATGATAGCCGTAGCGGGTGAGGCCGTGGATGATGACGTGGGCCATGGCCTGGTTGTAGATGGGGCCATAGCGTTTGTCCGCGGACATGGTCACCTGAAAGATGTTGCGGGCGTTGATCAACATGCCGGCGAAGCCTTCCAGTCGCCGTCCGCTGAGTTTGCGGCGCAAGGCCCAGCGCCACAGGCTGGCGAAGAAGGGCTGGCCGGTCAGGGGCAGGCTGTTGACCGAATAAGGGAAGATGTCGTCGATCACCACGGTGTTGGGCAGGGTCTCGGCCAAGGCCTGCAAAAAACCCTGTTCCCGGCGGCTGAGGGTCTGGCCAGAGACCCGACCCACGCCGGACATGAAGACCACAAAGGCGTCCGGGTTGGGTTTTGTGGTGCGCACCAGTCCTTCCGGGGGCAGAGGTTCGTAATAGACCCGGTCGCCAAACCAGCCCGCCCACCAGCCCAGGGCCTCGAAGGGCGAAAAAGCCGCCCATACCAAGAGGGCGACCAGGACGACCAGAAGCAGGGTTAGAATATCCGGCATGAAGTGTGGTCCGTGGTGGTGAATGATTCGGGGGCGGTCAAAACAGGTTAATTGAACGGAGTCGCCCTCACCCACCCCCCAGGCTTTTCACAACCCCAAACACCCAACTCATTTCGCTGCGGGCGTAGTGTTTGGAGAGGTGGCGCATGAGACCGGGGAGATCCGTGGGGTCCAAGTTTTCTTGGGCGATGAGGGTGCGGAGGAGGTCGCGCAGGGTGGCTTGTTTGCGCATTTCGGCGCGGAAGTCGTGGAAGATGCGCTCGATCAGGTCGGCGTTGGCTTCCAGCTCTTCCCGGTCGAAGTCGGATTCCAATTTTTCGTAGAGATCCGCCACCTGACCGGTGTCAAAATCATAGTTATTTTCGGCCAACTTGAAGAGGGCCTGCTCGATGTGGGCCTTGCTCACATGCTGATCCGCCTGCCAGTGGATCTCCTCGATGGAGGGCGGCTTGCACTTGAGATAGACGGCCGTCTGCGCCGTGGAGAGGGCCAGGATCACCCCTTCGTCTACGAAAACTTCCTCGCCGGCGGCCTGATTGCGGGCTTCCATCTCCGCCTGCACCTGGGCATAGGCCGCCACCAGCCCGGCCGCGTCCGGCGTCAAGACCGCCACGGACTTCACCACCTCCAGCCCGTACTTCTCGGCCAAAGCCATCACATCGGGGAAGGGATAGAGCCGCCCATCCAGATGGCGGGCTGTGTGCAAGGTCAGCTTCAGCGGCTCGTCATAGCGGATCAGGTGGGCGTTGCGGTTGCCCCACAGCTCGAAGATCAGCACCGCCCGCTCAGTTCGCACCGCCGCCTCAACCCCGGATCGGTCGGGCAGGGCCGCGGCGAGGAGAGCATTCCAGTCTCCCCAGCGGCTGGGGGTCAGGACGGGTTGGAGGCGGGTGCGAGGGATCACTTCCAAAATTTCCCCGTCCGGCCCGGTGAGGGGATAGAAGATGATGGCCGTGCCGTCCAGCTTGTGGGTGAAGCGGGCGTCCACGGTGCCGGGGTGCACGTCGATCACCACCCGCAAGCTGCCGTCCTGCTGGGGGATGTAGGGGTAGTCGATCTTGGGCATGGCGTAGATGAACTCCAGCCGGGGCGCGCCCGCCTGCTCGGTCACCGCCAATAGGCCGAACTTGTCACTCTCCTGGCGGCACAAATAGCCCGAAAACGGGATACCGCCGGGGGAGACGGTCTCAAAGGCGGACCAATGCTTGGCCCCCACCTGGGTGATCTCTGTGATTTGGTCGAGCAGATTTTCAGCCATGAGAATCTCCTTCAATCGAGTGTCGTGTATCGAGTATTGTGTGGATAGTCTACCACAATACTCGATACACGACACTCAATAATCTCACCGCCCCAACAATCCCAGCGGATCCGTCAAGTTCCCAAAATCCCGGATCTCGAAATGCAAATGCGGCCCCGTGCTGTTGCCGGTCGATCCCACAGTGCCGATGACTTGGCCTTGGGCCACGATGTCGCCCTCGGCCACGTCGATCTGGTCCAGGTGGGCGTAGAGGGTGAGGTAGTCGATGTTGTGGTCGATGATGACCAGGTTGCCGTAGCCCTGGTCGTTCCACCCGGCGCGGATCACCACGCCCCGGTCCGCGGCGGTAACAAGGGTGCCTTCGCGTGCGGCGATGTCCAGACCCCGGTGGGTGCTGTCCTGGTCAACGTGGAACCCCTGGGTGATCCAGCCGTAGAGGGGCCAGGCGAAGTGACCGCTGCCGTAGGGCCAGTTGGCGGGCACGTTGGCCTGGGATTGGGCGCTCGTTGGGCCGCCCGTGGCGGTGGAAAAGGTTCCAGCCACGGGTCTTTGTAACATCTGGCCAAAGGTGAGGACGCCGGTTTGGGGCGTGGGGCTGGGGGCCAACACCACAGGAGCAGGCAGCGGCACAATGCGCAGATGCAGCCCCCCAGGCAGGGGATCGGGCCAGCGGGCAAGTTGGTTCCATGCCGTGGCCCGGATGGAGTGGGGGGTGATGCCCTGGTCCGCGTACTGAGCTGCGATGGTGTCCACGGTGTCGCCGGGCTGGGTGGTGTGGCAGATCACGGCCGGGGGGGGGACGCTGAGGCGGTCGCCGATGACCAGCGGGCGGTCCCAGGTGTGGTCCGGGGCGACGACGCAGGCCATTTCGGCCACGTCCAGGCCCAGTTCCAGGGCTACCCGGAGCAGGGTGTCACCGGGCTGGACGGTGTAGAGTGCATATCCGGCCAGTTCCGACGGGACCGGCGCGGGGGTGGGCGTGACCGTGGGGGTGGGCAAGGGTGTCGGCGTGATGGTGGCCGTGGGGGTCGGCGTGGTGATCAACGGTGTGGGCGCGGTCTCTTGTGCGAAGACGGGAAGATTAAAGATTAAAAGATGGACGGTTAAAAAATAGGCGACCAGTACAGCCCGGCGCAAATAACTCCGAGATAACTTTGCTCTAATACAGTTCGGCGCAGATAACTCCGGGATAAGCTGCTCTAGCCGGGTCCGTGACCCGGCGGGTCTGCCACAGAAAATCCTGAGATCTACCCGCCGGGTCACGGACCCGGCTAGAGCAAAGTTATCCCGGACCAATTTGCGCCGACGTGTACCCGCCAGGTCACGGACCTGGCTAGAGCAACTTTTTACCAAACAATTTGT
>JAGNDO010000094.1 GCA_018003515.1 Caldilineaceae bacterium
AGCTAAGGGTTTTGCGCTCAAAAACAGAGCATTCCGGGAATGGGCCGGACGATCTGAGGTAGAGTAAGTAGTTTTGGCCCATTCCCGGAATGGACGAGATCTCCCCGCCAATCCCGGAATGGGCCAACAAATCTGCCTGAACACAAGAAGAACCGGCCCTTTCCGGGATTGCCCAGCTCATTTCCAGCTTGACGAATGGATCATCGGGAAATCCTGTGTAGAGCCGCCAGGTCACGGACCCATAGGCATCAAGCTAAGGGTTTTGCGCTCAAAAACAGAGCATTCCGGGAATGGGCCGGACGATCTGAGGTAGAGTAAGTAGTTTTGGCCCATTCCCGGAATGGACGAGATCTCCCCGCCAATCCCGGAATGGGCCAAAACTACTGCATGAACACAAGAAGAACCGGCCCATTCCGGGATTGCCCAGCTCATTTCCAGCGCTTTGGTCCACCCTGATCCCTTAGCTTGATGCCTATGGGTCACGGACCCGGCGGGTTGACGAATGGATCACCGGGAAATCCTGTGTAGAGCCGCCAGGTCACGGACCCATAGGCATCAAGCTAAGGGTTTTGCGCTCAAAAACAGAGCATTCCGGGAATGGGCCGGACGATCTGAGGTAGAGTAAGTAGTTTTGGCCCATTCCCGGAATGGACGAGATCTCCCCGCCAATCCCGGAATGGGCCAAAACTACTGCATGAACACAAGAAGAACCGGCCCATTCCGGGATTGCCCAGCTCATTTCCAGCGCTTTGGTCCACCCTGATCCCTTAGCTTGATGCCTATGGGTCACGGACCTGGCTAGAGCGGCATTTCACGGAGCAATGTGCGCCGACCTGCACCAGGGCAGCGTCACCCTATCGCTTCTTCTCGACTATACCACAACGGGACCGATTGGCCCATCCATCCGACCCGATCCGGTGCCAGTTAATGGGTCTTGTCATCAATATGCACCTGAATATGCACCTGGGCATTTTACCTGTATCTTGTTAAGATTTGGTACAGACTGACCTTCAAGCGACTGATTCCGCGCTGTGGCTGCGTTCGTTTGCAATCAGTAAAGTAGATAGGCAAGATCGGGCAAGATTGGGGCGGGAATCGGCTCCACTATCTCTCAAACTGATTGCAGAGCTTCCCTGATTGTGCTATGATTGGCGAAGCACAGTGCGATCCCCCAGAAGTACCATTGTGTGTCCCACTTTTGGTATATCAAACCTAATCAGGAGGTCCCTCATGGGTTCAAAACGTCTGCAGTTAGCTCTCCCCCACAGTGCAACCCTGCGCCTGTACTTTGTTGCCCTCTTTGCGCTCTTCGCCGTCGCCCTAAGCGCTGGTGCGTTCCCGGCCCTGGCCCAGGCTGAGGTGCCGCAACAAGCGGACACCCCCGCCCAGGCCGAGCCGCTGATCTCCCCCATCCTGCCCAACCTCTCCTTGCTGCAACCCAACGCGGTGGATGCGGCCATCTGCGGCAATGCCACGTGGATCAACCCCACGGACAGCCCCCAGGCCAACTCGTCCATCTCCATCTATTTGCAAAAGGATGGGACCACCAAGATCCTGGACACACCCTTGGGCAAGCTGGATTTTGGCGGCGGCAACATCGCCTATGCCTTCTGCACGGACATCTACCACTCCCGGGCCTTTAACCGGGGCTTTTGTCTGGACAGCGGCTTCTTCTCCGATTGGCGGGTGGCCTGGGTGGTGACCAACTATCCCCCGGTCCTCAACAATGCCATTCAGCAGGCGGCGCGTCAGGCCGCGGTCTGGTACTTCACCGATGGCTGGAACCTGAACCAGGCGGACGCCACCATCTACAACAGCACCTATGACACCGCGGTCAAGAATGCCTACAACACCATCTTGGCCTCTGTGCCCGCCTCCCCCCCGGCGGAATATCTGCCGGGGAATGTGCAGATCACGGTCAACCCGGCCTCCAGCACGAGCTTTTTGCCCTATCAGCCCGGCCACAGCTTTACCGTGCGCCTAACCAAGGGATCCACGCCCTTGGTCGGCTATACCGTGACCGTCAACGCCACCACGGGCGCGCTGAACCGCACCAGCGCAGTGACCGACGCCAACGGCGAAGCGCTCTTCACCCTGACCAAAAGCACAGCGGGCACGGCCACGATTACGGCCTCGGCCAATGTCAACCTGCCGGCCGGTTCCCGCTTCACAGATCAGGCCGCGCCGGACAGTTGGCAGCGCCTGGTCTTGGGCCAGAATGTGCCGGTGGCGGTTCGGGCCTTGGCCACCCACACCTGGGAAGAGTCGGCCAACCTGGTGATCGCCCACAAGTTTGAGGACCGCAACTTTAACGGCATCCAGGAGGAAGACGAGCCAAATCTGGCCAACTGGAGCTTCACCCTGACCACGCCGGCGGGCACCTTCACTGGGGTGACGGATGCCAGCGGCAACGCCATCTTCTCCGGGCGCATCACGGCGGACGGCGCGTACAGCCTGGCCGAGACCCAGCAGAGCGGCTGGACCAACAGCACCCCCCTTGTGCAGAGCCGCACCCGCACATCCGCGGACCCGTGGACCCAGTGGCGGGCCAACTTTGGCAACGCCCGCTATTCGGTCCTGGCCGTGCGCAAATATCTGGACCAAAACGCCAACCAGCTCTGGGATCAGGCCACGGAACCCGCCCTGCCCGGCTGGCAGTTCGCCGTCTATATCTGGAAGAACGGGGCCTGGGCCCAGTTCCGCGGCGGCACCACGGGCGCGGACGGCATGGTGACCTTCACGGATCTGCTGCCCGGCCAATATCGGGTGGTGGAGCAGTTGGCCAACCATCCCGGCTATGTGAACACCACGCCCTTGACCCAGGAGATCACCCTGGGATCTGTGCAATATGCGGAGATGCGCTTTGGCAACCGGGGCAACCTGAGCCTGAGCGGGGCCAAGTACAGCGACCCCAACGGCAACGGCACACGGGATGGCGGCGAGCCGGGTCTCTCTGGCTGGACCATCCGGCTGACCGGCGGGCCGAACAATGTTGACCGCACCACCACAACCGGGGCGGATGGCAGCTATTCCTTCGCCAACCTGGAACCGGGCACCTACGCGGTGACCGAAGTCCAACAATCGGGCTGGGGCCAGACCTTCCCCGGCGGCAACGGTGCCCACGCCGTCACCCTGACCGACCAGAACGCCAGCGGGGTCAACTTTGCCAACACAGCTTTGGCCTGTCTGGGCGACTTGGTCTGGCTGGACGCCAACCGGGACGGCATCCAGAATCTGGATCAGCCCGGCGAGGTGGGGGTGGCCAATGTGCCCGTGGAACTCTTCAAGCTGGTCAACGGCACCTGGACCTCCCAGGCCACCCAGACCACCAACGGCAGCGGCAACTATCTCTTCTGCGGTCTGCGGGTGGGCAGCTACTATGTGAACTTTAGCCCGCCCAGCGGCTATCAACTGACCTATCAAGACCGGGGCACGGATGACGCCAAGGACAGCGACGCCGCCGCCAACGGCAACACGATCTCCATCGCCATCGCGGCCGGGGACAACCAGTTGCAATGGGACGCCGGTCTCTTCCAGCCCCCAGCCATCGACGTGGAGAAGTTTGTCTCCGTGGATCTGCAACAGACTTGGGTCGATGCCGACAGCGCCCCCGGTCCCCAGCCCGTGGCCGGGCGGGATGTCTATTTCCGCTTTGTGGTGACCAACATCGGCCTGGTTCCGTTGACCAATGTGACCCTGGCCGACAACGTCTTCACCATCCCCAACTGCCTGATCCCGAACCCCCTGGACCCAGGCCAGAGCCACACCTGCTTCCTGGGACCGGTGCCGGCCCAGGTGGGGCAGCACACCAACACGGCCAGCACCACGGGCCAATATTTGACCCTGACGGTCAGCGACAGCGATCCGGCCAACTACAACGCGCCCGCCCCCACGCCTACGCCGACCCCCACCAATACGCCCACGCCGACCCGGACGCCCACCAGCGTGCCGACCAATACGCCGACCCTGACCCCCACCAACGTGCCGTCGGCTACCTTTACACCGACCCCGACCAACACGCCGACCCATACGCCGACGAACACGCCCACCTTCACCCCCACCAACAGCCCCACGCCGACGCATACGCCCACGGCCACCCGCACCCCCATCCCCTCGGCCCCGGCCATTGATGTGGAGAAGTATGTCTCTGTGGACGGGCAGGCCACCTGGGATGACGCGGACACGCCCCCCGGTCCCACGGCCCCCTTTGGCGCGGATGTCTACTTCCGCTTTGTGGTCACAAACAATGGCAACGTGCCCCTGTCCAACGTCACCCTGACCGACAATGTCTATACCATCACCAGCTGTCCCATCCCCAACCCCCTGGCCCCAGGCCAGAGCCAAACCTGTCGGGTGGGACCGGTGCCGGCCCAGGCTGGGCAGCACACCAACACGGCCAGTGTGACGGGCCAATACAACGCCCTCACCCTGCGGGACCAGGATGACGCCAACTATAACGCGCCGGTGCCGACGGCCACGCCGACCAAGACCCATACCCCAATCCCGACCCACACGCCGACGAATACGCCCACTAACACGCCGACCCACACCCCCACGGTGACGCCGACGAGTACCCCCACGACCATCCCGGACCGCCCGGCCATTGACGTGGAGAAGCTGGTCTCGGTCAACAACCAGGTCACCTGGCAGGATGCGGACGCCGCCCCCGGTCCCCAAACCACGTCCGGCGCGGATGTCTTCTTCCGTTTTGTGGTCACCAACATCGGCAACGTGCCCTTGACCAATGTGACGGTCACGGACAATGTCTTCACCCTGAGCGGGTGTAACGTGCCCACTCCCCTGGCCACGGGCCAGAGCTATACCTGTTATTACGGGGCCACGCCGGCCCAGGTGGGTCAGCACACCAACACGGCCACGGCTATCGGTTTTTACAACAGCCTCACCGTCAGCGACACGGACCCGGCCCACTACACGGCCACAGGCCAGCCCGCCATCGACATCGAAAAGTATGTCTCCGTGGACAACCAAGCCACCTGGCAGGACGCGGACAGCGCCCCCGGTCCCGTGGCCGCCTCGGGCCGGGATGTCTACTTCCGCTTTGTGATCACCAACATGGGCAATGTGCCCTTGAGCAATGTCACCCTGGCGGACAATGTGTACAATGTCAGCGGCTGTAGCGCGGCCCCCAACCCCATGCAGCCGGCGGCCAGCCACACCTGCACCTTTGGCCCCATCACCGCCCAGGTGGGCCAGCACACCAACACGGCCACCACCACGGGCCAATATCAGGGCACAACCGTGCGGGACAGCGACCCGGCCAACTTCACCGTCCCCGCCCAGCCGGCCATCGACATCGAGAAGCTGGTCTCCGTGGACAACCAGACCACCTGGCAGGACGCCGACACCCCCACGGGTCCGCAAGCCGTGGCCGGGGCCGATGTCTATTTCCGTTTTGTGATTACAAATATCGGAAATGTGCCGTTGACCAACGTTACGTTGACAGACAATCTCTATAGCGTCAGTACCTGTGGGGCCAGACCCAATCCTATGGCCTCCGGGGCGTCCTACACGTGTACGATTGGACCGCTCCCCGCCCAATCGGGTCAGCACACCAACACGGCTCGCACCACGGGCGTCTACGATGGCACCACCGTCCAAGACGCGGACGACGCCAACTACATCGCCCAGCTTCTGCCCGGCATCGACGTGGAGAAGTACGTCTCCGTAGACGCCCAGGCCACCTGGGATGACGCCGACCTGGCCCCCGGTCCCCAAACCCGGGTGGGCGAGACGGTCTTCTTCCGCTTTGTGGTCACCAACAACGGGGACATCCCCCTGACCGGGGTTGCTCTCAGCGACAGCCACTATCCCCTGACCGGCTGTGCGGCCATCCCGGACCCCCTGATCCCAGGGGCCAGCTACACCTGTGTGATCAGCCAGGTGGTGGAAGATGTGGAGGCGGACTGTGTCCACACCAACACGGCCACAGTCACCGGTCTGGGGGCTGGCGTCCCGGTCCGCGACACGGATGACGCCAACTACTTTGCCCCCACCCGGCCCGCCCTGGCTTTGCAGAAGCTGGTCTCTGTGGACGGCCAGACCACCTGGCACGACGCCGACGCCCCCACGGGGCCCCAGGCCCCAGTGGGCGCAAACGTCTTCTTCCAGTTCGTCCTCGTCAACACGGGCAACGTGCCCCTGACCAACGTCACCCTGACCGACAGCGACTTTAACCTGCCCGCCCTGTGCGCCAACATCCCCAGCGCCCTAGCCATCGGCGAACCCTATGTCTGCACCATCGGCCCCATCAGCGCCCAGGCCGGTCAGCACACCAACACGGCCCTGGCCAGCGGCGTCTATCAAGCCGCCACGGTCCAGGCCGCGGATGATGCCAACTACTTCGGCGTGGCCTCCAACGCCTCCATCGGCAACTTCATCTGGCACGACCGAGATCTGGACGGCATCCAGGATGTGGGCGAGCCGGGCATCGACGGCGTGCTGGTGGAACTGCTGGACGCCACCAACACGGTGATCGCCACCAAAGTCACCTTTGGCGGCGGCGGCTATCTCTTCGACAACCTGGCGGCCGGCAACTATCAAGTGCGGGTGGCGACCACCAACTTTGGTGTGGGCTATCCCTTGCACAGCTTTGTCTTCACCAGCGGCGCGTATGGGCCGAACCCCTACCCCGTGGCCCTGGCGGCCAGCCAGGCCTTCGAGTTCGCCGACTTCGGCTACGCTCGCACGGCCATCGCCATCACCAAACGGGCCAGCGCCGCCCAGATCATCCAGGGCCAGACCATCACCTATACCTATCAGGTGATCAACCAGGGGGACACCTGGCTGGACGCCATCACCGTCACCGATGACAAATTGGGGGCCATCTGCGCCTTCCCGGCCATCGGTCCCCTGGCCCCAGGCCAGAGCGGCGTCTGCACCCGATCCACGGTCCTGACCGCCCGCACCTGCAACGTGGGCGCGGTCACGGCCCAGGCCACCACCTCCTCCGGCGGCGGATTGAGCGCCCCCGGCCAGCCCGCACCCAGCGCCAGCTCGGCCCAGGTCTGCGTGGATGCCGTGGTGGAACTGCAATATGACTATGGCGACGCCCCGGACACGGGCGTCGGCACCGGCACGGGCAACTATCGCACCACGGGCGCGGACGGCGGCCCCCGGCATGTGA
The DNA here is from genome assembly GCA_018003515.1 of Caldilineaceae bacterium. GTDB lineage: Bacteria > Chloroflexota > Anaerolineae > Caldilineales > Caldilineaceae > JAGNDO01. Next base: position 7,145 of record JAGNDO010000094.1, read on the forward strand.
TCGTGCCCGCTCTCTTCCTGGGCACGCAAAGCCCGGACGGGGACAGCGGCGTGCTGCAAGGGCCGGACGCCAACGGGGATGAGACCAACGGCGTCAACGACGAGGACGGCATCTCCCTGCTGCCCATCATGACCACGGCTTCCGGCGGTGTCAACATGCTGGTGACTGCGTTCAACGCCACCGGCGCACCGGCCACCGTTGCCTGCTGGGTTGACTTCAACCGCAACGGCGACTTCGGTGATGCCGGCGAGCGGGCCTCCGCGGTGATCAACAGTTCGACGGCGTCCCAATCGGTCAACCTGACCTTCAACGGCTTCCCCGTGCCCAAACCGGGGGTCAGCTATCTGCGCTGTCGCATTGCCAGCAACGGGGCCGAAGTGGCCCAGGCCGTGGGCAACGCATCCAGCGGCGAAGTGGAAGACTCCTGGGTCACCATCGTGGACGTGGGGGCCTGCCGCTCGGCTGGCGGTCGCGCCGCCCAGGGCACAGAAGATCTGCCCGCCTGTCAGGAAGTCACCCTCAACGGCCTGACCTGGGTAGACGCCACCCCCGACGGTCTCTTCGACCAAGAGCCGGTCTTGAACGGGGTCCTGATCAGCATCAAGGACAGCCAGGGCCAGCGGGTGGCCTTGGTGACCACCGGGCCAGGGGCCTTCTCCGCCGGGCGCTACACCATGCCCAACCTGCCCCTGGGCGACTACCTGGCCACGGTCGAACGCTGGCCGGCCGGCTACGAACCGACCAGCGTCGTCTCCCAACGCATCACCCTGGCCAACGACGGTGCGCAGGGCGACCTCAACTTCGCCTTCCGCCAGACCGTGCGGGCGGTCTACCTGCCCATGTTGGTGAGGTAGGGGACATATCGAGTATCGAGTATTGCGTTGTGTTGAACAACCAAATCTCGATACTCGAACCTGGATAAATATAGGCTGAACGCAGCGCCCCGGTCATTCCTCGACCGGGGCGCTGTTCTTGTTGGCAAGACGAGGGTCACCTCGTAGGGGCACGGGTGGCGGCGGGAAGCATGGTTTTGAAACGCCGAATCTGCCATCCGCCGCCTCCCGTGCCCGGCCCGGCGGAATCATTTTGTCACCCATGCCCTTACCGTTCGCCGACGACTTTTGAAAATCCTTGAGAACGCCAAAAAAGCCCTTGCCAAACCGTAACTTTTCCGGTATTATGGAGCAAGTTGTAAGCCCGGCCAACCCTCACCCCAACAGGATAGCCCCATGTCCTCGCCTGCCGCTTACGTTGCTATACTGCTTAGACCAGCCGAACAGCCGTTTTGTGCCTCTGCCCAGTTTTCTTGGGTCGACGCGCTCGATCTGCGGGCTGTGGGTCTGTTTGATAATCTGTTTCATCTGATCATATCACGTCTGCCCTGGAAGTGTTGGGGTAGGCGTTTTTTGTTGGGTTCTGTTGTTGGCAATGTTGGGATCGGGCGCGGTGTCTACTTGTTATTTAACGCTTAGGTCAACTCAGTGTCGTATCATCGGTCAGTGGCTAGGCACAAGTGTCGCTCTCTACGACTGGGTACCCGCCAATCCAGAAGACATCCCGCCCAAGGTGGCTGTGAACCAGAGGTGTCGGAACGCTATACGCCATTCTGACAAGCAGAATGCCCGCATCGAGCACGACAAGGTGCTGCAAGGGGTGCTGGTGGATCTTATTTCGGTGCAGATCGAGATGTTCAAGGAGTATCAGGACAACTCGTCCTTCAAGAAATGGCTGGAGGAGACGGTGTTTGCGGAGACGTATGTGGCGGGGGGCGGGTAGGATATCGATACAGAAAGCGCTGGGAAAATGAATGCTCAATGAACCTAGGCGGGCATTATCAATGATGGATAGCTCTTGTGAAAGGAAATTCTACACATGGCAGTCACCAATCTAGATGAGTTGAAGAGCGTGTTGTTTCGAGACGCTAAGCAGTGGTGGTTCTATTCCAATGTGTGCGGGGCTGGGGTTCTGGTACTTGGGATCATTGTCTTGGTGACAAATCAGGGAAACGTCTTCTTTGCATTAGGCACAGGGGTATTCGTTGGGGCAACCGCCTACCTGAGGTGGATATCTGACAACAAGAAGGGGGTGGCCGAAACAGTGACACGGCGGTTTGAGATGAACGATGGGTTAGGCTGGGCAGTTGATGAGCGGGAGCTTCGAGAGATCGTGACAGATGGGCCAAACGAGGCTGAAGCCGCCTTAGCAACGGACAAATTTCGTGATTACTACGCAAGTTCAAGCGGAATCGGGTTGTTGAGGATGTTGGAAAATCTAGAGGAGAGTGCCAGATGGAGTAAGAGACTGAGCAAAGAAGTCTCTGACTGGGTATTCTGGGGGACAGGTATCGTGATTGCACTTGCAATTGTCTCATTAATCCTGGCACTGCGATCTACCGTTGCCCTGAGTTTGGCAGATCGCATAGGCCAGGTAGTGATCACGATGTTCATATTTCTGTTTTCAGATGGATACTTGCGACTTGCATTTGATTACAGAGCCTTTGCAAATAAGGCGCGGGATGTAGAACTGCTCGCTGGCGCAATGACGAAGCGGGCTTCAATTAACGAAGCAGACGCAATTACTCTTCTAAACGATTACCAAGTGGCGAGAGCACAATCACCTTTAATTCCGGAGAGCTTATACAAAAGAGCCAGCAAACGACTGAATGCCTTAGAACAGAAGCGGGATAGCAAAAAGTGAACCAAAACAGCATGAGTAACTGACCGTACAAGATAGAAAAAGGAGGCCCACGTGGAAAAATTCTACATGCAAGTGGAAGCCGTGAATCTTTCGCAGTTTGTCTATGACACCCACGATATTAGCACGATTCGCGGAGGCAGTTTCCTGTTGTTGGAGGCGATTGAAGGACTAGCAGCGGCGTTCGAGGGACGTTTGACCCAAATCACCGCCGCAGCAAGTCGAGGAATCTTTTCACTTCTGGTTGACAAAAATGAAGATGCCCCAGAAGAATTTGTGGACAAGCTAATGACCGATGTCCTACAACACCTACAGGATGTAACCGACAGTCACGCCACTTTTTTGGTTGCGGTTGAAAAGGACGAAGGAGTATTTCCAAGTATACTGGAACGGCTGACCGCCCAGATTCGACGTCAACAGTGGCGGATGCCGACCGTCCAGGTGCCGATGTATGGGGGGGCAGCCAAGGAGTGCTTTATCGATGGATGGCGTCCAGGGACAAAGCCTTATCGAGGGGATCCAGGGATAACCGACGAGAAAATTAGTGAGGCAACCTGGTTTCGACGAGAGCGCGGTATACAGTTCAAACACAAATTGTTTTCTACCTTGCTAGGAGACAGAGACTATGAATACGATGATGCTCTGTGCGCTAAGGATTTGGAGGCACTGACTACGGACGACAGCAAGGGAGTGCTGAGTGGTCGGATGGCGTATATCCATATAGACGGGAACAGCTTTGGTCGGATTCGGAAGGAGCAATGCGATTCCGAAGAGACATTGAAGAAGTTTGATGATGTCATCCAGGAGAGCTGTCGGAAACCCTTTCTGCGGGCGTTGTTGGAACGAGCCGGTGGCGATGCGGATTTCCAGACGGTTCTTGGGACCAATCGGGCCTTACGTTTGGAAGTGCTGTTGTGGGGCGGGGATGAGATGACGATTGTGGTGCCGGCGTGGAAGGGATTGGAGACGTTGCGACTCTTCTATGACCACGCCAAGTCGCTGCCTTTCGGAGACGTGGCCCTGACCCACCGGGCGGTAATGGTTCTGTGCCATCACAATGCGCCGATCCTACAGATACGAAAGATTGCAGATGATCTACTCGATCGGACGAAGGACGATATTGGGGCGACACCCCCGGATGGTGGACCGTTGGACCACGTGCGGGGCGATGCCATGCACTTCTTGTCGCTGGAATCGTTTGACATGCTACAAGGGGATCTTGGTAGTTTTATTCGGGAATACTACAAGGACGTGACCTATAGCCATCTGCTGCTGCATGCCCACGAGTTGAGTGACGTGTTTGGATCCCTGGAAGTAATCCGACAGAATGTAGCCCAGGGCAGGGTGATTGAGGCAGGTATGGCCCTGCGGCGGACGGGCGTGGAGGGATTTGACAAAGTGATGGTACGGCTTTACGAAACGTTGCCTGGAGGAGACAGGGCGGCGGTCAAAGCGGCTGTAGAACATGTGCTTGCAGGGGATCCCACCCGTTGGTATCTGGTTACCGACCTTTGGGACTATCTATCGGAATGGGGGGCATGATGGCAAGATATAGCTCAGACCTGACATTGACGATTTTGGGACCTTTTCTGACCTCGGGCGGGGGTGTAGAGAGCTACGGACTGGATAGAACCTTTCGACGGAACCGCCATAATCGACCGGTGATTCCGGCCAGCCACATCAAAGGCAAGCTGCGTATGGCAGTGGAAGAGCTTGAGACGGTGGTGTCAAGTGAACTGAAGAAGGCCCTGAATCTGGATATCGTAGATCTGTTTGGTAAAGAAACTGGCGAGGGCGTCTATGTGCCGGAAGCGGGGATGCTGAGGTTCACAGATCTTGTGTGCCTGGGGGCGACCCCGCCGCAATCTGTGCGAATGCGCGTGGCCATTCATCACGAATCCGGTACGGCGGCGGAGAATCTACTGCGTTCGTCGGAGGATCTCTTCAGAAGTGGTGGTCAGACGACGTGGCGGGGGAAAGTTTCATTTGTGGCGGTTGATGACCGGCGGGCAGGGGAGATCTTGACCATATTGCGGCTGGGAATCAGCTGGTTGACGAATCTAGGCGCGGAGAAGGGTGTGGGCTATGGGCGGCTGCAACGAGGATGGGTTGCCTCACTGGTTCGGCATCGTCCCCAATCCGAGGACATATCCGCCTTGGGGACAGGCTCAGTGATGCATCTGCGAATCAAGGCGCTGGAACCGCTCATGACTGGCGGCGTGAAGAAGCGGCGGACAAACTTTGTAGAATCGGAGCAGGTGTTGACAGGAGGCTTGATCAAAGGCGCACTGGCGGAGGCCCTGAATCGAGAGTTCGGGGTTCAGCCGGTATATGGAAAGCTTTCGGCAGCGGTAGCAGAGACATTCCAAGGTTTTGAAGATCTGGCAGCATACTATGACGTGATTCGGATCTCCCATGGATTCCCAGCCCCTGAAGGGAAGGCGCGTCCGGTGCGAATACCGCTCTCGACAGTGAAGATAGGGAGTGTGTTGATGGATGTGGCGCTTGAAGGGGAGGATGCGCTGATGGAAAAAGCGCTTGGGAGGAAGCATGTGCCGCTTGTTGGTGGGCAGGCCCCAGTCTACCAGATAGATTGGAAACCGTCCCAATTCCCATATTTTGATGGAGCGACACCCAAGCAGATTTTCTCGACACGTACGGAGATCGATGATGTTTCCCAGCGAGCGTTAGAGGGAAAGCTGTTCACCTATTCAAGTATCTGTCCTGAGGATAAAACAGGCAACCCGATTGAATGGGTATGCAATGTGGATGTGAGCCGCATTGTAGAGGAGGATGTGCGGCAGCGCGTAAAGGAACAACTGGCGAAAGCTCTACAGAGCCACTTGGTGCGATTGGGAAAACAGGCGCGCCGAGTGGCGGTCACTGTGCATGACGGCCCTGCGCCAGCGGCTGTGGCGACAAAAGATCTGGTTGATGGGGGAGTGATCCTGGTGGTGCTACAGACGGACACATTGATGTTGCAACCAGATTCGGTACGTGACCTTAAACCGACAGAGACCCTGCACGCTCTTTATGATGCCTACTGGCAAGATATTTCGGTCGAAGGCGGCCAGGCTGCGCTTGAATTGGATGACTTCTTTGCCTGTCAGACCTTTCAGGGAGGGTATCTTTACCATCGATACTTAGGCGCAGTGGAGCGGTCTGAAAATCCAGAGAGTTATCGTCCCTACTACCTGACCGGGGCGGGAAGCGTGTTTCGGCTGCGGGTGCAAGACGCAGAGGCGGCGAGGCGTTGTTTGGCGAGATGGCAGGCACGAGGGTTACCGCTGATGACTTGGGCACAAGAAGAATACGGTCTGGGGGACCACGAGACTTGGCAGGCCTGTCCATTCGTGCCGGAGAATGGATATGGTGAAATCATGGTTAACATGGCTTGGCATTGGGACGGCATGGCTGGCGTGGTGGCAGAAGCACTGAAAAGCACAGGAGGTGGACAATGATCGGTGTGAAACGATTTAGAGGTGATGGGTTTCAAAATCGTTATCGAATTTCGGGGACATTGACGACACTTTCGCCGCTGCATATTGGAACGGGGGAAGAGCGTCCCGGAGATGACAAGAAGAAAACCAAGGGAAATGGGGATCCCTCCCTGGTTTCAACAGTTATAAAAGACTTTCAGGGGAAACCGGTGATTCCGGGCAGCGCTTTACGGGGGGTGATGCGACACTGGCTGCTCAGTGTATTGGCGGGTGTGAACAGTGATTGGGCGGCTGATAGAAACTACGAAAACAAGGCGTTTTCAGTGCTGGACCAGAAGGCCCAGTTAGAAATGGTGAAGGACGAGTTCAGTTGGCTTGAGTTATTGTTCGGCACGCCATTCCATGCAGGCAAGATCGAGGTGTGGGATGCGGCATGCGAGACGAAAACGCTTACGCTTCAACCGCCGGACGATCTGCTGACTTGGAACCCAGCCTCTTTGACATATATTGATACGTCGGTGGCGATCGATCCTGTAACGGGCACCGCCTTGGAGCATCTGTTGTACAACTCGGAGGTAGTGGCACCGGGGGTCGTATTCAGTTTCAATCTGGTGGGGCAGAATCTAGGTGATGAAGAACTAGGCATGATCCTGTTGGCATTGCAGGGATTCAATTCGGCCATCTATCCTATTCAGGTGGGGGCACGGACAGGCCGAGGTTACGGACGGGTGGTCTTTGAACCCGGCCCTATTTATTGTCTGGATACCGGCAGCGTTGAAACGTGGGTCAGCGACACGCTACGCGGCTTCCGTAGCTATAGGCTCAGTTCGAAGGATAAAGTACAGGCAGAACCAGAGGCGGGCTATTTCAATCTGCCAGTTCTTGGAGAGGAAGAACAAGCGGCATTGGTCGAGCGGGCCAAGGCGGCGTTGATCGATGGAATGAAGCCAGCGGTGACCAATAGCGTAGGAGGCTAACCATGTACAACAACAAACTATACGCTGATGGTGTGTATGGCATGCTGAAGGTACGGTGGGTGTTGAAGCTTGAAACGCCCCTGGTGATCCGAAATGGCAAATTCATCCACTACAAGTCCAGGGAAAAAGCGAACTCGAAGAATCGGGGACTTGGTATTGAAATTGGATGGTCGAAATCCACAGACAAAGACAAGCCCGATGTCGCTGCGTTGCACTATGGGTACGAGGTTAGAGATGGGAAAGTTCAAGCCTATCACTTTGTACCGGCAAGCGGTGTAAGGGGGGCGTTCCGATCCTGGGTCATCGACCATCTAGTCCACCCTGAGTACAGGCAGGGGATTACACCCAAGAAAAAAGAGAATGATGAGGCGGTAGATAAAGCTCAGGCGGCGCTCTATGTATCTGCTGTGAACGCTGCTTTAGAGGATCGGAGTCACGGCTATCAACTGGTGGCCTCTCTATTTGGCCTTGCCGCGGCAAGTGGTTATGAGAAGGAGATGGCCGAGAATACAGGACGGCTACGGGTGGAAACGGAGAGATTCCAGTCTGAGAAGATAGAGCCGATCGAAGCGAATGGAATTGTCAGTCGGGGGAACGCCGGGCCGGGCAATGCCAAGCGGGAGATGGTGGTGCGCAACCCGGTGGATCGGGTCACCCACGCCTCCAAGGATGGCGGTCTGCACCAGTTTTTACAGTTCTGCAAGGGAGAGACGTTTGCGGTAACGCTATCCGTGCGAAATCCGACGGACAGCGATCTGGGCCTGTTGAGTTTGTGGCGTCGGGAAATGGAAGATGGGCTGCTGCGGATAGGGGCGTTGTCGAGCATCGGGCGCGGGCGCGTATGCGTTGAGAAAGAGACCTGCCAATTGTGGATACGACCTGGCGCGACAGGCGTTTCTATGCAGCGGTTCAGGGTTGTGGCTGACGAAAAGAGACAACAGGATGTTTTGGCGGGTATCTGGCAAGAATATGAATTAGCAGAGGAATCGATGGCTGAATTTGAGTCGGCCCTCTTAGAGCATGTGGGAGGAAACCATGGCAGACCATTATCCTAATCCGTTTGACTTTGTGCCCTTTGCCGAGGGGCCGAACTTGCGGACCCCAGAGGAGTTTGATGCCCTGGGTGAGCACCTGAGCGGTTATCTGGAGGTACAGATCAAGGCATTGACGCCGGTGCATATTGTCGGGTATCGAGATCAACAGGCCCAGCAGAGCTATATGTACAAACAGGGCGGAGATTATTGTATCCCGGCAGCGTCGATCCGCGGTAGCCTGCGGGCGTTTGTGGAAGCGTTGACATCGGGGTGGGTGTCGCAGGCAAATTTGGCGTATGAGAAGAAAAAAGACGATCGTCACATACCTTTCGAGACCTTTGGGAAGGCACAATACGTGAGTGGAAGCGGTTCGCGCAAACGTACAGCACCCGCAGCGATCGATCCTGCGTACCAGCCAAAGGTGTATGAAGATGGGCGGATCGACGTTGCCAGCTATTTATTCGGCATGGTGATCGAAGCCGAGGCCGGGGACAACAGTCAGCATGCAGACCTGGCCCGAAAGGCCAAAGTCGGGTTTGAGGATGCGTTTGTGGATGAAGTGATACCCAAGAGTTATTGGGTACCCGATCTTGATGGGGATGCGTTTTTTGGCGGGGGTAAGCCCAGCGCGTCCACATGGTGGTATTTGACACCTGATGAGGTTTGGAAACGAACCATCCGGCGGGGTGGGCAGGTATTCAATAACGCCGAGTTTGTCGGGGGCAAGTTCTGGGGACGAAAGTTTTACTACCATCAACAGCCCAAAGGGTGTATGGATCATTATCAGGTTAAGCGGACCTGGGTTGAGTGTATGAAGGAGGATACCACCTCTTCAAAGTTTCGGATTACCTTGAATCATGTCCCCAAAGCTCTGGCGATGTTACTAGTCAAGGCCTTGGTGCCGGGTTCAACCATCCATCACAAGATTGGCTATGGAAAGGCCTTCGGCTATGGATCGGTGGAATTTTCGATCCAGGAAGCAAAGCTACGAAAGGATGATGGCACAACCCGGCTTCCGGCGGTATTGTCCCCGCACGGTGAAGAAGTGAACGGATGGGTAAATTTGCCCTGGAAAAAAGAAACCTTGACTGAGGCAGGCTTTCCCGTAGCGTTTATCGATTGGCAGGGGTTGACTTGGTTGGCCCGGATCCTAGGCTGGACAGAGAAGGAACGACTTCAGTATTTCTATCCTCCTTATGGACGTAACGATTTTAAGGAAAGTGTTTCCTTTTCTGACGTAGAGAGGGTTTATCCTGCCATTGTGGGAAAGGATCGAATCAAGGTAACTGAGGCGCAGGGGCGGGCACTGGCCAAGAGCCTTTTTGCCAAGAAGAGAACGATCCATTTCCGGGAGTATCAAGAGCAATCCAGGAGTTGGTCCACCATCGTCAAGCGTAGCCCGTAACCCCGTGACCCGTGACTGGCGTCGCCTATAGAATTGAACATGAGGTGTACAATAAGATGTTAGTCTCATTGGTGCTTACACTGGAGAGCGAGACGTCGGTGCTTCTTCCTGGGGCGTTGGGGCGGGCGAACTATGCTGCGTTGCTGGAGCGGCTCAATCTGGTTGACAACGGGCTGGGTCGGCATGTCCACGATGGCAGTGATGGCCCGAAGCCTGTGACCTGTTCAGACGTGCTTGGGGCGCAGGCGGTGAGCGGGGGGAAGAGGATTGTTGCCGGTGAGCCGTATCAGGTGCGGGTGACGGGGCTGGAGAGCAGGACAAGCCAAGGGTTGGTGGCTGGTTTCGTTGAGGATCCGATATCGAAATGGGTGGTAGCGGGTCACAGATTCCGGGTAACGGGCGTGGCCTTTAATGCCAGATCCAATGTTTGGTCTGGGCAGTCTAGCTATGCGGCGTTGGCTGAACGTCTAGACGCTGAGAACGAGGGGAAGGATCGACGTGTGACGTTGGAATTGGCTTCGCCGACCTCGTTTCAGTCAAATGGAATGCAACTACCCTTGCCCCTGCCCAGCCTGGTCTTTGGGAGTCTGGTTGACCGTTGGAATGCGTTCAGTCCAATTCCATTGCAGCCGGAGGTGCGTGCCTTTGCTGAGAATATGATGGGAATCACCCAGTATCAGTTGGAAAGTGCAGTGACGTCCACCAAGAATAAGGGATTTCGGACTGGGGCTGTGGGGACCGTACTTTATACAGCACTGGGCGGATCGGACTATTGGTTGAACGCGGTGCAGGTGTTAGCGGATTTTGCCCTATTTAGCGGCGTAGGGGTAAAGACAACGGAGGGCATGGGCCAGGTGCGCCGGGTGGGGTGAAGGGACTGTGGGCCCACGACAAAATGGCGGCGTGACGGGGTGCAATCGCTCTGTACCAGCGAGAAATGGCAGTGTACGGGTAGAAACGGGCATTGTACCAGGGCGAAGTGACAGTGTACGGGTAGAAAATGGCCCTGTACCAGCGAGAAATGGCAGTGTACGGGTAGAAACGGGCATTGTACCAGGGCGAAGTGACAGTGTACGGGTAGAAAATGGCCCTGCACTGGCGCGAACTGGCACTGTACCGGATAGAAAGGGTTCTGCACCGGACAGAAAGGAGTGTGTACCGACGCGAAATGGTTCTGCATGAACGCGAAAAGGTCGTGTAACAGGATGAAGTGACCGGGCACCGGCGCAGGACGATTTTATACCGGTGCGTAATCGATCCACAAGCATACATTTCCCCAAAAGGAGGAAACCCCGATGACAACATACGCAACAATCGATCAACAGTTGGCGGCGGCAGGACTGGCCCTGAACAATGCCCGCTCGGATGGCGATCTGGCCGGGCCGTTGGCGGAGTTCGGCTATGATGCGGAGCGGCTGACGCAAGGCTGGGCGCTATACGAGGCCGCAGCCGCGGCGCAGCAGCGCTTTACCCAGGAGTATGGTGAGCAGTTCACGGCATCGGATGCATTTACCGTTGCCAAAGATGCGGCCCAGGCCACCTATAGCCGCTATGTGAAGATCGCCCGGGTCGCCCTGAAAGAGGAGCGGGGCGCTGGGGCCAAGCTGGCTCTGGACGGCCGCCGCAAGCGCTCTCTGGCCGGGTGGCTGGCCCAGGCCCGCCAGTTTTATGCCAATGCCCAGGCCGATGCAGAGGTGTTGGCGGCACTGGGCCAGTTTGGGGTGACGGCGGAGAAGCTGGCCGCGGGGCAGGCCCAGGTGGATGGGGTGGAAGCCCTGGCCGCGGCCCAAAAGAAGGAGACCGGCGAGGCCCAACAAGCTACCCAAAAGCGGGATGAGGCCCTGGAAGCCTTGGATGCCTGGATGAGCGACTTCGTGGCCATCGCCCGCATTGCCCTGGAAGAGAATCCCCAGTGGTTGGAGAAGTTGGGGGTCTTGGCCAGATCGTAAAAGTGGCTCATTGGAATTGTCCGTGATTTCGCCCTGTACGGGCACGATATATCGTGCCCGTACAGGGGATAGCCCGTACAGTGCAAAATCACGGAATCTATCTTACCCTTTCAGCGCAAACGATTGGAGATCCATTATCCCATGCCCACACAGTCCTGGTCCCACCTCAAACCCCACCTGCAGCGCCTGGAGAAGGAGAAACTGGTGCAGATCCTGGGCGATCTGTACAAACTGAACGCGGACAACAAGGTGTTCCTCGCCACCCGCTTCCTGGCGACCACACCCGAGGAGATGGCCGAGCCGTACCGCAAGATTATCCGCCAGGTCTTCAACCCTGACGGACGGGGGCACCCCAGCCTGCAATTGGGCGTGGCCCGCAAGGCGCTGAATGACTTCAAGAAAGCCTGCGCCGATCCGGTCGCCGTCATCGACTTCATGCTCTTTTACGTTGAACAGGGCGTCCTCTGCACCAACACCTACGGCGATATTGACGCGCCCTTCTATGACAGCCTGCTTTCCGTCTATGTCAAGGCCACAGACCTGGTTGAGGAGATCGATGATCCAGAGGTATTTGAACCGCTTCATGCCCGCTTCCTCACCATCATCCGAGATACAAGGGACATTGGTTGGAGCTTTCACGACGGGATTGTGGAAGCCTCTATGGCTATCCTGGAGGCGGAGTGGGAATAGCCAAGACGGTGAGTGTTCAAAATGAGTTATGGTAGCGGTAGGGGTTTGAGTGGGCGGCGGACGAAATCTGTGCGCAACGCACAGATTTCGTCCGCCGCCCACTCAAACCCCTACTCAACTTCTCCCATCCGCTGACCGGCCAGGTTATTGGCCGGGTGATCGAGCGTATGCCCCAGTTTGATGACGGTCAGCCCCTGGCCGAGCAAGTGCGGGAGTTGGTGGATGGGCTTGGCCTGACCAGCCGAGCATGGCAGACCGAGGCGCTGCTGATCAACCCGCCGGGGCTGGCCCCGGCGGCGCTGTGTGTGATGGCGGAGTTGCATGGGCGGACGGAACCATCACAACCTGGTACGGGCACGATATATCGTGCCCGTACCAGGTTGTGCCCGTACCAGAGCAGTATTGAGTAATAGGAAAGGAGGATGCTCATGCCGGAACAATATCCAACCCGCCGCTCAAGTATGCGGCATCCTGACCACGATTACAGATCTCCTGGTGCGTACTTCGTCACCATTTGCGCGTATCGCGGTCACAGCATCTTTGGCCAAATTGTAGATGGGAAAATGGTATTGAATCCTATGGGCGAGATCGCTTTGGCTTGCTGGCAGGCAATCCCCACCCATTTCCCACAGGTCGGACTAGACGAATCCGTCATCATGCCCAATCATTCGCATGGGGTTTTGTGGATTGATGAGCAGGGTGTCGAATGGGCTGTCGAATCTAGCGAGGCCTTGGAGCATGGTACGGGCACGATATATCCTCGTACGGGCACGATATATCCTCGTACGGGCACGATATATCGTGCCCGTACGAGGATCCAAGGGGATTCTTCCCGCAGATTTGGCGAGTCCGTTGCCGGTTCGCTCTCCGTTATTGTGGGCACCTTCAAGGCCGCTGTCACACGTCAGGCCCATAAAGATGGCTTGATTCCAGGTGGGCCGATCTGGCATCGAAATTTCTGGGATCACATCATTCGAGATGCCCACGCGTTGGACCGCATTCGTACGTACATTCGGACAAATCCAGCGCGGTGGGTGCAGGATCAATTACATCCTCAGGCCGCACCAAATCAGTGGAATCAGTTTTGGTCTGATGAGTGATTGCTCTGGGTGGCCTACGCAGACGAGCGCTGGATAATGCAAAGAGTACGGGCACGATATATCGTGCCCGTACTCTTTGCATTATCCAGCCCGTACTCTTTGCATTATCCAGCCCGTACTCTTTGCATTATCCAGCCCGTACTCTTTGTATCGGTAGATAGTGGGTGATCTAGGCTGGCTTCGTGTACGGGCACGATAACGCCCGATGTGCGCTTATGGGGATCATCTTGTACGGACATGATAACGCCCGATGTGCGCTTATGGGGATCATCTTGTACGGGCATGATAACGCCCGATGCGCGCTTATGGG
>JAGNDO010000149.1 GCA_018003515.1 Caldilineaceae bacterium
ATTGGTTGATTGGTTGATTGAGAGAGCCGTTGCAGTTTTTCCGAGGAGATAGGGTATACTATTTCCACCAATACTCCCCGTTTCCTGGCGTGCGCGCGTTTGTCCACATGCAGCGTCCACCACTTGGGTGATATTCGAGACGTGGACAAGTTCGCCAGGAGACTTTTGCCCTATGCCCCACCAACTCGCTTTAACCGCGCCGCTTACCCTTGCCCAACGGTTGGTGTTGGGCGCTACCTCTCTTTTTGGCTGGGAGGTCCACGTTGAGGAACCCCTGCCCCGCCAATGCGTGATCGTCGGCGCACCCCACACCACCAATTGGGATCTGATTGCCGCTTTGGCCCTACGCGGGGCCACGGGCTATCACTTCAATTGGGTGGCCAAGGATGCCATCTTCAAAGGACCGGGAGATTGGTTCTTCCGCAAGCTGGGCGGCATCCCGGTCAACCGTCGCTCCAAGAATAACTTTGTGGACCAGATGGTGGCCGCCTTCGCCGAGAAGAAGGATATGCTCTTGGCCATTGCGCCCCAAGGCACCCGCAGTCTGCAAACCCACTGGCGCAGCGGCTTCTATCACATGGCCCAAGGAGCGGGCATCCCCATCGCACTGGGCTATGCGGATTATGTCAAAAAGATCGTGGGCATCGGCCCCGTCATGCATCCCACGGGCGACCTGTATGCCGACTTCGAACGCATCAAGGCCTTCTACGCCGACATCAAGGGCCGACATCCCCAGTTGAATGGGGAGATCCGCTTGCGAGAAAAAGAGTAAGAAATAGGCCACGGATTGGACGGATGAAACGGATTTTTACGGATCAAAAAAGATCCGTTAAATCCGTCCAATCCGTGGCCTATTTTTTGTCACCTCTACTCGATCGTTCCCACGAAAATTGCATCCATCTCTGCGTCCGGCACGTCGAAGGCGGTGTCGATTCCGGGCAGTTTTTCGGTTGTCATCCACTCGGGCAGGCGGTCATCCTTGGCGGTGAAGCCCGCTGCTCGGTTGAATGCCCGCTCCAGCTTGATCGTCTCCATGCCCAACTCCTGCAAATAGGCCGGCCCCACACCCCACCCATAGCGGGCGTTGATCAGATCCGGGATCAGCGTCGCGTCCGTGCCAAAACCAAAGCCACCCATCAGGCAGACACCCAAGGTGTCGTAGCCAGCCATATTGAACTGCGCTCCCCGCGAAAGGGCCACTTGCCCTTCGGGAAGGGTGTGGTCGATCTTGGCCCGAATCGTCAGCCCCGATGTATGATCGCCGCCTTGGGGCGAGGTGGCATAGGTGACGCCGGTCCCCTTGATGGCCCGGGGGTCGTAGGCGGAGAGGGCTTGCCCCTTGACCACGGGCACCCGGCGCACGCCCAGCACTTCCCCGGCCACGGCCGCGCCGTTGCCCAAAATGCGGCCCAAGGGTGTGCCGTCGGCCACTTCCTGCATCAAGGCTTTGGCTTTTTCACTGTCGCCGAAGGCCATGTAGCCGGCCTCCGCGGCCACGCCCAGGGCCGCGCCCATATCGATGGTGTCCAGCCCCAAATCGTTGGCCATGTCGTTGAGGACGGCGATCTCGTCCGGGTCGTCGATGCCCAAATTGCTGCCCATGAGGCCGATGGTCTCGTATTCCATAGGCGTGACCAGGGTCTTGCCGTCCGGCCCGACGTAGATGTTGGAGCATTTGATGATGCAGCCGGGCATACAGGCGTGGTCCGGGCTGCCGCCCCGCTCCACGGTCAGGTCGTGGATGGTCTCGCCGCTGATTTTGTCCGCGCCCTCGAAGGTGCCCTGGCTGAAGTTGCGGGTGGGCATGGCGCTCATGGCGTTGCACATGCTGACCATGGCCGCGGTGCCATAGTAGGTATAAACCTGGCTGGTTTGGGGATGGTCGATCAGAGCTTGGGTGTAGCGTTTGGCCGCGGCCCGGAAGGCAGTCTTGTCGGCCAGGGCGGGCATGTTGCTCTTGGGCTGGCTGAAAACCACGGCCTTGAGATGCTTGGCCCCCATCACCGCGCCCAACCCGCCCCGTGCGGAGATGCGGGTGAGGTTGAGGTCCTTGTCGATATGGGTGATGCCAGCGGCCCGATACCCTCGTTCGCCGCCGGGTCCAATGGCCGAGATGCCGATCTTATGATCAAACCGGTCGGTCAACAGACTGGCCGTCGCTTTCAAGCCAAGACCAACCAGATCCGACGCATCCTCAAAGCGCGCCCCGTCCTGATCGATGTAGAGGATCTTCCAACTGCCATCCGCGGGGGCGTCGCCTTCGATGATCAGGGAATGGAGTTCCAGCCAGGCCATTTTCAGCCCGGTGGTGCCGCCAGCGTTGGCCTCCTTCACCCCGCCGGTCATGGGACTTTTGCCGCCCACGGAGATGCGGTCGCAGCTGGAGAGCATGTGACCCACCAGTAGCCCCGGCGCAAAGATCAGCTTGTTCAGCGGCCCCAGGGGATCGCAGGTGGCGGGCACTTCGTCCAGCAGAAAGCGGGCCACCAAGGCCCGTCCGCCCAGGCGCTGCCAGCTTTCGGGCACATCCTCGTAGGTGATGGTTTGGGTTGCAAGGTTGGCGCGTAGGATTTTCATGGTGGATCTCCGGGATGGTTTAGGTGGGGAGGAAGTGGATTATCGAGTATCGTGTATCGAGTATTTTTTTACTCGATACACGATACTCGATAATCTCCCCTCCCGAAATGGGCGGAAAGATGCCGATCTGGTCGGTGTCGCTGACCGGGGTGGCCAAGCCGTTGTGGAGTTCGATGTCCAGGCCTCGCAGGATCACCCGCACGTACTCGTTGAGTCCGTCCGGGCCGTAGAGTTTGGCTGCCAAAGCCGGATTGTCGGCGCAGACCGCGTCCAAGGCCGCGCCCACGGTGTGGCCGGGGACGGTGAGGCTGGCGTCGGCCACGTGTTGGCGCAGATAGCCGTAGATGCGGACGGTGGGCATGGCGGGCCTTGGGTATGGCGAATGGCGAATGGCGAATGGCGAATGGCGAATGGCGAATAGGAAAACTATACCGTGAAAGAGGGGGTTTTGGCAACTGGGACGGGGCAGCTGAGACGGGCGTGTGAAGACGCATCATTCAGCGTCTCTACAACAAAACAGAGGAGATCGGGCGTTCCGATCTCCTCTGTTTTGTTATAAAATTCGGCCAAGGTTGCCAATTCTCCCGCAACCCGTCGTCCGGCAGGGTTTTCTGGCCTAATTTGTTTTTAGCGTGGACAGATAGGCAACGATGGTGTCGATCTCGTCGGGCGTGAGGATGTCGGCCAAGTTGGGCAACATCACATTGGCCAGACATGCCCCCAGGGGGCAGTCCGGGGCGATGAATGCGTTGGGATCGATGATGGACTGGTGCAGATAGTCCGAGGCGCTGAGTCCGGGTACCCGGGTGCCGGCCGTCGCACCAACGTTATCCAGATTGGGGCCAAGCAACCCCACCGCACCGGGCACAGAGGCCATCGTATGACAGGCCGTGCAAGTGCCCTTGATGATGGCGGCTGTGGCCGCAGTCTTCAGGGCCTCACCCGTCAGTTCTGGCCCTTGATCCGCGGCCGGGGCCGCAGGGGGAAGGGGCGTCGCAGCCTCCGGTGTGGCTTCGGCAGCGGGTGCAGCGACCTCTGGCGTCGCAACCTCGGGGGCGGCGGCTTCTGGTGTGATGGCTTCCGGCGCAGCGGCCTCTGGGGCGGCAGCTTCGGCGGGGGCGGCGGCTTCCGGAGCGGCTACGTCAGACTGGGCGAGTCGGGCCTCTTCACGAAGAGTTGACTGATCGGCTTGCAAACGATTGATACCGGTGTTGATCAAAAATATCACCAAAAGCAGGCCCAGCAAGGGTCCGCCAATGCTGATAAGAGGTGGGTACTTTTTCATGCCCTGTCTCCTGTGGGATAAACACGTGAACGTAACAGTTCTCCAGTCACAGGTTTCTTGCCCCCGTGATCTGGAAATCCAATCGAAAAATTGCGGCTCTACCGAATTTCATGGGCTAAACATCCCCCTGAGATTCCAAAGAACCAAAATTGCTTTGTATGACAACCCAACAATAGTAGACCACCCATTCAGATAGTGCAAGTTCTGCCCATAAAAAAGACCATCTCGCCCGGCGCACGACCCTCTCGGTTATTTATCAAGCTCCGACTCAGTTTTTGGAGAGACCAGCGCAGGCGGCAACCAAACGGTAAAGACGCTGCCCTCCCCCAATTGGCTCTGCACAGTGATGCGCCCGCCCAGTCCTTTGACGATACCCTTGGCGACGGAGAGCCCCAGCCCCAGCCCAGGCATCGTGTAGTCTTGGGCAGCCGCACCCCGATAAAACCGATCAAAAATCAGCGTCAGCTCATGGTCAGAGATGCCCGGTCCCGTGTCCGCCACGGCCACGGTGACCCAGGGCTTGCCTGCGTCCTCGGCCACGCCGCCGCGCACGGTGACTGTGCCGCTTGGGGTAGCATAGTTGAGCGCGTTGATCAGCAGGTTCTCCATCACCCGGTTTAAGAACGATGGATTGGCCCACACTGGCGGCAGATCCGGCGGCAGATCACAGGCAAGGGTCAATGGGCGGGCCGCAAAGCGATCCTGGAACGCCATGCTCAAATCCTGGATCAGCATGTCCAAGTCCGTTACCACCAGTTGGGCCGCAATTTGGCCCGCATCCAGAAAGGCCATGTCCAAAAGAGCCTCAATCAAGGTCTGCAACACCCCGATTTCACGGTTAAAGGTGGCCAAATAGCTTTCCCATCGCTCTGGCTTGCCCCGATCCAAGAGCGATGCGTAGACTTTGATGTTCGTCAAGGGTGTGCGCAGTTCGTGGCTGATGCGGGAGATAAACTCGGTCTTCAGGGCGTCCAACTCCCGCAGCTGTTCGTTGGCCACAATTAACTCCCGGTTGCGCTCCGCCACCCGATCCTCCAGCTCATTGGCTAGATTTTGCAGCGCTTCCCGACTCTGGCGCAGTTCGGCCTCCATTCTGCGTTGGCGCAGCAGGACCGTCACCCGGCTCAACACCTCCCGCACCTGAAAGGGCTTGGTAATATAGTCACTGCCGCCCACATCAAAACCACGCACAATATCCGCGGTGGCCGTACGGGCGCTGAGAAAGATGATGGGGATCTTCTCAGTGGCGGGATCGGTCTTCAACTGGTGGCACAACTCGAATCCATCCATGTCTGGCAGCATGACATCCAACAAAATCAGGTCGATTTCCCTCTCCTTGGCAAGGATATCCAGGGCCTGTTGCGCGTTGACAGTGCCAATGGCGCTGTAGCCTTCGGTCTCCAGAATACGGAA
>JAGNDO010000095.1 GCA_018003515.1 Caldilineaceae bacterium
GAGGCGGAGATCTCCAGCATGGCCTGGTATGGGGATTACCTGATCCTCATGCCCCAATACCCGAACCGCTACGACAATAACCTCTATTGGTTGGCCAAGGCCGACATCCTGGCCTATCTCTACAACGAAATTCCCGGCCCGCTGCTCCCCACCCCCATCCCCTTTCGGGGCGAAGATCTGCCCACCACCATCTTTGGCTATGAAGGGCTGGAGGGGATCGACTTTTTGGGCAACCAAGTCTTCTTCACCGTGGAATCTCGCCCCGACACCATGCGCGGCTACATTCTGGCCGGGCAGATTGCCCCGGACATGAGCGAAATCCGGGTAGACACGGCCAACCTGGTCCCCATCCAACCCCAGGCGGACCTAGCCAACATGACCGACGAGACCATTCTGGTGGTGGATGACCGGGTGATCACCCTCTACGAGGCCAACGGGGTCAATGTCAACCCCAACCCTGTGGCCCACGTCTTTGGGCGAGATCTGAGCGAGCAGCCCTCAATTCCCTTCCCCAACGTGGAATATCGCATCAACGACGCCTCTCTGCCCGACGCTGACGGTATCTTCTGGGTCATCAACTACTTCTGGCCCGGCGACCAAAAGCTGCTCCCCATCCCGGATCCCATTGCGGCCCGCTGGGGACAGGGCCAATCCCACAGCGAAACCGCGGTGGTGGAGCGCTTGCTGCCCATGCGCTACACCCCAGCGGGCATCACCCTGGCCGACGTGCCCCCGGTGCAACTGGCCCTGATCGGCGGCATCATCGCCCGCAACTGGGAGGGGCTGGTTTTGTTGGACGACTTGGGCTTCTTGCTGGTGACGGACAAACATCCCTCCACCATCCTGGCCTTCGTGCCCAGGCCCTAATCGGCCCACCCCGTAGGGACAGGTTTCAAACCCATAGGCATCAAGCTAAGGATTTTGCGTTCAAGAAGGGGGCATTCCGGGATTGGGCCGGACGACCTGTGGTAGACAAGTGGTTTTGGCCCAATCCCGGAATGAACGAGAGGTCCCCTGCAATCCCGGAATGGCCAACACATCTGCATGAACCCAAGAAGAACCGGCCCATTCCGGGATTGCTCCCCCCGTTTCCAACGCCCTGACCCCCACACGATCCCTTAACTTGATGCCTATGGGTCTCAAACCTGTCCGAATCGGTGCATCAACCATTCGCTATTTAAACAAAAGAAGGGGTCTTGGCGGTGGCATGAATTTTCATGCCACCGCCAAGACCCCTTCTTTTTACACCCTGGAACTCTCGCTCCCACGCTCTGCGTGGGCGTGTCCGTTCGGCGCTCCTGCGCCGAGGGGCGCAGAGCGCCCGTTTGCGTTCCCACGCGGAGCGTGGGAACGAGGTTCACCGCACAAGATAGGGCAGGAAGATGGCGTGTCCGCCGTCTTGGGCGGTCACTTGCAACGTGGTGGAGGCCACCACTTGCCCCGTGGTCTGGGAGACCAAGTCCACGGTCCACGCCCGCATCTCGTTGGCCTGGACAACCAAGGGGATGGTCACCCGCACGGGGACTGTGGCACTGTTCCCCGGTGCGAGGGAGTGAAGCTGGTCGGTGACTTGAACTTGCCACACGTCCTGATCCGGACCGCTGAGGGTGAGGGTGTAGGCGTCGCTGACATTGCCCGTGTTGGCGGCCATCAAGGTCAGGGTGACCTGTTGGCCCGGCAGACTTTGGGCCGCATAGATCGCTTCACTCCACGCCCCCGCCCGCAACACCCCGGCCGTTGTGGAGATGACGGTTTGTGCCTTGGCTGCGCTGTCCATCAAGGCCATGACGGTCAGGGTCATCTGATCGATGGCGTTGACCGGGGCGGTGATGGGGACGCTTACCCACACCTTGACCGTTTCGCTACCAGCGTAGGCCGCCAGGGGGCCGACCTGCACAGGGGCACCCGTGGCCCAAAGATTTCCTGTCCAATCCAGAGAAAAGCTGGTGGCCAGATTGCTTTGATTGGTGATCACCAGGCTATAGGTCACCTGGGTGCCGGGGATGCCGCTCTTGCCGCTCTCGCCATTGGGGGTCATGCTCACTTGGTAGACCGCTTTGGCTGTGGTTTTGAGGGCGATGCTGGTCGAGCGCAATCTGTCCGCCATGGAGGTGGCGGTCAGGGTGGCATTGTTGGAGGCCCCTGCCGCTGTGCCCGCCGGGATGTCGACCGTCACCGCCACGGGGAGTGCTGCGCCGGGGGCAAGAGGGCCGACCGTGGCCGGCATGGTGGTCAGCCACGTGCTGCCCATCTTCGAGAGGGCGAAGCTGTCGGTCACCGTGCCCTGGTTGGTGATGGTGACCGTGTGGGTGAGCGTGGTGCCGGGGTCGCCGCTCAAGCTGGACGAGCCGGGGGAGAGGGAGACGGCAAAGGTGCCCGCGGTGGTGGTCAGGCTGCCCTTGATCTGGGCCGCGGGGTCGGTGATGGATGCCAGATTGACGGTCAGCGTGTCCCGATCCCCTGGAGCGGCCCCCCCGGGGATGGTGACGCTCACCACCACGGTTTCGCTACCCCGCAGGGGGATGGGACCGACGGCGGTGGGGCTTTGGCTGCTCCACTTATGCCCGCTCAAGGTCAGGCTATAGCTGTCAGTCACCGTGCCGCTGTTTTGGACAGTCACCGTGTAGGTCACCACCTGGCCGGGCAGACCGGAGCGATCCTGGGTGGTTTCGGCCAAGGAGACGCCGTAGGTATTGGCGATGGTCAAGGTCACAGGAATGGAGAAGACGCCGTAGGGAGAATCGGTGCCCATGCGCACCGCGCCCACGGCCACGCCCGGCTTCAAGGTTTGAGGATTAAAGGTGAAGGTCAGGATCTTCTGGCCGCCGGCGCTGATCGCCCCGGCCGTGGGGCTCACGATCAGCCACTCCGACGCCGTCCAGTCGCAGATGCCTGTCTCGCCGGAGGCGGCCCGCAACACCGTGCCCGCCACTTGATCCACCGCCCACAGGCTGCCATCACAGCCCAAGGCCAGCCCGGCCTGATCCCAGCCGCCCAGCCCCAGGATGTCAAAGCCGCCCAGGATCTCGTAGCCGCCTCGACCCGCCCCGGTCACATCCACCACATAGACATCAAAACCCGTGTCCGCATTGGTCAGCACGAAGAGATGGTCCGTGGCCGGGTTGTAGGCCAGACCGGAGATGGCCAGCCCCAGGTTGGCCGCGCTCACCACCTGGCCCTGGCGGTCAAATTCGTAGACGATCTCGTTGGTCCACGAGCCGGAGAAGAAGGTGTCTCGCAGGGGATTGTAGGCCAGCCCCCGCTGGGTGATGGTGAAGTCGGGGCAGATGCGGTCGCCCTGGTACGCGCCCTGATTGGGGCCGGGGGCCGCGTCAAAGGCGTGCAGGCAGTTGTCCCCGCCCACATTTAGCGCCCACACCTGGTGGCTCACCGGATCGTACGCCATGTCCGCGGCAAAGGCCGTCACCCAGCCGGAGAGATCCGCGCCAGCGTCCCGGCCTGTGCCATCGGGCAGAAAGCGGTGGGCGCGCTCGTCGGCCCGGCTGTTCAGCCACAGGCTGTCCGCGTCCAGGTCATAGGCAATGCCCCAGGCGTCGGCCAGACCGCTATCCCAATAGCCCAACAGCTCTCCGCCGGCCAGGGTGGGGGCCACGGGGGCCGCGTGGGTATAGACGTTGACCGCCGTGGTATCGTTGAGTAACTTGGACGGGAACTTGCGCTTGCGGGAGGCATAGGTCAGGGCCGGGGCGGGCGGGAGCTGCGCGCCTTCCACGGTCACCAGGTTGAAGTTGACCCCCATTCCGCCCACATTATTCAAGATCACCTGGATGGCTTGGGTGGGTCCGTTGACCGGCAAGGTGAGGTTTACGCCGCTGGTCACGGCCAACTGCCCGGCGGGCATGTGCAGATCCAGCGCCGAGATGGCCAGTTCGGTGACGGTGAGGGGGCGGGTGGCGACCCCATATCGATTGGCCGTGGCGGTCAGGGTATAACTTCCCTGGGAGATGGGCATGAGATAGAGGCCACCGTCCAGGTTGAAGTTGCGCGGGGTGTCAAAGGTGACGGCTGTCTTGCCTGCCCCGTTGCTGACCGTGGCCTCATTGACCGCCTCGCCCGTGTTGGCATCATAAACATGCCCCAGAACCAGCCCCTCCCCGGTGGGCACGCAGGATTGCAGCCCCACCAGCACATCGTCCAGTTGCCAATACCATTGATAGATGGCATTAGAGTAGTGGAAGCGCACCTGCACCGCGGCTTGATTGGCCGCCAGGGCCGAGATATCCAGATCCTCCCGCACGCCTTCCGAGGTGTTGAGGGGATGGGTGATCACCGTGGTCCAAGTCAGGCCGCCATCATTGCTGACATCGACCTTGGCCTTGTCCGCGCTCGTATAGGTACGGTAGTAATGATTATAGGCCAGGCGCACCTCGCTGCGATCGCTGAAATCAAGCACGGGGGTGCGCAGTTCGGTGTCTTGCAGCCCCCCCTGGCCATAGGCATCACTGTCCACCGTGGCAAAATCCCCCCGGCCACCGGTCAGATTGTTCCGATCCCCCGGGTCCGTGAACTGCCAGACCTGATTGTTCCCCGCATTGTCAATCACGGTCCACCCGGCCGGTGTTTCGCCTTCGGGGATGGCCTCAAAGTCCTCGAAAATGCCGCCCCCGTTGGTGACGGCATAGCCCGCCGCCACGCAGGAGGTGGTATCCACCAGCAGAATGAACTCCTCTGGCGCATGGCTGGCCGTGGGGGTGATGGTGCGGCTTTGGGACAGATAGCCAGACAGGGTGGAACGCACGGTAAAGGTGACCGGTATCCCGTCCAGCAGATCCACCGTATAGCGGCCTGTCAGGGGGTGCGTGTAGATCGGGCTGTTGGGATAGCCCTCAATCGAAAGCTCGGCATAGAGCGGCCAGCCGGTGCCGGACCCGTCCACCACGCTCCCCTGCACCGGGACCAGGGGGATCTTGGTCAGGCTGGCATTGAGGGTAGTGGTCACTTCTGTCGCAACTTCAATATTGGGCGTGATGGCGGACTCGTAGCCATAGGCAGAAATCGTGACCGTATAGGCCCCTGACGGCATACGCATGGTATAGGCACCACTGAGGTCGGTGACCGCGCTGAAGGAGCCAGCCCGCACCTGTGCGTTGCGGATCGGCTGTCCATTCTCCCCATCGGCCACATGCCCGGCCAGGCTGCCTGCGTCCGAGCCAGTGCATTCGGGCAGGCGGAAGGAGCCGATATGGGTACGCCAGGGCGCGCTGCCCGTGACCGCTATATATTCCGTCGTATACCAGAAGATGCATTCATCCGTGGGGTCCACGGACATCTGGCTATAGTCTCCCCAACGGGCAGCGGAGTGGGTCTGGGAACCGGTGCCGGCTTTGATCTCCTGCTCGTTGGCGCTCAAGGTGCCTAGGGCATCTCCCTTGGTGCGGGCCGTGTAGCGGATGGAGGGATAGAGGCTGCCGCTGCTGACGCTATAGCCCAGGGCAATATTGCCCGACCCATCCATAGCCATGCTGCCCATCCAGCGGTGGTTGGCGTCCGGGGCAAAGGTGCCCTCTTGGTAGATCTGCCAGCCGTCCCCCGTGTTGCGCAGTTCATACCAGCGGATGCCCGCCCGTCCGCCCACGGCCACGGTGTGGTTCACCACCAGAGATTGGTGGGTGCCAAAGTTGCGATATTGCAGCCGGTTCATCAACCGGTCGGCGATGGCATCCAAGCGCACCCCGGTGTCGGGCTGGGGGATGTTGGTGACACGACTGTCAAAGGGCGATTGGGTAGGCAACAGCCGGGGGCCGGTGAAGCTGCTGGCGGCCAGATTGTTCCAGTCTACATGGAACTCCCACACTTCCAGTTGATCCACCGGATAGCTGGCATCCCAGGTGTCGTCGTCGATCATGACGAAAGGGTTGGGCGCGCCATTTGGCGGCTCGGACATACCGTCCCAATCTGCGGGCAACATGCCCCCCAGCAGATCGCTGATCCCGAAGAGATCAAAATAGACCATGCGGGCGGGCAACCCCTGCAACATCTGCTCCCGCTCGAAGGCCACCACCCCCTGGCCCTGCCACCCAAAGGTCGTGCCGTCAAACTGGTTCACCGACATATAATAGGCGTCGGGCCAGATGCCAAAGTGGGGATAGTCGTTCATCTTGGTGCTGCTGATCTTGAAGTCATACCGATACCAGGCTCCCATGGGGTCCGGCGTCTGGCTGATGGCGATGCACTCGTGGAAGTTATCTGGAAAATCCAGGCCAAACTGGGAGATCATCCAACGGTCGGCCAGTTGGTCATAGAGGACGATGGGATCCCCATCGTTCTGGGTCTGGCAGACGCCGCCAAAGCCGCTCCACACCGTGTTGGTGTTGGCCGGGCCATACAGGGTATTCCCCAACTTGTCGAAGATGGTATACGAGAGGTTGACCATCTGCACATAATGATTTGGCCCCACATCGCCCACCGTGTCCGGCGGCAGCACACCGTTGACATTGTGTACCCCGTCAAAAGTGATGATGGGGCTGGGCACCGAAGTTGTGCTGAGAGCGGCCAGCAGGTTGGCATTCTGGGCCGCGCTCTCTGCCGCCTCCATCTCTTGGGGACCATAAGAGTTACTTTTCTCGGCTTTGGGCAAGGCGAACCAGGGCTGCACATCGGCTTTGGCCGAGGGGGGCAGGGGGACGATCTCCCGCAGAGGGGGCGACACATCATGCCGGACGGCCAGGCTGACCGTGGGGCGCAGGGCCTTGGCCCGCTCGGCGATGGCCGCCGGGCTGCCCGGTTGGGGCACGTCCGGGGCGCTTTGGGCCGCGCCGGTCTCTGCACCCCACCAAAAAAGAAGGGGGAGCATGAGGACAATCAGCACGGCAAAGAGAATGCGACGCAGTCGGGGAGAGTGCGATGGATGATTCATGGATGGCTCCTGTTAAGAACAAAGATGCGGGATGCGGGTACTGAGCGTGCCGTCCCTACGGTCGCCCGATTTCGGGGAAATATACATGACGCCACACGACTTGCACCGAGACTGGCATGGTGGCAACAGCCTCAGCATCAGCCTGAGAGATGGCCTGAAGTTGACCGGTGTAGGTGCCCTCCGGCGCGGCGGCCGGCACGGTGATCGCCAGGCTGATCTGCGTGGTTTCCCCCGGCCCCAGGGTGATCCCGGGCAAGAGGGGGATGATCCACCCAAATTGCTGGGTGCTGGTATAGATTAAGTCGAAACTGTCGGTCATATTGCCCGTGTTGCGCAAGCTGACCGTGAGCGTAACCACCGCCCCCGGCCCACTGCTCACGCTGGTGGTGATCGGGGTGGCCGTCACCCCGCGCTGGATCTGGGCAGTTGTGGTCATGGGCACGGAGATGGCCTGGCCCGCATCCCCCACAGAGGTGACGGTGACGGTGAAATGATGGCGCTCCCCGTGGGTGGCGGTAAGGGGGATCTGCACCGTCACCGAGATCTTGGCCGATGCACTTGGGGCCACGGGACCGGCGCTGCTGGCCATTTCCACCGGCCAGGTCACATCTCCGGACAGGGTCAGGGTGTAGCTGTCCGTTGAATTGCCCCGGTTGGCGATGATCAGCGGGTGGCTGACCGTGGCTCCCGGTGCGGCGCTGGCGGGTGGTGGCGCATCCACGCCCATTGCATAGGCCGGGGCGGCGACGGTGAGGAAAACCGCGCTGGGTACCCCCCAGTTGCCCAGATCATCCTGCGCCTGGAGATAGACCGTGTGGCGGCCAGATGACCAGCCAGCGGTGTCAAGGGTCGCGGTCAGATTTTCCACGGGGCTGTCCAGGCTGCCGTCCGCGGCCTGGATGGGATAAAAAACGACGTTCGCTGCCCAGGGCGGACTGTCCACGCTGAAGCGGGCGGCGGCCACATTTTGCACCGGTTCGTTGCCATAGCCGTTGCTGTTATACCGGCTGTCGTCCGCGCTGGCGGTCAGGGTGACTGCGGTTCCCGCAGCGACTTCGCCCAACGACACCGCGGCCTGGATCACCTCCGGCCCCTTGGGCGCTTGATAGGGCAGACGGGCGGACTTGAAGGCATAGAGCAAGGCGGGCATGTTCAGGGGCAGGATATTCTGCTCGAAAAAGGCGCAGCTTTGGAAAAAGGTGGTCCCCACTTCAAAGGTATAACTGGGCACGCCCAACTCGCCATAGACCCAATCATCCGTGCTGCCGGAGACCGCGTAGAGGCAATCCTGGCAGACCGTGTAGCCGTTGAAGAAGCCGAACTTGCGCCCCAAGGTGGCCAGGGCCGGGCCATTGGGCGCGTCCGTGGTGGTGAATCCCCAAGGATAAAGGACCAGTTGACCATAGCTGTGCAGGGTCAGAAAGACCCCCGACGCGCTCTCCGGGGCCGGGTCAGTCGGGTTTGGCCCCTTTTGATCCGGGAAGATGGCCGCGGCGTACCCCTGAACCGCCTGCACCTCCGGCTCGGATGCGGCGCTGGGGCCGCGGTAGAGTTCGTCGCAGGCATAGCCGCTGCTGCCACCGGTGTTCCACATAAAGCTGCTGTTGCGGTTCAGGTCCGTACCATAATAGGGAAGGGTGGTGCAGCCGTTGCTGTTGTTGACATTCTTGCGCCAGGAATAGCCGCCCTCGGCCTGCTTGCGTCCGTCCGGGTTGGCCTGGGGGATCAGGTGTAGTTCGTGATGATCCAACAGCCAGGTGATCTCCGGGTCAATGCCATAGTTGTTGACTAGCAACTCGGCGAAGCGGGTGGCCAGCTCCGCCGTGGCATATTCTCGGGCATGGATGGCGGAAATGATCATCAGCTTGGGCTTGGGGCCGGGGACGGCATGGTTGGTGAGGACCAAGGCGTTGATGTCATACCCCGGATTGTCGCCTGGCGTCGCCTTGTCCCAACTGTCGCCCACATCGGTCCATGTGGCCAGATTCGGGTGATCCACGGCCAGTTGTTCGAGGCTGGCGTAGGTCTCCTCCACCGTGCGATAGCAGGCGAAGTTGGGGATGCCGTTGACCTGGCCGGGTGCAAGGGTGCGGGGGGCGTTGAGTTGGGCGGATTGTGCCACATCCACCCGCACGGTGCGGCCCTCGGCTTGCAGGACGGCCAGTTGATCCGGGCGCAGCAGGGCATCAAAAGTGCCGGCGGCGTGGTCTACGGCCAAAATATCCAGCCGTGCGGCCAATTGATCCAGATCCGTCCGATTCTCGAAGCTGATCGTGGCCACCGTCACCTGGGGCCAGGCGGTCTGCGCCGAGATGCCGGGATTGTTGTCGCCGCCCTCGTCTATGGCTTCGGCCAAAACCGCGTCCGCCCCAGTCGAGAGCATCCCCCACATCATCAGCCCAAGGGTGGATAGAAGTATCAACCGCCAAATGTGAACTTTTGACACCATCATAGAATCACCTCTGCATCTTGCCACTCATAGAGGACATCCGGGCAGTTTTCTTCGTTTTGGGAGCCGTCACCAAAGACGATAGCCCGGAAGCCGTGCCGCTCATAGAACTGCCGAGCGCCCGCGTTCGCCTGAAATGTGTACAATCGGATGGGCGAACCCAGGGCGACCTTGGCCTGTGCGACAAATTGGCTGCCGATACCTTGCCCAACCACATGGGGGTGGAGATAGAGCTGATCGATCCAGCCTGCGGTCGGGGTGCGGGTCAAGGCCATCATGCCCACAATCTCCCCATGGATCACCGCAACAGAAAGTTGAGCGTGGGGAAAGAGGGTTTCCGCCATCCACCCGCACACCGCCGCGTCCGCATGGGCGAGGGGTGCGTAGGGCAAAAAACGCTTGCGGGATGTCAGATAGAGGTCGCAGACCGCCTGAATATCATCTTGGGTGGCACTGCGAAAGTGAGCCGATCGAAGCATAGTTTGCCGCCTGTTTACCGTCCAAAGCCAAACTCGGTGACGCTCAAAAAGAGAGGAATCATCAAAACTGCCCCGGCGAAAATGGCGATGATCTCCAGATAGACCCAGCCCTGAGCCGCCCGCAGCCACAGGCGAGGCCAGCTTGTGGCGGTCCGGCTCCGCTCGACATAATCATATCGCACCAGATAGATCTCCGTCGGGCTGATGGCTTCCAGGGGGATCACATCCCAGCCGCTCTGTTGAAAGAGGCGGGGAAAGGCGGTGATCAGCCCGTGGGCGAGCAGACCGGCGGGCAGGACGATCAGGAAAATGTAGAGCAGCGCGCCCAGGATCAGATCCAGCCAGCGCCAGGGGATGGGGCTGAGGGCGGCGAAGATGTCCACGGCCAGCCAACCAGCATAGATGATCATGGGGGAGGCCAGCAGCCAATGGCCCAATCCCCGACGTTCCGGGGTAGATTCCATCAGCTTGGCGGATACGGTGCGGCGAACAGGGTTTGTGTTTGTCATGGTCTCTTTTCTTTTGATCCACGAATCTACACGAATCACCACGAATCTTTTTGTTTTGATTCGTGCAGATTCGTGTAGATTCGTGGATCGTCTTTGAATCAGTCTCGCTTTTTCTTTTTCTTCTTGCGGCGTTTGCCA
Organism: Caldilineaceae bacterium; assembly: GCA_018003515.1. Classification (GTDB taxonomy): domain Bacteria; phylum Chloroflexota; class Anaerolineae; order Caldilineales; family Caldilineaceae; genus JAGNDO01. The sequence continues at coordinate 10,453 of JAGNDO010000095.1, forward strand.
AAGAGTTCCAGCCACTCGTCCACCTCATCGGTGGAAATCTGGACATGGTCGGCATCACCGGGGTCGCTCTCGGTCGGAGTGACGGCGGCGGTGGGTGGCCCCAGCTTGGCGGCGAAGTCGGCAGTGCCCCAACACTCAACGTTGTAGATTTGGGCTTCCCGCCGCAGGGCGGCGTCGTTGCTGACCAGGATCAGCCCCTGGGTTTTGCGTTGCATGCGCCGCCGGATCAGGTCATCCGCCTGGGTGGGGGAGGTGGCGAAGATCACCTCCACGCCCGCCCCGCCCAGCTTCACATCCTTGCCGCCGGGGATGCCCCGGTCAAAGATGATGATGAACTTGCCCCGATACCGACTGCGCCACACCTTGAGCCGGGCGATCAGTTGCAGCTCGTCATCCTCCTGGGCCAGGTTGATGTCGGGGAAGATGCCGGAGCCGATTAGGTTGTGGCCGTCGATGAGTATGGGCATGGTGATCCGGGATTGGGGGGTTGGGGATTGGGGATTTGGGATTTGGCTTTCTTGTGCCCAAGTCCCCAATCCCCAATCCCCAATCCCCAATCCCCTACTCTCGCCAATGAATTTCGGGACGGTGGCGGTTGCGGCGACGCCAAAGCAGGCCCACGGGATAGCCGACCATCTTGGCGGCGTCACCCACCACCCGCAGGAGGGGGACGAGCAGCCCCGCGGCCACGGCTTCCCCGGCGGAGAGGCGGCCCCGGCGCAGGGTGATCAAGCGTTGCCAGGGGCGCAGACAATAGGCGATCACCCCGGTGATCAGGCCCAGCCCGCCCAAAATGGACAGCCATCCGCCCGCAAAGGTCAGGATCAACAGGATGGGTAGGGCGATCAGATAGATGACATACCGCACGGCGTGACGTTTGCGGAAGAGATCCGCCTTGCCGTCGCCCCGGGCATAGCGATAATACTGGGTCCAAAAGCCCTTCAACGTGGTCCGGGGCTGGAAATGGGCGATGGCCTCCGGCGCAAAGAGGAAGCCGCTACCCACCACTGCCCCTCCCCCAATCTGGGGGAGGCTGGGAGGGGGTGTTTTTGCCTGCCGATTGATACCAAAATCAAACAACAAATCCTCGCAATAATCCAGCCATTCGGGATAGCCGCCCGCTCCTTCCCACGCGCTTTTGGTGAAGGCCACGGAACGACTGCTGGGCAGGAATTTGGCCGGGTCAATGTCCTCCACCAAGGGCAGCACCGTGGCCGCCATGCTGGTCTGGAAGATCCCGGTCACATCCGGCACGAAGAAACCGGCCACGGCCAGGGGCAGCGGATCGCCCGTGGCATGGGCCGTGCGCCAAGGGGCGGTCAACCGCTCCAGCCAATCCGGCTCCAAGCGCACCCCAGCATCCGTGGCCGTGATGATGGGGCCGTGGGCCGCGGCAATGGCCAGGTTGCGTCCCCGGCTGATGTTGGCCCCCGGCTCCACCAGCACCCGCAAGGGCGGCAGGCCCTCCCCGTGAGCCTGGGCGAAGGCGTGGATGGCGGCCACCGTGTCGTCCGTGCTGCCCCCGTCGCAGATCACCAGCTCGTCCGCCCGCACGGTTTGGGCGGCGATGGTCTCCAGCAGGCGGTGGATGGCGTTGCCCTCGTTGAAGACTGTGACGATCAGCGAAATGCCCAGAGCTGGGGGCGTCTGCGATGATTGGGTTGGTCGAGCAAGGGTGGAGATAGGCATAGGCAATAAGTTGATAGACCTTTGGTGATGACCCCGCATTATACGCTCTCTCCATTGTGCCCCAAAAAATTGGATGGGGCAATTTGTTTGGATCCGAGGGGGTAGCGAACCTTCCAGGAAGCTTAAAGCTTCCTGGAAGGTTGGACCGGGTGGATCATTTGCGTTGACTGGGGGTGGACATTCCGGGAATGGGCCGGTTCTTCTTGGGTCGAGTGATTGGTTTTGGCCCATTCCCGGAATGATTGGCGAGGGCGCGGAACCGATGGTTCGCCAACCCTCGCCCCAACTGGTATAATATCCCGGCGTCAGCATGGGCGTCCCGTACGCCTCCCGAGCGCACGATCCTTCTCTCTATCTCTATCTCATTTTCTCTATCTCCGCCCCCCCTAGAAAGCAACCCCATGCCCCTCAACACCCAGCGCATCTTCGTCGCCGTGGATCTGGAAACCACCGGCTTGGACGCCCAAAAAGACGCCATCATCGAGATCGGCGCGGTGCGCATCCAGGGCGATCAGGTGATCGACCGCTTCTCCACGTTGGTCAACCCTGGCCGCAAGATTCCCCTGCGCATCGAACAGATCACCGGTATCACGGACAAGGATGTGGCCGCCGCGCCCACCCTGGCCGAGATTGCCCCGGAACTCCTGGCCTTTGTGGATGCCAGCGTCACCGGCGTGATCGCCCACAACGCCAGCTTCGACCTGGGCTTTTTGGAAGCGGCCAACATCCGCTTCCACCGCCCGGCCTTGGACACCTTCGAGCTGTCCACCATCCTGCTGCCGGGGATGCCCAGCTATAGTTTGGGCGAACTGTGCCGGGGGCTGGGCATTGTGCTGGAAGACGCCCACCGGGCCTTGGACGATGCCGAGGCCAGCGCCCGGCTCTTCATGATGCTCAACGGCCAGATCCAGCGCATGGACGGGCGGATTTTGGCCCAACTTTCCACCGCCGGTGCCCAAGTGGACTGGCCGCCTCTTTTGTTGATTGAGGACGAAATCCGTCTGCGCCGAGCCGAATTTGGCGACGAGTGGCTGGCTCAAACCCAACCGGACGGCCCCACGCCGGATCGGCGCGCTACCGCCGGGGCTGCGTTGGACCAAGGCGGCGGCCACGGCGTTCAGGTGGACCCGGCCCAGTTGACCCGCATTTTGGAGCCGGGGGGCATTTTGGCCCAGCGCCTGGGGGATCAATACGAGCATCGGGTGGGCCAAAGCGAGTTGGCCGGCCATGTGCTCAACGCCCTCAACGTGGGGGACCATCTCCTGGCCGAGGCGGGGACGGGCACGGGCAAAAGCCTGGCCTATCTGCTCCCCGCCGCCCTGTGGAGCGTGGCCAACGAGCAGCGGGTGGTGGTTGCCACCAACACCATCACCCTGCAAGATCAGCTTTTGGACAGCGAAATCCCCCGCATTCGGGAAGTGCTGGGGGATCTGGGGCTGGCCGGGCAGAACTGGCGCACGGCTTTGCTCAAGGGGCGCAGCAACTATCTCTGCACCCGGCGGCTGCATCTTTGGCAGCAAAATCATCAACTTTCCGCCCTGGAAATGCGGGTGCTGGCCAAAGTCCTGGTCTGGATCAGCATCACCCAGACCGGGGATGTGTCCGAGCTGTTTCTCTACGGCAGCCAGGAACAGGCCATCTGGTCCCACATGGCGTCGGACCCGGCCACGTGCAGCCGAGAGCGCTGTTTTGGCCATGCCCGTTCCCGGGTGGATGGCAGCCGGGAAGATTTTGTGGACTTCTTTTTGCTGGCCAAGCAGGAGGCCGAGGCCGCCCATTTGGTGGTAGTCAACCACGCCCTGCTCATGGCCGACATCTCCGCCGGGGGCCGGGTGCTGCCCGCCTACGATCACCTGATCATCGACGAAGCCCACCGGCTGGAAGAGACCGCCACGGATCAGCTGACCTATCGGGCCGACGCCCAGAGCATGGAGCGATTGCTGGCCCGCCTGGACTTCCGGGGCGAACTGGCGGATCTCCTGCGCCGCCATCCGCCCAGCGCCGAGGCCGCCGCCGCCCTCTCCGGCAAGGCCAAGCGCATCCTGCCCCGTTTGCAGGAGTTCACCGCCGCCCTGGCTCGCTTCACCCTGCGCCAGCCGGACATGCGCAAAGAGAGCAAATATACCCAGCGGCTGCTTTTGGACGGTGCGGTGCGCAGCCAGCCCCGGTGGAGCCAGATCGAGGTGGAGTGGCAGTCGGTGAGCACCGAATTGGGGCGATTGGCCGACGGGCTGAAAAACCTGGGGGATCGGTTGCGTCAGACCGGGTGGAGCGAGATGGAACCCCAGGCCACCCATCTGGGCGACCTGGTGGGGCTGTTCGATGCCTTCGCCGACCTGCTGGGCAACATGGACGAGATTATCTACTTGCCCAGCGGCCAGCGGGGGGATGTCAACGGTCAACGGGTCTGCTGGCTGGAGTTGGAGACGGATGGCGAGCGGGTCTCTCTGTGCAGCGCGCCGGTCTATGTGGGCGAGTTGGTCAACACCAACCTGGTCCAAAATCTGCGGGCCGCCATCTTGACCGGGGCCACCTTGCGCACGGACGAAGGCTTCGGCTATGTGCGGGAGCGGTTGGGGTTGTGGGATGTCAATTGCATCACCATCCCCAGCCCCTTCGATTATAAACGCAACGTGCTGCTCTGTTTGCCCACCGACATGCCCCTGCCCAACCATCCCGCCTATCAACAGGCCGTGGAACAGGCTATCGTGCGGGCGGCCCAGGCCACGGACGGCCATACCCTGGCCCTCTTCACCAGCTACGCCCACCTGCGCACCACGGCCAACGCCATCCGCGGCCCCCTGGACCGCAGCGGTATTGTGGTGCTGGAACATGGGGGCAGTAGCCGTCGCCGCCTCCTGCGGGAGTTCAAAGAGACCCCCAAGGCCGTGCTGCTGGGCACGCGCAGCTTCTGGGAAGGTGTGGATCTGCCGGGGGATGAGTTAGAATGTCTGTTGATCGTCAAGCTACCCTTCAGCGTGCCCTCGGATCCCTTGGTGGCCGCCCGCAGCCAACACTTTGACGATCCCTTCCGCGAATATACCCTGCCCGAGACCATCCTGCGCTTCCGCCAGGGCTTTGGCCGCTTGGTGCGCCGGGCCTCCGATCGGGGCGCGGTGATCCTCTTGGACAGCCGCATCTGGCGCAAGGGCTATGGCCAGGGCTTTTTGGACGCCCTCCCCGACTGCACCGTGCGCCGGGTGCCGGTGATGAATTTGGACGGGGAGATCGAGAAATGGTTAATGGTTGATGGTTAATGGTTAATTTTTAATGGGGTGTGTCAAGCCCACGCAACTTAACCATAAACCATAAACCATCAACCATTAACCATTAAAACGAGGCAAAAAATGACCCAACTTACTTCCTTCAACATGGAATCCCTGGTCCAGCAGATCACGGATCAGGTGCTTCAGGCCATGACGGCCCAAAATGGGAGCGGCGGCCAATTTGGCGTGCCGTGCAGCGGATGCGACACGTGCAAGGGCAACTGCGCGGGCAACTGCCCCGACGTGGTGCGCCAGGTGCTGGACTCCGGAGCCAGCCGCATTTCCACCCGGCTGGGGGTGCAGAACGTGGCCGCGGACATCGCCCGCACCATCGATCATACCCTGCTCAAGCCCGACGCCACGGAGCCGCAGATCCGCCAACTGTGCGCCGAGGCGTTGGAATACACCTTCGCCAGCGTCTGCGTCAACCCCACCTGGGTGCCCCTGTGCGCCGAGCTTTTGCGGGGCAGCCCGGTCCTCACCTGCACGGTGATCGGCTTCCCCCTGGGGGCCACCTTGGACACGTCCAAGGCGTTTGAGGCCGAACAGGCCATCCGCCACGGTGCGCAAGAGGTGGACATGGTGATCAACGTGGGGCGGCTCAAGAGCAAGCAGTACCGGGCGGTGGAAGACGACATCGTCGGCGTGGTGCGGGCCGCCCACGGCCACGGCGTGCCGGTCAAGGTGATCATCGAGACCTCTCTGCTGACTGATGAAGAAAAAGTCGAGGCTTGTGCGTTGAGCATGGCCGCGGGCGCAGACTTCGTCAAGACCAGCACAGGCTTCAGCGGTGGCGGGGCCACGGCGGAAGACATCGCCCTCATGCGCAAGGTGGTGGGCGCGGGGTTGGGGGTCAAGGCCAGCGGCGGCGTGCGCAACGCCGAAGACGCCAAGGCCATGATCGCGGCCGGTGCCACCCGCATCGGGGCCAGCGCCGGGGTGCGGATTGTGAAGGAAGTCTCCGGCCAGAAGGTGGGGGCGGACGGCGGCGGCAAGTATTGATTTGTGGGACTGGGGATTGGGGATTGGGAATCGTGAAACCATGATCTCCATCCGAGTTTCCAATCCCCAATCCCTGATCCCCAATCCCAGGAGTCCCCATGACCCATCCACTGATCGACCAATTTCGTTTCACCCGCAGCGAATGGCTGCGGGGATTGCAGAACATCTCCGACGAAGATGGGGCGCGGCACTTTGGCCCCATGAACAGCATCGGCTGGACCGTGGGCCATCTGGCCTGGCACGAGCATCGCTATTGGCTGGAATTGAGCCAGGGCGTGGTGCTCTTCCCGGAACTGAACCAGCGCTACGCCTATGGCGCACCCATGTTCACCCCGGCCCTGTCGGAGATGATCCAACTGTGGCACACTGTTACCCAGGCCGCGGACCCTTTTCTGGACACGCTGACCACGGAGCGATTGTTGAGCGGTCTGGTGCCGGGCGGTGAAGCCGTGGGCCGCACCCTGGGGTCGGGGATGCGGCGCATGACCTATCACTATTGGTATCACATGGGCGAGATCCAGGCCATCCGCCAGATGTTGGGTCATGCGAATCTGGCCGAGTATGTGGGGAATATCGAGGTCTTGGCCCCCTATCGGCCCGAATAGCCAGCCGCAATGTTCAGCCTGACCAGAACGGGGCGCAGATGCACGCAGATCAAAACTGATTTTTCGATCCGATGAACGATCAATTCCCCAAAAATATGACGCTCACCCCAATCAAAAAAATCATTGACAACAAACAACAATCTTGATATACTGACCCCGCCGATTCCGTAAAAATCAATAAGATTCAACAAAGTGCTTTTTGATCACGCATGGGTGTTGTTTACCCCTGTTTTTCGTGTTGCGCAAGCGTGATCTTTTTTGTGTACCCCAAGCAGTCGAGTTCCCTCACCCCACCACCCACCCCCATCATCCATTTGTAGGACTCAACCTCTTCTAAAAGGAGAAGACACTATGAGAAACAAACCGTCTCGGTCTGTCGTTTCTGCTGTTTTGGTCGGGATACTCCTGTTGCTGATTGCGGCAGCCTGTACCCCCGTCGCTGCACCGGCCCCGGTTGCCGCACCCGAATCCGCCAGTGCGGAACCCGCCGCCGCCCCTGTTGCCGATGCCGCAAGCCCGGCCCTGAAGGGTGAACTCGTCCTCAACACCTGGCGGGACATCGGCGCGGACCCCAACCATCCGAACTACACCTTCCATACGTTGATCCAAGAGTGGGCCGCCGCTCACCCGGATGTTGAGCTGACCTACCAGCCCATGCTGGGCACCGTGCCCGACATCTTCGGCTACATCGCCACCAATCTGCGCAGCGAAACCCTGGCCGATGGCGTGGTCATGCTCTACCCCTCCCCCGCCCAGATGGATGTGGATCTGGAGTACGATTTCACCGCTGACCTGGCCAAGCCCAACCCCTACAGCACCAACCCCACCTGGCGGGATGACTTCCCCCTGGACGGCATTGCTTTGGCCACTGTGACCACCCAGGGCAAGACCCTGATGGTCTCCAATACCTACATCGGCAATCTGGCCGACGGGGCATTGCTCTACAACCAGGATATTCTGGACGCGGCAGGTGTCACGGCCCTGCCCGCCACCTGGGCCGAGTTTGTGGATGCCTTGCAGAAGATCAAGGACGCCGGGTATCAGCCCTTCTATATGCCCTCCGCCGGCAACGAAGCCTACATCTTCACCTGGCAGACGGGCATCTGGAGCGATCAGATGTTGGGCGATGTGGTGACGGCCTGTGACGGCCAAGCCGGCGAACCGACTGATGGTCGTATCTCCCAGATCGAGGCGGTCTATTGCCTGAAGAAGGGAGACTGGAGCGCCGAGGACATGCGCCCGGTCTTCGAGCTGACCCAAGAGATGTCCCCGTACTTCAACGAAGGCTACTTGGCCCCGCCGGCCCCCGGCGATCTATTCGTCCAAGGCCAGGTTGCCTTCCGCTGGATCTCTCGGTTGAGCGTTCCGGCCATCGCCGGGGATCCCAACATCAACTTCACCTGGGGATCCGTCTATGAACCGGCTCTGGATGGGGGAGACGGCATGGCTGTTCGCTATGGCACCTCGGCGGCTGGCGGCGGCGGGCAGTACTTCTTCATCCCCATGACCGCTGTGGATGACGGCAAGCTGGACATGGCTTTGAACTTGGCGCAGTATGTCACCAGCCCGGAATCCAACGCCAAGTGGTGCAGCACGCAGCCTGTGCCCTGTTTCGAGGAAGGCACCCCTGTGGAGCAGATCTTCCCCGACAATGCGGCCAAACAGCTGCTCTGGCGTGGCTTTGTGACGCCGGGCCGCTCCTTCAGCGGGCTGGACATCAACAACGCCTTTGGTCCGGCCAACTCGGTGCAAGAAGTCAAGATCTTCCAGGATTTCCTGGGCGGCACCCTGACCCTGGATCAGTCCTTGGAAGCCTGGCAGCGCTTGGTCGATCAACTGGCCGACAACGCCATTCTGCAACATCCCGAATGGAACGCGGATAGCTGGTAAACGCAATGCGTAGGTGCGGTTTTCAACCGCGCAAGGATCGGGAATCGTGCGGTTGAAAACCGCACCTACGCTTGATGATCAAGAGTCGGGCATCTGAGGATGCCCGACTCCTCAGTTTTAGACCCTGAAACAGCCCTGCGACGAGATTGGACCTGACGTATGGAAAACAGTGTTGAGACACGGGGGCGGGTGTCCACGCAGATGCCCTCCCTGCTCCGGGCCGTGCGCCGCCATTGGGAGCTGTATTTTCTCCTCCTCCCCAGCGTGATCGCGGCCATCGTCTTCTATTATTACCCCATGATCTCCGGCTTCTACCACTCCTTCACCTATTGGGACATCAAACGCACGGTCTGGATTGGGCTGGACAACTACCAACGCATGTTCTCGGACCCCATCACCCTGGTGGCCTGGCGCAACATGGGGACCATCCTGGCGGCCAACATCGTCATCGTGTTGACCCTGCCCCTCTTGGGTGCCAGCTTGGTGGCCCATGTGCGCTCCACTGTGGCCCAATTCTGGTGGCGTCTCATCTTTGTGTTGCCGATTGTGGTCCCCGGCACGGTGATCGTCTTTGTATGGCGCTGGTTCTATGGCATGGACGGCGGGCTGAACCTCATGCTGCGGGCTGTCGGTCTGGACAGCCTCACCCGCTGGTGGCTGGGGGATCCGACGACCGCCCTGTGGGGGATCATCTTTGTCGGCTTCCCCTGGATCGCCGGGCTGAACTTTCTGGTCTATCTGGCCGCCCTGCAATCCATCCCCGGGGACTTGATGGACGCGGCCATGGTGGACGGGGCCGGCCCCATCCGCCGCTTTTTTTCCATCGAGCTGCCCCTAATCCGCGGTCAGATGCTGGTGTTGGTGGCCCTGGCCTTCATCTACTACATCCGCTCCTTTGATGCGCCCCTGATCATGACCAACGGCGGACCCGGCTCCGCGGGCACCCTTGTCCCCGGCTTGCAGATGTATCGGGCCGTGCGGGACGATCTGGACCTGGGCTATGGCTCGGCCATCGGCAGCGTCCTCTTTGCCGTCACCTTCGGGCTTGTACTTCTCCGCTCGTTTATTACCAGCCTTGGCAGCCCAAAATCGGGAGCGTAGATCACCATGAAATTTTTGCGACGCAATGCCGGGCAGATCGTGATCAACAGCATCCTGGCGCTCCTGGCCGTCCTGACCTTTGTGCCCATCGCTACCCTGATCAACCTCTCTTTCAAAGACACCTTTCAATTCGGGGCCAACCCCATGGGGATCACCCTGCCCCTGGCCTTTTCCAACTACGAACTGGCCTGGCAGTTTATGCGGGATCCCCTGTGGCACAACGTGGTGATCGCCGCAGTCTCCATCACCGCCAGCCTGAGCATGGCCGCGCTGACCGCCTTTGTCTTCGCCCGCTTTGACTTTCCGGGCCGGGACACCATCTTCTTTGGCTTTTTGCTGATCCTCTTTGTGCCGGGCACGATTCTGCTTGTGCCCACTTTCCAACTTATCGTCCATTTTCACCTGCAAAACACCCTCTGGTCCCTGATCCTGCCCTACGCCGCCCACCAGAGCTTGATCATCTTCGTGCTGCGCAGCTTTTTCACCGACCTGCCCGCGGAGATGTTCGACGCCGCCAAGGTGGACGGTGCCGGCACGCTCCAGCAGTTGTGGCGCATCGCCATCCCCCTGGCCCTGCCCGCCCTCAGCGCCATGGCCATCTTCCAGGTCTGGTGGATCTGGAACGACTATGCCTGGCCCACCCTGGTGGCCAATTCCACCAACGCCCGCACGGCGGTCTCCGCGGTCATCTTCTTCAACGACGGCATGGC
>JAGNDO010000022.1:0-45410 GCA_018003515.1 Caldilineaceae bacterium
GGTTGCCCATCGGTTTTGGCCATCTGCTTTTGCTTGTGTGAAGAAGGAAGATACAAACCAAGACCGGTGAGGTCTTGGGTCAGGCTGGTGGTGACAGCCTGGGGGCATCCGCTGAACTCTCGATTTTCCCGTACCCGGTTCGGCGTACGGTTAGCCCGACATCGCTGCCGGGAACCCCTTCCTCGTCACCCAAAGACTATTGAAGGCTCTTTGGGCCATGCGCTCTCTTCCTGTGGCTGGTCATGCTGGGGCGATAGGCGTCTCCTTGTTTGAAAACTGGGCCGTGGTGAAAAAACTTGGGCTACGGGGCCAGTATACATGGGGGAAGGGGTCCGCGCAAGCAGAACCCCGCTCCAATTCCCCTCCCAGCCCCCTTCCCTGTACCAGATTTGCCGAAATCGTCGATTCTCTTTACCATTGGGTCAGATTATACTCAGATGTGCGCTGATTTCGCCCCTTCCCACCAAAGGCCATCCTTATGAAACGCATCTCCATTCTGCGCCATGCCAAGGCCGCCCCATACGGCGATTATAGCATCGATTTTCAACGCCCCTTGGCCGGGCGCGGCCCGGATGATGCCAGGTTGATGGCCGGGTTTCTGGCCGGCCAAGAGCAGCCGCCGGACTGGATCATCAGCTCCCCGGCCCTGCGCGCCCGGCAGACGGCGGAAATTGCCGCCCAGATTCTGGGCCTCTCCCAGGCCATTTTGTGGGACGAGCGGGTCTACGAAGCCACGGCAGAGACCCTTTTGCAGGTGGTCCAGGCCGCGCCGGAGCGGTGTGGGCATGTGCTTTTGGTGGGCCACAATCCTGGCTGTGCCGAGCTGGCCGCCGGGTTGTGCGCCGGGGGGAGTGACCGCATAGGCCTGCATTTGCCCACGGCCGGGCTGGTCTGTCTGCAAAGCGATGTGTTTTATTGGCATCAAATGCGCCGGGGCGCGGCCTATCTGCGCCTTTTGGTTTCGCCCAAGCTGATCAAGGGGCTGCTCAACAACAGCAAAGACCCCGGAGCCACCAAACGCCGCAAGCCCGACCCGAAGGAGTAAGTGCATTTATGCCCATTGCCGCAATTTTTGATCTGGACGATACCCTGCTGGACGGCTCCTCCGGGCGCATGTTTTTGGCCTATATGCGCCAGGAGGGGCTGGCGGAACGGTATATCCGCCGCCGAGATATGGCCCGGTTTGGCGGGGAATATCTGTTGCACAAACTGGGGCTGGTGGATGCCACCCGCCTGCTCAACCACATGGCCCGGCTGCTTAAGGGGCTGGACATGGACGAGATGTGGCGGTTGGCCCGCCATTGGTATGCGGAAATGGTGGCCCCGGTCCTCAGCCAGCCCGCCCTGGCCCAACTGGCCTGGCACCGATCCCAGGGCCACATCCCCCTGATCTGTAGCGGCAGCAGCCAGTTCGCCGTCCTCCAGGTGGCCGCCCAGCTGGAGATCTCCCACGCCATCTTCACCGAGTGGCAGGCGGCGGACGGCGTGCTGAGTGGAACCCTGCGCCAGCCCCTGGTTTACGGGGCGGGCAAAGTTTTTTGGACCCAGCGCTGGGCCAAAGAGCATGGGATCGATCTGGCCGCCAGCTACTTTTACTCGGATCATATCTCTGATCTGCCCCTGATGGAGGTCGTGGCCCATCCGGTCGCCATCAACCCGGACAAGCAGTTGGCCCGTTTGGCCGCTCAACGGGGATGGCCGGTCGAACAATGGAGAAACCCTTAACCCGTCAATGGATAATCCAGTTGGGCAAGTTCAATCCAACCCTACACGATTGGTCAAAGATCCCCGGATCATGGAGGCCCTGCTCCAGGTCAGCCTGGCTATTAACGCGGAGTTGGATGTCTCGGAGGTGTTGAAGAAGGTGGTATACTGGGCGCGCAAGTTGGTGGATTGTTCGGACGCATCCATTTTGATCTGGGACGCCCATAAAGAGATCTTCCTTCAGGGTGCCTCTACAGACGAGCGGGAAGTGGCCGTAAAGGTGCGCCGCACGGGTGGCAGCACCCGCTGGATTGTGGACAAGGGCAAGCCGCTAATTATCCCTGACATCGTCTGCGATCCCCACACGGCCAACGATATGTTGACCGAAAGTCGCATGCGCTCCTATGCCGGCGTGCCCATCATTCACGGCAATCGCACCATCGCCGTCCTCTATGCCCTCTCCCACGAGCAGCGCAACTTTGACCAGGGCGAGATGGAGATCTTAAGCATGTTGGCCAGCATGGCCGCGGTCAGCATCGCCAACGCCCAATTGGTGGAGAACCGCCAACTGTTGCACGAGCAGCGAAAATCCCTTATGCGTCTGGTGGTCCATGATCTGCTCAACCCGCTCACCAATATCCAGGGGTTTTTCGAGCTGTTGATGGTGGATCTGGCACCCGTGTCTGCGGATCACAAGGAGTGGGCGCAGATTGTCCACCGATCTCTTGACAGCATGCGGGAGTTGATCCAAGAGATCACCCGCTATGAGAAGGTGGTTGAAAACGATGCCCTAAACCGGCAGCGGTTGGATTTGGCCGCCATTGGCCGGGCCGTCATGAAGGATATTCAACTGAGCGCCGCGGCGAAGCAACTGACCCTGTCGCCCCCGCCCTTAGATCAAGCAGTTGAGTTTATGGGAGATTCGATTCTCCTCACAGAAGCGGTCTATAATCTGGTTTCCAACGCCGTAAAATACACCCGGCCCGGCGGCACAATCAGCCTGCGCGTGACCGTCACGCCCGATGAAATCATCCTGAGTGTGAGCGATTCGGGCGCAGGCATCGCCCCCAAGAATCACGAGGCCATCTTCGAAATCTTCCACCGGGTCAGTGATGACACCGCAGCGGAGGGGAGCGGATTGGGGCTGCACCTGGTCAGAGCCATCGTCAAACGGCATGGCGGCGACATCACCGTTGAAAGCGAACTCGGCCAGGGGGCAACCTTCCACGTCCATCTGCCAACGCCAACTTTTGCCAATTGAAAGGAACTCCGTGAATCCATCCCAATTCGCCCAGGCCGTCCAGGCCAACGTGGCCCAAGTGATCATCGGCAAGCAGGAGGTGGTCGAGCTGATGCTGGTGGCCATGCTCTGCGACGGCCATATCCTGCTGGAAGATGTGCCGGGCATCGGCAAGACCACCCTGGCCAAGGCCCTGGCCCGCAGCGTGGGCTGCTCCTTTTCCCGCATCCAGTTCACCCCGGATCTGCTGCCCAGCGACGTGACCGGGATCAACTATTTCAACCAGAAGAAACAGGAATTCGAGTTCCGCCAAGGCCCGATCTTCAGCCAGATCTTGCTGGCAGACGAGATCAACCGGGCCACCCCCCGCACCCAGTCCAGCCTGTTGGAGGCCATGCAAGAGCGTCAGTCCACGGTGGACGGGGAGACCTTTCCCCTGCCCAGCCCCTTCCTGGTCATCGCCACCCAAAACCCCATCGAACTCGAAGGCACCTTCCCCCTGCCCGAAGCCCAGCTTGACCGCTTCACCATGCAGATCCGCCTGGGCTATCCCACGGAGGCCGAGGAGGATGAGATTCTCCTGCGCTATGAAAAGGGCGATCCCCTTGTGGAGTTGGGCGTGGTGGCCGGGGTGGATGTGCTGTTGGATTTGCAAGCCCAGGTCAAGCAGATCCATGTCAACCAGGATGTGCGCCGCTATCTGCTCCAGGTGGTGCGGGCCACGCGCACCCATGCCGCGGTGCAGTTGGGCGTCTCCCCCCGGGGCACCCTGGCCCTCTATCGCGCCTGCCAGGCCCTGGCCGCCCTGCGCGGACGGGACTACGTGATCCCCAGCGACATCCAGCACCTGGCCCCCTATGTGCTCACCCACCGCATCCACATCGCCGCCCAAACCCGCCTGCGCGGCCGCACCGCCGCAGAGATCGTGGCCGACATCGCGGATACGATTCCCGTGCCCGTGGTGCAGTGATTGGGGATTGGGGATTGGGGATTGGGGATTTGGTTCGTCTCATGCGAGCATCAAAACGTTCCCAACCCCCAATCCCCAACCCCCAATCCCCCCCTATCCCGGAGACCCTTTTGACGATCAACAACGACGCTGGCCGGGCGATTGCCGATGGCCGGGCCAAAGCAGACGAACAGATAAAGACGGCCGGCCGCTGGCGGCTGCGCAAGCAGCGCGCCTATGTGGATACGGCCAAGGATACCCAGTTCAGCGAAGCCTGGGTGATCCTGGGAGTGCTGCTGGCCCTGGTGGGATTGGTGGCGGGCAGTCGCTTTCTGACCAGTGCGGCCATGTGCATGTTTGTGGCGGCGGGGGTGTCTTGGGCGTGGAACGAGTTGAGCCTGGCCGGGCTGGATTACACTCGAAATCTGAGCGAACGCCGGGCCTTTTTGGGCGAGACCGTCACCCTGACTTTGACCACGGCCAACCGCAAGCTGTTGCCCCTGACCTGGCTCAACATTGTGGATGTCTTCCCCCTGGATCTAGCCATTGAGGGGGCGACGGTCGCCACCAACCTGGGCACCAATCTGGGTGAATTCCGCAGCTTTTGGATGCTCAACCCCCTGCAACGCACCACCCGCACCTTTACGATCCAGTGCAACAGACGGGGCTTTCACACCTTTGGCCCGGCCACCCTCTCCACGGGGGATGGCTTTGGCTTCTTCAGCACCACGGGCATGTTGCCCCAGCGAGATCGCCTGATCATCTATCCCCACATCTACCCCGTGGCCGAATTGCGCCTGCCCAGCAAGAACCCCTTTGGCGAGCGGGGGGCCAACACCCAACTCTTCGAAGACCCCCTGCGCACCGTGGGCATCCGGGAATGGCAATCCTCGGACAGCCTGCGCCGGGTGCATTGGAAGGCCACGGCCCGCCACCAATCCATGCTCAGTCGGGTCTATGAACCCAGCGAAGAGAGCCAGGTGCTGATCTTTCTCAACAGCGCCACCCTCAAACGCCACTGGCTGGGCAGCATCCCGGAACTCTTCGAGCGGGCCATCAGCGTGGCCGCCAGCCTGGCCTCCCTGGCCGCGGAGCAGCGGCTGCCCGTGGGGTTGATCACCAACGGCGTGCTGCCAGCCAGCGATCAGCCCCTGCGCCTGCTCCCTGGCCGCAGTCCGGATCAACTCCTGCGCATCCTGGAAATGCTGGCCGCGGTCTCCCCCTTCAACCTGCACGCCATCGAGGAACTGATCCTGCTGGAAGCCCCCAAGCTGCCCTGGGGGGCCACCCTGGTCGTGGTCACCGCCATCGCCTACGACGAACTGCTCTCCACCCTCATGGATCTGGCCGCGGCCGGGCGGCGCATCGTCCTCTTCACCCTGGCCGAGGAGCCGCCCAGCGAACGCCTGTCCCACATCACCGTCTTCCACCTGCCCCACCTGGTGCGGGAGATCATCGCCCCCCTGGAGGTCCAGCCCTGATGCTGCTCAACCGTCGGCTGCGCCTGCTTTTCATCTGCATGGCGGGCATGGATGTGGTGATCTTCACCCCCTTTTTCCTGCTCTTTTTAGGCGCGCCCCTGCTCTGGCGCACGGGCGAAATGCCGCCGCCCCTGGCCATCCTCACCCCTCTGGCGTGGATGTGGCCCAGCATTCTGGCCGCCATGCTCGTGTTGGAGATCCTCAACCGGCGGCGCATGGGCGACCGCACCTATGTTGTCCTCACCCTTGGGCTGATGGTGACGACCACCTTGCTGGCCGTGCGGTTGATCCTGCATCCGGGAGTCGGGCTGGGGGAGTGGGGCTGGGTGGCCAACACCGCGGACACCCTCTTCAACTTCCACCGCGGGCTGCGGGCGGAGTTTATGGTGGTGGCCGGGGCGATCTTTGTGTGGCAGCGGGCCATCCGCGCCACCAGCCGGGGCAGCGGTTTCTTTGGCGTGGGGATGAGTTTTCGGGTCGGGGTGCTGCTGCTCTTTTTGGGCGGCGGGCTGCTTTCGGGATTAAACCCGGCCTATGGGGTCAGCGCCCAGCTTCTGCTCTGGACCTATTTTGGTCTGGGCCTGGTGGCCGTAGCCATTGCTCGCTTGGATGACAAATCCAAACATGCCCTGTCCAGCAAAGGCGCGCTCATGCCCCCGCGCATGGTGACCGCCGTCGTATTGGCCGCAACCCTCTGTGTGGGGCTGATGGCAGGCTTCTCCGCCTATTTCACCCCGCAGCATCTGCGCCGGGCCATCGCCTGGTTCAATCCCCTGTGGGCCTTTTTGGGCGCTATCCTGGCACGGCTGTTGGCCCTGCTCTTCATCCTGCTTGCCCCTGTCTTCAACTTTCTGGAATGGCTCGTTCAACGTCTCATGGCCAACAGCAATCTGGCCGAATTTCTTGGTCAAATGGCGGAGAATCAGCCTGGCGAGGATGCCACCCGCCAATTGGAACAACTGCCGCCCCTGCCCGAATGGCTTTCCCAGACCATCCGCTATGGGGTGGTGGGGGTCGTCCTGTTGGTGGCCCTCTTCTTGGTACTCCTCTTCCTGGCCAGGCTACAGGCCCGCCTGAGCGTGGACGAGGGCGAGGAGATTGACCAGGCGGCCATGCGCCTTGACGGCAACTTCCTGCGCCGGGGGCTGGACCGTCTGCGGGAGATGGCCCGTCTGGCCGGCCGTTTCCCGTTGGGCAGCCAGCTCCTGGCCGCCATCACCGTGCAGAATATGTACGCCAACCTCACCCGCATGGCCCGACGCCGGGGCCACCCCCGCCGCCCCGCCCAGCCGCCGGACGAATACCTGCCCGTCCTCGCCCAAGCCTTCCCCGGCCAGGACGCCGCCCTGGAACGGCTCACCGCCGCCTATATGCGTGTCCACTACGGCGACCGCACCATCAGCCGGGAAGAACTGGCCCAGATCCGCCAGGATTACCAGTCCGTGCGCCAAAGCGACCCGCCGGTGGAATCCCCTGGCAAAGGCTAGGCAATGCCAACTTTTGCGCAACGTTCATCCGTTGATTGAAAAATCAACCCGGTTAGAGTAAAATGGAGAAGTAAGTTCCATCTCGTTTGTTCACATTCGTATAAAGGAGTTTTTCAATGGCGAAAAACAATCACACCGGTGTGGGTCTTGTTGCAGAACCCATTGCAGTAAAAGCTAGGGAAACGGAGAGCAATGTGGCATTACTAACCGATACCGATCACTCCCTACCGTCGGGGGATCAACCCAGACGCAGACAGGACAAGGTGGCCCACAAGGCCAGCGCCTACTCCGTGGCCCAGGATCAGTTTGACCGGGCCGCCACGGCCATGAACCTGGAACCCTATCTGCGCGAATATCTGCGGGTTCCCCAGCGGGAGTTGATCGTCCACTTCCCCGCCCATATGGACAACGGTGAACTAAAGATGTTCACCGGTTTTCGTGTGCAGCACAGCACGGTGAAGGGACCAACCAAGGGCGGCATTCGCTATCACCCCGCCGTGACCTTGGACGAGTGCCGAGCCTTGGCCATGTGGATGACCTGGAAATGTTCGTTGATGAACCTGCCCTACGGCGGTGCCAAGGGCGGCGTCATCATGGATCCCAGGGACCATTCGACCAGAGAGCTGGAGCGCATCACCCGCCGCTATGCCACAGAATTGGCCAGCTTTATCGGGCCGGATCGAGACATCCCAGCCCCGGATGTGGGAACCAATGCCCAGACCATGGCCTGGATCATGGACACCTATTCCATGCACCGAGGCGCGTCCGTGCCGGCGGTGATCACCGGCAAGCCGGTCTCTGTGGGCGGCACCGTGGGGCGAGAATATGCCACCGGGTTGGGCGTCACCTATGTGACCCGGGCCATCATGGAGAAGAAGGTGGGCCACTCCTTGGAGGATTCCACCGTGGCCATCCAGGGCTTTGGCAATGTGGGCAGTTGGACCGCCCGCACCATGAGCGAGCGGGGGGCCCGGGTGGTGGCGGTCAGCGATGTCACCGGCGGTATCTACTCCGCCAACGGCATTGACCCCCGAGGGTTGATCCGTCATCTGAAAGAGAACGGCACGGTCCTGGGCTACCCCGGCTCCGACCAGATCTCCAACGACGAACTGCTCACCCTGGATGTGGACATCCTGGTTCCGGCGGCCATGGAAGGCCAGATCACCAAGCACAACGCCGACAAGGTGAAGGCCCGAGTCATCGCCGAGGGGGCCAACGGCCCCGTGACACCCGAAGCCGACAGCATCCTGCTGGACAAGGGTGCCACCATCATCCCGGACATTCTGTGCAATGCGGGCGGTGTGGTGGTCAGCTACTTCGAGTGGGTGCAGGATTTGCAGGCCTTCTTCTGGGACGAGGGCCAGGTACGGCGGCAGATGGAGCGCTTGCTCCTGGACAATCTGGAAATCGTGATCGGCACGGCCACCCGGCACAAATATGATCTGCGCACGGCAGCCTACACCATCGCCATCGGTCGCATCACCGAGGCGGTGAAGATGCGGGGCATCTATCCGTAAATATTTGAACTGGATCAAAAAGGGGGCGGGCCAAGTGGCCCGCCCCCTTTTTGATCCAGCTCAAATCCTATTCCAGCCCCAGCAATCGTCGGGCCTGGCCCAGGAAATCATCCCGCACCACCCGCTCCGCGGAGACGTTGAGTACATCGGCCAGGGACTCAGCGGTCATCCCGGCCAGGTCGCCCAGGCTGCGCACGTTGGCCGCCCGCAACCGCATGGAGAAGACCGGGCCGATGCCGCTGAGGGTGGTGAAGTCAAACTCGGCCCCGGTTTCGTTTTTGATTTCAGCCAGATCAAGTTGCACGGACACCGGGTCGGCTACATCCGCCGGGGCCTTGGCACTCTCAGTCGGCTCCCAGGGCAGGGGTTGCGCCGCAGGGGAGGCGGGTTTTGGGGCCAAAGGCAGGTTGCCCCGGTGGGGGAACGATCCATCGGGACGGTTGGCCCGCCAGTGCAGTACCAGGGCCCCGATCCCCGGTGCGCCCACAAAGAGCAGGGCCAGCCAGCCCAGACAAGCGGACAAAGCCCACAGCAAGGCGGAGGCGCCCACGGTCAGCAGCACGCCCAAGGCGGTGGCAGCCAGGGCATCCAGGTTGAAGCCGGTCTCCTTGGCGATGCGCTTGCCCAGCCATCCGCCCACCGTGGCCAGCCCGGCCAACTCAATCGCCAGGGCCACCAGCCCCAGGGGCAAAAGCAGCGGAGTCAAACAGAGGATCACAAACCAGTTGGCGCTCAGGGATCCCAGCCACATCCACAGGGGGATCATCACCACCATGTTGGCCAACAGCCCCACCCCAAAGGCCGAACGCGGGTCCGATTCCAGATAATCCTGGGCATCCCGCACGATGCCGGGACGCGTCTTGCGCACCAATACACTGCCCAAGACAACAAACAGGGTGAAGAAGCCCGCCTTGACAAGGTCCAGCACAAAGCGCCACAGCCAGCGGCCAAAACCGCTCTGGCCCAAACTCATCGGCCCATCCGCGCCCTGGAGACCGGGCACAGGCAGGACCGGGCTGGGGGACTCCACCGGGGGCAAACCGGGAATGGCGGGCAGGGCGGGGATCTGAATACGCGGGCCGGAGAGGACATTGCCGCCCACATTGGCCCCGGCGCTGCGCTCGATGTCACCGCCCAGCACGCTCACATCCCCGGCGACACTGGCCCCATCTTGCAGGCTGACATCGCCGCCCAGGGCCTGGACATTGCCAGCCACGCTACCGCCGCCGTGGATCTTGATGTCACCGCCATAGGCGATCACATCCCCGCCCACGGTGCCACCGCCCTTGATGTCGATGTCTCCGCTATAAACGAAGAGCGCGCCGCCGATGCGTCCACCGCCCTCCACTTCGGCGTTGCCGTTATAGACCACCACATCGCCCTCGTAAACATCCCCGCCGGAGACCTTCAAATCATCGTAAAAGACCTGCGCGCCGTCCAAGGAGGGCATGGGAAAGGGCATGGTCTCCCCGCTGCTGGGGTTGACGCTGCGCCAGCGCACGGTCGGGCCGCCCTCCTGGGCCAAAACAGAGGCCGGGGCCAAGAGCAGAAAGCCCAGGATCAAGGCCATGACCACCACAAAGAGGGGGATCGCCCTGGGCAGGTGGGGGGCCAGGCGCACGTCCAGCCGTTGAGGGGGGGTTGAATGGGTTTGGTTCATGACGGGTTCCTTCCTCATAGTTCGATTCATCACATGCGCGCTAGCGACAGCCTTGCGCAGACAGATCTGGAATAACCATCGCTCGTAGTCGATCCGTGACCGGCGGGTTGACGAATGGATCTCCCGGAAGTTCCGTGTCGACCCGCCAGGTCACGGACCTGGCTAGAACACGGGTAGGGTTAGCGACTCCCGCCGACCACCGGCACCAGACGCAGGGAGCGGCGCAAAAAGCCGGCCCAGGCAGTCAAGGCGGCCAAGGTGAGGAGCGTATAGCCCAACAAATAGACCGGCAGATTGGAGGTACTCATGGCCACCACAATCCCGCGCCACAACCCCTGCACCCCGGCGCTGAGACCGGCCCAATAATAGGTAAAATCATAGACCGTCTGGGGCAGGGTGCCGGTTGGGTTGTTGAGCAGATAGCCACCCAGCATCACCCCGCCCACCAGGATGCCCCCCCACAGGGTCAGGGAAAGCAGGGCCACCAGTCCGCCCATCCACAGCCGCTGCCGCCGGGCCTGTTGCAGCCGCCGTAGCTCGAAACGAGCGACAAAACCGGCCACCGGCACAGCGACCGGGGCAGCCACAAAGCGCTGGTGGATGCCCTGCATGGCAGACCAGGTGGCGGCACAACGGGCACACCGGCCCACATGGCCGCGCAGATCCGCCTCTTCTTCGGCAGAGGCCAGCCCGTCCAGGGCCAGGGACATGAGCAAAACGGCTTCGTCATGCTCTTCCCCGGTGAAGGCGGGCGCTTGATTTTGAGATTTCATGGCTTTGACTTTGCTCATGGGTTCACTTCCTGCTGGATACGGTTTCATTCGATTGTCTACGAACCTTCACATGATCTGCGCTCTAGCCGGGTCCGTGACCCGGCGGGTGCTTCTCAGGATCTTCTGCGGCAGACCCGCCAGGTCACGGACCTGGCTAGAGCAGCCACTTGCATGATTAGAGTGCAGGCTGCATCTGCATCATGGCCGGCGCTTCGGCCAGGGGCCGAGAACGGGTGGGCATGGCAGCCTGGGCAGCCTGGGCTTCCTGATAGATCTCCGCCATCTGCTGCCTGGCCCGGAAGAGCCGGGTCTTGACCGCCGACAGGCTGATCTGCATGGTGTCGGCGATCTCCTGATAGCTATATTCCTGCCAATAGCGCAAGACCAGGGGCGTTCGATAGTCTGGGGCCAATTTGTTGATCAGTTGTTGCAACTCCTGGGCCTCTTCTCGTTTCAACGCAGCGGAGTCGGGCCGGACCGAATCGCCTTCCAGATTTTGCAGCACCGGGTTGTCGTCAATGGAAAGGATGATGGCCCGGCGCTTGCGCAGACGGTCAATGCAATGGTTGTTGGCAATCGAGAGCATCCACGTGCTGAACTTGCGGTCGGGATCGTATTGGTGCAGCTTTGAATAGGCGCGCAGAAAAGTCTCCTGGGCGGCGTCTTCCGCTTCCGTGGCATTGCCCAACATGCGATAGGCTAAGTTAAAAATCGGGCGCTGATAGGCTTCCACCAGACGGCTGAACGCTTCAGCGTCACCGGACCGGGCCTGGTCCACCCAAATTTGCTCATGCTCGTTCATGGTTGACTCGTCATCAGGACTGGCGATTGAGTTCGTCGTGAAATGTTGACTGCTGCGGGCTATACGCAGAGATAAAATGAAAGTTTCATGCCATTCGAAATAGAGCACGGATCGGACGGATCGAACGGATCAAAACGGATCTTCAACAAAAAATCCGCTTTGATCCGTTCGATCCGTAAAATCTGTGTGCTATTTTGAATTCTTCCCAACGGGATTCGACCGCCGCATCATTTCCTCGAATGCGACTCGAACCATTATAATGCTCTCGACTCTTCCGCGCCATGTCTCCGTTGTGTCAGGTTGGATGCTCGGCGTCTCTGCGGTAAAACCACTTTTTGTAAAGGACTTTACTCCCATGCGTGTGATCTTTCCCTTCTCCGCCATCGTCGGACAGGAGCGTATGAAACGTGCCCTGCTCCTCAACGCAGTCAACCCCCTGATCGGCGGCGTGCTGATTCGGGGCGAGCGGGGCACGGCCAAATCGACCGCGGCCCGGGCCTTGGCCGCCCTGTTGCCCGACATCCAGGTGGTGGACGGGTGCCGCTTTGCCTGCAACCCCAACCGCCCAGAACTCTACTGCGACGAATGCCGGGACCGCCTGGCCGCCGAAGGCTCCCTGCCCTCGGCCATGCGCCACACCTCCTTTGTGGATCTGCCCGTCAGCGCCACGGAAGATCGGGTGGTGGGCACCCTGGACATCGAAAAGGCCATCCAGCGCGGGGAGCGCCACTTTGAGCCGGGGGTATTGGCCGCTGCCAACCGAGGCGTCCTGTATGTGGACGAAGTAAATTTGCTGGATGACCATGTGGTGGATCTACTTTTGGACTCGGCGGCCATGGGCGTCAACACCGTCGAGCGGGAGGGCATCAGCTTCCAACACCCGGCCCGCTTTGTGCTGGTCGGCTCCATGAACCCGGAAGAGGGCGACCTGCGTCCCCAACTCCTTGACCGCTTCGCCCACGCTGTGGATGTGATCGGCATCCCCGATGCCAAGGAGCGGGTGGAGATCCTGCGCCGACGCATGGGCTTTGAGCAAAAGCCCGAAGATTTCTTCATCAAGTGGGCCGAATCCGAAGAGAATCTGGGCGAGCGCATCATTGCTGCCCGCCGCCTCTACGACAGCGTCACCTATACGGACAAGGATCTCTACACCATCGCCGCCCTCACGGCCAGCTTCGCCGTGGACGGTCACCGGGCCGACATTGTGATCCTGAAGACCGCCCGGGCCCATGCCGCCTACGAGGCCCGCACCCACATCACGGACAAGGACATCCTCTTGGCCGCGGAGTTGGCCCTGCCCCACCGCATGAAAAAGCAGCCCTTCCAGAACTCCTACCTCAACCCGGACCAACTGCAAACCAACATGCGCCAGGCCCGGGCCGAAGCGGAACAAGCCATGACCGATGACGAATCGGACCAAGAGATGGACGGCGGGGCCTCATCAACTGAAAAAAAAGCACCGAGGGCGATGAAACGGACCTAGATGCATCCCCCGACATGGGGGAAGGGGGCATGGCCGAGCCGGATGCCTCCCCGCAGCAGAGTTCATCGCCCGCAGATGACAGCAAAGGCAACCGCCGACTGGTCCAGGTCGGCGACACCTTCGAGACCAAACGGCTGGACACCCCCCTGGACAAGATGACCAGGGAAAAAGCGGGCAAGCGCTCGTATACCCGCACGGAGCGCAAGCGGGGCCGCTATATCAAAGCCCAGCCGGCCGGGGACAAAACCTATGACATCGCCTTTGACGCCACCTTGCGGGCCGCGGCCCCCTTCCAGCGCCAACGCCACGCCGAAGGCAAGAGCGACATGGCCCTGCAACTGCGCATGTCCGACTTGCAACGCAAGATCCGGGTGCGGCGCACGGGCAATTTGATCCTCTTTGTGGTGGATGCCAGTTGGTCTATGGCGGCCAGCGAGCGCATGGAGGCCACCAAGGGGGCCATCTTCAGCCTGCTGGTGGATGCCTATCAGCGCCGGGATCAGGTGGGCCTCGTGGTCTTCCAACGGGACCAGGCCAGGGTGGTCCTCCCCCCCACCAGCAGCGTGGATCTGGCCCAAAAGGCCCTCACCGATCTGCCCGTGGGCGGCAAAACGCCCCTGAGCAGCGGCCTCTTCATCTCCTGGCAGGTGCTGGAACAGGCCATCCGCCGAGACCCGGAGATCGAGCCGCTGATGATCCTGCTCACCGACGGCGCGGGCAATGTCAGCATGACCGGTATGCCTGCCCAAGAAGAGGCCATGCGCATCGCCGACCTCTTCGCCCAGGCCAGCCTGCGCTCCATCGTCATCAACATGGAGCACGCCGCCTTCGACCGGGGCCTGGCCAACAAACTGGCCGAAGCCCTGGGCGGCATCTGCTACAACCTGCCCGACCTGCGGGCGGACACGCTGGTGAGTACGGTCAAACGAGAAATTGGGGGGTAAAGGGATTGGGGATTGGGGATTTGGGATTGGGTGTCATGCCCCAATCCCAAATCCCCACTCCCCAATCCCCTTTTTTATGAACCAGAGACAACTGATCGCCGACTTCTCCCTTGTGGCCGTGGTGGCCGTGTGGGGAGCAACCTTTGTGATGGTCCAGGATGCAGTCATGGCCTGGCCCGTTTTTTCGTTCCTGGCCCTGCGCTTTTGGATTGCCAGCGTCGCCTTTGTGCCTTTTTTGGTGTGGCGTGGGATCAAGCGGAAAAAAGAACGACCCGCTTTGACCGCCCAAAAAGTCTCGGCTGTCGGGGCAATTGGGGCCGGGGGCCGGCGGGCTTGGCTACCCGGTGTGTGGATAGGGCTGGCTCTGTGCGCGGGCTACGCCTTCCAAACCTTTGGCCTGCTCCACACCACCCCGGCCAAGGCCGGCTTCATCACCGGCATGAGCGTGGTGATGGTGCCCGTGGGCGCGGCCCTCTTCCTCAAACAGCGGGTCACCGGTCCCGTCATCTTCGGCGTGATCCTGGCCACCTTTGGCCTGGCCCTGATCAGCCTGAACGCAACCATGACCATTGGCTTGGGGGATGGGCTGGTCTTTCTGTGCGCCATCTCCTTTGCCATCCAGATTCTGCTGATCAGCCACTATGCGCCGGGCATGTCGGCGCTCAATTTGGCGGTGATTCAGGTCTTGACCACCGCCGTAGGCACCACAATTTTGGCCCTGATCTTCGAACTCCCCACCGGGCTGCCGCCGATTCAGGGCAACGTGATCTTCGCCGCCGTCTTCACCGGGCTGCTGGCTACCACCTTCGCCTTCAGTATCCAAAGCTGGGCGCAGCGCTTCACCTCCGCCACCCACACAGTCCTAATCTTCAGCCTGGAGCCAGTCTTTGCCGCCCTTTCCAGCTACCTGCTGATCGGCGAACTGCTCACCGGGCGCATCCTCAGCGGCGGCGGCCTGATCCTGGCCGGGATGCTGGTGGCCGAACTGGGCCGGGCCATCCCCGCGGCAAGGTGGTGGGCACGGCTACGGAGGCGGACGCCGGTGTCCGTGCCCGAACTGTCCGATTGACGATTGCGGAGTTCGCACCCCCTGGTGCGAACGGGTCGATCCCAAGAGATCTTTGACGAAGGCTGGACCCTACTTCTGACGAACGCGTTCAAAACGAGTTGAAGCGCTGCATCATGCACCCTCTGACGCAGAGCCGTTCGCACCAGGGGGTGCGAACTCCGCAAGCGCATTTGTATCACTAGAAATTAGGAGGTCTCATGCCACAACCATTCATTGAGCCGACCCAAGAAGCCGGGGCAGCCCTCTTCCGTCGCAACATCCCCGGCGAAGTGGTCATGTTGAACCTGCTGCGCTTCCGGGATGTGGCCGACTATTCGGCCAATCCTGAGCTTGCGCCGGACGAGCCAATTTCCGGGCGGGCGGCCTATCAAAAGTATATGGACCATACTTTGCCCTTCTTGCAGAAAACCGGGGGCGACCTGCTCTTCTTGGGCGAAGGCGGCAAGTTTTTGATCGGTCCGGGGGACGAACGCTGGGATCTGATGATGCTCGTGCGCCAAACCTCCCTGGCCGACTTCATGGCCTTTGCCGCCGACGAGGCCTACCTGGCCGGCATGGGTCACCGCACGGCCGCCCTGGAAGATTCACGGCTCTTGCCCCTTGTCGAGTTCAAGGGCGGGGATATTACGCAACCGTAGTTGCCCTATGATTTGACCATGTTCTAAAAAGAGCTTGCATAAGCGGAGGCGGTATCCAAATGGATACCGCCTCCGCGCGCTATTATCCCACCGCCCCACCCCGCTTGAGACAAAAGTCGCATAGTTCCCCACGGTTTTGGGCTACACTGGCCCCAGACAATCCCTACCCGCGTTTGCATTCTGGATTTGCTCCAGTCAATCAGTTTCCCAACCAAGTTTTCCCAGTTTTTCCATCAAATTCATCGTTGTACTATCCAACCATCTCGTTCAGGGAGAGGAGAACCCCATGAAACGATCTATTCTGTATGCGGTCATCGCTGTGCTGTTGATAGCGGTGATCGCCCTGGCTGTAATGCAGTTCACCGGTGGCAGCGGTGGCGGCGAGGAGAGCGCCGACACGGGCAGCATGACCGGTGATGTGGCCGCGCTGATCGCCGAGCGCGGCTTCACCACGGACAATGTGGTGGCCGCCCTCAAGACCTATCTACCCAGCGGCGAACACGACCCGTATATCATGTTCTCGTCCGGCGGCCACAGCGGACAGGTGCATGTGATCGGGATTCCGTCCATGCGCACCCTGCGCACCATCGGCGTCTTCACCCCGGAACCGTGGCAGGGCTATGGCTATGGGGACGAGGGCCAGATGGCCATGTTTGAAGCCGGGGACGTACTGGACAGCAACGTCACCTGGGGCGACAGCCATCACCCAGCCCTGTCGGAGACCGGCGGGCAATATGACGGCGAGTGGCTCTTTATCAACGACAAGGCCCAATCTCGAGTGGCCGTGATCGATCTGCGGGACTTCGAGACCAAGCAGATCATCAAGAATCCCATCGCCATGAACGACCACGGCGGCACCTTTGTCACCCCCAACACAGACTGGGTGGTCGAGGGCGGCCAGTACGCAGCGCCTCTGGGCGGTGCCTATGCGCCCATCTCCGAATATGACGACGAGTATCGGGGCATGATCACCTTCTGGAAGTTTGATCGAACTGCCGGTCGCATCGATCCCGCCCAGTCCTTCGCCATGGAACTGCCCCCCTACTGGCAGGACCTGTGCGACGCTGGCAAGCTGGTCAGCGATGGCTGGGTCTTCTGCAACAGCTTCAACACCGAGCGGGCCACAGGCGGCTTCGGCGCGGTGGAAGGGGCGGTGCCCTTCGAGTCTGGTGCCAGCCAGAACGACATGGACTACATGCACGTGATCAATCTGAACAAAGCGGCTGAGATCGCCTTGGCCAACACCAACCGGGTCAACGACTTCAACGTCATCCCCATGCAGACGTCCATCGACGAAGGGCTGCTCTACTTCGTGCCCGAACCCAAGAGCCCCCACGGCGTGGACGTGGCCCCCAAGGGCGACTTCCTGGTCATCAGCGGCAAGCTGGACCCCCATGTGTCCGTCTTTAGCTTCGAGAAGATCCAGAAGGCGATTGCCGACGAGAACTGGACCCCGGACGCCTACGGCATCCCGGTGCTGGACTTCGATTCCGTCCTGGAAGCCCAGGTCGAGTTGGGTCTGGGACCCCTCCACACCCAGTATGACAACCAGGGCTATGCGTACACCAGCCTCTATCTGGACAGCGCCGTGGCCCGTTGGACCCTGGGTGGCGACTACGGCCACGCGGACCAGGCCTGGCAGCTGATCGACAAAGAATCCGTCCACTATAACGTGGGCCACATCGCCGCAGTTGAGGGCGACACCGTAGAGCCGGGGGGCAACTTCCTGGTCAGCCTGAACAAGTGGTCCGTGGATCGCTTCGCCAACGTGGGGCCGCTGCTGCCCCAGAACTTCCAGCTCATCGACATCAGCGGCGAAGGCCAGAGCCTGCAACTGCTCTACGATATGCCAATGGGCATCGCCGAGCCCCACTACGCCCAGATCATGAAGGCGGAGCGGCTCAAGTCCATCCAGGTCTATCCCGAAGTGGGCTGGGATCCCCTGACCTGGGCTGTGAACCCCGATGCGCCCAAGCAGGGTGAAGAGCGGGTGGAGCGGGACGGCAAGAATGTAGAGATCTTCATGACCTCCATCCGCAGCCACTTCACGCCGGAACATATCGAGATCGAGCAGGGTGATAACGTCACTTGGCACATCACCAACATCGAGCGGGCGGTGGACGCGGTACATGGCTTCGCAGTCCCGGCCTACAACATCAACCTGAGCATCGAGCCGGGCGAGACGGCCACGGTCAAGTTTGTGGCAGACAAGCCTGGTGTCTTCAGCTTCTACTGCACCGAGTTCTGCTCGGCCCTGCATCTGGAAATGACCGGATACTTGATGATCAAGTAGGGTTCGTTCGGTCTGTCGTGGTAAACTGAGGTAGAATAGAAGTCCGGCTTCTAGTGGAAGTCGGACTTCTATTTGCCCCGGCGGTTTCGGCGGTCCGGCACCCCGTTGAGACAAAAGTCGCTGACCAGGACGACCGGTTACGGTATGGTTAGCCCAACGATTCACGCCAATCCACACCGAAGGAAACGACCATGACCGACCCAACCGGTTCCACCCCAGCCTCTGCGCCAGCGGGAGTGTCCGAATCAGGCGAGAAATTGAGCGCCATTGCCCGCCTCTCCCGGCAACCGACCTTCCGCATCAGCACCATGTTTTTTGTGGCGGCGGCCATTCTGTTGGCCCTCTCCACCTTTTTTCCCTATTGGCGCATGAGGTTGAACGCGCCCCAATACCCCAAGGGGCTTTACGTCACGGTTTATGTCAACCACATGACCGGTGATGTGGCCGAGATCGACGGCCTGAACCACTACATCGGCATGGCCCCTCTGAACAAAGCCGCCAAAATCGAGCGGGCCATCGCCCCCATCGCCATGGTGGTGATCGCCCTGCTGATCCTGGGCGTGGCCCTGATCCATAGCAAGTGGTTCGCCATCTTTGCCATCCCGGCCATGACCTTCCCCCTCATCTTCCTGGCGGATCTGTGGCTGTGGCTGCGCTTTTATGGCAACAACCTGGACCCCACTGCGCCCCTGTCTTCGGCCATCAAACCCTTTACCCCCGCGGTTCTCTTCACGGGTCATGTGGGCCAGTTCAGCACCACGGCCTGGGTGCTGCCCGGTTGGTATTTGGCCCTATTGGCCGCCATCCTGACCGGGGTGGGGCTGCACTTCCGGCGGCAGGCCCGGCTGGCCGCGGAAAAGGATGGTTGATGGGTTGGTTTGGTCGTCGTTGACCAATTAGCCGCCAATCCAACCAGATCTCAACCAACCAGCCAACCGTCCAACCAACTCAAATCAACCAATCAGCAAATCAACCAACATGCCAACACTCCTCACCCTTCTCCTCACCCTATTCGCTCTCCTCGGCCAGACCACTGGGCCGGTGGATTTGCAGGCGATCTTGGACGCGGCCCAGCCGGGCAGCGTGGTGGAGATCCCGGCGGGGGTCTATGCGGGCAACTTTGTGGTGGATGTGCCCGTGCATCTGCTGGGGGTGGATGGACCAGCCGGCGAGCGGGCAGTGCTGGACGGTCAGGAGCATGGCACGGTTCTGACCATCAACGCAGCGGGCACCATTGTGGAAAACCTGGTAATCCGGGCCGGAGGCAATGTCATCGACCAGGAGGATGGCGGCATCGTGGTCAACAAGGCCGCGGACACCCAACTCCTCAACAACCGGCTGGAAGATGTCCTCTATGGCATCCGCAGCATCAGCTCGGACCGGCTGGTGGTGCGGGGCAACTACATCACCGGCAAGGAACTGGATGTGGCCCGGCGAGGTGATGGTCTGCGCATTTGGCAGAGCGAAGCGTGTCTTGTGGAAGGCAACACCATCGAACGGGTGCGGGATGCCATCTTCTGGTTTAGCGACGGCACCACCATCCGGGACAACACCTTCCACGACAGCCGGTATGGCATCCACATGATGTACACCGACGCCATGCAGGTGTTGGACAACGATCTCCACGGCAACTCCGTGGGAGCCTATCTTATGTACAGTTCCAACGTGGTGATCCGGGGCAACACCTTCCGCAACAACCGGGGGCCCAGCGGCTATGGCGTGGCCCTCAAGGACATGGACATGGTCACGGTCACGGATAACTATTTCTTCGACAACCGGGTGGGCCTCTTCTTTGACAACTCGCCCAGCCGGGTGGACATCACCCAGCCGATTGAGCGCAACGTGTTGGCCTACAACGACATCGGCGTGTTGATGATGCCAGCGGTCAAGCGCAACCTGCTCGTGGGCAACACCTTTGTGGACAACATCGAGCAGGTGGGTGTCAAGGGCGGGGGCAGCAACCCTGGGGATGAGTTGGGGGGCAACAGCTGGGATGGCAACTATTGGAGCGACTACGTGGGCTATGACACCGCGGGCCAGGGCATTGGGGATCTGCCCTATCGCGCCGAGCGGCTCTTCGAGAATCTGGCCGACCGCTATCCGGCCCTCCAGGTCTTCTACTTTAGCCCAGCAGAGCAGGCGGTGAATCTGGCCGCCCAGGCCTTCCCGGTGATCAAGCCCAAGCCCAAACTCACGGACATCATGCCCCGCATGGCCCCCATCCTGCCCAACGCCGTCCCCTTCACCCCCCAGCCGGATGGTCGCCTGGGCTGGCTGGCCGGGGCGCTGCTCCTGGCCGCCGCCGGGCTGTTGAGCAGTCAATTTCGCCGCCACACATCCCCACTGGCAGCCCTGGCAGCAGAGCCGACACCCGTTCTTCCGGCAGAATTGTCAACCCCAATCCACACCGGTGATTCGCCATTCGCCATTCGCCATTCGAAAGATGCACCCATGATCACGGTCAGAAACCTCACCAAAACCTACCCCCGCCCAGGCCGCTCGTGGTGGAGCGACGAGACCATCACCGCGGTGAATGACCTGAGCTTTGAATTGGCCGAGGGGGGCGCGCTGGCCTTGTGGGGCGTCAACGGCGCGGGCAAGACCACGGTACTCAAGTGCCTGTTGGGTCTCTTGCGCTGTCAGGGCGAGTTGCGGCTCAATGGTTTTGACCTGGCCAAGGATGGCCGGGCCGCCCGCCACTATTTGGGCTATGTGCCCCAGGAACTCTCCTTCCACAACGACCTGAGCGTGGCCGAGAGTTGCCGCTTTTACGCCAAATTGAAGAACGTCTCCCTGGACCGCATCCCCGTGGTGCTGGGCCAGGTGGGGCTGACCGCCCAGGAACGCAAGGCTGTGGGTGCCCTCTCTGGTGGTATGAAACAGCGACTGGCCCTGGCCCTGGCCCTGCTGGGTGACCCGCCGGTCCTGCTCCTGGACGAGCCGACCAGCAACCTGGACGCGGCCACCCGTGACGAATTTGTGGCCCTGCTCAACGACCTGCGGCGGGGGGGCAAGACCCTGCTCTTCACCAGCCATCACCGGGAAGAGGTGGAGGCGTTGGCCGAGCATGTGCTGGTGCTGCAAGACGGGCGCATCGTGGCCCAAGGCGCACCGGCAGAGGTGTTGGACGGGCGCACGGCCATCGTGACCGCGGCTGCGCAGCGAATAGGCGGCGGGGATCCGGGTGCCAAAGCGCTTACGACGAGCCTGGGTTGGGACGGACAGGCTATCCCAGAGGCAGCGGATTAAGCAGAGTCCACCCGCACACCCGCCGGTCACGGACCGGCTACGAACACACAAGTCCCGCAACACTCAATACACGATACACGATTTGAGGACTTCCATGAAACTCCAAACCATCACCACCCTGGCCGGATATGAACTGCGGGCCTCCCTGCGCAACCGCTGGTTTGGCCTCTACACCGTGGCCTTTGTCGCCCTCACCGGCGCGTTGAGCAGCCTCTCCCTCAGCGGGTCGGGCATGTTTGGCTTTGCCGGCTTTGGCCGCACAGCCGCCAGCCTGATCAACCTGGTGCTGTTGATCGTGCCCCTCATGGGCCTCACCATCGGGGCCCAAGGCCTGGCTGGGGAGCGGGAGAGCGGAACCCTGGGCTATCTGCTCACCCAGCCCATCAGCCGGGGGGAGGTGTTGGTGGGCAAGCTGTTAGGATTGGGCGCGGCATTGTTGGCCGCCCTGCTTTTGGGCTTTGGCCTCTCCGGTCTGCTGATTGCGTACCAAGGCGGCACGGTCGAAGTGCAGCGTTACGCCGCGCTGGTGGGCTTCTCCCTGCTCCTGGCCTTGGTCACGTTGAGTTTGGGATTGTTTATCTCGGCGTGGAGCCGGAGCAGCGCTTTGGCCGTGGGGTTGGCCCTCTTTGTCTGGCTGGCCCTGGTCTTCTTTGGGGATCTGGGGCTGATGGGCACGGCCATCGCCATGCGCATGGACATCCACACCCTTTTTGGCCTGTCGCTGATCAATCCGTTGCAGGTCTTCAAAATCGCCACAGTCAACGCCCTGCGCGCCAGTTTAGAGGTGCTGGGACCGGCTGGCATCTACGCCACCCGCACCTATGGCCAGGCCCTTGTGGCCATGTTGGCCGCTATCTTGGCGGCGTGGATCGTCGTCCCCATGTTGGGGGCATACGTGCGCTTCCGCATGGAAGGAGATTTTTAAGCAATGGGCAAATTGACCATGCACAATGCACAATGGAAAATGGGGCGGGGTTTGCCGTCTGTTTTTTTGTTGATTTTGGTTTTGATGGTGTCAGGCTGCGGGGGGCCAAAGGTGACGCCGGAGATGCCGCCGGAGATCCGCTATGGGGAGGATGTGTGCGTCCAGTGCGGGATGATCATCAGCGATGAACGGTATGCGGCCGGGCTGGTGGTAGAGACTGCCCCCAGCACCTATGCCCACCGCATCTTTGACGACATCGGCGGCATGTTCGTCTATGCCGCAGAACACAGGGACAACGAAACCATTGTAAGCTACTTCGTACACGACTACACCAGCCTGGCCTGGATCGACGCCCAAACCGCCAGCTTCGTCTCCAGCCAGACGGTCCTGACCCCAATGGGCTTTGGCCTCTCCGCCTTTGAAGACTCTGCTGCTGCCCAAGCCATGGCCGAAGTCTGGGGCGGTCAGATACTCAGTTTTGATGATGTGCAGAAAGCGGGCATCTCCATGCCCAGCATGAATTGATCCACGAGGGGTGCGGTTAAAAACCGCACCGACAGCCTTAATTTTGATTCCGACAAAACCGAATTGTTTCCAAATTTCTCAGGAGGAAATCTAGCCAATGCGTAAACACTCTCTTCTTACCCTTCTCATCATGATTCTGCTTTTGGGCGCGATGGCCGCTTGTGGCGGAGACGACAAGGCCGATGCCAAGCCCACCACCGCTCCCGCCGCCACAGAGGTTCCCCAGATGGTCGGGGACGCCAAGGCTGGCGAGGCGGTCTTCATGAGCATCTGCGTGGCCTGTCACGGGCCAAACGCCGAGGGCCTGCCCAACCTTGGCAAAAGCATGCACCCCAACGACAGCGACTTTATCCGCACGTCCAGCGACACAGAGTTGGTTGAATTCATCAAAGTGGGCCGCACGCCGGATGATCCGTTGAACACCACGGGCGTGGGGATGCCTGCCAAGGGCGGCAACCCGGCCATCACCGAGCAACAACTGTATGACGTGGTGGCCTGGATGCGCACGTTGGAATAGGAATCCACACCAACCTTCCTGGAAGCTGGCAGCTTCCAGGAAGGTGAAAAACGAGCGGTCTGCCCAGCAGCTGTGATAGACTGGGCAGACCGCTCGTTTTTCGTTCACCCACCCACGGAGCCGCACCCATGCCCACCCAACGACCCCACAACGACTATCTGATCCAGGCCATCGACGGCATGGCCATCCTCTCTGGTCTGGGAGCGGCCGGCGTGCGGGAGGTGGCCCAGGCCGCCATCTGGCGGGAATTTGCCCAGGGGGGCATTGTCTTTTTGGAGGAGGAGGAGAGCCTCGGTCTCTGCCATCTCTACAGCGGCTGGCTCAAAGTGGTCAAAATGTCGTTGGATGGACGGGAACAGGTTCTGCGCCACCTGGGGCCGGGGGAAACCTTCAACGAAGTGGGCGCACTCTCCCAACGCCCGAACCCGGCCACGGTCATCGCCCTGGAACCGGCGGGCCTCTGGATCATCCCCCGCCAGGCCATCCAGCAAATCATCCTCAGCCACCCGGAATTGGCCATGCCCATCTTGGCCAACATGGCCAACCGCATGGCCGGCCTGGTCAACTTGGTGGCCGAACTCTCCCTGCACTCCGTGGAAGCCCGCCTGGCCCGCTTCCTCTTGGAGCAAGCCAGCGACAATGTCATGCAACGCCAGCCCTGGGCCACCTACGCCGAACTGGCCGCCCGCCTGGGCACCGTCCCCGATGTCTTCAGCCGCGCCTTGCGCAGCCTCTCCGAAGCCGGATTGATCCAAGTAGACCGCCAATCCATCCGCATCCTGGACCGGGCCGGGCTAGAAAGCCGGGCCAACCTGGTATAATCCCCAATCCCCCAACCCCCAACCCCCAACCCCCAATCCCATCTTCCTCAACCCGACAAAAGTCGTGGCATTTTGCGCGCCAAAGGAGTATGCTCTGCTCAGGCAACATCAACTTTTCGCCTGAATCAGCTATCTCAAGGAGCCAATCATGACCGACACAACCGCCCTCGCCCCCCAGACCCGCTTCCCCAACTGGCAGGATATTGTCGTCTATTCGCCCGACGGACCCCAACCCCAATTTCTGATGGGCGCGGAGCAGTTCAAGGTACTCATGGCCGGGCTAGAAGCCGGACAGCAGATCCCCCCCCACCCGGAAGGGCTGGCCATGTACCACTTTCTGGCCGGCACGGGGAGCATGACCGTCAACGGCGAAACCCTGCCCGTCCAGACTGGGGACACAGTGATCACCCCCGCCGGGGCCAGCCGAGGCATCGTCGCCGAGACCAAACTGGCCTTCTTGGCGGCCAAACCGGGATAACCGTAGGTGCGGTTTTTAACCGCACGATGCTTTGGTAAATGCAGGTTGTGCGGTTAAAAACCGCACCTACGGTTTTCACCCATATCACCAAAAGGAACTCACCTTATGTTAAATCCATATCTATTGATGGCCCTGCTCTATTTGGCCGTGGGTGCGCTGACCGCCCTGGACGCGTCACTGACCAGCTTCTCCCTGCTGGGCTGGATCGCCGGGCTGCGTTGGTTGCGGGTCCACTTCATCACCCTGGGCGTGATGACCCAAGTTGTCTTTGGCGTCACCCCGGCCCTGGTCGCCCTGGCCAAAGGTCTCCCCCGGCCCAAGATGCGCTGGGACATCTGGCTGACCTTGAACATGGGGCTGGTGATCCTGCTGGTGGGCATCCCCATCATCAACCAGGCCATGATCTACACCGGCGGCACCCTGGTCTTTGTGGCCGCCAGCCTGCTCAGTTGGCAGCTCTGGCAGATGCGCTCCCCCAGTTCGGCCCGGCGGACAGAGAGCGGCAGCCTCAAGTTCTACCTCACCGGCCTCAGCTTTCTGCTCTTGGGCATCACCATCGGCACGGGGCTGTGGTTCGGCTGGAGCGGTCCCCTGCGCATTCAGGTGCCCCTGGAGACCCACATCCACGCCAACAACTGGGGCTTCATGTCCCTGGTCTTTGCCGGGCTGCTGCTGGATGTGTTGCCCGGTCTGACCGGCCACGCGTTGGCCGAAAAACGCACGGTCAACACCATCTTCTGGGGCATCAGCATCGGCGCGCTCTTCCTGACCATCGGCCCGTGGCTGGGGGGCAACCTGTGGTTCACCGTCCCCGGACTGGTCATGCACCTGACCGCTACCTTGGCTCTGTTGGTCTTGACCATCCGCCGCCTGTCCGCAAGCGGCAGACTGAGCCAGCCAGGAAGCTGGCACCTGATCACCTCGTACCTGTGGATCCTGGCCCCGGTGATGGTGGCCCCGCTGATCATCCTGGGCGTGCCCGGTTTCCCCGGTGCCCTGATCGAGGCCACCGCGCCCCAGGCGTTGATCTATGGCTGGGTGCTTCAATTCGGCATGGCCCTGATCCCCTACTTCGCCCGGCGCACCTTCTTGAAAGACAACTCTGGCACCTTGGGTGGCAGTTGGTTCAGCGTGGGTGCGGCCAACGTGGGCAGCGCCCTGATCTGGGCCGGTATCTTCCTGACCGGGGTGACGGGTCAACTGCACGGGGTGGGCTACATTCTCTTTGCCGTGGCCATGCTGACGGTCTTCTGGGAGATGGCCGGGATGGTGCGGCTGGCCCTGCATCGGCTTGAGGAGTTTGAGGGGACTGTGGGGGCGTAGGGGATTTTGGATTGTTGATTTTGGATTGCACCTACTAACCCCACCCTAGCCCTCCCCAGATTGGGGAGGGAACCGACCAAGCGTGTGCGACCATTCGTTTCGCGGCGATCCGGCATCTCCCCCAGAATTTTGGGGGAGGTGCCGGACAGTTCCCCCCAAAGTTGGGGGGTTAGGGGGGCGGCGAGGTAAATCGTCAAGATTCGCGAGACTTTTATCCTGGCCTGAAAACCGATTGAAGGCTAAAATGATGGAGACGGCGAAGGTTGCCGTCCCCATCATTTTAGCGTTCACACAATCTTGAAATCGAGATCCCCATGAGTACCCGAAACACCCGCTTCTTCCTGCGTGTCGCCCTCTTTTCCCTGGCCCTGGCCGCGTCCACGGGCGCGCTGATGCGGCATGGCATGGTCTATGGCTTTCCGACCTGGGCGGCCAACTTCACCGCCGTGCGCCATGCCCACAGCCACCTCATGTACTTCGGCTGGGTCACCCTGGCCATCATGGCCCTGATCTGGCGGGATCTGCCCCGGCTGACCGGGCGGCGGCTCTCCCCCTGGGTGCCCTGGCAGATGACCGCCACGGCCATCATGGCCCTGTTCAGCTTTCCCGCTTTCTGGGCCAACGGGTATGGGCTGACCCAGATCGGCGGCGCAGAATTGCCCCTTGGCTCCATCATTTCCACCTTCAACGGCCTGACCTGGCTTCTCTTTATTGCACTTTATGTCAAAACAACAAAGGGCTTGACCACCCGTCCCCTGGCCGTGCAGATGTGGGATTGGGCCTTGGTCTTGCTCCTCGTCGCCTCCGCCGGTGCGGCCGGCCTGGCTGGGCTGGTGATGACCGGGCTGTCCAACATCTTTTTGCAGCAGGCATTTCTGCACCTTTTCCTGGATCTCTTCGCCGTGGGCTGGTTCACCCTGGCCATGCTGGGGTTGGTCTGGTCCCATCTTGGCACCGATACCCTGCCCAAATGGTTGCCCACCCAAAGCCTGGCCATTGCCCTGGCCCCCACCTTCATCCTGGGCATGGCCCCGGTCATGGTCACCCCCCGCCTCTTCTGGCCCGCCGTCCTCGCCAACCTGATGGCCGCCGGACTGCTCGGCGTGCATCTGCTGGCCCTCTGGCAACGGCGGGATCGCCTGCCCGCCCTCTTTCCCTTCGCCGCCGTCACCCTGGCCATCCACATCCTGATCGCCGTCACCCTGATCTGGCCGGGGGTGTGGCGGTGGGGCAACGGCACCCAATTGCGCGTCTTTTTTATGCACAACCTGCTCCTGGGCTGGACCAGCACCGCCCTGCTTGGGTTGATCTGGGCAGAATTATTTGGAAAATGGGGGAAAGGGGTTGAAGATGCCAAGCCGGTCCCCTCAAAGGCCCTTGTGTGGTTAAGCACCGGGTGGCTGATTGGGGTGGGGATGATGCTATTGGCCCTCCTGGGGTTGGGATTTCTGCAATTCCTGCCCATCCCCGCCCGCCTGCTCTTCCAGATCGCCTTCTGGGCCAGCACCCTCGTGGCCGGGGTAGCGGTCATTCAACTTTTTGTCAAAATCGAAGTGAAAAAATAGTAATCGTTCACTCCCCGCCCCCCTACAACCTTGGGGGGAACTGTCCAGCACCTCCCCCAGAATTGGGGGCCGGGGGGCAGAGGGGGTGAACGGCTACGAAAAATAGGCCACGGATTCAAACGGATCTTTTTTGATCCGTCCAATCCGTGGCCTATTTGTAAATGCGCTTGTATCCACACCCACCCCACCAGAAAGCCACCGACCGTTTGCCATGCAACAGACCATTCAGATTCTCAACCAGGTTTTACCCATCCTCCTTCTGATCTCCCTGGGCTATTGGACCCGCCAGAAGCGCTTCTTGGCCGAAAGCACCATCGACGAGTTGCGCAAGATCGTGGTCAGTCTGGCCCTCCCCGCCGTCCTCTTTACCTCTTTTCTGCACATCGAACTCAAACCATCCTACTTTGTGATCTTTGCCCTCACTTTTGTGTTGAGTGGGCTGCTTTTCCTCTTGGGCCGCTTCATCAAGCAACGATTTGCCATCCGCTACGCCTATTTTCCTTTCCTGCTCACGGGCTTTGAATATGGCATGTTGGGCATCAGCCTTTTTGGCGCGGCCTATGGATTGGAGCAGATCGGCTATATCGCCGTGGCGGATCTGGGCCACGAGATCTTCATCTGGTTTGTCTTCTTGCCCCTGCTCCTGATCCAGCGGGATGGTGCCCAAAAGCCCGCCGAGATCGTCAAGTCCTTCCTCTCCGCCCCCGTGGTGATCGCCATCCTGGCCAGCCTGATCTTCAACGTGCTGGGCGGCCAAACCTGGCTCTACGACCTGCCCATCACCGGCGCGCTGATGGCCACGCTTGATTTTCTCGGCTACCTCGTCGTCCCCCTGATCTTGATCATCGTGGGGTACGGCATCAAGATCAACCGGGCCGGGCTGAAGGATGCCCTGCTCGTCGTAGCCATTCGCCTGGGCATCATGATTCCCCTGGTCTTTTTCTTGAACGCCTTTCTCATCCGCGGGCTGTTGGGGCTGGACCGCTGGTTCGAGGCCGCCCTCTTCACCCTGCTGATCCTGCCGCCCCCCTTCATCATCCCCCTCTACGCGGACCCCAAGCTGCCCGCGGACGAGAAGGAATACATCAACAACGTACTCACCATCCACACGGTGATCTCCGTGGCCCTTTTTGTGGTCTACTTTGTGGTCACGTCTATGGTGTAAATTTCCCCAAGCCAGGCCTTCAACGCAGAGAGACGCGGAGAACGCAACGGAAAAAGCCGTCCGTTGCGTTCTCCGCGTCTCTCTGCGTTTTTTCTCTTTATTCAGCTCAAATCGCCCCCGGCGGTTTGACCCGGGGCCAGGCGTGGAGGGCGAAGGCCAGGGCCGCGCCGGCCTCCGCAGCCCGCCCGGCCAGGATGATCCAGGCCGGGGCGGCCAGGGTCGCCCCCATGCCCGCCAGCCAGACGCCCAGGTTGATCAGCACAAAGGCCGCCCAGGCCGGGCGCACATTCCCCCGCTCCGTGCTGAAGCGGGGCAGAATCCAGAAGGCCACGCCCAGGGCAAGCTGCACGGTCCACCCCACCAACAAAAAATCCATGTGGGCCGGAAGCAACCGCCACATCAGCGGATGCAGGGGCAGTCCCTTGTTCCACAGCAACAGCCCGCCAAAGGTGAAGCCCAGGGCCAGATGAATCAACCCGGAGCGGATAAACCAAACGCTGAGTCGGGGCATCTCACTTCACCTTGACCCGGGGCCAGGTGTTGGCCACAAAGAGCAGCCCGGCCAGCCATTGGGCCAGGGCGGACGCGGCCAACAGGCCCCCGGTCCACGCCCCGCCCCCCGCGGCCTGGGCCGGTTCGGCGATGATGCGGGCCAGCAGCCCAAAGTTCAACAGCCCATAGACCGCCCACGCCAGCCCCTCCCAGCCCCGGGGTGATTCCCGGCTAAATTTGGGGAACATCCAATAGGCCACGCCGATGATCAGCTCCGTCACCCAGCCCACCATGAAGAGGTGAAAGTAGACCGGGGTCAGCCCGGCCGCCCAGACGGGCAAAGAGACCAGGGGCCGCAAGGCCAAAAGCAGGCCCACGGCCAAGGCGAGGACAAAATAGGTCAGGGCAGTTTTGATAAAGGTGCGGGTGAGAATAGGCATGATGGCTCAGGCTTGGGTGCGCCGAGATTGGGCGATGGAATAGAGTGTGTTGGCCAAAAAGAGCAGCAGGGCGATCACATTCAACATGCCGCCCCAGCGCCGCCCTTCCCACCAGGGCCACAGATCTCCCACCACCCGCAGGATCAGCCCGGCGTGGAGCAGGATCAGGTGGCTGTAGAAGCGGGGCGCATAGGTGATGGGTAGACGCAAAATGGCCGGGAAGACGATGGGCGCATGGCCAAAGACCATGCTGATGGCATAGCCCAAAAAGAGGGCGTGGAGCATGGCGTCATACTGAGGACCGGCCATGACGCCCCCATAGACCAGGGCCAGCCCGCCCCCAATCCCCAGCCACACAAAGCCGGAGATCAACGCCAAAGCCACAAAGCGGGCCTGCCCCCCGGCCTTCAACCGGCGGCGGGCAATGTCATAGCGCAGTAGCCAGAGGGCCTCCAAGAGCATCCCCGCCCCGGCCACCCTCACGCCCAGGGCATAATCCAGCCCGCTCATTATCCCCAGCCCGGCCAGGATCAGTCCGACCGTCAGGCCGAAAAGGGTCTGTTCCCGGCGGCCATAGCGCAGGAGTCGGCTCAGTTCCAGCCGCTCCCCGGCGATGGTGAGGACGAGGAAGGCGGTCCACCACATGACCACCTGGGGCACCCCATGCCCGGCCAGCCAGAGCAGATTCCCCACAAGCCAGGTCGCCCCGCCCAGGGCAATGGTGATGCTGTCCAGCCCCACATGGATGCGCAGGATTACGATCAACGCCATCACCAACACCCCGCTGCCCAGGGTGATCAGCAGCGCGCCGGCCGGGCCGCCCCAGCCGCCCATCAACAAAAGCGCCCCGATCCCGGCGAGGAGGGGGGCGGCGTAGGGCCAGGGCTTGCCCAAAGCCACGGCCCGCTCCAGGCCGATCACCGTGCCCAAAAAGCCGCCCACCATCAGCGGTCCGTGGGCCATGGGCAGGCTCAACAACAGAGGCGGCCAGATCCAGCCCATGCGCAACAGCCCTCCCCACATGGCCGCCAGCAGGGTCAGGATGGCCATGACGAGGAGGGGGACGCGTAGGGTTGAAATTTTTGTGGTCAAGAGAAGCTCCTAAACAAGAAAGGCAAAGTGCAAAAGGCAAAAGGCAAAAGGTTGAACGTGGTTGACGGGATGCTTGGACTTCGTGGAAGATCGGGCTTGTCAATTCTGCCGAGTACCCACAACGCCGATCAGAACTTAACCACATTCACCTTTTGCCTTTTGCACTTTGCCTTTTGCCTTTTGCCTTGTTTTTGCCTTGCTTTTCTTTAGCGTCCCGGCGGAAAGACGCTGATCTCGTCCCCCACGTGAACCGGCACATCCGGGCCGCCGATGTAGCTGAGGTCTTTGCCGTTGAGCAGCACCCGCCACATGGGTTTGACCCGATAGACCGGGCGGGCCTCGAACCAGGGGGTGCCCGTGGCGTCCGTGCGCTCGCCATCGGTCCAGGTGATGTCGAAGACATCCTGGCGGGTGGCGGGGAAGTAGTTGAAGAATTTGCCCAGGGCCGAGCGCATGGCCGCGCCTTCCCGCAGGTGGATGGTGAGGGCGTGGCGACCGGTGAGGGTGCGCATCTTGCCGTACAGGTTGACGGGCACGGCCATCTCGCCGCTGTGCAGATCCACGGCCACTTGATAGCCCAACTGCATCATGTGCAGGTGCATGGTCATCACTTTGTTCCACCCGGCCAAGGCTGTGGGCACAATCGGGTCCCCGGCCATCTCCTCGGAGAGGAAGCGGGCAAAGGTGGCGTTAACCAGGCTGGCCGCCCCGGTGATATAGATGGGCGGCACATGGATCTGGCGCGGTCCGTGGCCGGCGTGATATTGGCCGGCCCGGAAGAGATAGCGGGCCAGATCATCGCTGAAATCCATCCCCAACATGCGGGCCAGCCAGACCGTGAAAAAGCGGCGGCGCTCGGAGAGGTGCTTGGGGTCCGCGCCCTGCTCCCAGCCCAGGATGGCGGCGGTGTCCGGGTTTTGCAGCAGATAGTCGTAGTTGCCCACCACCAGCTCATGGCCGCGCTTGAAGAGCGCCTCCACCGTGGCCAACATGGCCTGGATCTCCTGGCTGCTCAGGCCCAAAAAGGCACGCATGCGCCGCCATTCGTCTTCGGGCGGGGCGGTCAGACTGCTCAACTGCCAGGGTGGGGACGCATCGTACACGGAGAACTGGTCAAATGGATTCACGGTGTCACTTGCCTTTGTACATGGTCAAAAGCATCACGGTCTCTTCATGGGCCAGGATGCTGTGGGGCATATTGGGGGGCATGTGGGCCCAAAACCCCGGCCCAGCCTTGACCGCCTGCTCCCCCAAGGTGACGTCAGCCGCGCCCTTGACAAAATAGAGGGTGGCGGCCACGGAGGCCGTATGCTCGCTCAGTTCCTGGCCCGGCGCAAAGCTGAAGAGGATCACCCGGGCCTTGTCATCGGTGACAAGGGTGCGGCTGATGATGCTGTCCGGGCTGGCTGGGGTCAGATCGGCCAGGTTGGCATGATAGATGGCTGTGTCGGTCATTGGTTTTCTCCTCGAAATGTCCGCTATCCCAGTCGTACAGTGGGGACGGATGCGGGCTTGGCAAAGACGATCATAAAGGGCAGGGCGATGGCTCCTTCGGGGCAAACGTCCTGGCAGGCAGAGCAATAGGTGCAGAGATCGGGTCGGTGCAACACGGCCTTTTCTGCCACCTGGCTGAGGGCCTGGGTGGGGCAGATTTCCACACAGGCTTTGCAGCCGGTGCAGAGGTTGGCATCAATTTCGGGCAACGGGTCCATGATCTCTGGCTCGCTTTCGGGTGTTGGCGAACTGCGTCGCGCGGAGGGGTTGCCTCTAACATAGCAGACGGGGTGGGTAGGTGCGAGGACAAAAGTCGCATTCAGTTAGACATCCGCCTCTTCGGCCAGGCGGTCGGCGTCCAGGATCACGATGCGGTGGCGGTCGAACTCGATCACCCCGTCTGTGGCCAGGCTGCGCAGGGAGCGGCCCACCATCTCGCGCACGGTGCCCAGGCGGCTGGCCATCTCTTCCTGGGTGAGGAGGCGGGGCACGTCGTCGCTTTCGTTGGCCTGGGCCTGCCGAAGCAGCAGTTGGGCCAGACGGCTCTTGACGCTGCGCAAGGAGAGATCCTCCACCAGCCCCAAAAGCTGACGGGTGCGCTTGGCCATTGTGCCGATCAAGGCCCAGGCCAGGGGCGGATAGCGATGAACGATACGCTCCAACTCTATGCGGGGCACACACCAGACCACGGCATCTGTGAGGGCGATGGTGGTGGCCGGGTTGGGGCCACCATCCAAGGCCGCCACATCGTTGAAGGTCTCCCCGGGGTGGATCATGTGGACGATCTGCTCCCGGCCATCCTTGGACATGCGCAGAACCTTGATGGTGCCGCTCTCCACCATGTATAGCCCGGCACAGGCATCCCCTTCCCAAAAGATCACGTTCCCCGAAATCAAACGACGGCGTGAGGCCACCTGGGCCACAGCCGCGTAGATCTCAGCATCCAGCCCCTTCAAATAAGTGACCTGGCTCAGGATCTCTTCAATAGATTGGGATGGGAGCGGAGAATTCTTGTGGGAAACGCTGTTGGGCATAGATCAAACCTGTGCTTTTCTTTGGGTGTAAATCTGTTCAACCATCGTCCCACATTTTAGCCATTTTGACAAAGCCATCCAAAGCAGAGATTGGGGGACGGGTTCTTCAAAAGGCATTGATGGCTTGAAGCGAGTGTGCTATACTTCGCCCTCCTGTCCCTGTATTCCATTTCCGGAGACCTCATCATGCCCACATTCCAATTCGCCGGTCCGTGCCGTTGGTCAGCCCGCTTCTTCTTTGCCTGTATGCTTGGACTGACAATTCTGGGCGGCCAGCAAGTTCTGGCTGCCT
The DNA here is from genome assembly GCA_018003515.1 of Caldilineaceae bacterium. Taxonomy (GTDB): domain Bacteria; phylum Chloroflexota; class Anaerolineae; order Caldilineales; family Caldilineaceae; genus JAGNDO01. The sequence continues at coordinate 33,453 of JAGNDO010000022.1, forward strand.
CGGTCCTGGCCCCTGTCCCGGCCCTCACCCAGGCCGATGTGATCGAATTTGCCAATGCGGCCACCTGGTTTTCGCCCAAGGCCTACGACGCCCGGGACGCGGCCTGGGGCGATGTGGACGGCGACGGCGATCTGGATCTGGTGCTGGCCATCGCGTCGGACACCTTCACGGACACCGACCCAAACCTGGTCCCGTCCCTGATCTTCCTGAACCAAAACGGTGCGTTGCCCCTCTCCGCGGACCAGGCTATCGTCCTGGCCAAGGGCAAGGCCCGGGCCGCGGCCTGGGCAGATGTGGAGAACGACGGGGATCTGGATCTGGCCCTGGCTTTCGAGGGCAGCGCCAATCTGCTCTACATCAACAACGGGCCAGGGGCGGACGGTAAGCCCGTGATGACCCCCTTCAGCCTGGGGGACACGGACCCCTCCGCCGCCCTGGCCTGGGGGGATGTGAACGGGGACGGCTTCTTCGATCTGGCCGTGGGCAATATCTGCCAGCCCAACAAGCTCTACCTGAACAACGGGGGCGCGTTGCTGATCAACAGCCCCATCAGCTTTGGCGGCAACCGGGCCACCGTCTCCCTGGATTGGGCGGACATGGACAACGACGGGGATCTGGATCTGGCCGTGGGGGATACCAACAGCGACCTGATCCTGACTGACGACTGTACGGGCACGCTTGAACAGGGCTACCCCAAAGTATTCCGCAACACGAGCGGCCAACTGGACCCCACGCCCTATTGGATTTCGTACCAATCCAGCGAAGTCACCCAGGTGGCCTGGGGGCGCATGGATGGGGACGCCTTCCCAGAGTTGGCCGTCTCCAGCTATGGTAGGGCCCCGGGCGATGGCAACACCTCCGTGGTCTATCGAAACATCTTTGCCCAGGATGCCCTTGGCCTGTTTGATTCTACCCCTCTGGAACTGGGCGAGCGCAGGGCCAACGACGTGCAGTGGGGCGACGCGGATGGCGACGGCGACCTGGATCTGCTTTTGGCGACCCTATTGCAGGAAATGGTCATTTTCGACAATATGAATGGCGAATTGAACACCAGTCCAAGCTGGCTCTCTCCCGAATCCAGCCCGGCCCAGGGGGTTGATTGGGGCGACATGGACAACGACGGGGATCTGGACATTGCCGTGGCCAACCGATTTTCAGCCAGCGCCGTCCATATCAATCTGGCCAGCACCACCATGCAAGAGATGTTGGCTGTGGGCGTCAAACCCATCTTTGGGTTGGCCTGGGGAGACATGGACAATGACGGGGATCTGGAACTGGCCGCGGCTGTAGATTGTTTTGAACCCGTTTCCCAGAACATCAAGGTCTATGGCAATCAAAATCGAACCCTGACGCCGGAGCCGGTCTGGACCGCGGTAGATGCCACATGCAGTCGAGATGTGGCCTGGGGGGACATGAATGGGGATGGCCGCCTGGATCTAGCCGTGGCCTCAGACGGCCCCACCCGGGTTTATCTCAATGTCAACGGTATGTTGCAGCGCCAGCCCGCCTGGACTTCGACCGACAGCGACGCCTCTTTCACCCTGGCCTGGGGGGATGTGGACGGCGACGGAGATCTGGATCTGGCCGTGGGCGGTATATTTAGTTCGCTAAGTGCCAAGCAACTGCGCATCTATACCAACAGCAATGGCATGTTGGCCCCCACGGCGACCTGGGCCTCGAACGAGCCGGGAATCATCCGGGACCTGGCCTGGGGGGATGTGGATGCAGACGGGGATCTGGATCTGGCCGTGGCCAACTATGGCCCTACCGTACTCTTTCTGAACGAGAACGGCACCCTCTCCACCGCGCCCGGGCGGGTGTGGACAGCCGGCGACGAGGATGCGTCCGGCGGGGTGGCCTGGGGAGATGTGGATGGGGACGGGGATCTGGATCTGGCCATGGCCAGCAACGAATCCCAGAACAAAATTTACCGAAACGAACAGGGGCGGCTCAACCCTGTGGCCGATTGGCTCTCTTGGGACAACAGCTTCACCACCTCGGCGGCCTGGGCCGATATTGACAGCGACGGAGACATGGACCTCTCCACGACCAACGAACAGTCCCAGGCTGACCGCATCTATTTCAACGCCAATGGGGTGCTGCAAACCGGTGCAGAGGGCACATGGATCTCGCCGGATCTGCTCGCCTCGGTCAGCCAGGCCTGGGGGGATATGGATGGGGACGGGCAGCCCGAACTGGCTATCGGGGCCTATGATCTCAGCAGCGGCCCCATGCCCATCCGCATCTATCAGATCCAGACCGCGGCCAGCGCCCGGCCCCGACTCACCATTGGTCTGGCCAGCGATGCCATCACCACATTCAGCGGCCAACAGGTCAGCACCCTGGCCCCGGCGGATGGCTACGCGGTGCCGGGGGTGCGCCAATCCGGCATCATCCCCATCACCTATACGCTCTTCGACGACGCCAGCACCCCCTTTGGCCAGGTGCGGGCCTTCTATTCCCTGGACGGCGGCGGCAAGTGGATTCCGGCCATCCCCACGGCAGACACCCAGACCACGGATCGGGCCAGCCGTCCCTTCCCCAGCAAGACAGCGGCCAATACCCATCTCTTCAAATGGGATGTGGCGGCCAGCGGCTTTTTTGGCCAGAGCGATAATGTGGTGGTGCGCATGGAGGCCATCCCCAGCCCCAAGGCCAAGGCAAAGGGCGTCCCCGGCTCCCAACAGTATGCCAAGGCCAGCAGCCAGAGCTATCCCTTCCGGGTGCGGGGAACCCAGGTGCGGGTCTATGCCGAAAGTGTAGGGGCCGCCAACGTGGTCCCCGGCGCGTTGGTTTTTCAACTCCCCAGCGGGCAGAGCGGGGCGGCCACGGTCATCGGGCGGGGCAGCACGCTCTTCACCACGGGCGCTGGGGGCTATTTGCAGGGCCGCGGCGCGTTGAGCGTGGGAGATAAACTGGTGGCGATGGCCCCCATCACCGCCACGGCCAAATATACGGTCTACCAGACCAGCGCCATCCCCACCCTTGCCGGCATGACCCCCTTCACCATGACCGCCACCGGGGTGCAGAATCTGGTGGTGTCCAGCCAGACCCCCCTGATCCTCTTCAATCTCTCGGTCTCCTTGGAATGGGACGCCCGCAAGGACACGGCCTACCTCACCCAGCTCGACGCCGACCTGGGCCGGGCGTCGGAACTGCTCTACGATGTCACCAATGGCCAGGCGGCATTGGGATCGGTCACAGTCTATCATGATCGGGCCAACTGGGAAGGCGCGGACATCCGCATCCACGCCACCAACCGCCTGCGCCCCCACGCCACCATCGGCGGCTCGGTGACAGAGGTGATCCAAAAAAACCTGCCCAACGGCAGCGATCCGGCCATTCAACTGGCCTTCTTCCCCGGCGCGGTGGAGATGCCCGCCTCGTGGAATCGCTTTGGCGAGTCGTCCGGCTCTTTGGGCGAGGATTGGCCCCGAGCCTTGGCCCACGAGTTCGGCCACTATCTATTCTTCCTTTTAGAGGACTACCTGGGCTTTGACAGCGCCGGACTGCCCATTGCGGTCTCCACCTGTCCCAGCCTGATGGGCAATGTCTATCTCGACGAAAATTCCGAGTTCCATCCGGCGGCCAGTTGGGCCAGCCCGGCCTATGGCTGTCTTTCCACCTTGCAGCATCAAACCCTGAAGCGCTCGGACTGGGAGACTCTCGTTGCCTTCTATCCCTGGCTCAAGGCCCCTACCCAGTCCTATGTCAACCAGTTGGCCGGGCCATCCACCCTACCCCTGGCCGTGACGAAGATCAATTTTGTGGCCCCCGCAACCCCGGCCACTACCCTGGATGTGCCCTCCTTCTATTTGGTCAGGCCCGATGGGGGCCGCTATCTGGCCTCGTCCTCGGCCCGAGCCTTCCGCTTCCACGAGGGCAACCTGGTGGATCTGGGCGAACCTCGCCAGGATCGGCTGCAAGCCTGGGGCACCCGCACGGGTAGCGGAGATCGGGTCTGCGTCTTCGACATGGCCCCGAACGCCCCGGTCGTGGGCTGCCTGACCGTGCAGAGCGGCGTCACCCAGTTGACGGTGCAGCCCACCCCAGACTGGCTGCCGGACATCGTGGTGGCCCCGGTCACCACCAGCACCCTGGCCCTGACCGTCTACAAGATGGACGCCGGCCTGGATCTGCGGGTGCGGGTCTATGCCACGGACCGCCCCCTCACCACCACCCTCCCGGCGCAGATCCGGCTGGTCTATGATGTGGCAACCCAGGCCTACACGGCCACGTTGCCCGTCCACCTAGCCGCCAACCTGCATCTGTGGGACGCCAACAACCCGGCCCACGAGCTGATCACCGACTTCACCCTGGGCGGCGCGCCGGATTTGGGGCTGGGCAACGGCTTCACCATCCGCCTCACCCCCGGCTCCACATACGTAGACGACCAAGGGGTCACCCAAACCGTCGGGCCGCAGGGGGCGATCCTGACCCTGGGGTCCGGCGCGGCCCTGCAACTGGGCAGCGGCACCGCCACGATCTTGGGCGGGGGGTCGGCCCTGCAATTGGGCAGCGGCACCGCCCTAGTCCTAGGGTCGGGCACGGCCCTAGTCCTGGGGTTCGGCACAGCCTTGGTCCTGGGGTCAGGCACAGCCTTGGTCCTGGGGTCGGGGAACGCCCTGATCCTGGGGTCGGGGAACGCCTTGGTGCTGGGATCGGGCACGGCCTTGGTGCTGGGATCTGGCACCGCCTTGGTCTTGGGATCCGGCAACGCCCAGGTGCTGGAGGATGGCAACGGCCCGGTGCTTTCGTCGGACGGGCAGGTTGTGCTCTACGTGGACTCTCTGGACTTTGCCCCTGGCCAGTTCTACACCTTGCAGCCGGCCACCCGTGTGCCCAACCCGCCCAGCTATGCCACGGTGGTGGGTCAGCCCTACCGCTTGGCCGCGTCACCGGGCGCACCGGCCATCGTGGGCAGCTCCATCTCCTTCCGCTACATGGGGCGAGATGTGCCGCCGGGGGAGGAGAGCTTCCTCAAGGTCTGGTTCTACGATCAGGCCACGAGCGACTGGCGGCCCTTGCCCACTACGTTGGACACGGTGCAGAATTCCGCCGCGGCCACGGCCCAAGGATCCGGGCTGTATGTGCTGATGTCCAGCATCGAGATCCCCCTGCGCAGCGCCGGGTGGAATCTGATCTCCTACCCGGTCCAGGGCAGCCGGACCGTGACCGACGCCCTCAGCTATCTGGCCGCCCGGCAGACCGATTGGTGGGTGTTGGGCTACAAAGACACGGACACGGCGGACCCCTGGCGGATCTATGCGCCCCAGCCGTCTGCGCTAAATCCGTTGATCACCCTGACGACCCTGGACTTTGGCCGAGGCTACTGGATCCACGTCAGCCAGCCCATCACCCTCTACATGCGGGGAGCGGGCAACGCGGGGCGGCAAGCCACCACATCCGTGGCCGGGCCGCCAGCCACGTTCTACGGACGTGTGCTGCCCACAGAAACCCTCACCCCCAAGGCGGGCATGACCGTTCAGGCTCGGGTCAACGGACGGATTTGTGGAAAAAGTAGCACCCGATTGGTCAACGGCCGGATCTGGTATCTTGTCCACGTCAGCGCCGACGACGGGGGGGGCTTTGCGGGCTGCGCTGGCGCTGCAAGCCAAATCCAGTTTGAGGTGGACGGACAGCCCATCGGCCCGGCACGGGTCTGGCAGAATGGGGTCATCCAACAATTGGATTTGGGCGGATCCGGACAGCAGAGCATCTATCTGCCCTTGGTGCGCAAATAATCGATTGTCAGTCGTTCACGATTTTAATGCGGAGTAGGCATCCTCAGATACCAACTCTCTCGGCGAGAGCCGCATCTGAGGATGCTCACTCCGCTTTTTGGGGAACAATCGTGAACGACTGAGTGTGTACAAAACAAGTTGGATCGAGAAGTTTGCACCTCCTGACGCAGACCCGTTCGCACCAGGGGGTGCGAACTCCTCAAAAATTCGGGCCTGCTCCCGCGGCGTTCGCACCCCCCGGTGCGAACGGGTCGACCAAGCTTTGACGTGAGTTCAACCGCCCGATTGTCTACGTCGAAGTCCGAACCGGATGCGAACTCATCAAGAGATAAGCGCATTTGAACAGACAAACCCACACCGACCACCCACAGGAACAGACCTATGGCCAATGCAATCTCCTACGAAACCTTCGAACTGCTGATCGGCGAGCGCACAGAAGCGGGCTACAGCGTACGCGTGCTGGACTCGCCCCACGGCCAAGCCAAGGGGCTGCTCCAGTTGGACGAGGACGCCCTGGCCGAGTTGATCGACGCCCTGGAAGTGATCGAGGCCCGGGAGACCGACATCGACACCCTGGCCCAAATCGGGGAGTTCCTCTTCGACGCCCTCTTTGCCGATGACATTCTGCTGCTCTATCGCCAGAGCTTGGCCGTCGTCCACGGCCAGGAGAGCCGCTTGCGGCTGCGGCTGCACATCGAGCCACCCAACCTGGCTGCCCTGCCCTGGGAATTCCTCCACGACGCCGAAACGTCCAGCTTCCCGGCCATCTCCCCAGAGACGGCGCTCATGCGCTTCATCCCCATGAAGCTGCCCGTGCGCGCCTCGGCCATCGAGCCGCCCCTGCGCATTTTGGCCGTGATCGCCAACCCGGAGGGGGTCGCCCCGTTGGATGTGGCGCAGGAAAAGCGCATCTTGCAGGAGGCTTTGCAGCCCCAGATCGACGCCGGGCGCATCCAGCTTCAGGTGATCGACCGGGCCAGGATCGAGGCCATCAACCAGGCCATGCGCACCTTCGAACCCCACATCTTCCACTTTGTGGGCCACGGTCTCTTTGACGGCGACCAGGCTTATGTCATCTTGGAGGACGACGACGGCATGGCCAAACCCGTGGACGAGACCGTCTTCCGAGAGATCTTCGCCGCCAGCAAGGAGACCCGGCTGGCCGTCCTCAACGCTTGCCAGACCGCCACGACCTCCTCCACCCGCCCCCTGGCCGGGCTGGCCCCCAACCTGCTCCAGCGCAAGCTTTCCGCCGTGATCGCCATGCAGTACACCGTGGCCGACAAAGCCGCCCTGATCTTTGCCAGGGATCTCTATCGCAGCCTGGCCCTGGGTCTGCCCTTGGAGGCCGCGGTCAGCGAGGCCCGCAAGGCCATCTACATGGAGTGCGGCCCGGACATGCCCGATTGGGGCACGCCCGTGCTCTTTTTACGGGCCAAGGATGGCCAGCTCTTCGACGTGACGGAACCGGCGTCCACCCCAGCGGCCCCGGAGATCCCGCCGCCGCCCCCGCCCATGAAGCCGCCCGTGGCCAAGGACTTTGTGGGCCGGGAGGCGGAGCTGGCCTATTTTGGCCGCATGGTGGCCGAGAGCAACCTGGCCATTGTGGCGGGGATGCCCGGCGTAGGCAAGACCGCGGTGGCCGCCCAGGTGGCCATGATGGCGGGCAGCCCGCAGAGAACCTTTTGGCACGGCTTTCACGCCGGGGAAGGGGTGGATGTCCTGATCTGGAAGATAGCGGCCTTTTTGGCCTGCAACGGCCAGGGGGCACCCTGGCAGATGTTGCAGAGTACGACCCTCTCCGGCGGCCAGCTTCCGCCCTCGGATGTACTCTTCGACTATCTCTTCCAGGCCATTCGGGGTCAGAACTATCTGATCTGTCTGGATGATTTCCAGCGGGTGGAGACGGATCCCCTGCTGGAGAAGCTGGTGGATCGCCTGCGTCCGGCCGTGGCCTCCGGAGAGCTGCGCCTGATCCTCTCCACCCAGAAGGTGCCCTCCTTTGCCCAGTCCACCCAGTTCAACCGGCTGACCGGCATGGGGCTGGCCGACGCCGGCCACCTCTTGACCCACTACGGGGTCACCCTCCCCGCGGAGAGCCTGGCCCACCTGCATGCCCACACGGGGGGCAACGCCGAGTTGCTGGTGCTGGCCGCCAACTCCCTCAAAGATGCCCCGGACCCGCAAGAGGTGGTCAACCGGCTGACCCACAGCGCGGATGTGGAGCGCTTCCTGCTCAGCGAGGTGGATGGCACCCTGGACACGGCTGAGCGGTTGGTGATGAGCGGTGTGGCCGTGCTGTTGGGTATGCCCGGCAGCCGGGACGCCATCGAAGAGGTGCTGGATGGGGCCAATGTGCGCCGCACCCTCTCCTTTCTGGCCAATCGCTATTTGTTGGAAACCCTGGATAGCGCCCAAGACCGGGAATATGCCCAGCATTCCGTCGTGCAAAGCTTCTACTACGACGTGCTCAGTCGCCGGGACCGCCGGGAGATGCACCGACGGGCGGCCACCTATTACGAATTTGAGGAGGCCGACGATCTGCGCGCCGCCCTCCACTACCAAGCGGCAGGAGATGATTTGCGAGCCGCCACCCTACTTACGCGCGACGCCGAAAAGAAATGGGGCATGACCTGGGCCGGTCATATTCAGCCTGTAACCACTATCCTAACCAACCTACAGGAGCGACGCTTTCAGAGCGAGCCAATCCTGTGGGCCAAGGTTTTGATTATGCGGGGAATTACCGCCTACTATCGATCGGAGACAGCGAAGGCGTTAGCCCATCTGGTTGAAGCGGAATCAACCCTGGCTGGCTTGGCAGACCCCACTACATCGGCGGATCTTCTTGGCGTACGAGCTTGGCTGGCTCGGGAGCAGGCAATGATTCTGCGCTATCAAGATCCTAGCCTCGCCAAGACCCTGGTCGAACAGATTCTGGCTAAAAACGCGGAGACAAGCGCGCTAAAACCCTTGCAGGAAGCAGATCTCTGTCTGCAACTGGGGCTGGTCCTGCGCAACCTGGGCGACGCCAGCGGCGCGCAAATGTGGTTGGAACACAGCCTGGCAATCGCCCCCTGGGACGCAGAGCCTGTGACCATGCGGGCGTATCTGGCCTTGGGGCTGCTCTACTATCTGCAAGGCAATGCGGACGAGGGCATGGCCGCCACGGAAAAGTCTTTGACCTTGGCCCGCAAGTTGGCCGACCAGATTATGGAACTTCAGGCGGTCAGCAACCTGGGGGCCTTCCAACACATGGCCGGGGATTGGACCTCGGCAGTCGGCAACTATCAAAGTGCGCTCAACACGGCCAAACAGTTGGGCAACACCCAAGAGGTGGCCCGCATCGGCATGAACATGGGGGTGCTCCAGTTCAACCAGGGCAACTTTGCGGACGCCGAGAGCAACCTCAGCCACAGCCTGACCCTGGCCCGCCGCCACGACTGGCCCGAAACCGCTATGGGTGCCGCCCTCTATCTGGCCGAACTGCTGATCACCGAGAAGGATCTGACCCGTTCCGACCCACTGCTGGCCGAGGCCGGGGCGCTGATCCAGCGCACGGAGATCGCCTATCAGACCCCGCTAAAAGCCAAGCTCCACGCCCTGAGCAGCATGGCCCAGGGGGATCAGGCCGCGGCCCAAAGCTGGGCGGAACAGTCCATCCAATCTGCCCAGGGCCAGGAGATGCGCAACGAAGAGGGCATCGGTCTGCGCCTGCTGGCCACGACCCAGGCCGCCCAGGATCAGCCCCAGGCTGCGCTGGAATCCTTCGAGCGCAGCCTGCTCTTGCTCACCGACAATCCCTTCGAGGCCGCCATCACCCGGCTGGCCTGGGCCGAGGCGTTGATCGGCTTTGGGGACGAAAACATCGCCGTGGATCTGCTGGAGGAAGCCGAGACCACCTTCATGGAGCTGGGCGCACTGCACTATCTGAAGCAGGTGCAAGCCCTGTTGGATTGACAAGTAAACACTTTAGGAGCCATCATGCCCACATCGCCCACCTTTCGCAAAACAACCAAAATCCACCCCAAATCGACATACGCCCGCCGAGCCGTCCTCGTCATGATGGTCAGCTTGCTGTGGCCGCTTCTGGCCGCCCTGCCCAGCCAGGCCCAAGAATCCTTCCCCTTGAGCAAATTCAATCCCTGGACCTCCGGCGATGGCGATTACACCTTCAGCGTGGCCTGGGGGGATGTGGATGGGGATGGCGACCTGGACCTGGCCGTGGGAAATTCTGGCAGCGCCAACAAGATCTATTTGAACCAAAACGGGGTCTTGCAGACCGCCGCAGATAGCCCCTGGAGTTCGGGCGACAGCGATTACACCGAAAGCGTGGCCTGGGGGGATGTGGATGGGGATGGCGACCTGGACCTGGCCGTGGGAAATTACCATAGTGCCAACAAGATCTATTTGAACCAAAACGGGGTCTTGCAGACCGCCGCAGATAGCCCCTGGAGTTCGGGCGATAGCGATGGCACCTCCAGCGTGGCCTGGGGGGATGTGGATGGGGATGGCGACCTGGACCTGGCCGTGGGGAATTCTGGCGACGCCAACAAGATCTATTTGAACCAAAACGGGGTCTTACAGACCGCCGCAGATAGCCCCTGGAGTTCGGGCGATAGCGATTACACCTTCAGCGTGGCCTGGGGGGATGTGGATGGGGATGGCGACCTGGACCTGGCCGTGGGGAATTCTGGCAGCGCCAACAAGATCTATTTGAACCAAAATGGGGTCTTGCAGACCGCCGCAGATAGCCCCTGGAGTTCGGGCTATAGCGATTACACCCAGAGCGTGGCCTGGGGGGATGTGGATGGGGATGGCGACCTGGACCTGGCCGTGGGCAATTACCATAGTGCCAACAAGATCTATTTGAACCAAAACGGGGTCTTGCAGACCGCCGTAGATAGCCCCTGGAGTTCGGGCGATGGGGATAATACCCGCAGCGTGGCTTGGGGGGATGTGGATGGGGATGGCGACCTGGATCTGGCCGTGGGGAATTCTGGCAGCGCCAACAAGATCTATTTGAACCAAAACGGGGTCTTGCAGACCGCCGCAGATAGCCCCTGGAGTTCGGGCGATAGCGATGGCACCTCCAGCGTGGCCTGGGGGGATGTGGATGGGGATGGCGACCTGGACCTGGCCGTGGGAAATTCTGTCGACGCCAACAAGATCTATTTGAACCAAAACGGGGTCTTACAGACCGCCGCCACCTGGAGTTTGGGCGATGTCGATTATACCTCCAGCGTGGCTTGGGGGGATGTGGATGGGGATGGCGACCTGGACCTGGCCGTGGGAAATTACCGTAGTGCCAACAAGATCTATTTGAACCAAAACGGGGTCTTGCAAACCGCCGCCACCTGGAGTTTGGGCGATGTCGATTATACCTCCAGCGTGGCCTGGGGGGATGTGGATGGGGATGGCGACCTGGACCTGGCCGTGGGGAATTTTGACGTGAGTGGCGACCCGAGCCTGGCCTGGGGGGATGGGGATGCGGATGGGGATGGCGACCTGGACCTGGCCGTGGGGAATTACTATAGTGCCAACAAGATCTATTTGAACCAAAACGGGGTCTTGCAGACCGCCGCAGATAGCCCCTGGAATTCGGGCGATAGCGATTACACCCAGAGCGTGGCCTGGGGGGATGTGGATGGGGATGGCGACCTGGACCTGGCCGTGGGGAATTCTGGCAGCGCCAACAAGATCTATTTGAACCAAAACGGGGTCTTGCAGACCGCCGCAGATAGCCCCTGGAGTTCGGGCGATAGTGATGAAACCCAGAGCGTGGCCTGGGGGGATGTGGATGGGGATGGCGACCTGGACCTGGCCGTGGGGAATGGTGGCAGCGGTGCCAACAAGATCTATTTGAACCAAAACGGAGTCTTACAGACTGCCGCCGCCTGGAGTTCGGGCGATAGCGATGATACCCAGAGCGTGGCCTGGGGGGATGTGGATGGGGATGGCGACCTGGATCTGGCCGTGGGCAATTCTGGCAGCGCCAACAAGATCTATTTGAACCAAAACGGGGTCTTGCAGACCGCATCGAATAGCCCCTGGAGTTCGGGCGATGGCGATAATACCAACAGCGTGGCTTGGGGGGATGTGGATGGGGATGGCGACCTGGATCTGGCCGTGGGCAATTCTGGCAGCGCCAACAAGATCTATTTGAACCAAAACGGGGTCTTGCAGACCGCATCGAATAGCCCCTGGAGTTCGGGCG
>JAGNDO010000022.1:45510-68356 GCA_018003515.1 Caldilineaceae bacterium
TGGGGGGATGTGGATGGGGATGGCGACCTGGATCTGGCCGTGGGCAATTCTGGCAGCGCCAACAAGATCTATTTGAACCAAAACGGGGTCTTGCAGACCGCATCGAATAGCCCCTGGAGTTCGGGCGATAGCGATGATACCCAGAGCGTGGCCTGGGGGAATGTGGATGGGGATGGCGACCTGGACCTGGCCGTGGGGAATTCTGGCAGCGCCAACAAGCTCTATCTCAACGGACGAGGCGGCCGGCACCTACCCAACAACGCCCCGACGCTGACCATCAGCCGGCCCATTACCCCAGCCATCACCAGCTTTTATGTGCCGCCTCAACTGATCGATAACTTGGCTATCCCCCTGACCTATACCCTCTCCGATCCTGAAGGCGACATGATAGGCGGGATGAAAGCCTTTTATTCCCTCAACGGGGGCGGGCAATGGTTTCCGGCCGTCGCCACGTCAGACACGATCACGACCAGTCTGGCCGCCTCGCCCCAAGGGGTCACCCACCAATTTGTCTGGGACACCTTCGCCAGTGGCTTCTTTGGCCAATCGGACAACGTGGTCGTGCGCATGGAAGCCTATCCCCGATCTTTCAAGACGGCGACCGCAATCAGCGGCACATATAAGTATACCAACACCGTGGCCAGTCCCATCCAACGCCCTTACGCCAGTGCCACGACGTACCCCTTCCGGGTGCGGGGAACCCAAGTCCGGGTCTACACCGACACGGTGAGCGCCGTCAACGGGGTTGCCAACGCTATCATTTACCAGATCCCGGCCAACGCCACAACGGGCACGGCGATAGCCAACGGCGGCACGGCCTATGTCACCGACGCCAACGGCTATCTCCAAGGCCGGGGCCAGCTCGCCGTGGGGGATCGCTTGGTCGCCCTGCTGCCCGTCACAACCACGGCCAAATACACGGTCTATCACACCTCCGCGCCGCCCACGGCCACCGGGTTGGACGCCTTCACCATGAGCGCCTTGGGCGTCCAGGAGTTGGTGGTCTCCGCGGCCAACCCCCTCATGCTCTTCAACCTGACCGTCTCCCTGGGCTGGGATGCCCGCAAGGACATCGGCTACCTCACCCAACTGGAGATCGACCTGAACCGGGCGTCCGAACTGCTCTACGATGTCACCAACGGCCAAGCCGCCCTGGGATCCGCGACCGTCTATCACGATCAAGCCCATTGGGAAGACGCCGACATCCGCATCCACGCCACCAACCGCCTGCGCCCCCACGCCACCATCGGCGGCTCGGTGACCGAGGTGATCCAGAAAAACCTGCCCAACGGGGCGAATCCCGATGTGCAGGTGGCCTACTTCCCCGGCGTGGTGGAGATGCCCGCCTCGTGGAATCGCTTCGGCGAATCCTCCGGCTCCTTGGGCGAAGATTGGCCCAGGGCCTTGGCCCACGAGTTCGGCCACTACCTCTTCTTTTTGTTGGAAGATTATCTGGGTTTCGACAACGCCGGGCTGCCGGTCGCCGTCTCCACCTGTCCCAGCTTGATGGGCAATGTCTATCTCGACGAAAATTCCGAGTTTCACCCGGCAGAAAGCTGGGCCAGCGGCAGCTACGACTGTCTCGCCACCCTGCAAAACCAGACCATGAAGCGCTCGGATTGGGAGACCATCGTCGAATTTTATCCCTGGCTCCACGCCCCGACCGAAAACTATGCCAATCAGCTCGGCGGACCCTCCACCTTGCCCCTTGCCGTGACGGACATAAACTTTATCGATCCGGGCGGCACCCCCACCACCCTGGACGTGCCCTCCTATTACCTGGTCAAGCCCGACGGCTCCCGCTATCTCGCCTCGTCCTCGGCCAGGGCTTTCCGCTTCCACGCTGGGAATCTGGTCGATCTGGGCGAGCCTCGCCAGGACCGTCTGCAAGCGTGGGGGGCCCGCACCGGGGCCGGAGATCGGGTCTGCGTCTTCGATCTGGGCCCCTCCGCGCCCGCCGTGGGTTGCCTCACCGCCCAAACCGGCATCACCCAACTACCCGTCACCCCCACGCCAGACTGGCTGCCCGATATCGTCGTCGCGCCGGTCACGACGAATACCCTGGCGTTGACTGTCACCAACGTCATCTCCGCGGATCTGCGGGTGCAGATCTACGCGGCGGACCGACCCCTCACCGACACCGCCCCCGCCGAGATTGTGCTTGGCTATGACGCGGGTGCGGACGCCTACACCGCCACCCTCCCCATCCACCTGGCCGCCTTCCTGCGCCTGTGGGACGCCAACACCCCAGCCCATGAACTAATCACCGACTTCACCCTGGGCGGCGCGCCGGATCTGGGGTTGGGCAATGGTTTCACGATCAACCTGGCCCCCGGTTCCACCTACGAGGACGAAAATGGCGTCGTCCAAACCGTGGGCCCGGAGGGTGCCGTACTGATCCTTGGTTCCGGCACGGCCCTGCAATTGGGCGGCGGCACGGCTTTGGTGCTGGGGTCCGGCACAACGCTGGTCCTCGGCTCCGGCACGGCCCTGGTTCTGGGCAGCGGCACGGCCTTGGTGCTAGGGTCCGGGACGGCGTTGGTCTTGGGGTCCGGCACGGCCTTGGTCTTGGGATCGGGCAATGCGCTGATCCTGGGGTCGGGGAATGCGCTTGTGCTGGGGTCCGGGACAGCCTTAGTCCTGGGATCGGGCAATGCGCTGGTGTTGGGTGCGGGGAATGCCCTAGTTCTGGGGTCCGGCAATGGACCGGTGCTTTCCTCGGATGGGCAGGTCGTCCTATTTGTGGATACCCTGGACTTTGCGCCGGGCCAGTTCTACACGTTGCAACCCGCCACACGAGTCCCAAACCCGCCCGTCTACGCCACCGTGGTGGGCCAGCCCTATCGCTTGGCAGCGTCACCCGGCGCGCCGGCCATCGAGGGCAGCTCCCTCTCCTTCCGCTACTTGGGCCGGGACGTGCCGCCGGGGGAGGAGAATTTCCTCAAGGTCTGGTTCTATGAAGAGGGCGCGGGGACGTGGTCGCCCTTGGCGACGACCCTGGACACAGTCCAAAACTCCGCCGCGGCCACAGCCCAGGGGCCGGGGTTGTATGTGCTGATGTCCAGTATGGAGATCCCGTTGGACACCGCCGGGTGGAATCTCTTCGCCTATCCGGTCCAGGGCAGTCGGCCCATCACCGAGGCGTTGGCCTCGATTGAGGGCAGCTACTCCCTGGTCTATGGCTACGATCCCAGCCAGCCGGTCCTGAACCAATGGCCTTTTCACACCACGGATCCGAGCGTGCCCCTGGAGATCCAAAGCCTGAAACAGATGCAATTTGGCCGGGGCTACTGGATCCACGTCTCCCAGCCCATCACCCTCTATTTGCGGGGGGCGGGGGGTGGGGGGCGAGGGGCACTTTCTGTCCCCTTGCCGCCCGCCACTTTCTTTGGCCGGGTGACGGGGTTGGACGGGTGGCCGGGCATGATCGTGGACGCCCGCATGAATGGCATCCTGTGCGGCAGGGGGACGACCCTGGCTATCCGGGAGGAGCGATTCTACGTGGTCCAGTCGGTGGCTGGCTGTGGGGAGGGGGGATCGGCGATCACCCTGTCCATCAACGGCATCCCAGCCCAATCGACCCTGCCCTGGGACAACAGCCACGTTCAGCGCCAGGATCTCACAGCCTGGGGACATTTCCCGCTCTTTTTGCCGGCGATTGTTCGCTAAGACCAGTTAGGGCTTTCGCATCCAGGGGACACTATGACAGAGAAAAGGGTGTTTCAAATCTCAACCGCGGCGGCGTTGCTGGCCCTGGTTTTGACGGTTTGGCTATCTCGTGGGGGTTTCGTCAAAGTCCAAGCAGCACCTGCCATCCAGGGCTTCCCCACCTTTCCAAATACTTTTTACGGCACGGTGATACAAGGAGCGTCCCCCGCAGCCCCAGGCACGGCGGTCTATGTAGGGATCAACAGGCAGTCGCTTGGCTCGGTCCAGGTGCAAAGCGGTACGCCTGCGTTCTACTCTGCCCAAGTGAACGGGGCGGAAGGAGACCAAGTCACCTTTCGGTCCGATGACTATGAGTTTGCCCAGGTCGGCATCATGGCTTCGGGATCAGCCCTGCAACCAGTAAATTTGACCAGCACCGCCTTCGCCGACAGCCAGACCGCGCTCGTTGACCAGGCAGTCACCTTCAACGGTCACGGCGGCGCGCCCAGCCTGATCATCGACCCCGGCGGCCAAAACATGGGCAACACCACGGTGCAGGTGAAGGCCAACCAGCCATGCGCCACCTCCGCGGACACGGTGCAGCGCTGCTTTCAGATCAGCCCCACCACGCCGCCCACGGGCAGCGGGGCCACCCTCACCTTCTATTTCTACCCCAGCCAACTCAACGGCATGGTCTGTGATGTCCTGAACGCCTATCACTGGAATGGCAGCGGCTGGGATACCTTGACCCTGGATACGAGCTACGACACGGATGGTCGGGAGTGCACCAACAAGCCCCATTCCGTGCGGGTGACGGGGGTGACCGACTTTTCCGCCTTTGCGCTCAAGGCCGGTGCAGGACCGACGCGGGTCGGGTTGACCCGGCTGGTTGCCGCATCCGAGGCACAGGGAGCGCCCCCCTGGGGGTTCGGGCTGGTGATCCTGTCGGCCATTTTGGTTGCGGCACGAAGACGCAGAGACCTGTCCAATCGTAGGGGCGGTTTTTAACCGCACAACGCTGTTTGCCTGGGGATCGTGCGGTTAAAAACCGCGCCTACGCTCCTCACAAAACAAAAGAGTCGGACCGATCCTGGGGATCGGCCCGACTCTTTGTTTTTATAATCTGTGCAACGCCGTGGCCTATGACCGGGAGACGTTAAACGGCTGTCTGCGGATCTGATACTTGAGGCCAGGGGCCAGCACTTTCCCCACATGCACCTCTGGGATGTCCACCAAGGTGTGCTGATCCCGGATGTGGATGGCACCGATGCTCTTGCCGGAGATGTCGGCGTGGAAGGCGATGGCCCCCACCACGTCGTTGGGGCGGATGCCATGCGTGCGGCCCAGGCTGAGGCTGAGACGCACCATGCCCGCCTCGTGGGAGGTGGCGGTGACGGCGCGGCTGTGGGCCTGGCGCTGGGGACGGTCGCTGTGCCCCCGGCTATCCCGGCTGCTGTTGCTGTGCTCCCGGCCATTGGAGCGGGAGGGGCGGGAACTCTCGACCGGGGCAATGGCCGCGATGGGCCGTTGCTTTTCATCGCCCCGGGAGACTTTCAAGGCTGCCGCTGCGATCTCAATCGGATCGTGGCCGGCCTCCACCAACTGCATCACCAGCTCTCGTTCCTTGGCGCAGCGCCCCCGGTTGATCCAGACCATCACCTTGTCCCGAAGCAGCTCTTCCCGATGGACGGCGATCTCTTCCACCGTGGGCAGTTGGGCCAGGCTGATGGTCTGCTTGATAAAGCCTTCCGTGCGGCGCAGTCGCCACACTTCCTTGGGGGTGACCAAAGAGATGGCGATGCCATCCTTGCCGGCCCGGGCCGTGCGGCCCACCCGATGCACATAGATCTCGGCGTCCGAGGGCAGGTCAAAGTTGATCACATGGGAGATGTCGTCGATGTCCAACCCCCGGGCCGCCACGTCCGTAGCCACCAGCACCGTGGACCGATCCGAGCGGAAGCCGTTGAGTACCTGCTCCCGGGCCTTCTGGTCCAGATCCCCGTGGATGGCCTCGGCGGGATAGTTGCGGCTGTTGAGGTCCGCAGCCAACTGGCCAGCGCTGGCCCGGGTGCGCACAAAGATCAGGCCCCGGGTCACATCTTCCATCTCGAAGAGACGGGTGACTGCGGCCAATTTGTCCTTCTCGTTGACCAGATAGTAGCGCTGTTCGACCGCAGCCACAGTCATCTGCTTGCGTTCGATGGTGACCGATTCGGGATTTTTCAGATATCGATCCGACAGGCGGCGGATCTCATTGGGCAGGGTGGCGGAGAAGAGGGCCGTCTGGCGTCCAGCCGGGGTCTCTTGGAGGATGGTCTCGATGTCCTCCACAAAGCCCATGCTCAACATCTCGTCGGCCTCGTCCAGCACCACGGTGTTGATGGTGCTGAGGTCCAGGATCTGCTTGGTGATCAGGTCGATCAGACGGCCCGGCGTGCCCACGATCACATCCACGCCCCGCCGGATCTGCTGGATCTGGGGACCGTAGGGCTGGCCGCCATAGACCGCCAACACCCGCACATTGCGCTGGCTGCCATAGCCCTGCAAGGCCTTGGAGACCTGCAAAGCCAGTTCCCGCGTGGGGGCCAGCACCAAGGCTTGCACCCCATGTTGGCCGCGCTGTAGGTTTTGCAAAATGGGCAAAGAAAAAGCGGCGGTCTTGCCCGTGCCGGTTTGGGCCTGGGCGATCACGTCGCGGTGGGCAATCATAAGCGGGATGACACCGGCCTGGATGGGCGTGGGTTCTTCGTAACCCAGTTCGGTCACGGCCCGAACCAGATCGGCGTCGAGGTTCAATTCGGAAAAATGGGTGGTCGATAGCTCTTGCATGGGACTCCTTGCTTGTGATGCGAGGGTTTCTCGCACGGAAAAATTGGCTGCCCCTATCCTGCCAAAAGGCAGCCGGGTGGCATCCACGGATGTTGCATACGTTTAGTCAGATGGTCATCAACTGTACCGGACAGCAACCAGTCCGGCCCCCTGTTCTGTCTCAACAGTTGACCCACCCCGCACACATCCGTCACCGGTTTACACCGGCGTTCCCGCAAGCACTGGAGTCATTCTGTTGCAACAAAAAACCCGACCGTGACCGGTCGAGTCACTCACCATGTATTCAATCTTGGATCGAATAACCGAACAAGTATATCACGGGCGGGGGAGAATGGAAAATTGAGAATGGAAAATTGAGAATTAAAAATGGGAAGACTGGACCGGGTTTGCACTTTTCCTCGCATGGGCCTAAGATGGCAGTAGTTGCAATTTTGCCCATCCAGCCGCCCAAGGAGACGACCATGCTTCAATTTTATGTCGATTACATGGACATTTTGGCCGATCTGCATAGCCAGATTGAGGAGGCGGTGGCGGATCTGCCAGCCGAGGCCCTGGACTGGTCCCCCGGCCCAGAGATGAATTCCATCACCGTGCTGGTGGTGCATCTGACCGGGGCCGAGCGGTACTGGATTGGCGATGTGGCGGGCCAAGATCCGTCCGGGCGGGAGCGGGCAGCCGAGTTTCGCAGCAGCGGACTGTCGGCTCCGGCGTTGATTGCCCGCCTGACCGCCAGCCGCGCCCATGCCCAAGGCGTCCTGTCCCACCTTCGCTTGGACGACTTGGCGCAGGACAGATCATCCGTGCGCCACCCGGATCGGTCGTTTACGGTCAGCTTCTGCCTGCTTCACACCCTGGAACACACGGGCCAACATTTGGGCCATATCCAAATGGTGCGCCAGCTTTATCTAGCTCAACATCCCGCCCAACCCTGAAAGGGACTCCCTATGGACGCCTTGCTGAAACTTGACGAAATTCCCCGCAGTCGCATTATGTTCATGATCGCCGGCTGGCAGCAGTGGGCCGATGCCGGCAATATCTCTTCGGGCCTGCCCGCCTATTTGATCAACCAACTGAAGGCTCGCAAGATCGGCGAGATCGAATCCGACCCCTTCTATCTCTTCCAATTTCCCGGCACCCATCACATGCTACGGCCCACGGTGGTGCTGGAAGAGGGATTGGTCAAGGATCTGGAACTGCCCACCAATGAATTCTACTTTGCCGGGGACGAGGAGCGGGGGCTGATCATCTTCCTGGGCGAGGAACCCCACCTGAAGGTGGAGCGCTACACCCGCATCTTTTTGGACGCGGTGCAGGCCTTTGGGGTGCAGCGCACCATCACTCTGGGCGGGGTGTATGGGAACATTCCCTACGACAAAGACCGGGATGTCTCCTGTGTTTTCAGCCTGGGCACCCTGAGCCAGGAGTTGCTGGACTACGCCCTGCGCTTCTCCAACTACCAAGGCGGCTCCACCATCGGCACGCATATTGTGCATGGGGCCGCCCAGCGGGAGATGGAGATGATCGCCTTTTATGGCTTTGCCCCGGCCTATGATTTCTCCAATCTGGACAACAGCAACCAGATCCTGCGGGTGGACAACGACTTCCGGGCTTGGTACGAGATCATGCGGCGCATCAACTTCATGCTGCGCCTGGGCGTGGATCTCTCGGATCTGGCCCAGCGGGCGGACGAATTGAACACGTCCATCGAGGAAGAGATCGACAAACTGGCCAGCCAGATCCCCCAACTGCGGGGCTATCTGGCCCAATTGACCGCTGAATTCAAAGAACGCCCCTTCATGCCCCTGGACAGCATTTGGGCCGATGAGTTGGGGGATATTTTGGACGAGTTTGGGGGAGAGTAGGCATATCGAGTATCGTGTATCGAACAAAGGGCGGCGGGATCAAATTGATCCCGCCGCCCTTTGTTCGATACACGATACTCGATATGCCTACTTCTGCACTGGAATATAGATTGACACGATGGATGCTGGATCTTGCGGGTTGAAGGTTTCGCTGTAGCGCTCGAAATAGGGGGCGGCGGCCTGCGTATAGCCGGATGTGGGCAGCCAACTGTTATAGATTTGGCCGAACACATCGCCCAGGGTGGACAGGGTGGCTTCAAAAACGGCGTAGGTGTTGGCGGGTACCTCCATTTGGGTCATACCCCCAGGCAGATCTTGGGCCTGTGTGACCGACACACCGGCCATATAGGTAAAGGTGCCCAGGGCAGGGTCAAAGTGGTCCATCAGGCCATAGCTCACGTGGGGCTCGGCCTGATCTGGCACCTCGTCCATGCGTGGGCCGAATCGGTCCCACAGTTTGGGAATCTCCGGCGTCATCGGGGTGGCTTGCATCTCCATTCCGACGACTGTAAAGGCTGGTTTTTCAAACAGTTTTGGCTGCATCTCTTTTCTCCTTATAGAACAAGTAGCGGCTAACTTACGACCAAAAGGTTGTGGCGGGGTTGGCCGTTCGCACCAGGGGGTGTGAACTCCGCCAATGCATGACCCAATACCCTCGAGGAGTTCGCACCCCCTGGTGCGAACGGGTCAACGCCAAGATCCGTCAGATGGCTGACCAGGGGTGAACAGACAATAGTATAGAACATACGTTTTCACGTGTCAAACTCTTCGCTAGGAACCAACAATCAGCTTAGGCCCAGAGTTCCTCGGTCAATTTCACGATCTGCCGCTGCTGATCCACGGAGAGCATCTTCTCCGGCGAGTTGGCGCTGACCGTGTCCACGTTCTCGACGATCAGCACCGTGGCGTCCCGGTCCAGGGTGTGGGTGTGCCACGTCCCCCGCTTGACGTTATACAATCTAAGAGGTTGTAGGGCCACCGGGTGGATGGCCCCAATCGTTGCATCGCCTTCTCCCAAAAAGAGAATGCACTGACCGGCCAGCAACACGAAGACCTCATCGGTCTCGTCGTGGCGTTGCATTTTGTCCAGCTGGTCGGCTTCCAGTTCGTCGATGTAGCGCAGGACGGCCACCCGCCATGCGCCATAGTCGATCAGGGGCAGATAGCCCTCACCGGCGTAGGATTGGATGTCCAGCAGGTTTTCGGGACATGGGTTCATGATTGGGTTCCTTTGTATGGATAAATGGATTAACTGACGATTGTGGAACAATAATTCCATAGTTTTCGTGGTTTCGGTGGTTAACTAAAGGGAGAGCAGGTGCCGTTTTGTTCCAGACCCCTTTCTAAAGTAAGATCAACATTCCATAGACCTTCGATTTTGCAGTCAAAAAGTAGTCCCAAGGAGAAAAAATGTTAAACAAACCAGGTTCTCGGAACGGCGACGATCTGCCGCCTCTGTCCGAGTATGTTGACGCGCTCTCAGGATGGGCCGCCAAACTTCGGGGCGGCTCCCTCCTCTTCATCCTGCTCGCCCTTTTGCTCTTGTGGTTGGCCACGGGCATCTATTCCGTGCAACCGGGTGAGGAAGGGGTGGTGCAGACCTTTGGCCGCTTCACCAGCGTAAGCACCTCTGGCCTCAACTACCATCTGCCCGCCCCCATCCAGCAGGTGACCATTGTGAATGTGTCCAGCATCCGCCGAGCCGAGATCGGCTTCCGCAGTACCGCGGCCCAGCGCCAGGATGTACTCAGCGAGGCCCTGATGCTGACCGCGGATGAGAACATCGTCAAGGTAGAACTTCTGGTCCAATATCGCATCGCGGATTCACGGGCCTTTGTCTTCAATGTGCAAGATCCCGAAGATGTGCTGCTGACCAGCGCCGAAGTGGCCCTGCGTGACACCGTGGGCAAGATGACCATCGACGCCGTGATCACCGAAGAGCGGGCCAGGGTGCAGGATCAGACCCGGGTCATTCTCTCCCAACTCATGGAATATTACAAGACTGGCATCCAGATCACCGATGTGCGGCTGCAAGGGGCAGATCCGCCCGAGGAGGTGCGGGACGCCTTCCAAGAGGTGGTGCGCGCCCTGGCCGACAAAGAGCGGCTGATCAACGAGTCCCAAGCCTATCAGAACGATATTGTGCCCAGGGCACGGGGCAACAAGCAAAAGTTGATCCAAGAGGCCGATGCCTTCAAGCAGCAACGGGTGTTGCAGGCCACAGGCGATGCCGAGCGCTTCCTCTCCATCTTGCAGGCCTACCGCTTGGCCCCGGATGTGACCCGTGAGCGTATGCACATCGAATCCCTGGAAGGCGTTCTCCAGCAAGTTGAGCTAACCCTCTTGGACCCCGACGCCATTGGCGGGCAGGTACTCCCCTTCTTGCCCCTCAAAGGTCTGGATAGCCCAGATCTCTCGTCACCCAGCCTGGAAACGGCTCCTGCGGAGGGCAACTAATATGTCATCTAAAATTGTAAACAGTGTGATCGTCCTCGCCGTCCTGGCCTTGATCATCGGTGCCCAGACTATCTTTGTGGTCGATGAGACAAAGCAAGCCATCATCCTTCAGTTTGGCAACCCGGTCGCCATCTATCAAAACCCGGGGCTGTACGCCAAGTTGCCCATGGTTCAAACCGTGACCTATTTTGATAAACGAGTTCTGTCCAGCGATGCAACCCCTCAGGAATATCTCACCGCCGGCAAAAAGCGCCTGGTCGTGGATCATGTCACCCGTTGGCGCATCACCGACCCGTTGCTCTTCTTCAAGGCCGTGCGTACCGAAGCCGGTGCCCGGGCCCGCCTGGACGACATCGTCTTTTCCGAGATCCGGCGCGAGCTGGCCACCTCCAACTTTGAAGCCGTGGTCTCCATCGAGCGGGAGAACATCATGGGGCGGGTGACCATCTCCGCATCCAAGAATGCGGCGGAGTTTGGCATCGAAGTGGTGGATGTACGCATCAAACGCGCCGACCTGCCCGAGGAAGTGGAGCAGAGCGTCTTCAACCGCATGCGGGCCGAGCGCCAGCGGGAATCCTCCCTCTTCCGGGCCGAAGGCGAAGAACAGGCCAACATCATCCGGGCCAAAGCGGACCGAGACAGCACGGTGATCCTGGCCGAAGGCTACCAGATCTCCCAGGCCCTGCGAGGTGAGGGCGAGGCCGAGGCCATCGCCATCTACGCCGCGGCCCTGGGTGAAGACCTGGAATTCTATGCCTTCTCCCGCCGTCTGGATTCTTACGCCAAGATCCTCAAGCCCGGCGACAGTCTGGTCATCCCCGCCGATTCCGACTTCTTCCGCTATCTCCAGACCAGCAATGTCCCGGTTGCCAACCCATAAGTCCAGCGGTCAAGCAAAGTGTAAAAACGGCGTGGCACAATGTGCCACGCCGTTTTTTATGCCACCGAACAACCCGGCACCTACTCGCCCAAATTCACATCCAACCGATGCACCCCCGCCCCATCCAACCCAGCCAAAACCGACCGGTCGATCACCACGCCCGATGGATGGTCGGCCCAGGCCACGTCCACCCCGTCCACACGCACCCCACCGATGCGGTACGCGCCGTGGTCCAGCCCATCCGGGTTATGATAGACCACATCCAGATCCACCCCGGCGAAGCGGGTGCGCAGGGTGGCCCGGCCCTCATCATCGAACTGTTCGGCCACCAGCTTGGGGTCCAGGACCAGATCTCCCAAATGGCCGCGCACGCCGAAGACCTGGGTGACCATAGTCAGCAGATACCAACTGGCCGAGCCGGTCAGGAACGGGTACATGCCCCGGCCCCGATCACTGGTATATTCGGGCAGACCCGGATACATGCGGCTGACAGCGAATTCCTGGCAGTGGGCGTACAGCCCGTTCAGCGCCTTGTGACCGGCCTGCACCATGCCCCGTTGATAGAGCGCATAGGCAAACATCACCGCCATGTGGCTGAACATGGCCCCGTTCTCTTTGTGGCCAAAGGCAAAGCCAAAGGCCCGGCCCAGGTTGAGCTGCACCTCGCCGAAATTCGTGTTGAGCCGGTAGCCGCCCACGCTTTCATCGAGCAGATAGGCTTGGGCCGTTTCCAGCATTGATTCTGCCTGGGCATCCGTCGCCACCCCGGCCATCAGAGGGAAGACCTGGCCGGTGAGGGTCATGCGGACACCCAGGGGGTGGTCCCCCTCCACCCGGTCGCCGTCGTTGTTGTAATAGCCGTTGAACCAACTATGGCCCGCAGAATCGCTGATCCACTCCTGGGTGCGGATGTGATGCTTGAGCCACTCGGCCTTGGTGGTCAGATCACCGGCCAGGTCGGCTAGGCTCACGGCCACCTTGCGCCCGCTGACCGTGTGACGGCAGGTGGCGAAGTAGTCGGCCAGCCGGGCCCGCTTGGCCGCCACAGAGCCATAATCCACAGCCTCGCCGCCGGAGACGCTGTCCAAGAGGACCAGCAACTCTTCGGCCACGTCCACCTGATCCACCCCAAGCCGGGCCAACGCCCGCACAGTGACGCTCAACTGGGCCAGATTTCCGGCATAGAAGGCGGTGAAGGCCACACTCTCCCCCTTGCCGTGGGCCATGTCCAGGCCATCGTTCCAGTCCGCGTCCTCCAGCTTGATGTTGTTGTGATCCCCCACGTTGAAGAACGCGGTGAGGTGCTGGATCAGAATGTGCTCCAAAACCGTGCCCCGATAGGGCTGACCGTTTAACCTGGCCAATGTCGTGCCCTGATCCGGCGACCAATCCGGGTCCGTGGCCTTGGCCCGGTCCACAAAGCGATCCTTGAAATAGCCCTGTTCCCGGAGCAGGAAGGCCAGATCACCGGTCTGGTCCATGTAAAATTGGGTGGTTTGGAAGGGCCACGCGCCGTGATCCATCCACGTGCGGGGGATGTTGTTGCGGTCGGCCTTGAATTCCCCCGGCTTGCTACCGATGATGGTGGCGTTGCTGCCATCGAAGCGCACCCCGGCAAAGTTGGCGAAGAGCATCTCGCCCACCTTGTCTGATTCCATAAAGAGCAGGGCCAGGATGTCCTGCCACAGATCCCGCCAGCCCCGCCCCCCCCGGCCATAGTCGTGATAGGGCAAAAAGCTGTTCCCGGCCAATCGGCGTAGGATGGGTTGCAGGCTGACCCAGCGCATCCAGCCGTCGAAGCGGTGGTCGCCGGTGGTCACGCCCACGGTGTCCAGCTTGGCGGCCCAGTGGGTTTCCGTGGCGGCCAGGGCCGCGGCGAACTTGGCCCCATCCCCATAGCGGGCCAGCAGATCCGCCGTGGACTTGCCCGGCTCCATGATCTCCAGGATCAGCACATAGTCGGCGCTCTGGCCTGGGGCCAGGGTGATGGCCGCAAAGCGCAGGCCGCCCAAGGTTTCATAGCCGTCGATCTGCGCCCCGGCCTTGTGGCTGGGCGGCAGATCGGCCACAATCGCTTCCGGCCAATCCAGGGTGCCGCCCTCGCCGATGAAGTCTTCGATCACCGGAAAGAAGCCGATAGGAGCGCTCCCATCACCGGACGCGCCCAGCACCCCATAGGTCAGGGTGTTGACCATGTGGCCCCGTTCATCAAAGGAGAGGGTGGGCGTCACCGTGACGCCGTGGGCCTCCGTGCGGGTGCGGTGGAGCAAGGAGGTGACGTGGCGGTGATCCCGCAGGTTGTCCGCAGAGCGTCCATAGAGGGGGATGGCCGCGGTGGGGGTGACGGTGATGGCGTCTGGGCCGGTGTTGGTGAGGCGCACCTGCATCAGCTCCACCTTATCCGGGCCGATAGGCACAAAGTTGGTCACTTCGGCCCGCAACCCCCGCTCGGCGTTCTCGCGGATCACCCGGTGCCAGAGGAAACCGGCCTCCACGGTCACATCGTCCCCGCTCTCCGTGCCCCGGCGGGCGATCTGGGTGACGCCGTTGCCCGCGGCCGACCAGGGGGTGCGCCCGGCCACGCCCACCCAAAAGTTACGCCCGGCCCGGCTGGCGTGGAGATCCTCCACAGAGACCGGCTCGGTCAAAAAGCTATTGTGGCCGCTGGTGATGTCCCCGGCCAGCCGGGGTGAAACAGACGCAAAGATGCCCGCTTCGTTCATCAGCGGGAAGTAAAGATAGCTGGTTTTGTCGGCCTCGGCTAAACGGAACGTGCCTGCCTCGTCAATAAACTGCCAGCCGCTGGGCTGTGGATGGTTCATAAATGCCTCGTTGTGATGATGGAAAAAATAGAACACGGATCGGACGGATTGAGCGGATCAAAACGGATTTTTTTCGATCCGTTTTGATCCGTCCGATCCGTTTAATCCGTGTTCTATTTTTCTATATTTTTACCCTGCCATTCAAATTCCCCACTCACCCGGATGTCCGCGGCGGAGCGGCCCACAAGCACCCGGAAGGCGCCCGGTTCCGCCACCCAGCCGGGGAGGGCGGGATCGTAGTAGACCAAATCATCTTCGGTCAACTCAAAGCTGACGGTCTCGGTTTCGCCCGGGGCCAGGGCGATCTTGGCGAAGGCCCGCAGTTCCTTTTCGGGCCGCACCAGCCGGGATTCCACATCGGTTACGTAAAGCTGAACCACTTCCTGGCCCGAACGGCTGCCCGTGTTGGCGACATCCACGCTGACCCGGATGGCTCCATTCGATTGGGCGATGGCCAAGTTGGCATAGGCGAATTCCGCATACGACAGCCCGTGGCCGAAGGGGAAGAGGACGGGGACACCCTTGGCGTCATAATAGCGATAGCCCACGAACAGCCCCTCGCCGTAGAGCACTTTGCCGTTTTCGCCCGGGTAGTTGAGATAGGCCGGGTTGTCCGCCAGCCGCCGGGGGAAGGTGGTGGGCAGACGGCCCGCCGGGTCCACCGTGCCGAAAAGCACATCGGCGATGGCATTCCCCGCCTCCTGGCCCGCATACCACGATTGCACGACCGCCGGCACCTCGTCCGCCCAGGGCATGGTGACCGGGGAGCCGGTGTTGAGGACCACCACCGTGTTGGGGTTGGCCGCCACCACCCGGCGGATCAACTCGGTCTGCGCGCCGGGCAGGTCCATTGTTTCCCGATCCACCCCCTCGCTCTCCCACTCGTTGCTGAGACCGGCGAAGATCACGGCTACGTCCGAGCGGGTAGCCAGGGCCACGGCCTCGGCGATGGGGTCCCCGGGCAGGGGGATCATGCAGCCCAGGCGGATGGCTCGCCAGCGGGAATCGGCGGTGCTGGCAAATTCCAGCCGCAGGGCATAGGGATGACCGGCCACAAGGTCAATCACCGTCTCCGTGACGCCGTCGCCCATAGACATGAAGTCGCCGCCGCTGCCTCCGTAGACACTCTCCAACACCACCTGGCCATCGATCAGCAGCCGGGAGGTGCCCACGCCCAATATGCCCATCTGGAAGGTGCCGCTCTCCGGCACGGTCAGGGTGCTTTCCATGGTCAGGGCAAAATCCGCCGGGTTGATGTGGTCATCCGTGTCGCCGTACCAGTTGAGCAAGGATCGCCGGGTGGTGGCGGTGTGGACCGGTTCCCCGGCAAAGTCCCGATTGTCGTAAAAGGTCACCCGGAAGCCGGGCGACCCGTCCGGCCCGGTCAGCCAGTCCGGGTTGAGGGTGGGCAACATGCGGTGGATGGGGGTGCCGATGGCATAGTTGACCCGCACCCCGTCCCCGGCCTGGGTCTTGATGCCTTGGAACGGGTCGATCACATAATGGGGGCTGACGCCCGCGCTGCCGCCGCCCTGAACTTGCGCCCACCGGGCATTCTCACCGATCACGGCGATGGAGCGCACACGGCTGCGATTCAAAGGCAAAACCGGCCCACCGTTCAACACTCCGTCGTTCTTGAGCAGGACCGCCGCTTGCCCCCCCACTTCCCGGATCAGCGCGCCATCTTCCGGGCGGTTGATGGGCTGTTCAGCCAGGTCCGCGGGCTGCATGGCCCCATCTTCAAACGCGCCCACCCGATGCAACAGCCGCAGGATGCGCCGCACCTTATCGTCCAACACGGACTCGGCCAAGGCGCCGGACTCCACCGCTGCCAACACGGTGTCGCCCATCCATCGGGCCGGCCCAGGCATCTCGATGTCCAACCCAGCGGCCGCCACGTCGTCCCCGTAGGTGCCATACCAATCAGAGACAATGGCCCCGTCAAAGCCCCACTCTTCCTTCAAAATTTCGGTCAGCAGCCGGTGGCTGGCACTGGCAAAGATGCCGTTCACCCGGTTGTACGCGCTCATCAACGACCAGGGCTGAGCATCCCGCACAGCCATCTGGAAGGGGCGCAGGTAGATCTCCCGCAGAGGCCGCTCCTGGACTTCGGAACTCATGCTAAAGCGCTCAAATTCCGAGTCGTTGGCAACAAAATGTTTGATGCAGGCCGATACCCCGCCGCCTTGCAGCCCCTGAATATAGGCCGTGGCTATTTTTCCGGTTAAAAAGGGGTCTTCCGAATAACACTCGAAGTTTCGCCCCGCCAGGGGAGATCGATGGATATTGACCGTGGGGGCCAAGAGGACGTGGCTGCCTTTGGATTGAGCCTCCGTCGCCAAGGCAGCCCCCACCCGCTGGATCAGGGCAGGATTCCAGGTGGCGGCCAGGGCCACGCCCACGGGGAAACAGGCAGAGGTCGGCCCTAAATTGCCATCCCCGCCCCGGGCCCCGTTGGGGCCGTCGGTCATTTTGAGCATGGGGATGCCCAGGCGGGGGACGGACACGGAGTGCCAGTTGTCCAGCCCGGCGAGAAGGGAGACCTTCTCGGACAAGGTGAGTTGGGTCAGGAGGGATTCGATTTGTTCAGTTTGGGTTTGTGAGGCGGGTGTTGTGGTCATGATCAATCCAGTCATGGTGTCGTGGGCTGGGTATGGGATAAAGATGAAAACCGCCGGGGGCTGAAGCGCCCCGGCTGGGCAAAACAAGCCCGATGAATCGGGCTGTGTCAACAGAAAAATCTGTGTACAACCAACCGGGTTCACCCGGTTTCCCCGACCAGCCGGGGCGCTTCAGCCCCCGGCGGATGGGTATTCATGTCAATCCGTGGGTCAACCCGTTCAGAGCTTTTCAATAGTCGCCAGTGCCCGGCAGGTCAGCGCAGGTTGAGTAGGCCGGGTTGACCAACCTGGTGCAAAACGAATGGACTCTAGGCCGTATCGAAACCGTAGCGGGTTGACCCGCTACGGTTTCGATACGCCGCCGAGTCCTTGAATGGTCAGCGGAGATCTCAGCGGCGGCTACTCAACTTTAATGCGGCTGCCCGGCGACTTTTGAAAAGCCCTGCGACCCGTTCGCACCCCCTGTGCAAACTCCGCGGGGGCGGCGGCGGAGGGGTGTTCATGTCGATCCGTTCGTCGAGCCGTTCGCACCAGGGGGTGCGAACTCCGCGAGGGGGGGCGGCAGCGGGCGTGTGGACGAGCGAGGGGCGAATTGTGAGGGGGCCACACACGGCGTCCACCCTCGCAATTCGCCCCTCGCCCCTCGCTCTACTTGTCCAACGTGTTGACGTTGTTCAGATCGCTGAAGGCCACCATCATGCGGGCCTTGAAGGATTCCTGGCCCTTGCGCAGCCAGGCTCGGGGATCGTAGGTCTTCTTGTTGGGGGAGTCCGGGCCGTCAGGGTTGCCGATCTGGCCTTGCAGATAGTCGTGCTTGGCCGCTTCGTAGCCCCGCACGCCGTCCCAGAAGGCCCATTGCAGGTCGGTGTCGATGTTCATCTTGACCGCGCCATAGGAGATGGCTTCTCGGATCTCGGCCAGGCTGGAGCCGGAGCCGCCGTGGAAGACGAAGTTGACCGGTCGCGCCTCGGTGCCGAACTTCTTCTGCACGTACTCTTGGGAGTTGTGCAAAATCACGGGCTGCAAGCTGACGTTGCCGGGCTTGTAGACCCCATGCACGTTGCCAAAAGCAGCCGCGATGGTGAAGCGGGGGCTGATCTTGAGCAATTCCTCGTAGGCATAGGCGACTTCTTCGGGCTGGGTGTAGAGCTTGGAGCTGTCCACGCCGCTGTTGTCCACGCCGTCTTCCTCGCCGCCGGTGATGCCCAGTTCGATCTCCAAGGTCATGCCGATCTTGTCCATGCGGGCCAAGTAGTGCTTGCAGGTCTCGATGTTCTCTTCGATCGGCTCCTCGGAGAGGTCGATCATGTGGGAGCTGTAGAGGGGCTTGCCGTGGAGGGCGTAGAAAGCCTCCCCGGCGTCCAGCAGCCCGTCCAGCCAGGGCAGGAGCTTGCGGGCGCAGTGGTCCGTGTGCAGCATGACCCGCACGCCGTACTTCTCGGCCAACAGGTGTACGTGCTGGGCCGCGGAGACGCCGCCGGCGATGGCGGCCTGTTGCCCGCTGTTGCTCAATCCCTTGCCGGCGAAGAAGACAGCGCCGCCATTGGAAAGCTGGATGATCACCGGGGCGTTGGCCGCAGCCGCCGCCTCCATCACGCCGTTGACCGTCTCCGTGCCGATGCAGTTGGCGCCGGGGATGGCGTAGGCGTTGGCCTTGGCATGGGCAAAAACCTGCTGCACCTGATCGCCCGTGATCACGCCGGCAGGGATTAGTTCTTTGAGTGTTGACATTTGGATTGACTCCTTTTGTGGTGGTGATAAACGAATGGCGAATGGCGAATGGCGAGTTGCGAATGGCGAATGGCGAATGGCGAGTTGCGGGATTTGCCATTCGCTCATTCGCCATTCGCTCATTCGCCTTCCAAGTATACGTCCATCGCCATAATTTCGCCATTACGCACCCGTTGGGCATGGGGTGCCGGAACGATTGGCCCGTCCACAGTCATCGGGTCGCTGGTGTGGGGATGGAGGATGATGTGGTGGATTCGCACGCTGGGGGCGTGGGTATCCTGGCGTGTCGGGTTATGATAGGTGATGCGGCAGCGGCCCAGGAATGTGAAGGCCACCTGGTCGTTGACGTCAAAAAGCCAGGCAGCCAAAGCCGGGCGCAAGGCCAAAACTAGCTCACCCTTTTCCAAAACAAAAGGCTGGGGACCGGCCATGATCACGCTCCAGATGTGGATGAACTCTGCCGTGGAGCCGCTGAGCCGGGCCACAAAGCCCGCGCCGTGCAGGGTCTCGTCCGGGTGGGCGCTGCTGACGATGAAGGAGGAGTTTTCCAAGGGGCTGCGGCCATAAATTGCCGGGTCCATGAAGGGGACCAGGCCGGTTTTGGCCGCGGCGTAGAACTCATCCACCAGCCCGGCCAAGAGCAAAGAGAGCATGTATTTGTAGGCCATGTGCAGCCAGATGGACTCGTTTTCCAGCCAGCCGGGGGTGAAGGCCCTGGCCCGTCCGATGTCGTGGGCCTCGCCGGCCAGGGAGGCGTTGACCTTGAACATGCCCAGTTTGGCGTCGTACAACCCGCTGGCCAGCACGGCCTCGTGGATGCGCCGGGCGCTGTCCGGGTCGGTCAGCGTGCGCATGGCCCGCACTGGCCCCTCCAAAAAGGCTGGCAGGGGCCGAGGCGCAAAGCTCATGGCTTGAATATAGGGACGGCCTTCCCCGTCCCGCTCGGCTTCCCCGGCCTCGTTGCACACCACTTCATAGTTTGTGACCTGGTGGACAAAGTAGGTGGGCGGCACTGGGCCGAGGAGCTCGCCCCGGCGGATGCCAGCGGCCAGCTTGGCCCGAAAACGTATCAGGGTTGTCCGCACATCGGCCAGTTCCAGGGCAGATTCACGCCCATCAAAACCCAGGCGCACCTCGGCCCGATAGGCTTCCCGGGCCGAAATGCTCCCCACCCAGAAGCGGAAGTCCTTGTCCCCAGCCGAGTCATAGTCGAAGACCGTGAGCAGATCCATCATTTGCTGAAAGAGGGTGACAACTTCTGCGGGCAGGTGTACCGAAGTGGGACCGGCCAAGGCTTCTTGGCGGTCCGCAGCTTGGATCAAAAAGTCCAAGAGCCGTAGCAATTCATAACTTTCGGGCATAGATGAGCCAAAGAGACCGGGCAGGCCGTTGAGGGCGTCGTACCAGCCGGGCTTGCCCCCTTCCAACTCCACGGCCATGCCCGACGGGTCCAGGGTGGCGAATTTGATGGTGGCCAGCATGAGCATCTTGGCAAAGGGCGTCACCCGGTAGATGTCGCCCCAGCCGTGGCGGGTGCGGGCCAAGTTGGGATCCGCCATGCCCGTGCTGCGTCGGGCGTGGATCAGGGATTCTTTCTCCGGGTCTTCGTAGACGGCGTTGAACTGGCGAGGGCCGCCTTCGGCCAGCACATAGCGCTGGGAACGGGGACGCACCACGGCCGGGCTGTCAAAGAAGGGCACCTGGGCCGCGCCAAAGAGCAGATCCGCCATCTGTTCCGGGTAGACCGCGGCGTAGTTTTCCACCAGATCCAGGTTATAGGTCCAATGATCGGCCCAAAAGCCTTCGCCAAAGTCGGCTTCAAAATGTTGCTGGGCCTGGGCCAGGATCTCAATCAGCAGTTCGTCCCAGGACAAGGGCAAGGCCAACTGCTGATCCTGGATGGCCCGCAACACACTGCCGGGGGTGAAGGGTCCCGTCAGCAGGGCCATGACCGCATCGGACAGGCCCAGACGCCGCTGTAGTTCAGCTCGGCGGGCCGGTTCCAGGGTGAAGCGGCTGCCCAAGACCACCAAGGGGTTGTACCCGTCGGCCTGGATCAAGCCCAGAAAGCTGATCAGGTTGAACTCCTTGACCGCCGGGTTGAGGAGGACATCGCTGCGCCGGTTTTGGTTCACATCCCGATAGTTGCCATTGCCTTGGGAATAAGGTTCGGCGGCCAGGGCGAAGGCGTTGTAGTCTCGCTCCAAGTCCCCGTGCTTGCGGGAATAGAGGTGGACCGTGAAGGGCTTCTCAGCGCCACCCAGTTGGATGGGCCAGCCGCCCCGCAACACGTTGTCCAAGAAATTCTGGCGGATGTAGGCGTCCAAGCGGGGGTGAGCGGTGTGGGTGTCCACGATGTCGGTGAGGGATTGGGCCAGGTCCACCGCTTCGGCATGTTTGGCCGCGGCATAGCCGGAGGCCAGGATGCGGGGCAAGTGGGCGTCCAGCACGGAGAGATCCCCCACATGGCCGATGACCGATTGGATGGTCACGCTCTGGCCGGGGGCCAGGCTGGCCCGGGCCGCGCAAAAGGCGCTGGGCGTGCGGCCCACGGTGATCTGCCGGGCTTGGACCAGGGAAGCCAGGGATTGGTTGACAAAGCCCAAGGGTCGATAGAGCGATGTGTCCGCCCCAAAGATCACCGCGGGATCAACCAGCACGGGCAGGAGATCCGCCCACTTTGATACATTGCGCTCACCCATCGGCTCGGTAAAGGCGGCGTAGAAATGGCCGGCCCGGATGGCGCTGACCTCCGCCGTGTCCGCGGCGCTGGCCCCCAGGCGATAGTAGGGCACGCCCCGGTCCAGGTTGAAGACCTCCATCCACGCCTCGATGGTGCGGCCCGTGTTCTTGAGCGCGCCGTTGTCCACGCCATAGGGGGTCACCGCCGGCATACCGTCCAGCACTTCCAGGCTGACCGGAGTCTGGCCCGTGTTGGTCAGGGTCACCCGGCGCATCAACCCGGCAAAGGGTTCGCCGCTCAGGGTGAAGTAAGCCACCTCCGTGGTCAGCCCAAGGGTTGGATTTTCTTCCCGCAGGAGCAGATCGTTCATGCCCACGGCCATGGTGCGCTGAGCTTTGCCGTTGCTCCACGGGGCGAACGGCTCGTAGAAAGTCGCCCCATCCCCGTTGTGGGCGGCCTTGATGAAGGTGCGAAAACCGACCGATGGCGTCATCTGATACGCCTTGTTGGCCGGTTGGAACTCCATGATGGGGTTGTCTTTGTTTTGAATGCCGAAGGCGGCAATCCCCTGGCCCCGATTGACATAGAAGACCCAGAGCGGAATCCCCAAGGGGCCGGCAATGCCCGGCAAAAAGCTGGCAAAGGGGCGGGTTTGGGTGTAGTCCGGCAGGAGGAAGCGGCCAGCAGCATCGAATTGTTTGTCGGTTTGCATGCTCATAAACAAGAGCCCTTATTTGTGATTGTTCTGCCCAAAATGATTTGGGTGTATTCGACATGAGTTAGCGGAGTAGGCATCCTCAAATGCCGGGTCTTCAACAAAAAGCCGCATCTGAGGATGCTCACTCCACTTTTTCACAAGAGTTGTGAACGACTGATCTTAGCATCAAGCCGGTTTCCACGCCAGAGGGAGAGTCTGGCGTGGGACCGGCTTGATGTCCATCCCTAGCTTTACTGCCCTGGCTGGAGACTCCCAGCCTTGAAGATCAGGGGGAAGAACCATCGGTCAACAAAGGTCACCAGCTTGACCTGATCGATCATGGTCGTCACCTGGGCCTGAGCGCTCACGCTCGTGCTGGCGCTGGGGAAGCGGAAGCCGTAGCCGTTGACGCTGGTCAGGGTCAGGCCATCTCTCGGCGCACCGGCAGGCTGATCCGCGCTGCGGGTGAAGCTGCTGAAGGGCACGAAGATCTTCTTCCAGCCCGTGAAGTTATCCACAAAGCCAGCGTTGAACAACTCCGCCTGGAGGGGGGCCTGATAGACCCGCACGTAGTCCACCAGGGTGTCCTGGGGGAAGGTCATGCTGGGCGAGATGG
>JAGNDO010000096.1:0-1944 GCA_018003515.1 Caldilineaceae bacterium
CCCTCTTCCGCTTTGTGCGGGACGTGGGCACGGGTGCGGATCCCGATGCCGCCGTGGATGTGGCCCTCCTGGCCCTGGCCGACCGTCAAGCCACGGGCGAAGGGGCCGCCGCCGACTCCTGGCCCGCCTATCTGGTCATGACCGAGCAGATCCTGGCCTACGTTTTGGAAGAACGCCCGGCCACCGCCCAGCCCCTGGTCAATGGCCGCCAAGTCATGGACCACCTCAACCTGCCGCCCAGCCGTCTGGTCGGCCAAGTCATGAATGCCCTGGCCGAGGCCCAGGCGGTCGGCGAAATTAATACTACAGAAGAGGCCCTGGCGTGGGCAGCCGCTTTTTTGAAGGGGTGAAGGGGTGAGGGGGTGAAAGGGTGAGGGGGTGAGCGGGTGAAAGGGTGAGTTCATATCACCCCTTCACCCCTTCACCCCCTCACCCCTTCACCCCTTCACCCCCACAAGCAACAAGGACCCGCATTGGACACCACCACCCAACCCCCCACCTGCCCCTACCTGGGCAGTGTGGACAGCCGGGGGACGCAAGCGCCACCGGTGGAGTATCCTAGCTTTGAGAACCGCTGTTTTGCCACCACTCGGCAAGAGGCGCTTTTGTTGACCCATCAAGCCACTTTTTGTGTGGGAGGAAACCACGCCCTCTGTCCGTTGCATCGTTCTTTGCACGGTCGAGGCGGGATGGGGGTCGGGGGCCGGGGGCCAGAGATGGGGGATTGGACTTCGTTGTCCGCGCCGGTGGGGGAGGGCGGTCAGGGCGGCGGGGTGGGTCGATGGCTGGTGGCCAGCATGGCCCTGGTCTTTTTGTTGGTGGTGGGCGGCGTGGGTGCGGCCTTTGTGGGGTGGCAATTGGTCAACCGGGGGGTGGTGGATCTGGCCGGGAGTGGCCCGGTGGCCCTGCGCCCCCAGGGGGATGTGGCCGCCGACACGGGTAGCGAAGGCCCCTTGGTCGTGATTGTCACCGCCACCAACACGCCGCCCGACCCCAACGGCCTCAACCAGAGCGCCCCTGCCCCCACCCCCACCTTCGCCTTCCCCCAGGCGGTGACGGCTACGCCCGTGCCGGGGGACTTTGTGCCCGCGGTCGTGGGCACCCCCTCGTCCAATGCCGGGGGCGTAGTCCTCTCCACCCCCACCCGGCGGGTGACGCCCACCTTTGAGGTGCCCACCAGCACGCCCCTGCCCAACCAGACCTCAACGCCCGCTGGCCCGGTCCCCACGCCTGTGGTGGAGTTCACCGTGGGCAACAAGACCCTCTATCCCGGCGGCTGCACCATTGCGGCCTGGAACGTGCAGAATGTGCGGGCCGTCTTCTTCAACGATGTGGGGGTGGATGGCCGGGGCGAGCGCCGGGTGTGTATGGAAAATTCGTCCATGACCCTGGTCCTGAGTGTGTTGATGCTGGACGGCGTGGCCCGCTCCTATCCCCTGACCGTGGAGATGATCCTGCCCACCAGCACCCCCACGGCTACGCCCACCTTCACCCCGGTGCTGACCCCCACGGCCACCTGGACCCCGGAGGGCACCCCCACCATCACCCCCGTGCCCACCCGCCAGGGCACCACCTTGACCGTGGAAGGCGGCTCCCAGCGCACCTGCGCGGCTGGCGCGGTCTGTGTGATCAACCTGGGGGTGGCCAACACGGGCAACCTGGCCGACGAGATCTTCGTGGTCATGGTGCAAAACGCCACCTGGCCCATCCAGATCTGCCGCCAGGACAACACCTGCGCCGGCAACTCTATCTCCCTGGGAGTTGCGCCAGGAGGCTCTTTGCCCGTACAATTGCGCATCACCATCCCCAGCACCGCCATCGGCCAAGTGGCCGAATATCGCTTCCAATCCGAAAGCGGCAACGCTGGCCGCACCACCAAGTCCGACATCACCCCCGTGCGGGTGACGGTGCAGTGAGGCGGGGAGCGGGGGAGACAAGGAGAAG
>JAGNDO010000096.1:2044-20194 GCA_018003515.1 Caldilineaceae bacterium
TACCTGATAATTTTTACCGTGATCATCGTGATGATCCTCTTCACCGCCCTCTATGTGGCGGCGGAATTTGCCACGGCCAGCGCCCGCCGTTCCCGGCTGCAAGAGATGGCTGAGGGAGGCAGCCGTCTGGCCCAGATGATGCTGCCCATTGTGGAAAACCCAGAAAATCTGGATACCTACATTGCGGCCTGCCAACTGGGCATCACCGCCTCTACCCTGCTCTTGGGCTTTTATGGCCAAGCCACCTTGGGCAGTCGGCTGGCTCCCCTGGTGGCGGAGGTGACCGGTGTCTCTGCCGACGCCGCCACCTCCATTTCCACCACGGCCATCCTGCTGGTGTTGACCGTGGTGGGCGTGCTGTTGGGCGAACTGGTGCCCAAGAACGCCGGCATCCGCTACCCGGAGCAGATGGCCGTCTATACGGTGATCCCAATGCGCTGGTCTATGGCGATCTTTCGGCCCCTGATCTGGTTCTTCAACGGCAGCGGGCGGCTGATCCTGCGCATGATCGGGGTCAACCCCATTGCCGAACATTCCCACGTCCACGACCCAGACGAGATCCGGCTCTTGGTGCAAGAGAGCGGGGCCGGGGGCGTTCTGGGCCGGGATGAACGCCAACTGCTGGAGAACGCCCTCAACCTGGGCAGCCTGACCGTGCGCCAGGTCATGATCCCCCGCACCCGCATGTTCTCCGCACCGGTGGAGACCCCCCCGGCGGAGCTGTTGGCCCTGCTGTCCAATTCGCCCCACTCCCGGGCCCCCCTCTACACCGGCTCCGTGGACAACATCGTGGGCGTGGTGCATCTGCTGGATCTGCTCTGTCTGCGTCTGGACCCCCAGGGCAACTTGCAGACCGCGGGGGACGGTCCCCAATCCCTGGCCGACTTTATGCACCCGGTCACCTTTGTGCCGGAGCATGTGCCCGTGGACGAGGTCTTCGCCCGTCTGCAAAAAGAACGCCACCACATGGCCATCGTCTTGGACGAATATGGGGGCACCGCCGGGCTTGTGGCCCTGGAAGATCTGGTGGAAGAGATATTCGGCGAAATTCAGGACGAATTCGACACCGAGACCCCCTTGATCCAGCCCACGGACGATGGGCGTATCCAGGTGCGGGGAGACATGGGGGTCGAGCAGCTCAACGATCTGCTGGACCTGGTTTTGCCCACAGATGAGGTGGATACCGTGGGCGGTCTGGTGGTGGCCGAGATGGGCCGCTTGCTGGCCATCGGCGAAGAGGTGGAGGTAGGCGGCCTGATCATGCGGGTGGATGAAATGGAGCGCAACAGCGTGGTGCTGGTCAGCTTCCCCGCCACGGACGACCAACAAGCCCGCTTGCAGGAGGCCCTGTCATGAGTGAGTTTCTGATTCCCATTGCCATCATCACCTTTCTGATCCTGGTCAACGCCCTCTTTGTGGCCGCAGAGTTCGCCATTGTCTCCGCGCCCTACACCCGCATCGCCGCCCTGGCCGAGCAGGGCAACCGCTCCGCCCGCCAGGTCTTGACCATTCTGCGCAGTCCGGTCAAAAGCAACCTCTACATCGCCACCGCCCAGATCGGCATCACCGTGGCCAGCTTGGGCCTGGGCATGTACGGCGAACATACCATCGCCGACTGGCTGTTGGGGCCAATGGAGCACTATTTCCACCTCTCCGAGGCCGCCGCCCACACGGTCGCCCTGGTCTTGGCCATCAGCATCCTCACCTATCTGCATGTGGTGATCGGGGAGATGGTGCCCAAATCTTTGGCCATCCAATATTCCGAGGCCAGCGTCCTGCGCTTGGCCATGCCTATGGACATCATCGGCAAAGTCTTCGCCCCGGCGGTCATCGTCCTCAACTACATGGGCGATACCATCACCGGCTGGCTGGGCGTGCCCCCGGCCCACGGCCACGAACGGCTCTTTTCGTCCAAGGAGTTGGCCTTCATCGTGGAAGAGAGCTACGAGGGTGGCAAGCTGGACGAGTCCGAACAGCTCTATCTGGAGAACATCTTCGACTTCCAAGAGCGCACGGTTGACCAGGTGATGACCCCCCGCACCCGGCTGATCGGCATCCCCATCACCGCCACGGAGACCGAGGTCTTGCAGGCCATCTGCACCGCCCGCAAAACCCGCTACCCGGTCTATGATCGGGACATGGACCACATTGTGGGGCTGCTCCACGTCAAAACCCTGGCCCGCCAACAGGTCAACCGCCCGGATCAATTTGATCTGGCCAAACTCCTGCGCCCGGCCCTCTACGTGCCCGAATCCGTCACCCTCAACGAAATGCGCCAGACCTTCCGCACCAAGCAGGTCTCCCTGGCCGTCGTCATGGACGAATATGGGGGCACCGCCGGTCTGGTCACCGTGGAGGATCTGGTCGAAGAGGTGGTGGGCGAAATCCTGGACGAGTTCGACCAGGAATTGCCCCCCATCCAAGTGATGGGAAACGGCCAACTCCTGGTGCGGGGCGACCTGATTCTGGATGAGCTGGACCAACACTACGACCTGGAACTGGACCGAGAAGAGGTCGACACCGTGGGTGGGCTGATCATGACCCTCCTGGGCCGGGTCCCCGAAGTGGGGGACAAGGTGACCCAAGATGGCGTAGAACTGACCGTGCAATCCGTGGACGGCATGGCCGTGCAAACCGCCCTGATCCAACTGCCCAGCCAGACCGACCGCACACTCGACGACACAGAAGAGGTGAGCGAGTCAGATTCGACAACATTCGCTTCATTTGGCAATCAGGAGGACGGTGCTTGAATCGTTTTTTGAAAATTTTAGGCAAAATTTTGGGTTGGGTCGCCGGGGGCATCGTGTTCCTGGTCCTGCTTTTGGGGGCCTCCATCGGTGTGGATGCCCTGGTGGGCCGGGGCCGGGTCGCCGCCCTGACCAACGTCACCGTGCCCATCACTGATCCCGCTCAACTAAGCCGCCTGCCCGGCCCTCTGCTGGGTATCTTTGGCGCAGAAGATACGTCTATCCCCTTGGAGGAGGTGGCCGCCTTTGACATGGGCCTCACCGCCGCCCAAATTCCCCACGAAATCACCATCTACCCCGGCGTCGGCCACGCCTTCGTCGCCGACATCACCACCATCCAAGCCGGCGGTCCCGCCGGCGAAGCCTGGGCCCAATTCCTGCGTTTCCTGCGGGACAATTTGTAGGGGCAGCTTTCAAACCCATAGGCATCAAGCTAAGGGTTTTGCGCTCAAAAACAGAGCATTCCGGGAATGGGCCGGACGATCTGAGGTAGAGTAAGTAGTTTTGGCCCATTCCCGGAATGGACGAGATCTCCCCGCCAATCCCGGAATGGGCCAAAACTACTGCATGAACACAAGAAGAACCGGCCCATTCCGGGATTGCCCAGCTCATTTCCAGCGCTTTGGTCCACCCTGATCCCTTAGCTTGATGCCTATGGGTCACGGACCCGGCTAGAGCAGCTTATTCCGGAGTTATTTGTGCCGAGCTGTACTAGTGTCCCGTCAACGTTCAAATGATGGAATTGAGGAGTTCGCATCCTCAGATGCGAACGGCGGGCATCTGAGGATGCCCGACTCCACAATCCATCAAATCAGCGGTGACAGAACACTAGTGGAAACGATCTGGGCAATCCCGGAATGCCCAGTTCCAGACGGCGGCTTCTCGACCGCCAGCAAGCTGCGACCACAAAACCCTTAGCTTGATGCCAATAGGTTTCAAACCTGTCCCTACGCGTTAAATTGCGTTTTCTGTTCGTCTATCGATCGGCACCCACACGCTCCATGCAACCTGATTCCACACCGCCAACCGCAGAGGCCCCTGCCCCCAAGCGTCTGCCCCGGCGCATGGCGCTGATCTATGGGTTGGGGGATTGGGGCACCTCTGGGGCCAGCACAGCCCGCAACCTCTATTGGTTCTATTTTCTGATCAGCGTCGTCGGCATCAACCCCGCCCTGGCCGGCACCGTGGCCCTGGTCAGCAAGCTGTGGGACGGCATCAACGATCCCCTGGTCGGCATGATCAGCGACCGGCTGAATACCCGCTGGGGCCGTCGCCGCCCCCTCTTCCTCTTCGGGGCCATCCCCTTCGCCCTGGGCTTTTTCCTGCTCTTCAGCGTGCCCCCCATCGCCAACCAGACCTGGCTGGCCATCTACTATGGCGTGATCTTCATGGTCTTTGACACCATGTTCACCATCCTCAACGTCCCCTACACCGCCCTGGCCGCGGAGCTGACCGACGACTATGACGAGCGCAGCACCCTGGCCGGGTGGCGCACGGGGGTGGCAATTATGGCCGCCCTGCTCACGGCGGGCTTCTTCAAGATTCTCTCCGAGGGGGCCTTTGCCGACTACTTTGGTGGCGGCAACGCCGGGATCGCCCAGGGCTACAGCTTGGCGGCCCTGCTCTGGGGCATCACCTTCGCCATACCCCCCATGCTCCTCTTCCTCACCGTCCAAGAGCCGGAGCGGGTGGCGGACCCGGCACCCATGCGCTTTTGGGCCACCTTTGGGGATGCCTTCCGCAACCGGCCTTTCCGGGTCTTGGCCATCACCTATCTGCTCACCTTCACGACCATGGAGATGGTGGTGGCCGTCTTTGTCTGGTTTTTGATCTACACCGTCCAGGTGCCCACGGGTTTTGATAGCTTCGCTATGGCCCTGCTCCTGGCCCTGGCTTTGCTCTCCATGCCCATGATCGTGCGCCTCATGCGCCGCATCGGCAAGCGCAAGACCTATGTCCTGTGCATCTTCTTCTGGGCCGCGGCGGATTTTCTGATTGGCCGGGTGCCCACCGGGGAATACTGGTGGATCTTGGTGCTGGCCTTGGTGGCCGGACCCGCCTTTGGCGCGGCCCAGGCCGTGCCCTGGGCCATCCTGGCCGATGTGGTGGAGCAGGACGAGTGGGAGACCGGGCGGCGGCGGGAGGGGACGTATGCGGGCTTTATGGTCTTTTTGCGCAAGCTGGCCAGCGCCGGCGCCCTCTTTTTGGTGGGCCAATTCCTGGCCGCCAACGGTTTTGTCAACGGCAGCGCCGGCAACCTCACCCTGGTGCAGCCCGAAACCGCCATCTACACCCTGCGCACCCTGATCGGCACCATCCCCCCCATCATCCTGGGGGTGGCCGCCCTGATCATGTGGCGCTATCCCCTCAACCGGGTGGCCCACGCCCAACTCCGCCACAACCTGGCCCTGCGCCGGGAGGCAGAAATAGAACACGGATCGGACGGATCGGACGGATCAAAACGGATCTAAAAGATCTGTTTTAATCCGTTGCATCCGTCCAATCCGTGTTCTATTCCTCCCCCCAAATTTGGCAGAATCGACCACTTGTGCTATGATTCGTAATCGGTTTATCAATGGACTCATT
Organism: Caldilineaceae bacterium; assembly: GCA_018003515.1. Taxonomy (GTDB): domain Bacteria; phylum Chloroflexota; class Anaerolineae; order Caldilineales; family Caldilineaceae; genus JAGNDO01. The sequence goes on from JAGNDO010000096.1 coordinate 7,378, forward strand.
GCTGAATCTCTCACTAATTTGATCTCTCGCTGGCCCCTGTGGGTGAAATTGAGAGATTCATTTCGCACAGAGTTATTAAGATTATTTGAAAAGGAAGGTGTGGTATGGCTAAAAAGGGACCTCGCGTATTGGTGAAGTTGCGGAGCACGGAAAGCTCCCACATGTATATTTCCCAGAAGAACCGCCGCAACGACACGGCCCGGCTGGAGCTGAAGAAGTACGATCCGACCCTGCGTCGGCACGTCATCTACCGGGAAACCAAGTAGACGGTTCAGATGTGAGACTGGTAGAAATGAGAGGGCAGAGGCAGCGGTTGCCTCTGCCCTTTTTTTAAGAGGAGTCTTTGCCCATGTCCCGATCCATCGTTCTTTTATCCGATAATCCTGGTCCCATGACCGCATGGGCCCGTTCGGCTTTGTTGGCCAGATCGGCGTTGTCGATTGGGGTAGTGATTTTGAGCTTGCTGGTCGCCGCGCTCTTTGTGGCCATGCCTGCCCAGGCCCAAACGGCCACGCCTACCCGCACCCCTACCCCCCGGTTAACCCCCACAGCCACCGCCACGGTCACACCCACCCTTGTCCCCACGGCCACGCCCGAAGCCCCCCTCACCGGTACCATCATCGCCAACCGCACCCAGGTCAGCGTCACCTTTTTTGTGGATGGCCAGACCTACGAGGCCGCGCCCCTGCGCTCCCTCTCCATCCCCGTGCGCCGGGACAACACGGTGCTGAATCTCTACAACTGCGAGGCCAAGACCGGCGCGGACAACACGGCCTGTTTCTGGGATCCCTATTTGGTGCGCCAGGATGGTTTCTACGAAGTCATCGATCAGGCCGCCACGGGTGGAGCGGTCAGCCTGCTGCTGCGGGATGCGGCCGCGCCACCGGGGGACCAGATCTGGCTGCACAACCGCACGGGCCGGGATACGGCCATCCACTATGCCGGGGCCACCTATCGCCTCTCCCCCGGCAGCACGGTGGAGGTGGGCTTGCTGGACGGTGAAAGCCAGATCTTTGCCCAGCACTGTCTGGAACTGGCCGGGGCGTCCGTGTGCGAATGGCTGCCCGTCACCGTGGTCGGCGGGGTCTATTATGGCCTCAACCGGGTGGTGGAGGCGGGGAGCGTGGCCCAAAGCCGTCACATCTTCATTGACCTTGCCCCCGTGCTGGCCCAGGATGCGGATCTGTTGGTCGAGACACGCGGCACTGTGGCCGCCCCGCCGGCGGTGGCGTGCAGTTTGGCCGTCCCCACCCTGAATGTGCGGGCCGGGCCGGGTGTGGATTTCGCCGTGATCGAGCAATTGCGCCAGGAAGATCTGGGCGCGGATCTGGTGCCTGTGATCGGGCGCAACGGGGATGGCGGATGGCTGGCCGTGGACAGCGCCGTGGCCAAGGGAGGCTGGATTTCAGCCAGCAGCCGCTTTGTCACCTGTGCCGGTGCTGTGGCGGATCTGCCCGTGACCGAGGTGGTCAACGGCCAGTTGGCCCCCACCCCCGTGGCCCAGGCGGTTCAGCCTCAGCCTCAGTCTCAGTCTCAGTCTCAGTCTCAGTCTCAGGCGCAACCGGTAGCCGAACCCCAGCCGGAGCCGGCAGCGGCCCCCCAGCCCTCTGGCCCGCCGCCGGGACAGGTGCGTCTGGTAGTGAACAATGCCTTTGGCCAGGAGATCCGCTTCACCTATCGGGATCAAGAGCATGATATGCAGCCCGGCGGACAGGTGATCATCGACACCTTCCCCGGCCAAATTGCCTTCAGCGCCAGCAGTCCCTGGCGCAATGTGAGCGGCAATGCGGACTTCATCATGCTGGCCGACCAGACCCGAATCCTCTATGTGCGGTGGGAGCAGAACCCGGATACGGGGGATTGGGGCATGAAGTACGACTGATAGATATGTTGGATATGTTGGAACCGTATGCGGATGATACTGATTGGGACATTGCCATGTTTGAATTGATTCGATCTATGCCCAGAGCCAATAAACTTAGATCAAGCCTGCTGGCCCTGCTTTTGCTGGCCGGCGCGGTGAGCGTGGCCGGCTGCGGCAGTCTGCGCCGGGGACCGGAACCCACGCCCACCCGTCCGCCCCTGGCCACCTATACCCCCACGCCCCAGGGTTTCATCCCGCCCAACGCCGTGGTGGTGGAGCAGGCCGCGCCAGCCCCCGTTGTCCAAGAGGTCGCCGCGCCCGTGGAGGTTCCCACCGCCATCCCCGCTGAGATTCCCACGGAGGCACCGACTGTGGCCCCCACCGCCACCCCGGAACCGACCCAAACCCCCACTTCGCTGCCCACAGCCACCCCCACGGCTACCCCCACGCCCGACTATCTTTTTGAACTGGAGGAGAACAGCCGTTTCCCCTTGGTCAAGGATGACAAGCTGGCCGGGGTGCGCATCTTTGCCTATATCTACGATGTGGATGAGTTCGCCCTGGGCAACTACGGGCTGATCATCACCCGCAACGATCAGCCGGTTGAGCCGGTGGAGACCAACAGCCGATCCGCCGCCGGTCTGCCCGGCCAAACCCGCACGGAGATCGGCCCATACAGCCGCTTCACCAACCTCACCCTGACCGTGGAGGGGGCCACCGAGGGCGTCTGGACCATCCAGGCCGTGGATGCCAACCGAGCGCCCCTGGGCCGCCCGGCCATCTTCATCCTGGGCAGCCAGGACAACGAGCGAGAACTCTACGTACGCTACCGACGCAAATAAAAGGATTAGCCACAAAGAGCACAAAGAACACAAAGAGAGAGAAAAAAGAAGTTTTTCTTTGTGTTCTTTGTGGCTAAAAATGGCTCTTGGGGCATCGACTATGTACGCTACCGACGCAAATAAAAGGATTAGCCACAAAGAGCACAAAGAACACAAAGAGAGAGAAAAGAGAAGTTTTTCTTTGTGTTCTTTGTGTTCTTTGTGGCTAAAAATGGCTCTTGGGGCATCGACCATGAATGATTCGATAACGCTGCCCGGCCCGGACATGCGGGCGGCTTGGGACGAGACCAGTGCCGATTATCAAGATCGCCACCGCATCCCCACCCACAGCGCCCACTACGGTCCCTTTGCGCCGGGGGAGAACGAATTGCGTCTGCTGGGGGATGTGAACGGGCGGCGGATTTTGGAGGTGGGGTGTGGGGGCGGCCAATGCGCCATCGCCTTTGCCAAGCAGGGGGCCACGGTCGCCGGCCAGGATTTAAGCGAGGTGCAGTTGGCCTTCGCCCGCACCCTGGCGGAAAACGAAGGCGTGTCGGTCGAGTTTGTCCAAGGCGGCACCGAGAACCTTTCGGCCTTTGAGGGCGAAAGTTGGGACGTGGTCTTCAGCGCCTACGTCTTCCAATACGTGGCGGACATGGCCCGCACCCTGGCCGAATGTCACCGGGTGCTGATCCCCGGCGGGCGGCTGGTCTTTAGCCTGGACCACCCCTTCCGGGACTGTTTTTGGGACGAGGAGGACGACGAGCATGTCCTCTTCCCGGCCCGGAGCTACTTTGATCATCGGCCCACGGACTGGCGGTTTGGCGGTCACACGGGCGCGCTCATGCGCTCGTACCACCGCACCACCGCCGACTGGATCGACCTATTGCACAGGGCTGGTTTCCGCCTGATCCGCCTGCTGGAACCCGCTCCGCCCATCAACCTGGCCGCCGACCCCTGGGCCACGGATTACGACATCGAAATCGCCATGAAGGTGCCGCAGACGATTATTTTTGTGGCGGAAAGATGAAAATGTCGAGTATCGTGTATCGAGTATCGCGTGGTATTGAACATGCTGAGTCGTGCAGGAAGTCCTGACGCCTACTCGACCACGAAATACTCGATACACGACACTCGATTCCCAAGGAGTCCCATGCCCACCCCATTCACCTTGCCCACGGCTGTCACCATCACCGACGTGCAGACGGACAACTATCGCACCAAGACTTTTGTGTTGGATGCCCGGCTGGACGCCTATCCGGGCCAGTTCATCATGGCGTGGCAGCCCCGGTTTGATGAGAAGCCCTTTTCCCTGGTCAACGCCGACCCGGTGACGTTGATGATCACCGCAGTCGGTCCTTTTTCCCGGTTGATGCACGAAAAGCAGCCGGGGGACAAGATCTGGATTCGCGGCCCTTTCGGCAACGGCTTCAAGGTGGCATCGACTCAAAAGCGGTTGGCATTGGTGGGGGGAGGCTACGGCGTCGCCCCCCTGCTGTGGCTGGCCCGCACCCAGGCTGACGTGGCCGACGCCATCACCGCCATCGTCGGTGCCCGCACCGCGGACGACCTGCTCTACGTCGACCGCTTCCAAACCCACTTCGACAGCGCGCACAGTCGCCATTCGCCAGTCGCCATTCGCCCCACCACCGAAGACGGCAGCGTCGGCGAATCGGGCATGGTCACCGGCGTGCTGGAACCCCTGCTGCGGGCCGGGCAGATCGACGGCCTCTTCGCCTGCGGTCCCCACGGCATGTTGGGGGCGCTGGAAAAGCTGGGCAAGCAGTACAACGTTCCCGCCCAGCTCAGTTGGGAAGCCTATATGCGCTGCGGCATGGGCATCTGCGGCGCGTGTGAGCATGATGGAACCGTCCTGTGTTTGGACGGACCGGTTTTGGCGGGCAAAGGATAGTTGTGTTAAATTGTGGGTCGGCTAATCGCCGAAAGACAGGGTTGACGGCTCAGAAAATGGCGAAATTTGCAGGTGCGATTGAAAGCCACACCTACTGTCCAATACAAAAAATCGTGAAATTCTTGGCTAAAAACCTTTAGAGAGGGACTGAGGTATTATGGAGCTTGTTAAGACCTTGATCGATCTGATTCTGCACCTGGATAAACATTTGGTCGTGCTGATTGCAGACTACGGCGTCTGGACCTATGTGATCCTGTTTACTATCATCTTCTGCGAAACCGGGTTGGTGGTCACGCCCTTCTTGCCCGGCGATTCACTCTTGTTCGCAGCAGGGGCCTTGGCGGCTCTGGGCAGCATGTCCGTTGTATGGTTGCTTGTGCTGTTGATCATTGCGGCCATCGCCGGGGATTCGCTCAACTATTGGGTCGGCAAACGCCTGGGACTGCGGGTCTTCAACGCCAACATCCCCTTTCTCAAAAAAGAGTATTTGACGCGTACCGAAAAATTCTACGAAAAATATGGCACCAAGACCATCTTTTTGGCCCGCTTCGTGCCTATTGTCCGCACCATCGCCCCCTTTGTGGCCGGCGTGGGCACCATGGAATATGGTCGCTTCCTCTCCTACAACGTGATCGGCGGCATCACATGGGTGGCTTTCTTCACCCTGGGCGGCTACTTCTTTGGCAACCTGCCCGTGGTCAAAGAAAACTTTGGCATTGTCGTCATCGCCATCATTTTGATCTCCGTCCTGCCCATGGTCTTTGAGTTTGTGAGAGCGCGCCGAGAACCCAGCGTCGCTAACTGACGCGTCTTGACCATCCAATAACGGCAACCCAAAAAAACGTGGCGCCCACCAGGTGGTGAGTTCCACGTTTTTATTTTGAAAGGAATTGAAATGACATCCAAATCAGATGCAACCGTGCCGAGTCGCAAGGTGCGCTCTTTGACCGACTATGTTGGCCTGGTTTTCCGCGGCTTTGCCATGGGCGCAGCGGACGTGGTCCCCGGCGTCTCTGGCGGCACGATGGCGTTTATTTTGGGGATCTATGAAGAGTTGATCGAGTCCATTCGCACAGTGGGGGAGCCTCGCTTTTTGAAGGCCGTGGTCGGCTTCAAAATCAAAGAGATCTTCCAGATCCTCAACTGGCCCTTCCTGGTTGCGGTTGTGTCGGGCATACTGTTGGCAATCCTCACCCTGGCCCAGGGCATGGAGTGGGCGCTGCACAACCACCCCGTCTATTTATGGAGCTTTTTCTTCGGCCTGGTACTGGCCTCGGTCTTCATCATGGGCAAGCGGGTGGGCTTGTGGACCGTGGACCGTTGGATCGTCCTGATCATCGGCGCAGGTATCGCCTTTGCTGTGGTCGGCTCTGTGCCCCACCAAACGCCGGAGACGTGGTGGTTTCTCTTTCTAAGCGGAGCCTTGGCTATCTGCGCCATGATCTTGCCCGGCATCTCCGGGGCTTTCATCCTGGTGTTGTTGGGCAAATATCAATATATCCTGGGCGCAGTCAACGACCGAGATTTTGTCACCATCGCCATTGTGGGGGCGGGGGCCGTGCTTGGGCTGGTCAGCTTTGCCCAGGTGTTGGGCTGGCTCTTCAAGCGCTATCATGACTTGACCGTGGCCGTCCTCATCGGCTTCATGTTGGGGAGTTTGCGCAAGATCTGGCCGTGGAAGGAAGTCGTGGCCACCATCACCGACCGCCACGGGGATCTGATCCCCACGGTGGAACACAACATCCTGCCGGCGCTGACGGTCAACGGTGGGGTCAACAGCCAGATCCTGATCGCCCTGGGTCTGGCCGTGCTGGGTTTGGTGGTGGTGATTTTGCTGGATCGCTGGGCGAATCAGGCAAAGTAAATTGGGGGAAACAAAAACGGGGCGCACACCATCTGGTGTGCGCCCCGTTTTTGTTTCCCGCCTTGTAACTACCAAGCCTACCCCCTCCCAACCTCCCCCAGGTTGGGGGAGGAGCCAGATCGCCGCAGACCGCATGGCCGCTACGCTTGAACGGTTCCCTCCCCAATCCTTGGGTTGAGTAGGCCGAATGGCCGTATCGAAACCTGGGGAGGGTTAGGGTGGGGTTTACTTGTTGTGAATATGGCAGAACTCGGACCCCGCCTGGGCGCGCAGCCTGCACGGATTCCCGCTCTTCGTCGTGGCCTGGCAGTAGATCGCCGCTGATTTTGTCTGCGGACCCTCAACCTCAACCGGCGCAGGATTCAGCAATGCCTCTCGCAGCCGTCCATACTCCGTGTGCAGATGATGGATAATGCGCTGGGGGTCCCTCACCAACCCCTCGTCGGTGATGATGCCCACCACCACCTGGCCGGCATAGCTGAAGATGCTCACCCCCATGCCGATGTCCCCGCCCTGGGGAACCCACCCCATCACCGTGCGGATGGCCCGCCCGCCAAAGTAGAGCTGCTCGGTCGGTCCCGGCACATTGGTGATCACCGCCGAGGTTTTGGAGGTGAAGAACGCAATGCCCAACTCTTCGATCTCTGTGGGGGCGCTGCCCATTGCCTGTAGGATGGCCAGGGCCACCACCGCCTCTGGGGTCTCCTTGATGGCCGTCATGTCCTGGTTGATGAAATTCAGCCGGGTCACCGGGTCCGCCTCGCCCAAGGGCAGGGTGGGGACGACCAGCCCGAAATAGTTGCCCAACTCCTTCAACGCCTTGGCCGGGGCGCGCAGATTGACCGGCATCATAGCCTTGATCGTCTGGCCCGCCGGGTCCACCTCCCGCTCCAGCATATAGCCACGCAGTCCCCCTGTCACCACAGACAGCATCACGTCGTTCAACGACGCCCCGGACGCCTTGCCCAGCGCCTTCACCTCATCCAACCCAAAGGGCGCGGACCAGGCCACCCGCTTGCTTACCCCCAACTTGCCCTTGAACAGGGTCTTGGTGTCCGTGGGCAGCAGGGTCAGCCGGGCCAGGGCCTGGCCATAGCTGGCCGTGTTCCGGGTTAGCTCCCAGATGTGGGACGGATGGGCCAGGGTTTCCAGCCCTTCCTGGATCACCATGCCCGTGAGCTTACGCGTGGTTTCCAGGGCGTGGCTGGCAAAGTTGATCAGGTTGAACACCCCATCCAGCGGCCCGGCCGGGGGGCGAGCGGCCCGGGGGAGCGGCTGGGCCGCGTCTGGCGTGGTGTCGCACATGGAGAGCATCACCTGCATCAGCGCAATGCCGTCGGCGATGCAGTGGTGCAGCCGGTAAAAGGCGACGGTCCCTGGCCCATAGCCTTCGATCAGGTGATATTGCCAGGGCGGTTTGGAGAAATCCAAGGGCATGCCGGAAAGATCGCTGATCATGTCATACAGCGCCGCCTCATCCCCCGGTGCCGGCAGGGCCACCCGGTGGATGTGGGCGTTGATGTCGAAGCCAGCGTCCGTCTCCCAATGGGGTGAGCGCAGGATCAGCCCGCTCTCCACCACCCGCTTGCGGAAGCGGCTAAAGCGGCCCACCAGTCGGTTCTCGATGGTGGCCTTAAACCGCTCAAACTCCACCTCGCCGTCAAAGAGGAAGAAGCCGTTGATCATCATCAAATTGGTCGGTTTTTCCATGTGCAGCCAAGCGGCGTCCACACTGGACATGGGCTGTCGAGGCATGACGGGATCTCCTTGGGTGGGCGGATGAATGGGGTGGGCAGGATGATAAAACTATAGCACGGAGCGGGGTCTTCGGCAAGGAATGGCGGTGCAATAAATTCGTCGATCTGCGGGCCATTTCGTTTTTCTATCCCCGAATTGAGTCACACCAGATTTTGGGATTTGGTTGACTGGCCTGGATAGCACAGGTATAATGGGACGGTACTTCAGGCGCTTCAGCCCCCGGCGGTGCTAGCTCTTTCAAAAGGTTGAATTAAGGAGCCGATCATGCCGCCCCGAATTCCGCGTCTCTTGCTTCTGATTTCCGTCTCTCTGTTGCTCCTCGCCGCCACACCGTCCCACCCCAGCTTGATGACAGCCCAGCCCGCCCCGGCCCGACCCCAGGGCGTGCAAATCCGCGTCTTCCAGCAAGGCGCGGACGGCTACACCGGCCTGGCGGACACCTGGATCAGCGCCAACGACTGGGCCGATCCGCCCCAGCACACGGTCAACTACGGCCTCAACCCGACCCTCACCCTCAGCCGGGACGGGGACGACAACCCGCTTCTGCGCTTCGACTTGACCGATATTCCCGGCAACAGCGCCATCCTCACCGCCACCCTCTCGCTCTACAACACCAGCCAATCAAGTCCCACCGCCAAAGACTTCGCCCGCCGAGTGGAAGCCTTCTCCGTGCTGAAAGATTGGGACGAAGGCAACCAGATCGAGTCACCCATCAACGCATCGGGCAAGCACGGGGCCACGGGCGACAACGCCTTCGACTACTTCACTGGCCAGGGCACGGACATCCCCTGGTCGGCGCAAGGCATGGCGTCGGGTACGGACTACGCCACCGCCCCCATGGCCAGTGCGGACGTCATCAACCCCGGCTGGTATGAGTGGGATGTCACGGATCTCGTGCGGTCCTGGGTGCGCAACGAGCAGCCCAACTTCGGCCTCGTCCTGCGGGACGCTACGGGCTATCAGGATGACCATAACGACCAGCGCATCTTCGTCTCCGGCCAGGGGGCCAATGCTGCCCAGCGCCCCAAACTCACCGTCACCTTCAACCCCGACGTCCCCTTCGCCGACGCCGGGCCGGATCAGTCGAATTTGAACTGGGATAGGACCGCAATCACCCTGGACGGCTCGGCCAGCCACGACCGACCCGGCGGCAACGACGCTGCCCTGACCTACCGATGGACCATCGAGCAGGCCGCCTTCGGATCCAACTTGAGCGGTGATCTTGCCCCGCCTTCTTCCAGCCCGACCTTGGCCTTCAAGCCCGGTGGCCTGGGGGAATGGACCGTACGCCTCACGGTCACAAACAGTGTGGGCGAGAGCGCCACGGACACAGTCAACCTGCGCCTGCTCCAGATCCCGACGGGCCACCCCCGCATCCATCTCACGCCGGAGAAACTCAGCCAACTGCGCATATATTTTGCTGGCGGCTCGTCCCGGTTTTCCCAACTTATGAACGAGGCGGACCGGCCAGAAGGATCAATGATGGCCCAGGCCCTAGTTTTCCAAGTTACCGGAGACCTCATCAGTTGCCAAAGGGCCATTGGGGCGGCCCTAATTCAGATCTTCGATCCCGGCGACTGGCCCACCAAGGCCGGAGATTTGGCCATCATCTACGATTGGTGTCATGCCCAACTCAGCCCGGCTCAGCGCACTACGTTTATCACCTATTTCAACGCCTGGGGCGATGACGTCCCCAAGGGCGAGGATGTGCCGGGCTGGGGCAACTATTGGCCCCGCTTTGGCTACAGCTACGCCATGATCGGCCTGGCCACCTATGGTGAAAATGACCGGGCCATTCAATGGCTGAACGAATACCGATATACCCGCTTCCGAGACTCGGACCAGGCCATGCTGGACCGCATTGCCCCCGGCGGCGGCTGGCCGGAGGGCATGATCTACGACTGGATCGCCAACTATCCCCGCATCAAGGCCGTGGAAGCCTGGACCTCGGCCACGGGCGAAAATCTCTTCCTCAGCACCCGCTGGTTCCAAGAGCGGCTGGGCTATCTCCTCCTCCACCGCTGGCCGGGGACCGCAGACCAATGGGGCTATGACTATCACCCCTACGTCTCCACCGGGGACACGGAGCGCAACCGGGGCAGCATGGCCAACTACGAGCGCATCATGGGGCTGATGCTGATCGAGCACTTCCCGACGGATCTGCGGGCGCAACGGCTGCAAAGCTATCTGGCCGCGCCGCCCACGGATAATTCCATGAGCTTCCTTTATCACGAAGAGTTTCTGTGGTTTGATCCCCAATCCCCCGCCCTTGACCCCAACGGCCAAAACACCCACGTCGCCCTGGGCACCGGGACGGTCTTCATGCGCTCCGGCTGGCCCAGCGGCCCAGCGGACACGGATCCTTCCGCCACCTACCTCACCTTCCAAAGCGGCGACCACTTTTCGTATCATCAGCACTTCGACCAGAACAGCTTCACCCTCTTCAAATATGGCGATCTGGCCGTGGACAGCGGCGTCTACAGCGGGGACGGTCTCTCGTACCACGACCAGAACTACTACGTGCGCACCATCGCTCACAACACCCTGGTCGTCCACAACCCGACGGAGGACTTCTCCACAGCCCGGCCCGACGCAGTCAGCAACGACGGCGGCCAGCGCACCCTGTCTCCCGGCAGCCGCGCCCCCCAAGGCGCGGACGGCTGGGACCTCCACGCCACCCAATACGACACGGGCGACATGCTTCGTAATTCCGACACCAGCGATTACACCTACGTCCTGGGCGACGCCACCAAAGCCTACAACAACCCGGACTACTATCAAGCTCTGGACACGGCCTTCAGCGCCAATCTGCCCAAGGTCAGCCGCTTCCAGCGGGAACTAGTCTACCTGCGCCCTGTCAATCAAGATATCGGCGAATATGTGGTCCTCTTCGACCGAGTTGGGGTGACCCAGGCCAGCTTCAGCGGGGCCAACACCAAACTGTTGATCCACACCCTCAACCAGCCCACGGTCAGCGGAACCGGCACGACGATCTCCCCCGGCGAAACCCTCTACACCGGCGCGGATCGGGCCACGGCGCTTTCGGGTGAAGGGCGATTGACCGTGGACGTACTCCTGCCCGCGGGTGCCAATCTGCGGGTGGTGGGCGGACAGGCGCAGAAATCGTTCTGGGTCTTCGGGGAGAACTTTGACTGGCATTGGGCCGACAACGAAGCCCAACCCCGGCCGGTCAACGACTTCGAGGAAACCCCCTACGGCGAATGGCGACTGGAGATCGAGCCGGGGGACACGGCGCTCTATCACAACTTCCTCACGGTCATGCAGCCCGCCCATGTCAGCGCGGCGCCCATGCCCGCGGCCACGGTCATCCAGGCCACGGGCGGCATGGCCGGGGTTCACATCGCCGACGTAGGTCAGAATCAGGTGGTCCTTTTTTCCACGGCCCAGGACGGCGCTGCCCCCTCGGGCGCGGTCACCTACGCCTACACGCCGACCACGGCCCTCAGCCTCAATCTGCTCTTTGATCTAATCCCATATCAGCGCTATGCCGTCACAACCACCCTGCAAAATGGCGTGCGCCATGTGACCGTGCGGGCGGACAACGGCGCTTTTTATGCCGCAAACCCCCAGGGGGTCCTGCGTTTTTACCCGGAAAGCAACATCCCATCCATCTTCACCTATCTGCCCACGGCCATGCGGGGCTATCTGCCCGCTGCCGTAACGCCAACCCGTACCCCCACGGCCACACCCACGGGTCAATCGGCCACATCCACGCCCACCCCGACCCGGACGCCCACGCCCACGCCGACCACCCCCACGACCAATCCCCAGGGGAACATCGTCTATTCTCTGGACAACGGCATGGTCTATCGTATCCAGGCCGCGTCCGGGGCCACGCCGGAGAATATCTCGACGGCCCTCAACGCCCTCTCGTCTGGCGGCAATGACGGGCAGATTAACGTCTCGCCCAACGGCCAATGGCTGGTTTTGCGCACGGAGCGCTTCCATGCCGACTGCGTGGGCTGGGATTGCCTGGCTTTGGTGAAGGGAGACCTCTCCGCCGGAGAGGCAGTCCTGACCCCAAATGGGGTGATCCACGCCGAGGGCGGGGGGGCGGTCAACAACGACGGCACCCTGATTGTCTATCCCGGCGGTGATGGCCCCCACGATCAAGACCTCTTCGCCGTGCGCCGCACCGGGGGAACATGGTCCGCGCCCGTGCTGCTCACCGGGGCCTCGACCTACGCCTTCCACAGCATGCCCGCCCTCTCCCCAGATGATATTTCAGGCGGCAGCAAAGTGCTCATTGATTGCAGCCCCACCTCCTATCCCAGCCGGGCCATCTGCGAAGTGGGGACGGACGGGACCGGCTTCCGCACGGTCCTCGACCAGACCGACAGCCCGCCCGGCCTGCCCGACGTGGGCGCGCTCCATCATCCCGACTACGCCACCGACGGCAGCATCATCTTCGAGGGCGATTGGGACGGGGAGATGATCTGGCGCCTGCCCGCGGGTGGCTCCGTGCCGGAGCGGGTGAACGCCGCGTACACCAACGACAACTCCCCGTGTGTCCTGGCCGACGGGCGCATCGTCTCCCTCTGGCTCAACCGCCCCGGCGGATCGGGGGACCACGAGCT